>JBFWYO010000023.1:0-52494 GCA_050186335.1 Alphaproteobacteria bacterium | reverse complement strand
TGCGCACGCTCTCGCCGGCGCAGTTCAACGACCAGTTCTGCCTGCTGCCGCGCGAGGATATCGTCGAAGTCTGGCGCTCGGGCGGGGCGACCGGCCAGCCGGTGTTCTACCCGCGCTCGGCGGCCGACATGGGCTACGCGCTGACCGCATTCCAGCGCACCTGGGGCGTGATCGGGGCTTCGCGCCGCGACATGGTGCACATCTCGTTTCCGCTCGGCATTCATCCGGTCGGCACGCTGATGGCGCGCTGCGCCGAACAGGAAGGGCTTGCGACGCTATGGGCGGGCGCGGGCAACACCACGCCGTCGGTCATGCAGCTCGAGCTGCTGCAATCGCTGCGGCCGACGATCTGGGCCGGCATGAGCAGCTACGCGCTGCATCTGGCCAATCTGGCCGAGGCAAGGGGTATCGATCTGGCGGCGGGTTCGGTCAGCACCGTGCTGGTCAGCGCCGAGCAATTGACCGACGCCAAGCGCGCCAAGATCGCGCGCGCCTGGGGGGCGACCGTGTACGACAGTTTCGGCATGACCGAAGCCGCCATGATCGCGGTCGAAGGCCCGACCAGCGTCGGCCGCGGCATGATCGCCTATACCGACATGTACTATCTGGAAGTCATCGACGAGGCGACCGGCGATCCGGTGCCGGAAGGGCAGGCCGGCAGCCTGCTGGTGACCACCCTGTGGTCGAACGCGGTGACGCCGTTCATTCGCTGGAAGAGCGGCGATTTCGTCAGCCTGACGCGGCAGCAGCGCTGGCGCGGCGATCCGTACTCGGTGTTTCCGATCCTCAAGCATGCGCATCGGACGTCCGGTTTCTTCAAGATCAAGGGCGTCAACGTCAACCACACCGAGTTCGAGGATATCATCTTCGCCCGGCCCGAGATCGCCGATTTCAAATGCGAGCTGATCACGCGCAACGATCAGGAACTTATGCGCGTGGTGGTCGAAGTGAAGCGCGGCGTCGACGGCGCCGCCGCGGCGCCCGCGCTTGCGACCGCGATCAAAGAGCGCTTCGAATCGACGCCCGACGTGGTGGTGCAGGAACTCGGCACGATCGCGCGCGAGTTCGAGACCAGCGTCAAGGCACCGCGATTCGTCGACAAGCGGACGTAGTCGGCGCGGCCCGCACTTTGTCTCGTTTGTCAGCCCGGACTTGGCCCGGACTCAGCGCCGCGCTTGCGGCTGCGGCGACAAGTCGGGCGTATAGATATTGTCACCCCGGACAAGCGCCGCGCATGCGGCGCGCCGATCCGGGGCCCAGGGCTGGTTGAGCGCAGGCGAGCCGTTCGATCCTGGACCCCGGCTCTGCGCTGCGCTCCGGCCGGGGTGACAAGGCGGAAGTGGGACCACGTATAATAAAATTGTCACCCCGGACAAGCGCCGCGCATGCGGCGCGCCGATCCGGGGCCCAGGGCTGGTTGAGCGCAGGCGAGCCGTTCGATCCTGGACCCCGGCTCTGCGCTGCGCTCCGGCCGGGGTGACAAGGCGGAAGTGGGACCACGTATAATAAAATTGTCACCCCGGACAAGCGCCGCGCATGCGGCGCGCCGATCCGGGGTCCAGGGCTGGTTGAGCGCAGGCGAGCCGTTCGATCCTGGACCCCGGCTATGCGCTGCGCTCCGGCCGGGGTGACAAGTTGGGCGCGCGGCGCGACGCTATTTGCCCCACACGTCGCCGGCGATCTTGACCACCAAGGCGAGCTTCTTCTTCTCGTCCTCGACGGTCATCGGGCTGCCGGTCAGGTTGGTCGCGAAGCCGCATTGCGGGCACAGGCCGAGGCGATCGAGCGACGCGTGCTTGGCCGCCTCGTCGATGCGCTTCTTGATCGCGGTTTCGTCTTCCATCGCCGAGGTTTTGCTGCTGATCAGGCCGAGCAGGGCGATCTTGCCCTTGGGCAGATGGCGCAGCGGCGAGAAATCGCCGGCGCGCGGCGAATCGTATTCCAGGAAGAAGGATTCGATGTTGGGCAGCGCGAACAGCCGTTCGGCCACGCGGCCGTAGCCGCCGGTCGCCAGCCACTTGCCGCGGTAATTGCCCCGGCACAGATGCAGGCCGACGATCATGTCCTTGGGCTTGTCGCGCACCGCTTCGCCGATCGTGTCGATGTAGGAATCGATCAGCTTGTCCGGATCTTCGCCGAGGCTCTTGATGGTGGCGTTGATCTTGGGGTCTTCCATCATCGCCAGCGGCACCTCGTCGAGCTGCACGTATTTGCAGCCGAGCTTGCCCAGTTCGGTCAATTCCTCGCGATAGACCGCGGCCAGATCGGCCCAATAATCGCGCATGTTCGGATAGGCCTTGGCGTCGACGCGCTCGCGGCCGCCGAGAAAATTCACGTAGGGCGGCGCGGGCAGGGTGACCTTGGTGACGCGGTCGGTGATGCCGTGGACGAACTTGAATTCGTCGGTGGTGATGCCCTTGGCGCGTTTCAGCTTGCCTTGCGCGTAGGGCGCGAACGCCTGCGCCCGGTCGCCCGAATCGTTGGCGAAGGTGTACGGCGTTTCCTTGACCGTCATGCCGTCGACGGTCTTGACGAAATGGCTGAAGAACGCGCCGCGGCGATATTCGCCGTCGGTCACCACCTGGAAGCCGAGATCCTCCTGCAGCTTGACGACTTCGCGGATCGCCTTGTCCTCGATCACGCGCAGCTCGCTCTCGGTCAGCTTGCGGTCGCGCAGCCTGTGGCGTGCCTCGATCACCTCGGGCGGGCGGATCAGCGAGCCGACGTGATCGGCGCGGAACGGCGGATTGAGGGCCATGGAACATCTCCGGCTGTTTTCTAATTTCAGTTCGAAAAATAGCGGGAGATTGGCCGTTTGCCAAGATAGTTTGGAAGTAAAGCGTTATCGGGGATCTTCCCGCAGCAGCCAGTCGACGAGATACCAGCCGAAGCCCACAAGCCACAGCACCAGGGCGACGACCGCAGCCAGCGTCGCATGCCACAGGTATCGCTCGCGCAGGATGCCGCCGATCACGCGCTGCGCCGAGGTTTCCGGCAGCCCGTGACCGTCCGGCAGCATGAGCCAGACCTCGGTGTCCTTGTAGGGTTTGCGACGTGCCCGCACGGCCTTGGCGAGCAGGACCAGCGTGATCAGGCTGGCGCCGATGGCGCCCGCGCGAATCGACAATCGCGGGTCGCTGGAGACGCCGAACATCACCGTGACGATGGCGATCAGGCCGAATCCGCAGGCCCGCCTGATCGAGACGTCGGCAAGCTGACGAATCCTGGCAATCCGTTCCATTGCTGCGGCACGGCCAAAATCGGCGACGCGTTCAAAGACTGCTTGCGCCTGGACGCAAAGACTACATCCGGCCGACGAGGCGGGCAACGCGGACGCGCGTTCAAATCATCTTGAGGTTGCGCAGCGCGGGCAGGGTCAGCAGCAGGCAGCCGGCCAGCCAGATATACATCGAAACCTTGCTTTCCGGGTTCCGGTCGATCAGCCGCTCATACAGCGCCGCCGGCACGCCGCTGGCGAACAGCGTCGCGGACGAGACCAGCAGCGAGGAGAAAAACAGCACCCAGCCGGCCGATTTCGGGAATATCTCGGGCATCAGCACGCTGGCGATCGGCACCGCGATGTTCAGGAACGGCGAGAAGATGCCGTTGACGACGCAGATGCCGAGGATGAGCGGGAATGGCATGGTCATAGCGTGGCTCAGCGGCTCAGTTGGCCGGGGCGCTGGGGCGCGGCGTCAAGCCGGCCTGGAACATCAGCATGTAGAACAGCACGCGCAGCACGACGATCCAGAACGACGCGATCGGCGGCAGCAGGACGGGCGGCAGCACGCGCGGCGTGATCCACGACACCGGCTTGACGATCCAGTCGGTCAAGCGGACGAACCACCGGAAGATGTAGTTCTTGCTGTCCGGCGGCAGGAACAGGCTGAGCAGGAAGCGGCCCCACAGCGTGTAAAAGACCACCGCGAACGCATAGTTCGGAATGTGAAAATACCAGTACGACCACCAGATATCCTTGCCCATGGTTCAACGTTCCGGCGTCTCGCGGTTCATAAAAAGACAGGGCTCGCCGAGGCGAGCCCTGTCCGTAACAAGCGATCGTTCGACTATTCGTGGGTCGACGATTTGGTCCAGGCGATGGCGCCACCGGGCGTGCGGATCGAGTCGACGAACTCCTGCATTTCCTGTGACGGTGCCTTGGTCATCAGGCTGACCACCCAGGTCACCACGAAGGCGACCGGCAGGCCGAACAGGGCGGAGGAGATGTTGCGGATCCCCCACCACAGTTTGGTGCCGAACCACGCTTCGAAGGTCTCCGGCGCGTACCGCGTCATGACCAGGTAGAACAGGCAGACGCCGAACCCGGATATCATGCCCAGGATGGCGCCCGTCTTGGTCGTGCGCTTCCACCAGATGCCCATCACCAAAGGTGCGAACAAGCCGGCGGCAGCGAGCGAGAACGCCCATGCGACCATCTGGATGATGCCGGATGGTCGGGTGCTGGCGACGGCCGCCGCCAGCAACGCCACGACGACGAGCAGGACGCGGGCCACGATCAGGCGGCGACGCGTGCTCGCGGTCTTGTCGATCATCTTGTAGTAGACGTCGTGGCTGAGCGCGTTGGCGATGGCCAGCAGCAACCCGTCGGCGGTCGAGAGCGCCGCCGCGAGGCCACCGGCCGCGACCAGGCCGGAGATGACATACGGCAGGCCGGCGATTTCAGGCATCGACAGGACGATGATGTCCTGGTTGATGGTGAATTCGGCGGCTTGCAGGATGCCGTCGGCGTTGAGATCCTTGATCGTCAACATGCCGCCGACCTGTTGCCAGTTCTGCACCCAGGCAGGCAGGCTCGAGATCGATTGACCGATCACGTTCTGATACACCTCCAGTTTCGCGAACGCCGCGTAGGCCGGCGCCGTGAAGTACAGCAGGAAGATGAAGAAGATCGACCAGCCGACTGACGCGCGCGCCTGACGTACGCTCGGCGTCGTGAAGTAGCGCATCAGGATGTGCGGCAAGGATGCCGTGCCGACCATCAGACAGAGGACCAGCGCCCAGAAATTGTGGAACTCGGTCCAGCTGAACGCGCCTTTGGCGTCGGTGAACGGCGCCACGTGGTGCTTGACGATGCCGAGCTTGTCTTCGAGCGCGGTGATTTCCTGCAGCGCCTTGCCGTAGGTCAGTTCCGGGATCGGCACGCCGTACAGTTTGGTCGACAGCCAGACGACCGGGACCAGGTAGGCGATGATCAGGATGATGTACTGGGCCACCTGGGTCCAGGTCACCGCCCGCATGCCGCCCAGCATCGAGCACACCAGGATGCCGACGAGGCCGACGAAGATGGCGATCTCGAACTGTAGTCCCAGGAAGCGCGAGGCGATGATGCCGATGCCGAAGGTCTGCGCGACGATGTAGGTGAACGAGGCGCAGAACAGCACGACCACGCCGCAGAACCGGGCGGTGTTGCCCTCGTAGCGGACGCCCAGGAAGTCCGGCACGGTGAACTGGCCGAACTTGCGCAGGTACGGCGCTAGCAGCGTCGCCACCAGCACGTAGCCGCCGGTCCAGCCGAGCACGTAGCCCAGGCCGTTATAGCCGGCCAGGTACAGGCCGCCGGCCATGGAGATGAACGACGCCGCGCTCATCCAGTCGGCGCCGGTGGCCATGCCGTTGTAGAACGCGGGCACGGCGCGGCCGGCCACGTAATACTCCGACAGATCCATCGTACGCGACAGAATGCCGATATAGGCGTACACGCCGATCGTCAGGAAGACGAAGGCGTAGCCGATGATTTGGTTGGAAACGCCGGCGCGCTCGAGAAAGGCCAGGATGATCGTGAAAACGATGAACCCGCCTGTGTAGCCGCCGTAGATCTTGCCGAGATTATTGATAAATCCCGTCTTTGTGCCGCTAGCCATGATTGCCTCCCTGGCGGATTAGTCTTCGGCCACGCCGAATTCTTCGTCGATCTTGTTCTGGGCGCGAGCGTTCCAGAAGCACAGGATGACGAAGATGACCAGCGAACCCTGGGCCGCCATATAGAAGCCCAACGGGAAACCCAGAATGACGATCTTGTTCAGCGATGTGGCGAACAGATGAACGCCGAAGCTGAAGATGAACCACAAGATCATGATGGTCCACATAAGGGTGGATGTCTTTCGCCAGTACGACTGGCGCTTTTCGGGCGTCAGAGTTTGGTTTGCCATGGCACTTGAATTCCCCAGTTCCCTCAGTTGCGACATGCCGGTCACGGTTGCCCGCGGCGGCGCACGAAACCGGCAAATTCGGGCGTGCGCCCGATACCGCCGGCTACAACGGATTGTCTGATGCAGCGTCAGGGCCTTCCCACAGCCCTTCCGTCTCCTCCCACTCGGTCGTCTTTTTGTTTCTGCTTATTCTTTATTATTGCGCGTAATATAACACCCTAAGATTTATTCGCAACCGTCCCCGAAGAGTTCGGAATTTGGGTAACCTGTTAGGAAATTTCAACTTTCTGTCGCGCCGGGGGCGCGCAAAGGGGCGATTCGCGACGCTGGCCGAACTCGAGACGTTTTTGAGCGCGCACGCGGCGCTGATCTCGCAGAAGAGCCTGATCGGCTACTGCAACGTCAAAACCATGCTGCCGCTGCACGAATTGCTGCGCGACCGGCCGTTTTACGTCGCCTATTACGTTGCCCGCTGGGAGGCCTTTGTCGCCATCCTGGCCGACATTGCGGTGGTCCTGGACGAGTTCCTGGCGCCCGTGGCCGAACTGCCCGCGGCCGTCCGGCACGCCGCGCTGGTCAAATGCTTCGACGCGGTCGTCCGGCAGAATGCGCCGCCCACGGAGGGCGCGACCAGCAGGCCCGAAGATCTGGTCGTGGAATTGAAGGCCCGGCTGGCCGAACGCGAGGGTAAGCCGCCGCTGGGCGTCGCCCGCATCGCCACGGTCGGCGCACGCCGCCTGTTCAAGACGGTGCCGATCCATGCGCGGCTGGCCAAACCGGATCAGCCGGCGGTCGAAGCGGGCGTGAAGTTCATGATGGTGCGCAGCTGCGGCGGTCTGGCCGAAAAGTTCGATCGCGAGGCCCTGGCCGCCGCCATCCTGGCGGCGGCCGAGTGAAATCAAATCGCTGCCGCCATCCTGGCGGCGGCCGAGCGAAGCTGCCGTATCGGTGCCGGACTGCCGTGCCGGCCGGCGGCAATGGTCGTAGCGCGAGCGTCCCGCGATGCATTCCCTCAGCGCCATCTTCCGCAATCGAGTCGCCGAGCGCCCGCTGCCGCCGGCGGTGACGGTCGCGCCGGACGCTGCGTGCGCGGATGCAGTCCGCCGCATGCGCGAGGCGCGCGCGTCCGCCGCAATCGTGGTGGCGCCGGACGGCTCGCCGGTCGGCATCGTCACCGAGCAGGATATCGTGCGCCGCGCGGCGTTCGCGGTTCCGCCCGACGCGCCGGTTGCCACGATCATGTCCGCGCCGGTCGAGACGATTCGTTCGGATGCGACGCTCTACGAAGCCATTGCGCGCATGCGCCGGCTCGAGTTGCGCCACATGCCGGTGGTGCAGCATGGCAAGGTGATCGGCCTGCTGCCGCTCGATCAGGCTTACGGCACCAGCATCGGCCGCATGCTCGATCTGATCGATCGGCTCAGTCACGATTCCAGCGTCGACGGGCTGCGCCACGTCAAGGCGGCGCAGGTCGGACTGGCCGAGGCGCTATTCGCGGAAAACGTGCCGGCGCCGGAAATTCAGGCCCTGCTCAGCGATATCAACGGCGACATCTACCGGCGCATCCTGCGCCTGACCGCCGCCGAACTGGCGGCAGCCGGGCGGGGCCCAGCCCCGGTCGATTACAGCGTGCTGATCATGGGCTCGGGCGGCCGCGGCGAAAGTTTCCTGTTTCCCGATCAGGACAACGGCTTCATCCTCGACGATTATCCTGATGCCGAACACGACCGAATCGACGGCTGGTTCATCGCGCTGGCCGAACGCATGACTTCGTTGCTCGATGCGGTCGGCATTCCGCTGTGCAAAGGCTATGTGATGGCGGTCAACCCGCTGTGGCGCAAGACGCGCCCGCAATGGCGCGCGCAGATGCAGGCTTGGATGCGCCAGCGCTACGGCGCCAGCGCCCGTTTCGCGGATATCTTCTTCGATTTCCGCAGCGTCTACGGCAATCCCGGTTTCGCCGACGAGCTGCGCGCGCATGTTACGCCGCTGGTGGCCGGACACCGCGCCTTCCTGCGCGACATGTACGATCTTCAGGCCGAGCACGACGTGGCGCTGGGATGGCTCGGGCGGTTCCGCACCGAAACGCGCGCGGGCCCGGATCGCGGCCGCTTGAACCTCAAATACGGCGGCACCTTGCCGCTGGTTGAAGGCGTGCGCCTGCTGGCGCTGGCCGAAGCGATCCCGGCGACCTCGACGGTCGAGCGGCTGCGCGGGCTGGCCGCCAAGGGCGCGCTGCCGGCAGACCGATTGGGCGATCTGTTGGCGGCGTTCGATATCCTCACCGCCGTGCTGCTGCGCCAGCAGATGCTCGATTTCCGCGCCGGCCGGCCGGTCGGCAACTATGTGCAGCTGGCCGCTCTGCCGGCGCGCGAACGCCGCCTGCTGCGCGAGGCGATGCGGGCGATCCGGGCGTTCCGGCTCGAGCTGCGCGGGCGCATGACCGAAGGCGTATTATAAGTCCGCGGCCCGGCTTGCGCGGGAACGCGATGCCCGACGCATCGCTTACGTATATACTTGATAGTCGAGACAAATTTCGGTTTCCGGCCGCCATGCGAAGTCACCTGTTTATCGATCTGCCGCTGCTCGGCGCCGCCCACGCGCTCGCGCCGAGTTTGGGCGGCGGCGCTTATGCCGCGGCGGCTGCTGCGATTGCCGGCGTCAACGCGTTTGCTGCCTGGCATCCGCGCGGGCAGCTGTATTTCGACGTCTGGTGGCGGCTGCCGGCCGACGCCGGCGGCGTGGCGCTGACCTTCGACGACGGACCGCATCCGGAGGTCACCCCGCGCGTGCTCGATCTGCTCGCCGCGCGCGACATGCAGGCGACGTTTTTCGTGGTCGGCCAAAATGCGCGGCGGCATCCGGCGTTGCTGCGTCGAATGGCGGCCGAAGGGCACGCCATCGGGCTGCATTCCGACACCCACGATTACCGTTACGCGCTGTGGTCGCGCGCGCGCGTGACGCGGGATATCGAGAAATGCCGCGCCGCAGTCGTTGACGCCGTCGGCGTGGCGCCGACCATGTTTCGTCCACCTCTCGGCCTGCGCAATCCGCTGATCGGCGGCGCCGCCAACGCATTTGGATTGGCGACCGTGCTGTGGACCGCCGGCGGCCGCGACCGCGGCCGCGGCGTGCGCGCCGCCGCACGGATTGCGCGCCGCGCCACGCCGGGCGCGATTGTGCTGCTGCACGACGGTACCGCGCCCGGCGACGAAGCCTGCGGCATCACCGGCCTTCATGTCGTCGAACCGCTGCTCGCGGCGCTCGACGCCAAGGCGCTGAAAAGCCGTGCGTTGAACTATGCCGACGGAATCCTTTCGCTGGCGCCGCCCATCGCCGATCGGCCGGGCCGCATCGCGGCCTAGGCGCGCGCGAAGCGCGCCGTCGCCGAACGCAGGTTCGGCATCATCCGGGCTGCGTCGCTGGCCTCGCCGAACGTGGCAATGCCGCGCGCCGCCAGTCCGTCGAGCAGTCGAACGAACACTTCCGCCGTTGCCAGCGCGTCGCCGAGCGCCGAGTGCCGCGCCGCCAATTCGACGCCGAATCGCTTCGCCAGCGCATCGAGCGAATGATCGCCGGCCTTGCCGTACAGCAGGTCGGCCAGGAACATCGTGTCGAGCACCGGGTTGGACAGCCGCACGCCGGTTGCGGTCTCGTGCTGGGCGAGAAAATTCAGGTCGAACGCCGCGTTGTGCGCGACCAGCACCGCGTCGCCGGCGAAATCGCGGAACGCCGGCAGCACCGCCTCCATGGCCGGCGCCTCGCGTACCATCGCATCGTCGATGCCGTGGATGCGCGTCGAGGCGGGCGGAATCTTGCGGCGCGGGTTGACCAGCCGGTCGAACGTTTCCGCGGCGCGTATGTGTGCGCCGACCGCGCGCACGGCCCCGATCGAAACGACGGCATCGCCGCGCGCCGCATACAGACCTGTGGTTTCGGTATCGAATACGACGTAATGGAGCGCCGCCAGCGGCGCATCCCGAAGTTCCGGCCGGTCGTTGCGGCGAAACGGATCGAAATCGAAAAAATCCGGGCGCGGCGGCGTGGCGTCGCGCGGCGCGGCGAGCGAGGGGCGGCCGAACAGGCGGCGCAGGGAACGGCGAATCGACATGTATCAAGATTAGCCTCGCCGGGCCTCGGATGTCTTGCGGCAGATCAAGCGGTTGCTTCGACCCGCCCCGCCGCGACATCTTGCAGCCGACCATGCTACGCTGATCGATATTTCGGTTTGCTCGGGGGAATTTATGAGCATCGGCAATGCGGCGGTTGGCGATGCGCCATCGGCCGACCTTTCCCTTCCCTCGATGCCCCCCGCATTGCGCGCGCTCGCCTGGATTACGGCGGCGCCGGTCTGGCTTGCCGCGCTGGCCATGTGCGTCGGCACCGTTGTCGATATCGTCGCGCGCAACGTGTTCGGGGCGCCGATCCAGTTTTTGTCCGGAACCCTGCCGGAGATCGCCGGCTGGATCTTGCTCGCGGCACTGGTGCCCGGCATTCCATACCTCGTGCTGTGCAATTTTGTTCGCGATCCGGCGACCGGCGGGCGCCCTTGGACGACCCGCTTGAGCATTGCACCCGGTGCCGTCGCGGCGCTCGCGTTATACGCGGCGGTGGCATTTTATATCGTCGTCGACGGCACGCTGCCGCTCGCGCAGTTGGCGGACATCGCGCCGCAAATGCTGCACGAATACGTGTTTTACTTTCTTGTCCTGGCGATTGCGACCGCCGCCTTGTGCGCGGGCGGCCGGCCGCCGAGCGCAACTGCCGCCGCGGCGTCGTTCGGCGTGCTGATCGGCGCCGTGGCAGTGCTTTTCTCATCATCGATCGTATCGCAGACGCTTGCCGTGCTGCCTTGTTTGATCATCTCAGGCTTCATCTACCTGATCGGTCTGGCGAATGATGCGCGCCGCACGGCACCGTGGCTGATCGGGATCGGGTTGCTGTTGCCAATGACGCTGCTGACATTTTCCGGCTTGGTCACGCCGACCGAAGCCGCCGCGCTCGTCATGCTGTTCGCGTTGATGATCGGCTTGCCGGTGCGCGCCGCCACCCAACGCGCCGGCATGGCGCCGATGATCCTCGCGGCGACCGCGGAGGCAATCGCATTGGCGCTGATCGTCGTCGTCGTATCGGCGGTCGCGTTGGCGAGCGCTTTTTCGGGCCTGATCGACGGCGTGACCGCGCGGCTCGTGCCGCTTGGCCCGGCGCTCGGCCTGACCATCGTCCTCGGTGCGTATTTCGCGGCGTCGGTCGCGATCACGCCGCTCGCAGCCTTCGTGCTGCTGCCGGTGCTGGTGCCTGCCCTACAGAAGCTCGGCTTCGATCCGCTTTTCGTCGGCACCGCGATCGTGCTGACGGCCCTGGCAGCGCTGATGCTACGGTCGATCGACTGGCGCGCGGGCGAGGCGCCGGCGGCCGGCAAATTCCGGATCGGGTTCGGCCTGGCCGTATTTGCCGGCTATGTGGCATTGGTCGTCGCGTGCGCGCTGGTGCCGGATCTCGTGCTGCGGCTCCCGTCGCTCTTGCGGTAGGCGGTGGGTACGCGATTGCGCGGCGGGCCACGAAGCGACAACGTTTGCGCCAAATCCGCGTTCATGCGCAGACGGTTTACCCATTTTCGTTGCCCCGACGTTCCGCTACGCCCAGGCGCACGATCGGCGTAGAGTAGGGCAATCGGGAGGCCATGCCATGCGCCGTCTCCTTATCGCCGGTTTCATCGTCCTGTTTCCAAGCGCGCCGGCACTGGCCGACGACGCTCAATCGTGCGCAAACATGGCGGCCGTCGATCACGCCGCGCGCGAGGCCGCCTGCACCCGCCTGATCGATGCGGGGAGTCTCGCGGGTGCCGCGCTGGCCGACGCTCACGTCAATCGCGGGCGCGCGCTGCAGGCGCAGCGCAACTACGAGAAGGCGATCGCCGATTACGGCAAGGCGATCGAGCTCGATCCGAACAATTTTCCGGCGCACAACAACCGCGGCGTGGCCAATCATCTGCTCGGCCGGCACGAAGCTGCGCTGCCCGATCTGAACCGCGCCGCGGAACTTGCGCCGCGCGATATCCGGCCGTATTTCAATCGCGGCACGGTCTATGCGGCGCTCAAGCAGTACGAGCGCGCGCTGGCCGAATACGACCGCGTGTTGAAGATCGATCTCAACTCGGTGCCGACCTATGTCGAGCGCGGCCGCATCTATGCCCGGCTCGAAAATTGGCGCGTGGCGATCTCCAACCTCAGCCGGGCCGTGCGCATCGACCCGAACGCCGCGGAGGCATATTTTCTGCGCGGGGCGATCTATGCGCGCACCGGCGAGCATGCCCGAGCGGTCGGCGATTTCGACGCCGCGCTCCGGCTCGACGGCAACAACATGGCCGCGCTGTACGAGCGCGCGCGTTCGTTCATCCGCCTTGGCCGGTTCGATGCCGCGCTGGCCGATCTCGACCGCATCGTCGCGGCGCAGCCAAACAACGCTTCCGCCTATTTCCAGCGCGGCCTGGCGCGCTATCACAAACTTCAGTATGCGGCGGCGCTGGCGGATTACGACCGCGCGGTCCAACTTACGCCGGACGACGCCAACGCCTTGCTCAACCGGGGCGTCGTGCGCAAGCGAATGAATCAATTCCGGCCGGCGATCGAGGATTTCGACCGCGCGTTGGCGCTCGATCCGAAACTCGTGGCGGTTTATGCCAACCGGGGCGAAGCGCTGCTTAATCTCAAGGAGTGGCAGCGCGCGATAGACGATTACGACCGCGCGCTCGCAGCGACACCCGGCCGCGCCGGCTTCCACACCAACCGCGGCATCGCCCTCGCCGAACTGATGCAGGATGCGCGCGCGATCGAAGATTTCGTGCGCGCCATCGATCTCGATCCGCGCAACGCCGCCATGCCATTCGCCGAACGCGGCTGGCTGCACCTGCGCGCCGGCAGGCGCGAGGAGGCGCAAAACGATTTCCGCTCGGCGCTCGCGCTCAAGCCCGGAGATAAGCGGGCGACAGACGGGCTGCGGGAGATGGGGGAGAAGCCGTAACTGCCGACATAAACTTGAATTTTCTGTCCGGCTGCGCGCTCTGTCGGGAGACGCATCGCCGATTGCCTCCACCCGACCCATAGTCTAAAACCCGCTCCGCGCCCCGCGTTCCGCGGGTGGCGCAATCCCCTGTCTTGCCGAAGAACTCGACCGCACGTTAGACACAGCGATGGATGCGATGCGCTGCCTGACGGGCGATGTGACCGTGACCTGACTTTCCAAAGGGGGCGATCACTTTGTTGCAAGGTATCGGTGTCATTGCCAGCGGCGTTGATAAGATAAGCGCCGATCGTGGATCGAAAATTACGAACAACGCCGCGCCGGCAATCGCGCGGCCTTTTTTCACCGGCGCCGCCTGACGCAATACAGAAGTTGCGCGCGAAGCCGGTCGATCGACGGCTCGATCGTAAGATCGAACCATTGCACATATTATGGATGCGCATATATATTTTTGTAGCCGTACTCGTCAAGCGGCGGATCGGGCGAACGTGTAATCGGAGGCCGCTATGGTGGTCGGCAAAATTTGCGCGCGTGCGGCCATATTCGTTGCCGCGGTCGCGCTGACGCCCGGGTTGACGGGTGCGCAGAATCCCGCAAATTCTCCAAATCGGCTCAATGTCGATCCTGCGCCGCGCTACCGCGCCGATGGACCGGATGCCGATGCGTACGGCCGAATGCAACGTTACCCGTCCTGCCGGGGCTTGCAGTATATCGACGATCGGAAATGTCGCGTCGGCGCGTTCGGGAATTACGACGCGCTCTTTCCCGCACGCCGCGTTGCCGCCGCAAAAACTCCGGTAAGGTTAAAGCGGGCCGCGACCGAGCCGGACACGCATTACACGTTCGCGGGCGAGACCCGAACGCTCGATCAATATCTCGATTTCAATCACGTCACCGGCTTCATCGTCGCGCGCGGCGATACCATTCTCATCGAGCGATACCAGTATGGCCAAAACGATAAGACGCGCTTCACCACATTTTCCGTCGCTAAATCCATCGTCGGGATCCTGATCGGTATCGCCGTCGATGAAGGCGCGATACGGTCAATCGACGATCTGGCGGAGGCGTATGTGCCGGAGCTCGCCGGAACCGAATATGGTCGGACGTCGATTCGGGCATTGCTTCACATGGCCTCGGGCGTGGCGTTTCGGGAGGACTACGCCGACAAGAGCAGCGATATTCATACGCTTGCGCATTTGACGTTGGAGCAGGATCCCGGCGGCGCCATCGCCGCGCTGAAGCGATTCAATGTGCGCCGGGCCCCGCCGATGCGGGAATTTTCCTATTCATCGGCTGACACGCTGGTGCTCGGCCTCGTTCTGGCGCGTGCTACGCGCCGGCCGGTTGCCGACTACGTTCAGGCAAAATTGTGGGAGCCGATCGGCGCCGAGGCCGACGCAAGTTGGAACGTCGATGCGACCGGCCAGGAAATCACGTTCGCTTATTTCAACGCCGTGCTGCGCGATTACGCGCGGCTTGGCCTCATGCTGGCGCACGAAGGTTTATGGCATGGCAAGCGCGTCCTGCCGCAGCCTTGGTTGCTCGCCGCCAGCACGGTCACGCCGGATTCGCCGTTCGCGGCCCGTCCGACGCTCGACGGGGGCAGGTTGAAATACGGGCGGCAATTTTGGCTGCTGCCGACGCCGACTCGCACCTACATGATGCTCGGCTTGCGCGGGCAGTTCGTGCTGATCGATCCGGATTTGAATCTGGTGCTGGTGCAAACGGCGCTGCGCGATAATTTCCGTCAGGGGGAACTTCTGACTCTTTGGCGGACGCTGGCGGGCAGGCTCGCACAAGCGAATGGGAAGTAGCTGTCTGTTCGACGGCGTCGGCCACTCGCACCGGCGGCCGGACCGATCCGCCGCATATACTTGCCGGAAGAGCGCGCTGTTCTTTGCTCCGCGCGGCGCCGTTGCCTTGCCCCCACCCATAGTCTAAAACCCGCTCCGCGCCCCGCGTTCCGCGGGTGGCGCAATCCCCCGTCTTGCCGAGGAAGAACTGCGCATGGCCGCCTACCAATATATTTACGTGATGAAGGGTCTCAACAAGACCTACCCCGGCGGCAAGCAGGTGCTGAAGGATATCTGGCTGTCGTTCATGCCGGGCGCCAAGATCGGCGTGCTCGGGCTGAACGGCGCCGGCAAGTCGACGCTGCTCAAGATCATGGCCGGCATCGAGAAGGAATTTAACGGCGAGGCGTGGGCCGCCGAGGGCGCCACCGTCGGCTACCTGTCGCAGGAGCCGTATCTCGATCCCAAGAAGGACGTGGTCGGCAACGTCATGGAAGGCGTGGCCGGGGTGAAGGGGCTGCTCGATCGGTTCGAGCAGGTCAACGCGCGCTTCGCCGAAGAGCTTTCCGAAGACGAGATGAACGAGCTGATCGCCGAGCAGGCCGACCTCCAAGAGAAGATCGACGCGGTGAACGGCTGGGAGCTCGATCGCACCTTAGATATCGCCATGGACGCGCTGCGCTGCCCGCCGGGCGACGCGGACGTGACGAAACTTTCCGGCGGCGAGCGCCGCCGCGTGGCGCTGTGCCGCCTGCTGCTGCAGAAACCGGATCTGTTGTTATTGGACGAACCGACCAACCATCTGGACGCCGAATCGGTCGCCTGGCTCGAGCGGCACTTGCAGGAATACCAGGGCACCGTCGTCGCGGTCACCCACGACCGTTATTTCCTCGACAACGTCGCCGGCTGGATCCTCGAACTCGATCGCGGTGCCGGCATCCCGTGGAAGGGCAATTACACCTCGTGGCTGGAGCAGAAGGAAAAGCGTCTCGGCGAAGAGGGCAAGCAGGAAGAGGCGCGCCAGCGCACGCTGCAGCACGAACTCGAATGGGTGCGCCAATCGCCGCGCGCCCGCCAAAGCAAGAGCAAGGCGCGCGTCGCGGCCTACGAATCGCTGTTGGCGCAGCAGGCCGAGAAGGCGCCCGAACAGGTGCAGATCTACATTCCGCCCGGGCCGCGCCTGGGCGATATCGTCGTCGACGCCGATCATCTGCGCAAAGGCTACGGCAACACGCTCTTGATCGACGATCTGAGTTTCAAACTGCCGCCCGGCGGCATCGTCGGCGTGATCGGGCCGAACGGCGCCGGCAAGACCACCTTGTTCCGCATGATCACCGGCAGCGAGAAGCCCGATTCGGGCACGCTGCGCATCGGCGATACGGTGAAGATCGGCTATGTCGATCAGTCGCGCGACGCGCTCAGCCCGAACAAGACGGTGTGGGAAGAACTGTCGGGCGGGCTCGACATCATGGAACTCGGCAAGCACACGATGCCGAGCCGCGCCTACGTCTCGAACTTCAACTTCAAGGGCTCGGATCAACAAAAGAAAGTCGGCCAGCTCTCCGGCGGCGAACGCAACCGCGTGCATCTGGCCAAGGTGCTGAAATCCGGCGCCAACCTGCTGCTGCTCGACGAACCGACCAACGATCTGGATGTCGACACCATGCGCGCGCTGGAAGACGCGTTATTGGATTTCGCCGGCTGCGCCGTGGTGATCAGCCACGATCGCTGGTTCCTCGACCGCATCGCGACCCACATGCTCGCCTTCGAGGGCGATTCGAACGTGGTCTGGTTCGAGGGCAACTACACGGATTACGAAGCCGACCGCAAACGCCGCCTGGGCGCCGACGCCGACCAGCCGCACCGCATCAAATATCGCCCGCTGACCAAGAACTAACGTACCAAACAAGTAGCCCCCGCATGCGGCACCGATGCGGCGTGCCAGCTTCAGGCGGCGGAACGTCCATCCAGCAATTCGCCGCGCTCGATACTCATCTGCGCGAATCGTTTGCGATACTCCGCCGGCGTCATGCCGGTATGGCGCTTGAATACGTTCCGAAAGAAGGCGATGTCCTCGTAGCCGGTCTTCGAACAGACGCTCTGGATCGATGCTGGGCCGTGCTCGAGCATTTCCTTGGCCGCCGATACCCGCAGGTTCTGGACGTAGGCGCCCGGCAGGCGGCCGGTCGCCGCCTTGAAGCGGCGAATGAAATTGCGCGGGCCCATGCCGGCGCGATCGGCGAGAAAGTCAATCGAGGTGCTGCGGTCGAAGTTTTCGCGCAGATATTCCTCGGTCTGCCGAATCTTGTCGTCCGAATGCGGGCGCGACAAGGGCAACACCGAATATCCGGATTGGCGGCCGCGCGGCATGCTGACGAGCATGGATTTGGCGCATTGCAGCGCGATTTCGTGACCGCAGAATTTGTCGACCAGATAGAGACTCAGATCGATCGACGCGCAGACCCCGCCGCTGCACAAGACGCGCGCATCTTCGGTGACGAATTGTTCGGGCTGCCAGCGCACCTTGGGATAAAGCCGGCGGAACGCATCGGCGACGGCCCAGTGCGTGGTCGCCTGTCGCCCGTCGAGAATTCCGCATTCGGCCAGGAACGCAACGCCGGTACAGATGCCCGCAACATAGGCCCCGCGCGCGTGCCATTTCCGCAGCCACGGCACGACCGCATAGCTGCTAGCGATGCGTTCCTTCGCATCAACGCCACACGCCGACAAAATGGCGATGTCGGTATGTTCGATGTCGCCGATGGCGAACTCTGGCATCAGGCCAAGCGAGCACAGGCTGGTCACCGGCGCGCCGTCGACGGTGGCGACGCGGACGCGGAAACGCGGATTTGGCGCATCGCCGCGCAGCGAATTCCACAGCACGCCCGCCGAATGAAAGATCTCGATCGGCAGGATCGCGGTCGACGCATAACAAGCATCAAGAATGACCACGGTCACGTCCAGGACGGCGTTGTCGCGCGGCGCGTCCGATGAATTTCGCGCGTCGCGGCGTCCACGCCGTGCAACATTGGCCGGTCTAGCCATTTGAATCCTCCTCCAAGCTGGCCCCGATAGATTCCCACAAGCCGATATGCGCGCCGACCGCATCGACGATCAGCGCGATCCGCGCGATCCCGGATACGTCGAACGGCCGAACCAGCATGCTGCCGCCGATGGCGCCCGCGCGCCGTACCGCTTCGTCCACGCTGTCGACGCGGACATAGGGCGTCCAATGCGAGGGGACGCCCTGCTCGAGTTGCGCGCGTCTGAGCTGATAGATCGAGCCGATATCCCGAGAACCCGAACGCAGGCACGTGAAGCTACCGCCGTTTGCCGATCGATCGTGCCAACCCCAACCGAACAGCCGCGCGTAAAACTCCTTCGCGCGATCGATGTCGGCCGCCGCCAGATCCATCCAGCAGAATTGTCCCGGTGTCGTCTTGCCAAGGGGTTCGATGGCCGAAATCTCCCGTGCTGACCGGGCCGCTTGCGCGAATTGATGCGCCGCCGGCCCTGCGGCACGGCGGCGCCGTTCAATCAGGCATTCCCGGTGGTCGGATCGATAATGCTGCGAACTTCGGTCACCTTGGTTGCCGGAAAGCCGCTCAACCTTGCGTGCTCACGCACCGATGCCTCGCCGTCGGCGATATAGATGCAGAAGGTCTTGTCGTCCACGACATACGATTGCAGCCACTGCGCCTTACCCGCAAGCTTGGCCAGCGCGTTGTTCGATGTCGCGGCGGCGCCCTTGAGCTGCGCGGCGTTGAAACTGCCGACACCCGGCAGGTCGCGTTCGATCACATAGCGTTTCATCGTCGTTCTCCTTGTTGACGTTTGAAGTGCGCAATGTCGTTCAATACCGATATCAGAAACAGATGACAGTTTTGACAATGTAGAGGGGTGATAATGACAATAGCGCAACCACCCGGCCGCGTCATCCGGCCAAACGGGCCGCCGCCGATGGGGTAGCGCCGAAACCCCGAAAATTGCCGCGCTAGCGCCCGCGTACCAAGCGCTTTGCCGCGCGCGCGGCGGCATCGAAATAGCGCCGATCGCCGTGGATCAGCATTAGCGCCGCCGCACCTTCCATCAGCACCATGATTTCGCGCGCGCGATCCTTGGACGCGCGCAAGCGCGCCTTGGCAAGTTGCTCGGCGAGCCGACCAACGATCTGGATGTCGACACCATGCGCGCGCTGGAAGACGCGTTATTGGATTTCGCCGGCTGCGCCGTGGTGATCAGCCACGATCGCTGGTTCCTCGACCGCATCGCGACCCACATGCTCGCCTTCGAGGGCGATTCGAACGTGGTCTGGTTCGAGGGCAACTACACGGATTACGAAGCCGACCGCAAACGCCGCCTGGGCGCCGACGCCGACCAGCCGCACCGCATCAAATATCGCCCGCTGACCAAGAACTAGCCGCTCGGTGGTACGCCAATCCGGGGCTCCGGGTGGATGGGTTCGGGCGGTGGAAGGAACCTGGACCCCGGGTCTCCGCTGCGCTCCGCCCGGGGTGACATTGGGCAGGGTTGCCGTGTCTTGAATTTGTCACCCCGGACAAGCGCCGCTTGGCGCGCCGAGCCGGGGTCCAGGGTGGTTGGGATCGCGCGAGTGGACGGAGCCTGGACCCCGGGTCTCCGCTGCGCTACGCCCGGGGTGACAATGAACGGTTCCTCATCCTGCGACACGCTCAGGATGGGAGTGTCTTCGCTATTCCTGTTTCTTTATTTTTGTGCATACAAGAACCCTCATGCCGAGCCTGTCGAAGCATGAGAGCATGGCGCGCAGTGCCGGAGGTTGCGCCGCTACTTGCGATCCAGCTCGGCGACCTTGTCCTTGAGCGCCTGGATCAGCCCATCGACCGAATTGTTGCGCTGCTGCATGACCGAGGCGAATTCGTTGCGCTGGGTCAGCGACATGGAAATATTCTGGATCACCACGTCGCGCACCTTCATCGCGCCGCCGGTCATGCGCATGCGCCATTTGATGTCGACCGGGTTGCCGCCGCTCGGCGACGAGACCATGGTGTGGACCACCGCACCCTCGCCGTCGGCCTCTGTCTTGGTGACCTTGAACTGTTCGCCGGAATACTGGCTAAGCTGCACGACGTAGGTCTTGACGATGTATTGCCGGAACACCGCGAGGTAGCCGTCGCGCTGCGCCGGGCTGGCGTCGTTCCAGGCGCGGCCCAGGGTAAAGCGCGCGATTGTCGGCACGTCGAAATTCTTGTTCAGTATCTCGGCGAACAATTGCTCGCGGGCCTGGCGCGACGCGCTCTTGTCGGCGAGAATTTTCAGCACGGTATTGGCCATGGATTCGACGACCTTGGCGGCCTCAGCCTCGCCGGCGGCGCGCGCCGGGGCCGGCAGCAGAAGCCACGCGGCCATGGCGGCGCTGCTCATGGCGACGAAAACGCGGCGCGAAAACGGGTTAGGCATCCAAAGCCTCCTGGATCGGCGAAAGGGCATTACTTATCCGAAGTGTACGGGCGAAAGCCGGGTCGGCGTGCCCGCGCGGCGGGCGCCGCGGCTTATCATGCTATTCGTCGTCGCCCGGCACAGGCGTACTCGGTGTCTTGCCGTTCAAGATCTCCGATTGACGATACTGGCGGTACAGGCTGCGGATGGCAGCGTAGTAGTCGAGCGAATTCTTGCGCACGTCGTCGAGGTTCTCGATGTTTCGCGCGCGCACGTCGATCCAGAAGATCGCATCGCCGACATAGGTGAAGTTGACCCACACGCTGCTCGGGTACAGGTAGCTCCACGGATTGGCGAACGAATCGGCGACCATGCCGGCAACGTCGCGCGGATTCGACGGGCCGAGCAGCGGCAGCATGAGATACGGGCCCTCCGGCATGCCCCAGACCGCAAGCGTCTGCCCGAAATCTTCCTTGTGTCGCTTCAGGCCGTATTGGCCGGCGACGTCGAACAGTCCGCCGACGCCGGCGACCGAGTTGATGAAGAAGCGCGTCGCCGTTTCCGCCGCGCGCCCGAATTCGAGTTGCAGCACGTCGTTGGCGAACGTGACCGGCGATTTGTAATTCTCGAAGAAGTCGCGGATGCGGTCCTGAAAGAATTCCGGCACGTTGCGACGATACGCGATCGCCACCGGCTTGATCGCGTTGTCGTCGAGCCAAATGTTAAAGGCGAAAACCTGCCGGTTAACCGGTTCGAGCGGATCGTTCACGCGTTCGAATTCGGCACGCTGCTTAGGATCCGCCGGCGCGGTCGCGCATCCGGCGAGGGCGATAGCGAGGGCAACGGCCCCAAGGATGGAAGTCGGGCGGCCGGCAATCCAATGCTTGATCATTTAGTGAAGTCCCCAGGAAGTCCGAGTGCGCGAGTTTACCAAAAAAAATGGCAGAAACACGGGAAAAGTTAGACCAAAACTGGCTAACGAAACTCTAATCGGAGGCCTTGCCCGCGACCTCCGGCCTGCCTAATTCCTGTGCGTCTGTTGATCGCCACGCCGGACCCAGGTTCATGAAAACGACGCTTTTGACGGTCGCTCTGCTCGGTCTGCTCGCCTTGGCGGCAAGTTTCGCCTATTTCGTCTGGGACGACCTGGCCGACGCCGAAATGTCGACCCACGGCTGGATCGCGCTGGCGCTCGGGGTGGTCTTTTCGGTCGGTCTGGGTGGCGGGCTGATGTGGCTAATTTTCTATAGTGCGCGCAAGGGCCACGACGACAAGATCAACTAGGCGGCGGGGTCAATCGGGTCGCGCAACGGGCGAGTCCTCCCGCAAGCGCTGATAAAGCGGCCGCAGCAGCCAGGGCAACATGTAGATCGGCAGTTGCCCGAGGGCGAAAAACAGCACCATGTCCGGGCTGGCGGCGGCGCCGAGGGCGGCCATCAGGACGCCGAGATTACGGTTGCCCGAGACCAGGCCGATGGCCAAAGCCGCGCGCGCGCCCATCCACCAGAATGCGGCGGCGCCCAGCGCCTGAAGGCCGATATTGGCCAGGAACGCGACCAGGGTCGTTAGCGCCACGAAGCCCGGCCGCTCGATCAGCGTCGCCTGCACGCCGGCCATGATGCCGACAGCAAAGATCATCAACACGAGCACGGCAACGCCGTCGATCAGCTTGCCGTTGCGTTCGAGCGCGTCGCGCGGCACCAGCCGGCGCACCACGATCGCCGCCGCCACGGCGCCGCCGATCAGCAACCCCAGCCGCAACATGAACTCGAGCAGGTCGATCTGCAGCTCCAGGCAGAGCAGGGCCAGCGCCATCGGCGGCAGGGTAAGCGGGGCCAGTATCATGCCGAGGGTCATCAGGATCACCGCGATGGCGGCATCGAGGCGGAAGATCAGCGCGAAAGTGATCGACGAGGTGACCGACGGCCCGGCGGCGGCGAGCACCAGCACGGTCGCAAGATCCGCCGGCAGTCGGAACAAACCGACCAGCACCGCCATCGCGATCGGCGCCAGACCCATGGTCCACAGCAGCGCCAGCGCGACGCGGCCCGGCCGCTTGATATGCAGCACCACGGCCTCGACGTCCTGGCGCACCATGGCGGTGATCATCAGCACGACGACCGACGGCACCAGCAACGGCGCCGCCCAGCGCGCGAGTTGCGGCCACGCCAGGCCGAGAAAAATGCCGACGGCCAGGATGCGCGTCGAGTGCGCGCCGAGGAAATGAAGAAACTTGAATGCCAGATTCACGGTCGACCGGCAGCCTGGGGGACATCCGGTTGGCAACCTGACCAACTGCCCGCGGCATGGCAAGCCGCTCGACGCGCGCAACCGTCACGCCGAATTTGCCGTTCCGATCCGGGCGTCGGATCGGCTAAGGTCCGCGGCCAAACAGGGGAAAGCATGAAATTCGACGCGCCGATGGTAATTCACCGCAGTGTCGTGCGGCCGGATTGGATCGACTGGAACGGCCATATGAGCGTGGCGTGCTACCTGGTGGCGTTCGACGCGGCCGGCCTCGCCATGCTCGACCTCGTCGGACTCGACGCCAATTACCGCGCGACCACAACCGGGTCGACCTTTGCCCTGGATACGCGCGTGGTCTATCTGCGCGAGGTGAAATTGGACGATCCGCTGCGCTTCGACGTGCATCTGATCGAATACGATCAAAAGCGGTTTCATTTCATGCTTCGCATGCTGCACGATACCGAGAACTATGTTGCCGCGCTGTGCCAGTGGATCAGCATGCACATGGACATGAGCAAGCGCCGCGGCGCGCCGTTTCCGGATCATGTGCTGGCGCGGCTGGCCGCGATGCACGAAGCGCATCGGCACTTGCCGGTACCCGATGTGTTGCGGCGTCCGATCGGATTGCAGCGGCGCGCGTGAGCGCTATAAATTTGGGAGGCGGACAGCACGGACATGGCGCGGCGAAGCACCTTGCAGCCGAGAATAGCCGCGTGGGCCGCGCACCATCCGGCGTCAACGCTGGCGCTGTTGTCGGTCGCGGTCGGCGTCGCGGCGGCCTACGGCGCGCTCGGGTTCCTGTGGCTGCTTTATAATACTCAGTGGCTGTTTTTTGGCGACGGCACAGACCGGCTGGTATCGGGCATCGCCGCCTTGCCGTGGTGGCAGATCCTGTTCGCGCCGGCGGTCGGCGGGCTGATGGTCGGCGTGTTCCTGCGCCTGGTGATGCCCGGCGGCCGGCCGATGGGTGTCGCCGACGTGATTGAATCGACGGCGCCGCATGGGCGGTTCTCGTTTACGCGCGGCATTCTGGGGGCGATCGCGAGCGCCGTATCCTTGGGCGTCGGCGCGTCGGTCGGGCGCGAGGGCCCGGTCATCCATCTCGGCGCCAATATCGGCGGCGCGCTGGGCCAGCGTTTGGGACTGGCACGCCCGGCGATGGTCATGCTGGGCGGCGCCGGCGTCGCGGCCGCCATATCGGCGTCGTTCAACGCGCCGATCGCCGCGGCGATCTTCGCGCTCGAAGTGGTGGTCGGGCATTATCGGCTGCACGCGCTGCTTGCCGCCGGCTTCGGCGCGGCGACCGGCGCGGTGATCACGCGAATCCATTTCGGCGACGCGCCGCTGTTCACGCTGCCGGTGCATCATCTGGGTTCGTACCTGGAACTCGGCGCGTTTCTATTGCTGGGCGTACTTGCGGCCTTGGTCGCCATGCTGTTCATGGCCGTCGTCGTCGGCGCATCGGATGCGGCACGAAGCTTGAAACTGCCGCAATGGCTGAAGCCGTGCCTGGCCGGTCTCGCGGTTGGCGGCATCGCGCTTTATTTCCCACACGTGCTCGGCGTCGGCTACGAGGCAACCGAACTGGCGTTGCAAGGGCGGCTCGCCCTCTGGATGCTGGCCGCCCTCGTGCTGGCCAAGATTCTCGCCACCGCCATCTCGCTCGGTCTCGGATTCTCGGGCGGGGTGTTCAGTCCGTCGCTGGTGACCGGGGCCATGCTCGGCGGCGCGTTCGGCATGGCGCTCGCCTTGATGTGGCCGGGCGCCACTTCGTCGCCGTCGATCTACGTCATGGCCGGCATGGGTGCCGTCGCCGCGTCCGTCCTCGGCGCGCCGATCTCGACGCTCATCATCGTGCTCGAATTCACGCAGAATCATGCGCTGGCCATGCCGATCATGCTGACCATCCTGGTCTCGGTCGCGATCAGCCGGCAGTTCGTCGGCAAGTCGCTGTTCGCCTGGCAGCTACGCAGGCGCGGCGTTGCGGCGGGCCGCCTGCCGCACGAGGCGGCGCTCGCCGCAATTCCGCTGGCGCCGATGGTCGAGCGCAGCTTTGCGTTCGTCGGCGTGCGCGCGGGCGTCGAAGAGATCTATGCCAAGCTGCGCGATTCGGCGGACGGCGCCGCGTTCGTGGTCGCGCCGCTGAGCGGCGGCGGATTCACGCCGGTCGGCCTCATCGCCTGGGCGGACATGCCGGCCGCGCGCGACGAGGACAATGGCAATGTGGCCGACGATCGCCGCCGCCGCGCCGAAGATCTCATGCGCCCGTTCGAGTCTGTCCTCCACCGGGACGGCACGCTGGCGGATGCCGTGCGCGCGTTGTCGGGCGAGCCGAATTCGATCTTTGCCGTCGTCGAATCGGCGGCCAGGCCGCGGCTGATCGGGATTCTGCGCGCCGCCGACATCGTCCGCGCAGCGCAGGCGGCGATGGCTGCATCTGCCGTACCGCCACCCGATTCGCCACCCGGGCCGCGCAAATAAATCTGCCGGCTATTTGTCGACGAACGGCCGCAGCCATTCCTGGCGGCTGATCGTCGCCACGGCGATATCGGCGCGACCGCCGCGACGCTCGACGTTGAGCGTAATCGCCGTGCCGGGCGGTCCTTGCGCCCACAGCTTCTTGTAGAAATCCGCCTGATCCGAAATGTCCTTGCCGGCAATGCCGGCGATGCGATCGCCGGGCCGCAGGCCGGCCTTCTGCGCCGGGCTGTCCGGGGCGACGTACACCACGATCAGCGCGTCGCCGAACGCTTGCGTGTAGATGCCGAGCCACGGCCGGTCGCGTTCGCGGCGGTAGCCGTTGGTCAGCAGATCGGCCATCGCCTCCTTGAGCGCGTCGACCGGGATGAACATGTTGCCGGGCTCGGGCTCGTCGCCGTCGACTGCGTTGGGCAGCGCCAGCGAGCCGATGCCGAGCAATTTGCCGTCCGGGCCGAGCAGCGCCGCGCCGCCGAACAGCGAATGCATGGGCGTGGTGAATATGCCGTTCGGCAGGAGATATTCCCAGTAACCGGCGAAGTCGCGCCGCGATGCCACGGTCGCCGGCGTGATTTCCTCGGTGTTGACGCGGCTGGCGATCAGCACGCGGTGGCCTTCCTTCAGGTGCGCCGCCGATCCGAGTTCGATCGGCTTGAGGTTCATCGGCGTTGCGGTGCGCAGCAGGCCGAAGCCGGTATCCCAATCGTAGGCGACGATCTTGGCCGGCACCGGCGCGCCGTCCGCACCGATCGCGATCACGCGCGACGCTTCCATGATGAGATAGCCGACGGTGACGATCAGGCCTGACGAATCGATCACCACGCCGCTGCCGCGGCGGAGCGGCCCGAGCGTCGCCGCGGTGCGCGCATCCTCCGGCACCTCGGCAATGATGCCAACGACCGAACGCAGGATTTCGTCGCCCTTGCTCTGCGCCTGCGCGGCGCCCACCGCCGCGCAGACACAGGGCGCCAATGCCCAGAGCGCCAGAACAATGTGCCGCATCGCGGAGCGAAGCATGGCCGACCTGCCGATTCCCTGGCGCGGGCCGAGCCCGCCCGCCGACATTCCGATCGCATAACCTAGCACCGATGGCAGGTCGAGCGAAGCGGCCGCGCCGGCGCCGTTTGACAATATAAAATCATTATGACAATATATTGTCATAATGTCCCGACCGCGCAAAAATCATTCGCCGGAAGGCGCCGCAGCGACGTCGTTGGTGCTGGAACTGTTCCGGCTCAACGGCGCCTTGCTGGCCGCGGGCGATCAA
Source organism: Alphaproteobacteria bacterium (assembly GCA_050186335.1). GTDB lineage: Bacteria > Pseudomonadota > Alphaproteobacteria > Bin65 > Bin65 > JBFWYO01. The sequence goes on along the minus strand of JBFWYO010000023.1, from coordinate 26,098 downwards.
TTGCTCGGCGGCCTCGGGCTGACCAGCGCGCGCTGGCAGGTCATGGGCGCCATCGCCCTGGCCGATGCGGCGCTGCCGGTGGCGCACATCGCGCGCAACATGGGACTGACGCGCCAAGCCGTGCAACGCGTCGCGGACGACCTGGCCGATGCCGGCATCGTCGGCTATGCGCGCAACCCGCACCATCGGCGCGCCAAGCTGGTGCTATTGACCGCACGGGGCAGGGCGCTCTACGCGGAAGCCGATGCGCGGCAGGCGCCGTGGATCAATCGTCTGGCCGCCGGGATCGCCGCGCGGCGATTGACTGAGACGGCGGAGACCGTGCGGCTGCTGCGCGAACGTCTCGAGGCGGCCAAGCCGCCGGCACAACCGAAGCGGGGTACGTGATGATTCTCGGCCATCTGGCGCTGCTCGTGGCGTCCGTATTTGCCGGCGCGGCAATCTACATTAACTTCGCCGAGCAGCCCGCGCGCCTCAAGTTGGATGCGCCCGCCCTGCTGGCGCAATGGCAGCCCAGCTATCGGCGCGGCTTTGCCATGCAGGCCAGCCTGGCCGTGATCGGCGGCCTGCTCGGCATCGCCGCCTATGTAATGTCCGATAATTGGCGGTTTCTCGTCGGCGGCCTGTTCATGCTCGCCAATTGGCCGTGGACCCTGATCGCGATCATGCCGATCAATCGCCGCCTGGAAGCGATGACGCCCGCATCGGCCGATGGCACGACGCACGCGCTGGTTCAGTTATGGGGCGTCCTCCACGGCGTACGCAGCGCGCTGGGCGCCGGCGCGTCGCTTTGGTTTCTGTGGGGTTTACACTAGGCACCGCGCCGCGTTCGTCGAATTGGGTTCCGTTTTGTTCTTTTTTGTCGAGCCGGCCGACGGCATGCGTTAGATAGGGGCATGGCCGAGACCCCGACGCAACAGACGCAAACATTGTCGCAAGCGGCGCAGGCCGCCGCGCGGCCGGCGTATCTGGACAATCTCAACCCGCCGCAGCGCGAGGCGGTCGAGGCGCTTGACGGGCCGGTTCTCGTACTCGCCGGTGCCGGCACCGGCAAAACGCGTGTGCTGATCACGCGGCTCGCCCATCTGCTGATCACCCGCAAGGCTTACCCGAGCCAGATTCTGGCCGTTACCTTTACCAACAAGGCGGCGCTCGAGATGCGCGAACGCGTCGCCAAGCTGATCGGCGAAGGCGCGCAGAGCCTGTGGCTCGGCACGTTCCATTCGATCTCGGCGCGCATTCTGCGCAAGCATGCGGAACGGGTTGGGCTGAAGCCGAATTTCACCATTCTGGACGACGACGACCAGATGCGCCTGATCAAGCAGCAGCTTGCGGCGCTGAACATCGACGACAAACGCTGGCCGGCGCGCGTCGTGCACAACGCGATCCAGCGCTGGAAGGATCGCGGGCTGCGCCCCGAGCAGGTGAGCGTCTCGGACGCCGGCGATCTGGCCTCGGGCCGCGCGCGCGATCTCTATAAGGCCTATCAGGAACGCTTGCGCGCGCTGAACGCCGTCGACTTCGGCGATCTGCTGTTGCACTGCCTGACGCTATTCACCCAGCACCCGGACGTGCTGGCGGAATATCACGGCAAGTTCAAGTACCTGATGGTCGACGAATATCAGGACACCAACGTCGCGCAGTATCTGTGGCTGCGGCTGCTGGCCCAGGCGAGCAAGAACATCTGCTGCGTCGGCGACGACGACCAGTCGATCTACGGCTGGCGCGGCGCCGAGATCGGCAACATCCTGAAGTTCGAGAAGGATTTTCCCGGGGCCAAGATCATCCGCCTGGAACAGAATTACCGTTCGACGCCGCATATTCTGGCCGCGGCGTCGGCGCTGATCGCGCACAACGAAGGCCGGCTCGGCAAGACCCTCTGGACCGAGCGCAACGAAGGCGAAAAGCTGCAGCTGCGCGGCGTGTGGGACGGCGGCGCGGAAGCGCGTGCGGTCGGCGAAACGATCGAAGTCTTGCAGCGCAAACAACACGCGTTGCGCGAAATGGCGATCCTGGTGCGCGCCGGCTTTCAAACCCGCGAATTCGAGGAGCGCTTCATCACGCTCGGCATTCCGTACCGCGTGATCGGCGGGCCGCGCTTTTACGAGCGGATGGAGATTCGCGACGCAATCGCGTATTTCCGCCTGATCAATCAGCGCGACGACGATCTCGCGTTCGAGCGCATCGTCAACAAGCCGAAGCGCGGCCTGGGCGACCAGACCGTCGCCGCGATCCATCAATTGGCGCGCGCGAAGCAGGTGTCGCTCGGCGATGCCGCTGCGCTGATCCTGGAAACCGACGAGTTGAAGCCGCAGGCCAAGCGCGGCCTGGGCAGGCTGGTCGCCGATCTCGCGCGCTGGCGCGGCCTGATCGATGCGGTTTCGCATGTCGAATTGGCCGAAACCGTGCTCGAAGAGTCCGGCTATATCGAGATGTGGCAGAACGACAAGACGCCGGAAGCGCCGGGACGGCTGGAAAATCTCAAGGAGCTGGTTCGCGCCCTGGAGGAGTTCGAGAATCTCGGCGGCTTTCTCGAACATGTCAGCCTGGTCATGGAAGCCAACGAAAATTCGAGCGGCGACATGGTCAACGTGATGACCCTGCACAGCGCCAAGGGGCTGGAGTTCGACTCGGTGTTCCTGCCCGGCTGGGAGGAGGGCGTGTTCCCGCACCAGCGCGCGCTCGACGAAAGCGGCCAGGCCGGGCTCGAGGAGGAACGGCGGTTGGCTTACGTGGGCATCACGCGTGCCAAACAGCGCGTGTTCATTTCCTTCGCCGCCAACCGGCGCATCCACAATCTATGGCAGAGCGCCATTCCGTCGCGCTTCATCGACGAACTGCCGCCGCAGCATGTCGAAATCGTGCGCGATGAAGGCCTCTACGGCGGCGCGCATGTCAGCGACGTGCCGCAGCGCGGCTACGACGACGGTTATCGCGCCGGCGGCGGAGTCAGCAACGAGAATTACTGGCTTTCGCGCGCCAAGGGCGGCGGCGCGCGCGGCCGCGTGTTCGATGCGGCGACCGGCACCGCATTGCGCGCGCCCGCAGTCGAGCGCTTCACGCGCGGCGACCGGGTGTTTCATCAGAAATTCGGCTACGGTACGGTCAATCAGGTCGACGGCGACAAGCTGGTGGTAAAATTCGACCATTCGGACGAAAAGAAGCTGATGGACAATTTCGTCAAGAAGGCGTGAGGCGTTTATGAAGCGTATCGAGTGGTACTTCGATTTCGTCTCGCCGTTCGCCTATTTGCAGAACCGCTTGCTCGATCGCTTCCGGCACAAGGCCGAGATCGTCTATCGGCCCGTGGTGTTCGCCGGCTTGCTCAAGGCCTGGGGCAATGTCGGCCCGGCGGAAATTCCCGCCAAGCGCAAGATGACGTACCGCTTCTGCCAGTGGTGGGCCGATGCCAACCGGATTCCGTTCAAACTGCCGCCGACGCATCCGTTCAACCCGATCCGCGCGCTGCGCCTGGCGCTCGCCTACGACGCGGAATCGCGCGTTGTCGATCGCATTTTTACCGCGATCTGGGCCGAGGGACGCGAGATCAACGATCCTGCCGTGTGGGCGGAGGTGGTGAAGTCGCTCGATCTCGATGCCGCCGCGGTCGAGGCGCGCATCGGGGCGCAGGACGTCAAGGACGGATTGCACAAGGCGACCGACGACGCGGTCAAGCGCGGCGTGTTCGGCGTGCCGACATTTATTATCGATGGCGAGATATTCTGGGGCATGGACGCGACCAATTTCGCACTCGACTACCTGCGCGATCCGGGTCTGCTGAAACGCGGCGAACTGGCGCGCGTCGATAGCGTGCCGGCGAGCGCCGAACGCAAGCGATAGTTCGGCCGCGCAAAACGGGCGTTATCGAAGCGCCGCTCGAACAGCGGTCAACCCGGGCGCGCCGCGCCGCCCTGAAACACGTTGCGCCAGAACACACCGCCGAGCGTATTGCGTCCGGTGATCACGTATTCGGCGACGTTCGCATTGCGAAGCAATTGCCGCATATGCCGGCGCGCATCGTCGGTCCCGGCAAACAGAAGCTGGTCGCCCGGTTGGATTTTCGTGTCCTCCGTCGGCAGTTCGATCGTTTCGCCCGAGCGAACCAGCAGCAGCGGCAAGCATTTCGAAAAGACGTCGCGGTCGTCGATCTGCCTGCGCAGGTCCGCGATGGCGAACGAGGCATTCAACGTCCTGATCGAATCTTTCAATCCGGGTGCATCCTCGGCCGTTACGTCGAAGCTCCAAAAATCCGGCGCATCCTCCCCCAGCGTGGCCTGCAGGCGCTCGACGACGGTCTGCGCCCATTCGTCGCCGCGCACCCGGACGATCGCAAGGAACTCGGCGAGCAGCCGGGTGCGCAGGATGGCGAGGCATTCGTTGGCGATGATCTGGCTCGAAACCATCGTCATGTTCGCGTCCATGGCGGCGAACAGCGACTGATTGCCGATCTGGTTCTGACGCAAAATGACGAAGATATCCTTGTTCAACTGCCGCGCCGCCACCGCGATCGCCAGATTCGCCACGTCGTTGTCGGTGCCGGCAACGATGCCAGCCGCCTGGCCGATCTTCGCTTCGTGCAGAATCGCCGCATCGCTGGCTAGCCCTCGGATAATGTGGCTGTCTCCGGCAACATCCGCATCGGGATCGACGATCGACACGTTGAAGCCGCCGCGCTGGATCGCCGCAACGACCTGCATGCCGAAACGCCCGTAGCCGCAAACGATCCAGTAACCCGGCGGCGCGGGGATGCGCGGCGGCAGGTGTGTGCCGGGCGGTCCGATCAGCCACGACAGCAGGCGGTAGCTGTGCGGCGCCCGCATCGCCAGCGCCAGATACTCGCCGAACTCGCGGAACGGATTGATCACGTGGTATGCGCCCACCGTGGCCATGGATGCGGTGATCTCCGGCGTATGCGAACGGCAGATCGCGCGTATGCCGGGATGCAACAGGCGAACCGCGAGCGCGATTCCAAGATTTACTTCGTCGTTATTGCTCAGCGCCAGTACGCCGCGGCATTCCTTCTTGCGAAGTCCGGCCAGGATCAACGTTTCGGGCGAGCGCGCATCGGCCGCCAGCTTCGGACAGTCGGCGCTGAGCTCCTGAAGATTAAGTTCCTGCAGCCGCTGCTCGTCGGAATCCAGCACCACGAAACGCTGATCGAGTCGATCGAGCGCGCGCGCGAGGATCAGCCCGGTCTCGCCCAGCCCGCAGATGATATAGAACGGCTCGCGCATGTTGCGCACGGCGCGGCGGAAGCTGGCGATGACGATGGCCTGCTGGAAGCCCTTGTCCTGCACCAGTGTTAGCAGGTTGCCCAACAGAAACGTCCAGCCGATGACCGACATGTAGATGACGACGGTGACCCATAGCCGTTGACCGTCGGTGAAGGTCTGTGGCAGTTCGCCGAAGCCGATCGTCGTCGCCGTATAACTGACGAAATAGAATGCCTGGAACAACGACATGTGCCACGGGCGGCCGTCTGCGTCGACGCCCGGTATCAGCGCCAAGCCGGTCGTGGCGATGGCGAAGATGACAATGATAAGAATGAGCGGGGGGCGTAGTCTTCGTAACGCGATGAAGAATACGCTGTGCACGTCAGCGCCTTTGCATCGTGGTTTCGACGACCATGATGATCACCGAGACGATGTTCGCGAGCAGCGCGCCGGCCGACAGCGAAACGACGCTCGCCATGGTCTCGGCCCCGATCTGCCCGCCGGCGCCCTTCGCGGCGAAGAACCAAACCAACGCCGCGCCGACGAGCTGCAGCAAGGCCACGAGGCTGGACGAGAGGTGTACCGCGCCGACATGGGTGCGATCGCCGAACTTGAGCACGGTCGCAATCAAGTTGACGATGATGGCGGCAAACAGCTCCCACTGATTGTGGTGGTGCGGACTATCGATGTCGCCGTAGACGAAGCCGAAATTGAGCGTGGCGGCCAGCAGAATAAAGAAGCCGAAGATGACTTTTTCCAGATTCATGACGCGCCCCACCGACCAATAAATTTCCAGTTTCCGCAACGATCCGCGCCTGCGCCAACGCCGCCGGCCGACGTTGCCGCGCCTCGCTCTAGGGTCGAGCCCACCAATATATCAGTGGGATTGCTTCCCGCAATGGAACCCGCCGGTGCCATCCCGGGACTAGCTGCCCGGCGACTGCGCGTAGCTTCGGCAGCCGGGCTCCGCCATTTTCCTGTCGGAGCGGTTCGATCGGCGCGCATGGCGAACGCGCGGTCGCATCGCGATTTCGAGCCGGTTGCGGAATTCGTCGTGCCAGGCGCAGATCCAATCTCGTTCTCCCAACGTAAGTGTTCGTATCGACAACACATCCTGGGAGATCCGACATGTTAAGAACGGCCCAACGCCTCTTGGGCGCTGTCTTGTTGAGCACGCTCGTTGCGGCGTGCTCGACGGCCACGCCGCCGACCGCCGCCACGACACCGAAAGCGCCGCCCCCGAACACGATCGTCGACGTCGCCGCCGGCGCCGGAACCTTCAAGACATTGCTGACGGCCGCGCAGGCGGCGGGCTTGGTCGACACGCTGAAGAGCCCGGGACCGCTTACCGTCTTCGCGCCGACCGACGATGCCTTCGCCAAACTGCCGAAGGGCACGGTCGAGAACCTGCTGAAGCCGGAGAACAAAGAAACGCTCGCACGAATCCTCAAGCATCACGTCGTGCCGGGCAAGGTCATGGCGGCCGACATCGCCGGCAAGCGTCTGAACGCCGATACCGCGGCGGGCACGAAATTGCCGATTGACGCGCGGCGCGGCGTCATCGTTGGTGGCGCGAAGGTCACGACGGCGGATATCCCGGCTTCGAACGGCGTGATCCACGTCGTCGACAAGGTAATCCTGCCGCCCAAGTAAGCGGCCTTCATCTCGAATTGGTTGAAGACTTGGGAATGGGCGGGGCGGAGAGCGATCTCCGTCCCGTTCAGCCCATTTGCAGTTGCTGTCCACGGGACGATAGGTCTTGCCGCTGCCCCAGGCGGACGATTTCCGGTAATGTCGGTTCATGCCGCCGGTTGCGTCCAACCTTTTCTCCATCGATCTGTTCGTTACACCCGGGGCCGTGCCCGGCATACAGGACGCGCTCGCGCCGTTTTGCGTTTCGTTGGCGGCGTTCGAACTGGAAAAGACGCCGCTTTGGCATGTTAGCGGTATCGCGCAACGCGAACCGGATCGCGCCGCGATCGTGGCGTCCGTGGCGATCGCGTGCGGCCAGGCGGGCGTCGGCGTGCCGGATGTCAGCATCACGCCGCTAGCGGCGGTCGATTGGCTGGCGGAAAACCGACGGAGCTTTCCGCCGATCCGCGCCGGGCGGTTTTTCGTCTACGGCGAATATTATGAAGGTGCAGTGCCGATCGGCAGCATCGGCGTGTTTCTCGATGCCGGGCCGGCGTTCGGTTCCGGCACGCACCAGACCACACAAGGTTGTCTGCGCGCGATCGACTGGCTGTCATGGATCCGACCAAGACCGAAGCGCATGCTCGATCTCGGTTGCGGCTCGGGCATTCTGGCGATCGGCATGGCGAAGCTGCATCGCAGGCCGGTGTTTGCCTCGGACATCGATCCGATCGCGGTGCGCACGACGCTGGAGAATGCCAGCCGAAACGGGGTCGCGGCGCTGCTCCGCGCGGCAACCGGGCCGGATTTGCAGGCCGTGCCAGCGCACGTGAAATTCGATCTTGTCGCCGCAAACATTCTCGCCAGGCCGCTGCGCGACATCGCGCGGCCGCTGGCGCGGCGCGTGGCGCCGGGCGGGCATTTGATTTTGTCCGGTCTGCTCAAGCCGCAAGCGGCGGAGCTGGTCGCCGCGTTCGGGAAGCAGGGCCTGCGGCTGATGCGAAGGTTCGAGTTGGGCGAGTGGTCGACGCTGGTGATGCGGAAATAAGAAACCCTCTCCCGCAAGGAGAGGGTTTGATTCCAGCCGGTGCGAAATTCGCTTCAGTGGCTGTGCCACACATGGTCGGCGACCGACACGCACAGGCCGAGCTTCTTCTTTTCGTCGTCGAGGGTGACCGGATTGCCGGCGACCGTGCTGGCGAAGCCGCATTGCGGGCTGACGGCGAGCCGATCGAGCGGAATATACTGGCTGGCTTCCTTGATGCGCGCTTCCAGTTCTGCCTGCTGCTCGAGCATCGGCACTTTCGAGCTGACCAGGCCGAGCACCACGTTCTTGTCCTTCGGCACCAGACGTAGCGGCTTGAAATCGCCGGCGCGAGGGCTGTCGTACTCCAACAGGAACGTGTCCACGTTCGAGCGCGTGAATATCTTTTCCGCCACCGCGTCGTAGCCACCTTCGGTCAGCCACTTGCCCTTGAAGTTGCCACGGCAGATGTGCAGCCCGGCGACCATGTCCTTCGGCCGGTCGCGCGCCGAGTCGTTGATCGCCTGAATGTAGAGATCGGTCAGGTGATCCGGATCTTCGCCGAATCCCTTGCATTTGGCGCGAATGTCCGGGTTGGCCAGCATGATCAGCGCCACTTCGTCGAACTGGATGTAGCGGCAGCCGAGCGCGGCCAGATCGGCAATTTCCTGACGATAGATCGCGGACAGATCGGCAAAAAATTCCTCGGCGGTCTTGTAGGGCGATTGGGCCAGCCCGGCCTTGCCGCGCCAGAAATGGAACGTCGACGGGCCGGGCATGGTGATTTTCGGTTCGGCCTTGGCGACGGATTTGAGGAACTTGAATTCCTCGGTCGAGATCGGCGATTTCTTGCGTAACTTGCCGACGACGGTGGGCGAGATAAACACCATCTCGTTGCCCTTTTCGTCGTGGAACTTGTACTGCGCCTCGGCGACGGCGAATCCGTCGATCGCGGTAATCCAATGGCCCCAGTAGGAGGCGCGCCGGAACTCGCCGTCGGTGACGACCTTGAGGCCGAGTTGCTCCTGCATGGCGACCACGTCGCGGATCGCCTGATCCTGCACGGCCTTGAACTTGGCCTGGTCGATCTTGCCGGCGGCGACGTCCTTGAACGCGGCGGTCAGATCCTTGCTGCGCAAGAGGCTGCCGATATGCTCGGCGCGGAACGGAAATCCGGCGGGACGGCTCATGTCTAACTCCCTGGAAAGTTTGACTTTTTACCGCACGGCGGGCGGCATGAAAATTCTATAGATCATTCGAAAATACGCAAGGCCGGCCATGCGTTCAAGGGGGATGTTTGTACTGCGGCGGCCGCGTTCAATTCATCTTTGGGTCATCGCAATATGGCACAAGGGTCGTCGGCAAAAAGGTCGTCGTCGATGTCGCGATTGGTTTCCCGGCGGAATTTCATGCGAGCGCTCGGCGCGGGCGGTGTGGGTTTGATCGTGCCGCGCCTGGGCTTGGCTCAAACCGGCCCGGCCATCATCACGCGCGACGCGGCGCGGCCGAAAATCGCTGCCGGCATCCAGGCGGGCGATGTCGGCGCCGACGGCAGGGCCTTGATCTGGACGCGCGCCGACCGGCCCTCGCGGCTGGTCGTCGATTACGCGAGTTCGGACAGTTTCGCCGACGCACGGCGCGTCTTGGGTTCCGACGCGACGCCGGCGACGGATTTCACCGCGCGCGCCGAGCTGGCCGGGCTGCCGGCCGGGCAGACGATCTTCTACCGCGTCTCGCTGCTCGACCTTGGCGATCTCAAGACGCAAAGCCTGCCGATGACGGGCCGGTTGCGCATGCCGGCCGCGCGATCCGACGTCCATTTTGTCTGGTCCGCCGACACGGTCGGGCAAGGCTGGGGCATCAATCCCGAATGGGGCGAAATGCGGATCTACGAGGCGATGCGCAAGCAGCACCCGGATTTCTTCATTCATTCGGGCGATACGATCTATGCCGACGGTCCGCTCGCGGCCGAAGTGCCGCTGGACGACGGCGGCGTGTGGAAGAATCTGGTCACCGAAGCAAAATCGAAAGTCGCCGAATCGCTCGCCGAATTCCGCGGCAACTATGCCTATAACTGGCTCGACGAAAACTACCGGCGTTTCGCCGCCGAAGTGCCGCAGATCTGGCAGTGGGACGACCACGAGGTGGTCAATAACTGGTCGAATTCGAAAGTTCTCGACGATCGCTACACGGAAAAGCGCATCGGCGTGCTGAGCGCGCGCGCCAGACAGGCATTTCTGGAGTATGCGCCGGTGCGCCCGGGCGCCGACCGCAGGGCGCGCATCCACCGCAAGATCGGCTATGGACCGCTGCTCGATGTGTTCGTGGTCGATATGCGCTCGTTCCGCGGCGCCAATTCGCACAACACCCAGCCGGTCGAGAGCGCCGAAACCGAATTTCTAGGTCGCGCGCAGATCGCCTGGCTGGCGCAAGAATTGCGGCAGTCGAATGCCATGTGGAAAGTGATCGCCGCCGACATGCCGCTGGGCCTGATTGTCGGCGACGGCAAGGATGCGCAAGGGCGCGACCGGTTCGAGGGCGTTGCCAACCGCGACGGCAAGCCGCTCGGCCGCGAGTTGGAACTCGCGGGCTTGCTGCGCACGCTCAAACGCGCGCGGGTCGGGAACATGGTCTGGTTGACCGGCGACGTACATTATACCGCCGCGCATTATTACGATCCGGCGAAGGCGCAGTTCACCGAGTTCGACCCGTTCTGGGAGTTCATTTCCGGGCCGCTGAATGCCGGAACGTTCGGCCCGAGCGCGCTGGACAATACGTTCGGGCCGCAGGTGATCTGGCAGAAGACGCCGCCGCCGGGCAAGCTCAACCTGCCGCCGTCCGCGGGCCTGCAGTTCTTCGGTCAGGTGCGGATCGAGGCGAGGACGGGTGCGATGACCGTGACATTGCGCGATCTGACGGGCGCGGCGCTGTATACCAAGACGCTGGAGCCGGCGCGCTGAAGCAGCAAAAAACGGCCCGCGTGCTTCGACAGGCTCATCCTTCGACGCGCTCGGAATGAGGAGCTCTTTCTCTTTCTAGCTTGGCAGCTTGAGCTTGCTCTTGATGATCTTGCGTGTCGGGGTCATCGGCATTTCGGCGACGATCACGAGCCGCTCGGGAAGTTTGATCTTGGCGATGTTGCGTGCGAGCAGGTAGTCGCAGATTTCCTCGAGCGTCACTGACTGGCCCGGCTTGGGCGTCACGAAGCAGCATGCCTTTTCGCCGAGCACCGGGTCAGGCATCGGCACGATCGCCGACTGGGCGATTTTCGGGTGCATATCGAGCAGGTCCTCGACGTCGCGCGGGTTGTACTTTACGCCGCCGCGGTTGATCACGTCCTTGATGCGGCCGGTGATGGCGACGTTGCCGGCGGCGTCCTTGGTGCCGAGGTCGCCGCTCTTGAACCAATGATCTTCGCTGAACGAAGCGCCCGTGGCGGCCGGGTTGCGATAATAGCCGGGAAACAACAAAGGCCCGCGCACCTGAATCTCGCCTTCGACGCCGATGCCGACTTCGCGATCGGTCGCGGGATCGGCGATGCGGATTTCGGTGCCGGGGCTGGCGCGCCCGGCGGTGGTCGCGGAAATCTCGAGCGCGTCGGTCGGGCGGGAATAGAGCGCGCCCTGCGTCTCGGTCATGCCCCACAATTGCGTGACCGCACCGTTCGGCATCCGCGCGGCGAAGCGCCGGATCAAGTCCGGCGGGCACGCGCTGCCCGAAACGATGGCGAGCTTGAGCGAGGCGAAACTGTGTTTGTCGAACAGGCCGAGCGTTTCGCACGCGGCCAGATGCGCCGGCGCCGTCCACAGCGCCGTTGGCTTGCCCCGGTCGACCAGCGTCGCCAGATCCTGCGGCGTGAAGCTCGGCAGCAGCAGCGCGCACGCGCCGACCGCCATGCCGACGTGGAAACTATATAGACCGTAAAGATGCGTGAACGGCGCGGCGGAGGTAATGACATCGTCCGGGCCGATCCCGTGCGCCGGCGCGCCGTCGCGCGCGTTGCTCAGCATGTTGTGGTAGCTGAGCGGCACGCCCTTGGGCGCCGCCGTGGTGCCCGAGGTGTACAGCAGCAGGAACGGGTCGGAAGCGACAACCGCTTCCATGTCCTCGCGCTCTTCCTCGGTCAGCGCCGGGCCGCTCGCGATCATTGCGTCGAGCCACAACGTGCCCGAGGTCGCAACGCCGACCGACATGACGGTTTTCAGCACCGGCAGTTTCGGCTTCAGCTCGACGATTGCGGCCGCCGGTTTGAACTCCTTGGTTTCGCCGAGCCCGATATAGGCCTTGGCGCGGCTGTGATTGAGCAGGGTTTCGAGTTCCGCGCCGCGATAGGGGTTGTGCAACGTCTGCATCACCGCGCCCAACTGGGCGATGGCGAGATAGGCGACGAGGAATTGCGGAATGTTCGGCAGCTGCACGGCGACCACGTCGCCCTTGGCGATGCCCGCGTGCCATAGGGCGCCTGCCAAGCTGTCGACCTGCGCCGCAAGTTCCTTATAGGTGAGCGTCGTCTCGAGCGTGCGGATCGCCGGTGCGGTGGGCCGCGCCGCCACATGCTTGGCCAGCCACTTGCCCAACGTGTCGTCGCGCCAGAAGCCGATATCGATGTAGCGCTTGGCCAGCGCCGGCGGATAGCGCAGGGCGCTGCGCAGTTCCAGGGCGGCCTCGGAAAAGGCGGGTCGATCGCCGTGCGGGACGTAACGTTCGGCGCGGTAGCGTTTGCCGCCGCCGAGCTCCAATAACTTCGTGTAGGAGCTGGTGCGGAATTTGCGCCGCTCCATGACCGTGCGGATGTAGAGCACCTGGTCGCGCGTCATGCCGATCTTGTCGGCGATCTGCTGGTCGGACAGCCCCATGCCCTCGCGCTGCAGGGCGAGCTGTTCCCAGTTCAACTCGCGCACCGGATCGCCCCGGCGGATCTGGATATTGTGGCTCAGGCGAAACACGGTCTCGCCGAAGCTTTCCAGCATTTCTTCCGTAACGCCGATCTGCGACCGGCGAAATCCACGCGCCATCTCAGCCCTCTTTCGCCAGCTTCGCTGCGGCCGCGGCCTGCGCCGTTTCGAAACGCCGGATCGGATCCGCCATCGGCGCCTTGGTCGCGATCGGGCATACCCGCATGCATTCGAAGCATTGCGCGAACAATTGCCCGGCGCCGACCGCCATCTTGTACCAAAGGATTTTCGCGTCCGGATCGAACAGCGCGTCGTCACGGTCCTGGTCGGTGCCGGCCTCGATCGCGTTGATGATGGTCGACGGCACGGTTTCGTATTGCTGCGACATCTCTGCGCACAGATGCATGTCGTAGCGCATTTCCTGCTGCTTGCCCTGCACGTCGATCTCGCCCGACAGACACTGCACCGGGCAGAATTTCATGCACGGCGTCTTGCCGATCGAACGGTACATCGACACGCAGCTCGGCGCCGGGCAGGGGTTCTCGGCCATCGGCTTGTCGGGCGGCAATTCCAGTTCGGACAACACCGAGGCGAAATACATGTAGCCGTATTCCGGGTGCAGCAGGATGTCGCCGGCCAGCGAGCGCGCGCCGATGCCGGCGAGTTCTGCGTGCAGCTTGACGCTCTGCATCGGCACACGCGGGCCGCCCTCCGGATCCATGTCGGGCGGGCAATAGACGGAGCGATGCGCGTACTTGTTCTCGATGAAGAACGCTAGCCCATAAGCGATGCCGTACGCGCGCCGTTCGGTCGAGCCGAAATAACCCAGCGCTTTCGACGGCACGGTCCAGGCGCCCTGCGTCTGACCGCCGACTCCGATGGCGATGACGGATTTGACGCGGGGCATAAGGTCGGACGGACGATGGCCGGGCGGGGCGATTCGTTCGATGGCGGCCAAATCCGCGACGCCCGCAGCGAGCGCGCCCTTGCGCCGGCAATATTCGAGAATCGCCTGTTTAGCCTGTAGCGGATCGACAGCCGGAGCTTTCGCCATCCGTCCCTCCCAGAACGCGTTGCGTTGTTTTTCATTAAAGGCCGCAAACGGCCGGACGGCAAGCCGCCGGGGCGTCCATTTCGTCCGAATAATGCCCTGCCGAACAAGCCAGTGCATCAAACGGGATGACAAGAAATCGGCGCGAAGCTGGGGCATTCGGCCTTCATCGACAGATCCCGCGGGCCGTTATCTATCCCTCCAGCGCATGGGCATTAAGCCACTTTCGGACGTTCGGCCAGAATGCCGGAGGCACGGATCACCTCAGCCATCTCGGCTTCCTGGCGCGGCGCCATCAGATGCGCGCCGGCGACGCCTTTGATGCTGCGCAACTCCTGGATCAGTTCGGCGCAGATCGCGCGGCCCTCGGCCTTCTGGTCGGTGGCTCCGTCGAGCCGCTTGATGATCCAGTCCGGGATCGACACGCCCCACAGGTTCTCGTGCATCCAGCGGGCCTGCTTGGCCGACGCCAACGGCCCGATGCCGATCAGCATGTAGGTGCGTTCGGTGACGCCGAAATCGTTCAGCCGCGCGATGTAGCGGCGGCACAGATCCATATCGAAACAGTATTGCGTCTGAAAGAAATCGGCCCCCGCATCGATCTTGGCGTTCAACGCGTCCGGTTTCCAGTCGGGTTTCGGATCGATCGGCGCGTCGGCCGCGCCGATGAACAGCTTCGGTTTGACCTGCACGTCGCGCCCGGAGCCCAGCTTGCCGTCATCGCGCAGGCGCTTGGCCATCGCGACCAGACCCTTGGAATCGACATCGAACACCGGCTTGGCGTCCGGCTCTTCGCCCTTTTTCGGATCGTCGCCGCCCAGGCAAAGGATGTTCGGGATACGGTAGGCGCCGGCGCCGAGTAGGTCGCCCTGCAGCGCAATGCGGTTGCGGTCGCGGCAGGTGAACTGCAGCACCGGTTCGATGCCGGCCTGGACCAGCAGCCCGCACACGACCAGGCTCGACAAATGCGCCTTGGCGGTCGCGCCATCGGTGACATTGACCGCGTCGGCGACCGACTTGAGCGGCGCGACCCGGTCAAGGATCGGCGTCGGATCGGCCGTGGCCGTCGGCGTGGTCTCCGCGGTCAAGGCGAAGCCATTGGCGCGCAACACTTTTTCCAGATTGCCGGTACTGTGCACGGTCGCCCCCATGAAAATTTCTCACCTTCATTTGAATTTTGATAGAATAGTAGAAACGACGGGTCACTGTCGACCCGTTTGCCGGCCGCCACGGACCGGCGACGCGCCAAAAGCAGAGGGAGGGCAGTATGAACAAGCCGGCGTCCGGGACCAAGCAGGCCTTTCGATTTTTCGACAATCGCGAAAAGTATCTGCTGTTCGTCACCACCTGCAGCGAGAAATGGGCGGTCGCCAAGCGCGTCGGCCAGGAACTGCAACACCTGACGCCGCGCCAGCCGGCGCTCAATGTCTTCGACGCCGGCATGGGCGACGGCACCGTGCTGACGCGCGTGCTGCGCGACCTGCATCGGCGCAACCCGACGGTGCCGTTCGTCATCGTGGGCAAGGAAATCAGCCTCGAGGACGTGCGCCTCAGCCTCGAGAAAATGTCCGACCGCTTCCATGAGCACCCGCAGACCGTCCTGGTGGTGACCAATTTGTACTATTCCGAGGCGCCGCATCTGCGCCCGGCCAAGCCCGAGGCCGCCGCCCGCGTCAATCGCTGGGAGATCGCGCTCAAGGGCAACACCGCGCACGAATTCGACGAGCAGATTCGCGAACTGCAGCCGCTGCTCAACGAAGGCTGGCAGACCCGCGCGAGCGAGAAGACCGGCAACCCGATGTATGTGCGCCCGTCGATTCTCGTGCTGTATCGCGAAGACCAGAAATTCATTCTCGACAACGCCATTCCGAAACCCGGCCAGGCGCCGAGCGGATACGATCTGGTCATCGCCTCGCAGCCGTACCGCGCGCGCCTGCCCGCGGAAATGAAGGTCAAGAATGTGCTCA
Organism: Alphaproteobacteria bacterium; assembly: GCA_050186335.1. Classification (GTDB taxonomy): domain Bacteria; phylum Pseudomonadota; class Alphaproteobacteria; order Bin65; family Bin65; genus JBFWYO01. The sequence goes on along the minus strand of JBFWYO010000023.1, from coordinate 10,316 downwards.
AGCCGCTTGCCTCGTCGCTGGCGCCAGGCGGCCGCATGATCGTGATCCAATCGACCGGCCGCGATCCCGGCATGGAAATCATCCGCGGCATCTGGCCCGACGAAGCGCCGTTCCAGGTCACGCGTAAGACGCTGATCAACGCACTCAAGGCGGAACTCGGCGACGGCCAGCCGGATCTCAAGTTCGACGCGCTGAGCGACGATAAATCTTTCTTCAGTTACGACCTGCACGCGATGCCGGACGAGCTCGGCCAGAACATCGGCACCTCGACGTTGATGGCGGCCTGGAACGCGGCCGTCTACGTGGCGCAGATCGAGGACGCGCGGCTGATGAACGCGATGAGCAGCGGCGACTACATGCGCGCCACCGAAAAGGTGCTCAAAGAGCACGACGGGCTGTGGTTCCTCGATGAATCGTTCCTGATCTCGCGGGACAAGAAAACGCGAAACTAGAACGCCGCGCGCGGAATTTGCGGGCTTCCCTTCGTGCCGGCGCATGGGCACGATGGGAGGCCCGTTTGATTTCGAGTCTTCGATGACCGCATCCGAGCCGCACGCACCGCGCTTTCGCGCCGACATCATCGGTAGCTTCATCCGGCCGCCGGATTTGCTGGCCGCGCGCCGCGCACATGGCGGGGATCTGGTCACGCTGCGGCCCGCGGCGCCGAAACCCGTGGATCTGATCGAGTTGGAAAACCGCGCGATCCGTGCGGTCGCGGCTATGCAGGAGCAGGCCGGGCTGCGCGTTGCGACCGACGGCGAGTTCCGGCGCATTTTCTATTACGAGGGCTTCTTAGCCTCGGTGCCGGGCATCGAGCCGCGCCTGGTGCAGGACGGCGCGGGCGTAAAATTCAAAAGCGGCTTCGTGGCGCCGCGCATTGCGGTGGCCGGCAAACTGCGCTGGCCCGAAGGCGGCGTCACGGTGCCAGATTTCCGGTTCCTGCAGTCGGTCACACGCGCCACGCCCAAAATGACCATTCCGTCGCCGCTGCATTCGATGTTCTACCGCGAAGGCCTGGTCGATCGCGCGGCGTATCCAGACATGGCCGAGCTGTGGGCCGACATGGCCGACATCTACGTCAAAGAGCTCGCCGCCCTCGCTGCGGCCGGTTGCACCTACGTGCAGTTAGACGACACGACGCTGATTCGCCTGTGCGATCCGAAATTCGTCGCCTATCTGAGCGAGCGCGGCGTCGATCCCGCGCGCGAACTGGAACAGTGGATCGACGTGCTGGCCGACGTGGCCGCGCGCAAGCCAAAAGGCCTAACGCTGGCGATTCACACATGCCGCGGCAACGGGCCGGGCGGCAGTTTCGTTTCGACCGGCGGTTACGAGCCGATCGCCGACCGATTGTTCAATCGGGTCGCTGCGGATATTTATCTGCTCGAGTACGACACCGACCGTGCCGGCGATTTCGCGCCGCTGCGGCTGATCCCCGCGGGCAAGGCTGCCGTGCTCGGCTTGGTGTCGACCAAGCTGCCGGCACTTGAGGATCCTGCCTCCTTGTGTCGCCGGATCGAGGCTGCCGGCAAATTCATTGCGTTGGAGCGGCTCGCCATTTCGCCGCAATGCGGCTTCGCGAGTTCGGTGCTCGACCCGCCGCTGACCGAAGCGGAGCAGCGCCGCAAACTCGATCTGCTGGTGCGCGTGGCCACCGACATTTGGGGCCAAGCTTGATGGCGCCAAGCTTGATGACGCCAAGCCTGGCCGTCGCCGCGGTCGTCGGATTGCGATATCATGGCCGAAACGATCATTGGAGATAGCATGTCGGGCAACGATCTCATCACCTCAGAGGCGGAACTGCGCGCGGTCTACGGCGAAACCAAGAAATTGGCCGCCGCCGCCAAGACCGATCGGCTCGACGAGTTGTGCCGGCGGTTCATTGCGCTTTCGCCTTTCGTCTGCATCGGCAGTTGCGACGCCGACGGCCGCCAGGATGTCAGCCCGCGTGGCGACCGTCCGGGTTTCGTTCGCGTGCTCGACGAACGCACGCTGGCGATCCCCGATCGGCCCGGCAACAACAAGCTGGAAACGCTCTGCAACATTCTCGTCAATCCGCAGGTGGCGATCCTGTTCGTCATTCCCGGGCACGACGAAACCCTGCGCATCTTCGGCCGCGCACGGATTTCGCGCGATCCGAATCTGCTGGCGCCGGCTGCGGTCGATGGCAAGCAGCCCAATTCCGTGATCCTGGTCGAGATCGATCAGATTTATCCGCACTGCGGCAAGGCGTTCAGGCGCGCCCGCATGTGGGACGCAGCTGCGCGGCCGGATCGACAATCCGTGCCCAGCTTGGCCGCGATCGCGCTGACCATGGCCGGCATCAAGGATCGAAAGGTTGAGGACGTCGAGGCGCAAGTGCAGAAGAGCTATGTAACGGATCTTTATTGAACGGCGCCTTGCCTCAAAGCGCGCGGGCCAAAATCAGGACCCAGTCCAGACCAGGCGCAAGCGCTTTTCCAACGCTTCGATGACGTCCGCCAAATCGGCGCTGGCGCTCAGCTTCTCCGGTCCGGCGGTCAGCACATAGCGGTTTCCGCTCTTGCCGCCCGTTCCGTGAATCTTGGTGATCGCGTACATTGGCCGCTCGGCGGCATGGCGAAACACCGAGAATGTGGCCGAGCGGTCGTCATGATCGATGGCGTAATCGCGCCATTCCCCACTCATTACCCGGCGGCTGTACAAATTAAGCAGTCGATACAATTCGCTTCGATCGAAGAAGACCCGCTTGCGCCCCGACTTCGCGTTTGGCGCGGCGTCGGGGCGGAACTGGTGGAAGCTGATCACCGTAGCCATGAAGCTCCTGAACAGCGATGTGACCTAATAGTTACAGTAAGCCATGCGTCGGCGCTGTCAATAAAGAGGTCGAAACGGCGGAAACGCTGGTGTTTGGCAGCCGTTCCTTCGATTGCGTTCGGGGGAGCGGCGTACTATATGTAGCGCCCGTCTTCCCCAGGCATTCCGCCGATTTTGTCGAGTTTTCCGCGCCCATGGCCGACCGCAAGAAGAGAAACGATGAGCCTGAGTTGGAGCCCGAGCAGGAATTGCTGGTTCGGGAGATCAACCAGGAGCTGAAGCAGGACAAGTATAAGAAGGTCTGGGCCAAGTACGGCAACATCGCGATCGCGTTCGCGGTCCTGGTTGTGCTGGGTGTTGGCGGCTACAAGTTCTGGCAAGGCGAGCAGGAAAAGGCGAAACTGGCTGCCAGCGAGCGCTATGCGGTCGCCGTCGGGTTGATCAAGGACGGCAAGACGAAGGAGGCGACCGACGCGCTGGCCACCCTGGTGCGCGATGCGCCGAGCGGCTACGCCGCGCTCGCGCGGCTTCAGGAAGCCGCGGCATTTGCCAAGCAAGGCGATGTCGCCAATTCCATGCGCGTGTACGATGCGCTGACCAAGGACGATCGCGTCGACCGCAACGTGCGCGAACTGGCGTTGGTGCTTTACGGTTGGCACGCGCTCGATTCCGCGGATCCGGTGGCGCTGGTCGAACGCATGAAGCCGCTTACCGAAGGTAAGAACGCCTGGCGCTATACCGCCACCGAAATTACCGGCCTGGCGCTCGATAAGGCGGGCAAGCGCGCCGAGGCGCGCGAAATCTTCGGCCGCCTGGCAAGCGACGCAGAAGCACCCGAATCGTTGCGCGCGCGCGCGCGGGCGATGCAGACCATTCTTGGCAGCAGCTGAAGACAGACAAGAGGCGATGGCGATGAATTTTCGTTCCGGAATCCGTACGCTGGCCCTTTCCGCCGTCTGCGGCGCCGCGTTGGCCGGCTGCAGCACGATCGACGGCTTGTTCAGCGAAAAAAAAGGACCACCGTTGCCCGGCGCGCGTGTCGCGGTGCTGCTGCAGGACGAGGGCATCAGCCCCGACCGGGCGTTGGCCGAGGTCAAGATCGAGCTGCCGAAGCCGGCGGCCAATCCGGCGTGGCCGCAGCCGGGCGGGTACCCGAATCACGCGATGCACCATTTGGCGCTCGGCCCGGCCCCGCAACGGGCGTGGAGCAGCAGCATCGGCAACGGCTCCGGCCGTTATCAGCGTTTGCTGGCGCAGCCGGTGCTCGGCGATGGGCTGATCTTCACGATGGACGCCGCGGCGCGGGTGCGCGCGTTCTCGGCCGATGCCGGCAGCCAATTATGGAGCGTCGAGGTACTGCAAAAAAGTTCGACGATCTTCTCGAGCATCAATCCGTTGAACTGGGGTTCCAGCGAAGGCGGCGAACTGGGCGGCGGAGTCGCCTATGCCGACGGTCTGGTCGTGGTGACCACCGGCCAGGGCGACGTCCTTGCGCTCGACGCAAAGTCCGGCAAGGAAGTCTGGCGCACGCCGGCCGCTGCGCCGTTCCGCGCCGCGCCGACGGTCGCAAATGGCCGCATCTTCGCTGTTACCGTCGAGAACGAACTCATTGTGTTCGATCTCAAGAAGGGCGAAAAGCTGTGGAGCTTTGCCGGCACGCCGGAAACCACGACAATTCTGGGCGGCGCCAGTCCGGCGGTCGATGGCGACACCGTCGTTGTTCCGATGTCGACCGGCGAAATCGTAGCCTTGCGTGCCGATAACGGCCGTACGCTTTGGTCGGAACGTCTCGCCGCGCTGCGACCGCGCGACCAGGTCAGCAACATCGCCGATATTCGCGGCAATCCGGTGATCGACCGCGGCATGGTGTTCGCGGTCAGCCAGTCCGGCCGGCTCGCCGCCATCGACATTCGCAGCGGCCAGCGCGTCTGGGATATCGACGTCGGCAGCCTGCAAACGCCTTGGGTGGCCGGGGATTACGTGTTCTTCGTGACCGGCGAGGGCGACCTCGCGGCGGCTCAGCGGCGCGACGGCAAGGTACGCTGGACCACCAACCTGAACAATCTGGTCGACGACAAGACACGCCGGAAACAGTTCATCGTCTGGACCGGCCCGGTGCTGGCGGGCGATCGGCTGATCGTCACCGGATCGCACGGCAAGGCGGTGTCCATTTCTCCCTACACCGGCAAGGCGCTGGGCGAAATCAAGACCAATGAAGGCATACTCATTCAGCCCGTGGTGGCCAATAACACGATTTACTTCCTGGACGATGGCGGCCGCCTGACCGCCATGCGCTGAGCCCGTGGCGCGCGCGGAAAGCGACAGATCGCCGGTCAACTTCACGGTTGTCATCGTCGGCCGGCCGAATGTCGGCAAGTCGACGCTGTTCAACCGGCTGACCGGGCGGCGCACCGCCATCGTGCACGACACGCCGGGAGTGACGCGCGACCGGCGCGAAGGGCAGGGCAAGTTCGCCGACCTCAGCTTCCGAGTGATCGACACCGCCGGCCTCGAACGCAGCGACAGCGAGGCGTCGCTGCAGCGGCGCATGCTGACGCAAACCATGCAGGCGCTGGACGAAGCCGATCTCGCGCTGTTCGTCGTCGATGCGCGCGCCGGCATCACCAACGAAGACGAACATTTCGCCAAGGCGCTCCGGCGCAGCAAGGCCAAGCTGTTGCTGCTCGCCAATAAATGCGAGGGCAAGGCCGGCGAGGCCGGACGCCTGGAAGCGTTCAATCTGGGCTTGGGCGAGCCGATCGGCCTGTCGGCCGAACATGGCGAAGGCATGAGCGAACTGTACGACGCGATCGCCGCGGCGATGGCCGACCGGGGCTTTCTGCCCTACGACGAAAATGCGCCGAGCGCGGTGACGGCGGCCGACGACGATACCGACGAAGCGGCATGGCTCAAGCGGCCACTCAATCTCGCGGTGGTCGGCCGGCCGAACGCCGGCAAGTCGACTCTGATCAATCGTCTGCTGGGCCAAGACCGCGTCATTACCGGTCCCGAGCCCGGTCTGACGCGCGATGCCATCGCCATCGACTGGTCGTGGGGCGGACGCGAAATCCGCTTGATCGATACCGCCGGCATACGGCGGCGCGCCAAAGTCGCCGACGAACTGGAACGCATGTCGGTCGCCGATACCGACCGCGCGGTACAGTTCGCCGACGTGGTGGTGCTGATGATCGACGCCAATTCGGTCCAGGATTTCGGCTACGGCATCGAAAAGCAGGATCTCACCATCGCCAAGCAGGTCATCGACGAAGGCCGCGCACTGGTGATCGCCGCCAACAAATGGGACAAGGTCACCAATCCCAACAAGTTGCGCAACCTGATCGCCGAGAGCCTCGACCAGTCGCTGGCGCAGGCGCGCGGCGTGCCGATGATCACCATGTCCGCGCTGGAAGGAACCCAACTCGACCGGTTGATGAAAGAGGTTCTGCGCATCGAGCGCGTGTGGTCGAGCAGGGTCGGCACCGGCGCCCTCAATCGTTGGCTGCGCGCGGCCATGGAAGCCAATCCGCCGCCGCTGGTCAACGGACGCCGGCTCAAGATCCGCTATATGACGCAGGTCAAATCGCGGCCGCCGACCTTTGCGCTGTTCTGCAATCTGCCGCAGGACATGCCGGAAATGTATCTGCGCTATCTGACCAACGGCATGCGCGCCGATTTCGGTCTCGAGGGCGTACCGATTCGCACCATCATGCGTGGCGGCGAGAACCCGTTCTCCGACGATTGACGCGCCCCGAAAACACTGCAGCCGCGGCTCATCGAACCGCGGCTGCGCGCGCTTGAAATGGTAAGGGCGGCGGTGAGGAGACCGCCGCCCTTGGTTCCCGCAGACCGACCGGCCGCTACGGCCAATCCGCGGTAATTCTGAAGCGCGAAAAGCGCTTCGTGGTTCAGGCAATTACCAGGAGAAGGTCTTGGTAACCGAAACGATGCCGGTAGCGCCGCACCAACGACGGCCGCCGGCGCAATTCGCGCGGGAGATGTCGGTGTCGACGTATTTGGCCGAGACGGCGAAGCCTTCGAATTCGAACTGGATGCCGATGTTCCAGGTCCAGTAGTCGGGCGTGCCGTAGTTGGCATTCCGCTGGATCGCCTGATAGCCGACGCCGCCCACGATGGCCGGTTTGAAGCGTTCGAGCGCTTCGATCGGTAGCGGCACCGTTACGCCAGCATACCAATAGACCGCATCGCCGGACTTGCCGAAATATTCGGGCGAGTAGTTGATGCCGGTGCTGGCCGAGAGGAAGCCGAAATCGTAGCCGATTTCCGGGTTGATTTCGAAGTAGTCGTAATTCCGGAAGCTTTCAGCGCCCGGATAGAGGTAGCCGATGAACTGCAGTTTCCAGCTGAACTTGTCGATCGTGCCTTTTACGCCGCCATAGACGTCGATTTCGATGACCGAGTCGCCGCCATCCTTGAAATTGACGTTGGACGCCCAGACGCCGAGAAATACCGACATGTAGTCTTTGATGATCGGCATTTCCCAATCGAAGCTGCCCTGCACGGCCGGGATGTTGTCGGTCTGCGAGACGCCGCGGAAACGATAGTCGCTCATGCCCGAAATGGTTGCCGAGAAGGTGCCGGGAATAAGCTTCTCTTCCTTCTTCTCCTCGGCGGCGACCAGCGGCGACCACGCGAGGAACGAAGCCGCTACGGCGGCCGAGAGGATCGAACGGAAGTACATAATGATTGTCTCCTGTAGGTTAAGGCGACGTGCCCCACTTCCCCCGGACGACTGGCCTGCGACGGAGAGGGACGCCTGCCAGTGATCCGCGCCCTTCTAAAAGCAAGGTTTGTGCCAAACCGTAACACCATGAATTTATTATGATAAATTTATCACTTACGGTGTTGCTGTATAAATTCTGGGCAAAATAAATATGTGCCGCAAATTTAAGCAGCAGTCGGTGGAGGAACGCGCCAATTGGCTTCAGGCCGAAGCAAAATTCGGGCGCGGCGCGTTTCGCGCAGGCTCAATGAAAGGTCAAGTTATTGGTTTGAATTGACGATGTACTGCGTGGGTCAGCGCCGTTGCGCGGCCACGATGTCGCCATTGTGCCGGCAGGCGACCTTCGCCAAATCGACGAAAATATCGGTGATCTGCTCCGGCGCCGGCAGCGTGCCCGGATCTTCGCCGGGAAATGCCTGCGCGCGCATGCCGGTGCGCACCGCGCCGGGGTCGACGATGTTGGCGCGGATATTGGTCTTGTCGACTTCGGCGGCGTACGTCTTGATCATCATTTCCAGTGCCGCCTTGGAGACCGCATAGGCGCCCCAATACGGGTAGACGCCGCGCGCGGCGCCCGAGGTGACGAAGATCGCGCGTCCCGCCGCCGATGCGCGCAACAACCCGTCGGTTGCCCGCAGCAGGCGCCAATTGGCCGTGACATTGATGTCCAGGACCGACTGCCACAACGGCGGGTCCATGTGGGTCAGCGGCGTCAGCTCGCCCAGAATGCCGGCGTTGCCGACCAGAATATCGAGCTTGCCCCAGCGCTGGGCGATCGCGGCGGCGAGTTCGTCGATTTTGGCCGATTCGCGTAAATCGAGCGGCACCAGCGTCGCGGCACCGCCGGCCGCCTGGATCGCATCGTCGACTTCCTCGAGCCCGCCGACCGTGCGCGCGGTCAGGATGACGTGCGCGCCTTCCTGGGCAAAGCGCTTGGCCACGGCCGCACCGATGCCGCGCGAGGCGCCGGTGATCAGAGCAACGCGCCCCTGCAACTGTGCGCCGGCGGTCGTCATGGCGTCAGACGACTTCTTCGAGCAGCGAAAGCTGTTCCGACACCGAGCCGTCGTCGTAGTCGGTCAGCCGCGTCGGATAATCGCCGGTGAAGCAGGCGTCGCAGAATTGCGGATGATCGTTGTCGCGACCGTTGGCCATGCCCATGGCGCGGTACAGGCCGTCGATCGAAATGAACGCCAGGGAATCCACGCCGATGAACTTGGCCATGCCGGCGACATCGTGCTTGGCCGCCAGCAACTGGCTGCGCTCCGGCGTGTCGATGCCGTAGAAGCATGAATTGGCGGTCGGCGGGCTGGAGATGCGCATATGCACTTCCTTGGCGCCGGCCTGGCGCACCATGTCGACGATCTTCTTCGACGTGGTGCCGCGCACGATGCTGTCGTCGACCAGCACGACCCGCTTGCCGACCAGCTGCGCGCGGTTCGGATTGTGCTTCAGGCGCACGCCCAAATGGCGAATGTGATCGGCCGGCTCGATGAATGTCCGCCCGACATAGTGATTGCGGATGATGCCGAGCTCGAATGATTGTCGGGCTTGCTGTGCGTAGCCCATGGCCGCCGGCACGCCCGAATCCGGCACCGGCACCACGACGTCGGCCGGCACCATCGATTCGCGCGCCAGTTCCATGCCGATGCGCTTGCGCGCCTCGTACACGCTGCGGCCGTCGACAATGCTGTCCGGCCGGGCGAAATAAATATACTCGAACACGCAGAAACGCTTGCGATGCGGCGGGAACGGACGCGAGCTGTGCACGCCGTCCTGGTCGAATACGATCATTTCGCCGGGTTCGATGTCGCGCACGTAGCGCGCGCCGATGATGTCGAGCGCGCAGGTTTCCGAGGCCAGGATCGGCTTGCCGTCCAGATCGCCCAAAACCAGCGGCCGCACGCCGAGCGGGTCGCGCACGCCGATCAGCTTCTTGCGGCTCAGCAGGACGAGCGAATAGGCGCCTTCGATGCGGCCCAGCGCGTCGACCACGCGGTCGACCACGTTAGTCGCCCGGCTGGTCGCGATCAGATGGATGATGACTTCGGTGTCGCTGGTCGACTGGAATAGATGACCCGAGTTGACCAACTCCTTGCGCAGCGCCACGCCGTTGGTCAGATTGCCGTTGTGGCCGATGGCCAGGCCGCCGAAGGCGAAATCGCCGAACAGCGGCTGCACGTTGCGCATCAGCATGCCGCCGGTGGTCGAATAGCGCACATGGCCGATGGCGAACCGGCCGCGCAGCGCCTCGATGACCGACTTGGTGTTGAAATTGTCGCCCACATGGCCGGGCGCCTTGTGGGTGTGGAAATGCTCGCCGTCGAAGGTGACGATGCCGGCGGCTTCCTGCCCGCGGTGCTGTAGGGCGTGCAGCCCGAGCGCGGTCAGCGCGGCTGCGTCTTCGTGGTCGTAGACGCCGAATATGCCGCACTCTTCGCGCAGCTTGTCGTCATCGAAGGGGTTGGTGGTCAAGCTTGTCCGTTCGGACTCCATGAACCCTGTTCCTAGTTCCATCCCCTCGAACTCGGCCGTACCGCCCAGCCGAGTCCGATAGCACAGCGCGGCGCAGGGTAAATAACACTCGGCACGGGCTTTGGGTAGGGGGCAAGGGGTAAACCGGCGGCGCAATTTGGCACAGGCCGGGCGTCGCTCACTTCTTCTCGGTCGGCGCCGGCGTGGCCGGCTTGTCCGGCGTCTTGTCCTGGGACTTGTCCGGGGATTTGGGATCGGCCGGCGTTTTGAGCTTTTCCAGGTTGTTGTTGAGTTCCTGGCCGGT
>JBFWYO010000022.1:0-52593 GCA_050186335.1 Alphaproteobacteria bacterium | reverse complement strand
TCCAGACGCAGCGCGGATTCTGCAGCGTCTCGTCGACGACCGCGAAGCCATCCTCACAGATCTTGTATTCCCAGCTCGACCGGTTGTAATCGCGGCGCGCTTCGTCGTAGCCGGTGAACAAACCGTCCGAGTAGTTGAACTCGTCCTTCACCATATACGACGCGTTGGTGAACATTTTGACGTAGTCCCACTGCACCTTGTCGTTCGAGATGCAGTAGTTCATGACGCCGAGCAGGAACGCGATGTCGGTCCCGGGACGAATCGGCGCGTAAATATCGGAGACCGCAGCCGAACGCGTATACCGCGGATCGACGACGATCAGCTTGGCACCGCGTTTGGCCTTGGCTTCGGTGACCCATTTGAAGCCGCACGGGTGCGCCTCGGCGGCATTGCCGCCCATGATGACAACGAGATCCGTGTTCCTGATATCGGTCCAGGAATTCGTCATCGCGCCGCGGCCGAATGTTGGGGCGAGACTCGCCACCGTTGGGCCGTGTCAGACTCGCGCTTGATTGTCGAAGAGCAGCATTCCCGCGCTGCGGACCACCTTATACGTCACGAAAGCCGTTTCGTTGGTGGTGGCCGACGCCGCGAGGAAACCGGTAGTGGTCCAGCGATTTACCGTCGTACCGTCATTGTTCTTGGCGATGAAATTCTTGTCGCGATCGTCCTTCATCAGCCGCGCGATGCGATCGAGCGCGAAATCCCATGTAACGCGTTCGAACTTGCCGGTCTTCGGCTTGCGATGCATCGGATATTGCAGCCGGGTCTCGGAGTGCACGAAATCCAGCAGCGCGGCACCCTTCGGGCACAGCGTGCCGCGATTCGTCGGGTGATCCGTGTCGCCTTCGATATGGACGATCTTGGCCTTTTCGTTCTTCGCCTTATCGCCCTTGGAATAAAGAATCACCCCGCACGCCACCGAGCAGTACGGACAGGTATTACGCGTCTGCGTGGTATGCGCGAGTTTGAAGGGCCGGATGGCAGCGGCGTGAGCCGCCTCGATGCCGCCGAAGCCGAAGGCGCCGAGCGTGGTCACCGCCAGGCTGGCACCCGACGCGCCGAGGAACTGGCGCCGCGAAAGCTCCATAATGGTCATATGTTTCCTCTCCCTGCGCAACGCACGGTCACGGCACATGGACCGCGCCAACGCTTTCTTAATATTGCCGACAGCCTACGTTTTAAGCCGACCGAGTGTCAATGAAATGCGGCCTTCAATACATTTGGCCTACACGTCTAAATCGGGTTCCGCCCACCCCGACCTTGGCGCCGAGTTTGATCGGATTCGCCGCAAACTGCTGTGCAAAAATACAAGTTATTTCTCAGCTTCGTGTAAAATTGAAAATTTCACATTATATCATGACATAATAGAAATTGCCGCAATAGCTGGAGTTATCGATCCAACGAACTATGCTTGGCTGCATCGTTCGTTAGATTGCCGCGATGCCGAACGCCGAACGCCCGGGAATATGCCGCTCAATGACCGCTAAATGCTGCCACAGGAAGAGAAAGACAATTGCCCGCGCGCCGGGCCGGTTCGCGGCCGCTATGAGTGGGCGCAGGTGGGGTCGATGAACGAGACTGTGCTCAACCTTCGCGGACTGAAATGTCCCGAACTGGTGTTGCGCGCGAAAACTGCGCTTCGCCGCGTCTCGGTCGGCTCCGTGCTGGTGCTCGAATGCACCGACCCCTTGGCGGTGATCGACGTGCCGGTTTTCGTCCATCGGGCCGGCCAGACGCTGGCAGCCGAAGCGCGAACCGGCGACCTTTATATATTCCGCATCGTCAAACGCCGCTGATTGCTTGGTCGCCATACTCAAACACTTGTGCGACGACTGCAACACTTCGAAATAGATTCACGGAGCGCAGACGGGCGTGGATTGCGCCGTGCGGTTGATCTGCTCACTCCAAAATTTCCAGTTCGAGGCTTCGACCGCCTTGGCCGTGCGCAACTTATCGCGTCGGATCGTACCGACCGGAACCAGATTATTATGCCGAGCCATTCGACATCGGCGCCGGAACTTGGGGTCAGCCGCCGTGCATGCGTTCGAGACGCCGGCACCCGTTATTCGACAATTCATCGCGGTGCGCTGCATTGTCGTGTCGACAGTCGACAATGAGACAGAATTTGTCGCACTGTGCCGCGTGAGAAATTGAAAATTTTCGGCGGTAGGCGGCCAACGATTCGCGGCGGCCAATCGGAGGACGCTCAAGTCAGATATCCGCCTAGCAGGAAGGTAACGCCGCGACATTTCCCCGGCCATTGAGGCCGTTCGCCTTAACTTGGCACCTGCGCACGCTCTGATCCATCTCCTCCGTCCTACTTGACTTAGCCGAAATGAAATGATATGAACGATTGTTCATTCATTTTTTATGCCCTCGCGCACCGCTTAATTCGTCTGCCGTTGACTGAACAGTGCGCATTACCGCGGCGCTTTAGATGGGAGTTTCGGGTGTTGGAATCGATCGAGAACATCCGCACGATCGCCCGGCTGTGTCATTCAAACGAGCCGCTGCCAGACGCATTGTCTGCATGGCTGGCTGCCTCTTTGCAGCAGTTCCTCGATCAGCGATGCCAATCCATGAACGACGCATTCGGCATTCGCAATGGGCGTGGCGGCGTTCCCTGGTGGATGGAAGCCCGGATCCGGGTCAGGGACACAGCGCTTCGGCGACTCGGATGTGATTTCTTCGCCGACCATTCGATCTCGGCACGCACGACACGAATTCGACAACTGACATTGCGCTACGCGGCGTCGGCATGGCGACACGATCGGAATCATCCTGCAATGCCGCAGCATTATCATGGCACGCCGCACGAGCTGATCTGGCAGGCATTCAAGTCCGGCGCCATGATGCCGTTGGCCGAACGACAACTGCGCAAGATTCTCGGCCCGTAACGCGAAAACTCGGCAGACGAACTACTCTTGCGTCCGGCAAGATAAGCCGTCGGCTCGGATCGGACACTGCATATTCGATCAATTGTCAGCACCAACCTGCAGGAATAAGATGAACATTCGTTCAAAAAACCCTGGGCAGATTGCTTTCGATGGAACGTCGGGCGGAAAAGTCGGCAGGCACGCGTCACCGCATCGAGCGCGCCGCCCTTGAATTGTTTGTCGAACAAGGCATAGCGGCTACCTCGATCCGCGACATCGCCGATAAAGCGGGCATTTCACTCGGCGCTATGTACAATCATTTTCCCAGTAAGGAAGATCTCGCCTGGCACTTATTTATTTCCGGTTGGACCGAGATGGGGCATGAATTACGCAAGTGTGCGCGGAAAGGGAAGGATCTGCGTGACAGACTGCACGCGATGATCGGATACGTTTTTCGCCGATTCGACCAGGATTGGCTGCTTGTCACATACATTTATGTTTCGCGTCACCAGCATCTCAAGCGCGTCCCCTCGGTGCGCGACAATCCCTACACGATTTTTCGCCTTGTCATCGCGGAAGCAATGCGCCGGAGCGAAATCCCACGGACCAACATTGAGTTGGCGACCTCGCTCGTCGTCGGCGCGATCATTCAGGTCACTGATTCGCGAATTCTCAATCGCCTTAAAGGAAATCTGGCCGATCAGATCGAGGCAACCACGAACCTATGCGCGCAAATGATTCGCGGCAATACCGACACTTCACGGCAGGGATAGCCCTCAATACAAGCGACAGACTCGGCCCGTTTCCGCATAGTATTTTTCATACCCCCCCACTGTTCGGCACAGCGGCAGCGCGAAGAACTTCTCCTTTTCCGTTCTTGGCGCTGAGGCAATCACCGCGAAAGATCCGCCAACCGCTTCTGATACCAGCGGCCGCATCTTAGCATCCGAATCCGCGCCGGCCGTCGGACGTTGAGCCAGTGCATGCGGCATTTCCGTCCGTGAGTTCACGATCGCACGTACGACCGTCACCGCGCCGACAACCGCTAAAGCGCCGACCAAAATGGCGCCTTGGACAAGAAAGCCGGCTGCGTCCGCTCGACTTGGCTGCGTGCCCGCAATTGCAATGCATGCCGCCAGCGGCAATGCAAGGATCGTTCGCTTCATGCAGACCAACATGGCAGATCTCCTCTTAAACGTAGTGTTTCGTATCGATTGAAACCCGGGCAGCCGGCAGTTCGAATACGCGCGGAATGCCGATTTCCAGAAATCGCGATATCGACATCCCAAGGCTCTCCGACGCGCTTCGCAGTGCCAAGGGAGCACGAGACACTGCGGAACATCGAGCATCGGGTTCGATGGCGTTGTTATCGGGCAGACCGGGCTTTGGCCCTTCCGTCAAATTGCACCGCAACGCGTTGCCTCGTTCGGTCGGCACGGCCGCGGGCAACCGAGAGTAACGGAGTTATCGCATGCGGCTTGTAACCTTCGTGTATCTTCCGCTCGGAATAATATTGCTGATCCTGATCGTCTGGCAGATCGACCTACCGGAGGTGGCTTCGCTTCTATTGGGAATAAATTGGTGGATTATTCCCATTCTCGCGCTAGGCCAATTCGCATTCATGCTCGACGTGTGGGTCTGGCAGCTCGCCTTATGCCGCGTTCGACCCTCGGCGATCTGGAGCTATAGGCTGTGGAAGCTGCGCATGGTCGGCGAAGCCTATAACAACTCAACACCGCTGGGCACGATCGGCGGCGAGCCGCTCAAGGCGCTTCTCCTAAAGACCCACTACGGCATCGGATATCGGCGCGGGATCGCTTCGCTTACGGTGGCGCGCACATGCATGATAATCGGCTTGTTGCCGCTGCTTGCCGTCGGATTGATTTGTATATTGACCGAACCAAAACTACCGTCCGACTACGCAGCGACGGCGACAGCCGGCTTCGCCGCCATGACGACATTTGCCGCGCTGCTCTTCCTGGCGCAGCGCTTCCGGTGCTTCTCGATAGCAGGCTGGGGCCTGACATGGGCGCGGCGGCATAACAGGGCTCGACTCTGGATCAGTCAGATTCGCAACATCGAAGATTTGCTCGTGCGGTTCTATACATTGCAGAAATCCCGGTTTGCATTGGCGGTGCTCCTCGCCTCCCTGAATTGGATTTGCGGCGCCGTGGAAATTTGGATCGTCTTGAATGTCGTCGACGGACCCGCGTCCTGGACCGATGCGTTCATCATCGAATCGATCGTACAGTTTTTGCGCGCAGGGATATTTTTTGTCCCCGCCGGAGTAGGTATCCAAGAAGGCGCGTTCTTTTTGCTGGGCACGGCGCTGACGGGTAATCCGGCAATCGGCATCGTCGTCGGCGGCGTGCGCCGCATCCGCGAATTGATTTGGATCATGTGGGGCCTAGCGATTGGTTGGCGCTACTCGCTCGCGCCGGCGGCGGGTTAGTTTCGCCCGAGCCATAGATGGCATCGCCGCGGCGATCAACTGAGCAAAAATGTTCGATCCCATTATTCGAGAACATGATTATGCCGAGTAGACGATACATCACGGGCAATTATGTCGCCGTGATAGATTTCAAAACGCGATCGCCGTGCACAAACTTGAAGTAGCGCCTTTGATTCTATTAAAGGACGGCTACTGACTTCGCACTAAATCCAAAGAATCTCACACTTTAATTATATGTTATTATAATACATAATAAAATTCAGCATTGCAATATCTATTCCTGCGTCCACGGAAGGCCTTCGTGCTTCCAGCCGTTCGGCCCGGCGCGATGGCGCGACGCATCGATGCCACCCTCGAAGCCGCTGGCGACGTTGAGGCTGCGCGCAAATCCGTTGGCAGCGGCCAGCCTGGCCGCGTGAAGGCTGCGCGCGCCGGAGCGACAGATGAACAACAGGGTTTGTTCCGGCCGCACATGGCGCGCAAGTTCCTTGACGAACTGACGGTTGATCGACGAGTCGGGCCAGGTCTGCCAGGAAATCTTGATCAGGTTGCGACCGAGGGAAGAGATGTCCGGTACGCCGACGAAGCGCCATTCCGGATCGGTGCGCACGTCGATCAGCGCGGCATTCGGATCGTCCTGCAGGATGTGCCAGGCCTGCGTCGGGGTTACTTCTTCGATCTGATCGCTCATTTCCGTTGCTCCTTGGAGCCGTTCACGCCGTCAGCGCGGCATCGAGGTCTTCGACGATGTCCTGCGGATCCTCCAGGCCGACCGAAAGCCGAAGCATGGTGTCGCCGATCCCGAGTTCGGCACGCTCGGCCGCCGAAAGCCGCTGATGCGTGGTGGTTGCCGGATGGGTGATCAGGCTCTTGGTGTCGCCGAGATTGTTGGAGATGTTGATCATCTGCAGCGCATCGAGACACCGGAACGCCCGCGCCTTATCGCCTTCCAACTCGAACACGACGATGTTGCCCGCGCCGGACATTTGCCGCTGGATCAATTCGTATTGCGGATGATCGCTGCGACCAGGGAACAGCACGCGCTGGACCGCGCGATGGCCGGCCAGGAAATCGGCCACCTTGTGCGCATTCTCGACGTGCTGGCGGACGCGCACCTCGAGCGTCTCCAGGCCTTTGAGCATGACCCACGCATTGAACGGGCTGAGCGCCGGGCCGGTGTGGCGCAGATACGGCTGCAGCGTCTCGAGGATAAACTGTTCGTCGGCGAGAACGATGCCGCCGAGGCACCTGCCCTGCCCGTCGATATGCTTGGTGGCAGAATAGACCACGATATCGGCGCCGAGCGGCACTGGCTTCTGCAGCAAGGGCGTCGCAAATACGTTGTCGACGATCAGCTTGGCGCCAGCGGCATGCGAAAGATCGGCGACCGCCCGGATGTCGATGATCTCGAGCGTAGGATTGGCCGGCGTTTCGATGAATACGCACTTGGTCGGCTTGGCAAGCGCCTGCGCCCATTGCTCCAGGTTGCGGCCGTCGACCAGCGTCACCTGGACGCCGAAGCGCGGCAGGATTTCATCGAGGATATATCGACACGAGCCGAACAGCGCCTTCGATGCGACCACCCGGTCGCCGGCGCGCAATTGGCTCATCAGCGCCGCGTTGACCGCGGCCATGCCGCTGGCCGTGGCGCGCGCCGCCGGCAGACCCTCCAGCAGCGCCATGCGGCGTTCGAACATCGCCACGGTCGGATTGCCGAAGCGGCTATAGACAAAGCCGGGGTCCTGGTTCTTGAACCGCGCTTCCGCGATTGCGGCCTTGCCGTAGGTGAACCCCGAAGTCAGGAACAATGCTTCCGAGGTTTCGTCGAATTCCGAGCGTACGCCGCCGCCGCGCACCAGTTGCGTTTGTGTGCGCCAGGAACGGCCGGGTTTGAGTTGTACGGTCATGGTTTTGCCCTATCGCGTGGTTCGCCGGGGCAAAACAAAACCCCGGCGGCGAAACGCCTAAGACCGGGGTTCAAGGACCACCCGACCTTTTAGCGTTTTTTAGCGTGGTCGCAAGCCGGTCGGCTCAAATCACCACGTCGTCGTAATTTCCATAGGTGTATGGACGGTAACTGTCAAGCGGCACCGTGAGCCGCGGTTGCGCAGCACCTGAACCCGAAAATACCAAAGCGCGAGCTTCGATGCTGCTGCGCGCCACATGAGCGGCTGGCCCCGTCGGGCCATCGGAGCCGTTTGCGCAGGGAAACGCGTCCCGAACCAATAATTATTTCATCGCAGAAGATTAGATACATCCGGCGGCGGGACGCGCTACGCCGCGGAACCGGTGAAAACCCGCACGGCGGCAATGAAGCCCTCGAGATCGTCCCACGGGATCATGTGGCCGGCCTTCTCGATTGTGACCGTGCGGCAATCCGGGATCAGGCTCTCGATTTCCTTGGCGTCGTCATCGCGAATGACGTCGCCCTTGCCGGCACGAATGAGCAATGTCGGGCAGCGCAGCTTGGGCAAATCCGCGTGCATGTCTTCGTCGTGGAACGATTTATGGCTTTCGACGATGCCTTCGACCGTGCAGGTCGGCAGCCATTGGGCACGCAATGCCAACTGGTCGTCGGTCCAGCTCGGCAGCAGCTTGCGCATCGCCTCGATGTTGGCGCCGTGCGCCGCCTCCTTGGATGATTCGATGTACCACGGCAGCGGCGTCGGGTACGGGCGCCGCCCGGGCCCGGACACCGGCGGGTCGACCAGGACCAATTTGCCAACCAGATCGGGCGCTATGGCCCCGAGCTTGACCGCGATCCGCGCGCCCATCGAATGGCCCAACACAATCGGCCTCTTGAGGCCGAGTTTCTCGATCACGCCTTTCGCATCGAGCGCATAATCGTTGAGACGATAGCCGAGGCCCGGACGCTGCTCGGACAGGCCGCGGCCGCGGATATCGAGCGTATAGACATGTAGCCACTGGGCCAGGCGTTCGCTGACGAACGCCCAGGTGATCGCCGGGCTGGTGATGCCGGGAAGCAACAAGAGCGGCTGGCCCGCGCTGCCGAATTCCAGATAGTGCAGCCGGACGTCGTTGGTCGTCAGGTGCTTGCCGCGCGGAAAAGTCGCCATGCAATCCTCGCCATTTGAATAAATCAACGATCGAGCGACCGACGCGATCGCC
The DNA here is from genome assembly GCA_050186335.1 of Alphaproteobacteria bacterium. Classification (GTDB taxonomy): domain Bacteria; phylum Pseudomonadota; class Alphaproteobacteria; order Bin65; family Bin65; genus JBFWYO01. The sequence continues at coordinate 44,133 of JBFWYO010000022.1, read as the reverse complement.
CGAGACTTTCTTACGATTCCTGCGCTGACAATCGCGCGCGTCTATCGGCCGGGCGCGCGCATCTCCCTGGGCACGATCTCGCCATCACGCACGATGAGCTTGTTGTCCAGGCTCAGCGAACATCCCCTAAGCGGGATGTCGAGATGGCAACGCGTGTCATTGCTGCCGCCCAACTCGGTGTTCGGCCCGGTCGAGAATAGCACGTTACCGTAGGCGGCGCGGCCATCCATGCCGATTTCGTCCTTCAGGTTGCTCGTTGTCGCAATTCGATTCCAGTCGGCATTCTCGTTAAGGCCCCAGCCGATATGCGAAATGGCGAAGGCGCGTGGATCCCGATAGCCGTCCATGAAATCCTTGAAGATGGTCGCATCGATGCCCTTGCCGTCAATTCTGATGATCTTGCCTTTTTCGATCGTCAGCTTGATCGGTTGATCGACATAACGCTTGAGCGGATACAGAATATCGCCGGTATTGAGCACGACCGTGCCGTCCACGCCATCGTCGTGCCCCGATGTGAACAGGAAGCCCGACGGCCAATGGTCCCACCGGCCGGGCGTGGCGGTATAGCCGTACTCGGTCATCACCGGATATTTTCCGAGCCGATAGATCACGTCGGTGCCGGCAGGCGACGTGATGTGCATCTCCTTGGCCGACTTGAGCAGTTCCTCGCCGAATTCGACGCGCCGGCGGAGTTCCTCGGTCGGGAACATGCGCTCCAGAATGTCGAGCGGCTCGATCACCAGCAGCATGCGTGTGCCGCTTTGCGTGATTTCGTTCTGCTCGGGCGAGAACAGCAACAGCATCAGGTCGATGACCAGATCGGCCGATTTCAGCGCTTCGATGGCCGGTCGGTTGCCCGCCAGGGAATTGGCGCCCACAGCGGCCAGGCCGCGCCCGCCGCCCTGCTTGCTGGAGACGTTGACCTGGAACGCGTCGGCGCCCAATTCCTGGGCGGCGAGCAGGAAGCCGGTGGCATAATCGGCGCAGCGCTGCTCTTCGGTCAGGACCGCCACCGTTTGGCCCGGCCCGACTTTGCAAAGCTCGAGTTCGCGGCGGAACAAGTCGACCATGCGTGTGTCAACGGTCATCGGATGTACCTCCTTGAGAAGCTCGGTCGCGGCACAATTCCAGGCAGTCACGCCATCCTACATAATCGCCCAGCAAGCACCCATGCGGATTTGGCGGGTGCGGTCCGAAGCCCGCGCCGTCATGCCGCCTTGGGCGCCACAAGGCGCTCGTTAAATACGTCATAGGCGAACACCCAATCGACATCGGTATTGTCGCGCAGCCAGTTGTTCTCATGCGAATAGAACTGCACCTTCGACGTACGATCCTTGCGGTTGGCTTCGTACAGGCGAAACGCGAGTTCATGGTCCGCGGGCGATTCCGCCAGGCAGCGCGTCAGCATTGCCGCATCCTCGATCGCCATCCCCGCGCCCTGAGCCATATGCGGCTTCATCGGGTGACAGGCGTCGCCGAGCAGCACGATCCGGCCGCGCGACCACAGCGGCAACGGTTCGCGCTCCAGCAACGGCCATTTCGTGGCTTCCGGGCACGCACGAATCATTTCAATCACTTGCGGATGAAAGCCGTGGAATGCCCGCTCGAACTCGTCGATGCTGCACGGAACGAAAGATTCCTTGTGCGGCCACGTGGGTTCGGGCACGCCGGTGACGAAATAGATCTCGTCGCGGTCGCTGGTGATGAAATAAACGATGAAGTGCCGGTCCGGCGACCACCACTTCGTGCAATCGTCGACCTTCATGCCGCCCAGCCGTCCGGTCGGAAAGATCGCGCGATGCGCGACGTAGCCCGTATAGATCGGATTTTCCGGCCCCAGCAGCACTTCGCGAACTTTCGAGTTGACGCCGTCGGCGCCGATCACGATGTCGCATTCTTCCGAAGCGCCGCCGTCGAAATCCAGATGCATCCTCGGCCCGTCCTGATGCAATCCGATCAGCCGTTTGCCGAACTCGATCGTACCGGGCGCCACCGCCGTGACCAGCTCGGCGTGAAAATCGCCGCGATGCACTGTCAGATAAGGCGCGCCGTATTTTCTTTCCGCGGCATTGCCCAGCTGCAGCGATACCATGAGGTCGCCGGTGTCGAAGGTGCGGCTGATGAACGTTTCCGGCTGCACACCTGCCGCGCGCAACTGCGGCTCGATGCCGACTCGGCGCAGCACCCTCATGACATTGGGACTTAAGTGAATACCGGCGCCGAGGCGCGTCAGCACCTGCGTCTGCTCATACACTTTAACGTCGAAGCCGGCTTGCTGCAGGAGCGCTGCCGCGGAAATGCCGCCCAGGCCGGCACCTATGATCCCGATACGCGAATTTTTCTTGATCATAATCTCATGCTCCAGAGCGGTAGCTTGCCTACTAAAAAAGGTTTGTGTACTAACTATACGGACTCGATCATGCCTTATCAAGCGACACGCTTTCGATGGCGGAGCGGTATTGAGAATGCCCATTCAATCAAAGCGATAGCGACCGGCCGAGAAATGGATTGAAGGGGTTTTCCGACTCATATACTGTGTGTACTAAGTAATTGTGTCGAACGTGCGCGCTCGGCGGCGTCTCTGCCGCGGCGCGCGTGGGCGGCGCGAGGCCAATGGTCGGCAATCCGATTTGGCTCGAAGGCATCGGTGAGGTTAACGAAGCGATTCGAGCGCGTTCGGATGGGCCGTGCCCCAATTCCGCCATTGTGGTCGTGGCCCTATTGCGCGTCGGATGCATTGAGCGGGATATTCACTCATTGCCGTCCGTGGCCAATCGACGGCCGGTTTCGGACGGCGGCCAAACGCAGCGCCGTCGGTCAATCGTCGGATTGATCGGGCCGAGAGAGAAGGAATGATGGGCATGTCGGTGGATGGCGACCTCAAATTTGCTCTCGGTTCGGCCGACGAGCAGGAACATTGGCAGGGCATCTATCGCGACCTCATCGCCAGGGTCATGCAGGAAAGCGGCCGCGACGCCGGCGGCGTCTCGGTCGAGCGGTTGCCGGCGGTCGGCGTTTCGGTTCCGCGTAACGACGCGCTTTATAAGGTGCGCGGCCGGGCGAAGTACGCGGCCAATCTGTTCGCCGACGGCTTGCTGCATGGCAAGTTCGTCCGCTCGCCGCATCCGCGGGCCAGAATCCTCAAAATCGATGTCGCCGAAGCTCGGCGCGTGCCGGGCGTGCATGCGGTGCTGACCGCCGCCGATATCCCGGCAGACAAGCTGATGATCGGCAATCTCGAGAACGACACGCCGATCCTGGCAAAGGATAACGTGCGTTTCGTCGGTGAACCGGTCGTCGCGATTGCGGCCGAGTCGCTCGAGGCGGCGAGCGCGGCATGCGACCTCGTCGAGATCGAGTACGAAGAACTGACGCCCGTGCTCACATGCGAGGAGGCGCTCGCCGACGGGGCGCCGAAGGTCGATGACCGCGGCAACATCATCGGCGACTACAAGAAGCATGTGGGCGACGTCGATGCGGCGATCGCGCAGGCCCATGTCGTCGTCGAACGCACGTTCACAACCGAGCCGATCGACCACTGTTTTCTCGAAGCCCAGACCGCATTCACCTTCGTCAACGAACATGGCGTGCTGACTCAGCTAACGTGTTCGCAATACCCGCACTACCTTCACAAGTTGCTCGCGCGGGTGACCGAGTTGCCGATGGACAAGGTCCATGTGATCCAGACCGTGGTCGGCGGCGGCTTCGGCGGCAAGATCGACGTTACGATCGAATGCGTCTCGGCACTGATGACGCTGCAGGCCAAGCGGCCGATACGCATGGCGTTGACCCGCGAAGAGGTTTTCGCGGTCACGACCAAGCGGCACAAGATGACGATCCGCGAACGCCTGGCCGCGGACGCCAGCGGCCGCTTTACCGCGTGCGACGTTCATGTCCTGGCTGACGGCGGCGCGTATCGCTCGTACAGCCCGATCGTGGCCGGCCGCGTCATGGTCCATGCCGGGATGCCGTATGAGATTCCCAATCTCCGCGCCGTGGTCACGACAACGTTCACCAATCACGCGCCGTCGGGCGCCATGCGCAGCTTCGGCGTGGTGAAGATCAATTTTGCTCACGAATCGTTGGTCAACGAGATCGCCCATAAGCTCAAAATGTCTCCGATCGCGCTGCGGCGGCTCAACGGTTTCCGCGACGATTCCACGACCGGCACCGGCCAAACGCTCAAGGATGTCGGGCTGGGCCAAACCTTCGACGTCGTCGAACGCTTTTATCTGGAGCGCAAGGCCGCGATCGCGGCCGAAGTGGCGCAAGGCAAGCGGGTCGGCCTCGGCATCGCGGCAATGAGCTACGGCATCGGCTACACGGGCACGCCGAATCCGTCGGTGTTCACGCTCAGCCTTCGCGCCGACGGAAATCTGAACGCATTTTGCGGGACACCGGATATCGGCAACGGATCGGACACCGCGCTGGCGCAAATCGTCGCCGATGCGGTCGGCGTGTCGGTCGCACGCATCCAGATGATCACGGGAGATTCGATCAGCTCGGAAGACGCCGGCCCGACATCGGCCTCCAGATTGACTTATTTTTGCGGCAATGCCGCCTACGAATCCGGCCAGGAGCTGAAACGCAAATTCGCCCAGGCCTTCGCCGCCGCTATTGGCCGCGATCCCGGTACCATACGCATCGAGAACGACGAGGTCGTCTACGGCAACGAGCACATGAGTTTCGAGGAAGCGTGCGAGCGGCTCGGCGACGATGTTGCCGAGGTGACCGGTCGGGGCGCATTCAATCCGGAAGCCGGCGTCAATCTCAAGACGTTCATGGGCAACCCGTACCCGACATACGCTTATGCGACGCATATGGCCGAAGTCGAGATCGACGAGGAAATCGGGTCGGTCAACGTGCGCCGATATTGGGCCGTGCACGACGCGGGCACGGTGGTGAACCGCGTTATCGCCGAAGGCCAAGTCGAGGGCGGCGTTGCGATGGGTCTCGGCATGGCGCTATGGGAGAAAGTCGCGCGCGCCGACGGGCACACGCTGAATCCCAGCTATCGCGACTATCTTTTGCCGGGGCCAAAAGACATGCCGCCCGAAATGGTGACGATCTTCACCGATTCGAAGGAACGCACCGGTCCCTTTGGCGCCAAGGGCTTCGCCGAGACCACCCTGATTCCGATCCCGGCCGCGGTCGGCGGCGCCATCGCGGACGCGCTCGGTATCTGGCCGACCCGTTTGCCGATGGAAAGCGAATACATCTTGCAGTTGATCCAAGAGAAGAAGCAAAGGGAGGCGGCATGACCTGCAAGTATGTCCGCCCGGCGACGCTCGATGAAGCGGTCGCCAGCCTCCGCGAGGCCGCCGGCGAAGCGACCGTGTTCGCGGGCGGCGTCGCGCTCGGTATTCTGATGAATGAGGGCCTGCTCAAGCCGAGCTGGATCGTCGATATCTCGCGGCTGGACGCACTCCGGCAAATTGCCGCGGCGTCGAACGGCGGATTGAGCATCGGCGCCGCAGTAGCCAATGCCGAAGTCCTGGCATCGCCGGATGTGAAACGTCACTCGTCCTTGCTGCACGAAATGGCCGACGAAATCGCCTGCGAGCGCGTGCGCAATCGCGGCACCATCGGCGGCAATCTTTGCCTCGCCGATCCGCAGGGCGATCCCCCGGTCGCCCTGCTGGCGCTCGATGCCGTGCTGCGCGTGCGCGGACACACAGGCGCGCGGCAGATTCCGATCACCGAGTTTTTCGAAGACCTCTATAAGACGGCTCTAGCGCCCGGCGAACTGCTGGAGGCGATCGACGTTTCCGCCATGCCGCCGAATTGCGGCACGGCGTACGGAAAATATGCCGCGCGGCGCGCCATGGATTATTCGTCGACGATCAGCGCCGCCGCTTCGGTGGAATGCGATCCGGCAAGCGGAGCGATCATCCGGGCACGCATCGGGCTGGGCGGGGTCGGACCGATTCCGCTGCGCGCGCGCGCCGCAGAAGCCGTGCTGAACGGTAAGAAGCTCGACCATGGCGTGCTCAAGGCGGCGAGTGCCGCGCAGGCGGAATTGCTCGAGCCGCTGACCGACACCTTGTATAGCGCCGATTACAAACGTCATGTCGCGGGGGTGCTGATGCAACGAACGCTGCGTAAGGCGTATGACCGCGCACGCCAGACAACCAAAGGAGCGGCTTGATGCAAGTCGATATCACGCTGCACATCAATGGCGCGTCGCACCAAGTTTCGGTCGAACCGACGGACATGTTGGTCGATGTCGTCCGCGAGAAATTGCACTTGACCGGCACGCACCGCGATTGCGGCATGGGCATCTGCGGATCCTGCACCGTGCTGGTCGACGGCATGTCCGTCAGTTCCTGCATTTTGCTGGCCATCCAGGTCGACAAGGCGGAAATCACCACGATCGAAGGGCTGGAGCGTGATGGGAAGCTGCATCCGCTGCAGGAATCCTTCCTGATGCACGGCGCTGTACAATGCGGTTTCTGCACGCCTGGCTTTCTGATGACGGCCAAGGCGCTGCTGGATCGCAATCCGCGGCCGAGTCGCGACGAAATTGTCGATTCGCTGCGCGGCAATCTTTGCCGCTGCACCGGCTACACCAAGATCGTCGATGCCGTTGAGGCCGTAGCGCAAGCCAACGGCGCGGCGCGCTGATCGAACAACGGACAAAGGCGGGTAGCTGCATCCATGGAGATCAAGAAGGAAAAGATCATACCGGTCGCCGTATCCGCGGACACGGCGTGGCGCTTCATGGAGAATCTCGATGCGGTGGCAGCATGCTTTCCGGGTGCCGCGATCACGCAGAAGATCGACGACAACAAGTTCAACGGAACAGTTACGGTCAAGATCGGCCCGGTAACATCGACCTTCAACGGCATCCTGGAGATCCGCGAGCGTAACGCCGCCACGCGTACATTGATCGCGGTCGGCAGCGGCGGCGACCGCGCGTCGCGTGCGACCGTCGAGTTGCATGCCGCGGTAGCAGAAACCGGCCCCGGTACGGCCGCCGTGGCTGGAAAAACGACCGTCAACGTCACCGGCAAGCTGGTATCTGTCGCGGGCCGCATGATCGGTACCGTGGCCGACAAGCTGATCGAAGAGTTTGCCAAGAATTTTGCTGACCGCGTTAAGACTTTCGACAACGCCCAAACGCAAGCGCAGCCGCACGGGCCCGAAAGGCCGCAGAATCTTAACTTGCTGTCTACGCTATTCGGCGCCTTTTGGGCTCGGCTGAAAGCACTGATGAGGCTGCACGCCGAGAAATAGTATGTAGGCAAACCTTTTCGTTCTCTCTACGATAACGTGCCGCGATGCGAGTTCAGAATTGCAGGGAACTGAATACCTAACGCACGGGAGACTTCGATGAATTGGAAAAGACAGGTTACGACAAGTATCTCGATAACTGGTGCGCTGCTGGCCTTCGGATTGGGCAGCAACCAGGTTGCCGCAGAAAACATAAGAGTTGGCGAAATCCACAGCTTCTCGACGGCGGCGGCGTTTGCCGGCCCGTCGAAGAACGGCTCGGAACTGGCGCTCGAGCAAATCAACGCCAAAGGCGGCGTGCTGGGACGCAAGTTGGAACTGGTGTACCGCGACGACGCCGGCAAGCCGGGCAATGCCGTGCTCGCAGCCGAAGAGCTTCGGACCAAGGAAAAGGTCACGATGCTGTCCGGGACGCTCTTCTCCCATATAGGACTTGCGGTCAGCGACTACGCCAAGCAAAACAAAATTCTGTTCATGGCATCCGAGCCGTTGACCGACGCGATCGTCTGGTCAAAAGGCAATCACTACACGTTCCGCATCCGGCCAAGCACCTACATGCAGGCGTCGATGTTGGCGGCGGAAGCAGCGAAGACAACAGCCAAACGCTGGGCGATCATCGCGCCCAACTTCGAATACGGCAAATCGGTGGTCGCCGCATTCAAGGAGCGCCTTTCCGCGCTGCGGCCGGACGTCGTATTCGTCGGCGAGCTTTGGCCGGCGCTCGATAAGGTCGATGCCGGTGCCGCGGTTCAAAGCATCGAAGGCATGAAGCCGGACGGCATCTTCAACGCCCAGTTCCTCGGGCCGAACAATCAATTCATCCGCGAAGGTCTGACCCGCAACCTGTTCAAAGGTCGTGTCGGGATCGCGCCGTTGTTGGGCGAACCGGACTATCTCGAACTATTGGGCGGCGACATTCCGGAAGGCTGGATCGTCACCGGGGGCCCGCCGGATGACGTGAAGACGCCGGAGTACATTGCTTTCGCCAACGCCTACAAGGCGAAGTACGGCAAGGCGCCCTACATGGGCTCATTGACCGGCTATGTGACCGTCCAGGCCATCGCGGCGGCGATGACCAAGGCCGGATCCACGGATACCGAGAAGATGATCGCGGCGCTGAAAGGCATGAAGCTCGACACGCCGCTTGGACCGATCGCGTTCCGGGAAATCGATCATCAGTCCACGATGGGCGCCTGGGTCGGCAAGCTGAAGAAGGTTGACGGCAAGGGCAAGCTGGTCGACTCGTACTACGCCAAGGGCGAGGACTTCCAGCCCAGCGACGATGTCGTCCGCAAGCTGCGGCCGAAAGACTAAGACGTGAATCGAACGCTCCGCCATGACTCGCATTGCGCGCCGCAAATGCTCTGAAGTGTTAAGAGCGACGACGGTGCGGCGCCAAGCTGGCAATTGACGAAACGAGCGTTCGACGAAACTTAGATTGCGGCAAGGGGGAGACGACACGGACGGCGTGTCGTCTCCCCGCCCCTACCCTTAAACGCGCACGCCGCACGTGCAAATTCCCGCGTCGTTGAAAAGATGCTCGATTTTCTGGTTATTCAGTTACTCACCGGCGTAGCGGAAGCATCATCGCTGTTTCTGGTGGCGTCCGGTCTGACGATCATTTTCGGCGTTACGCGGATCATTAATCTGGCCCACGGCTCCCTCTATATGTTGGGGGCTTATCTTACTATTTCGTTGGTCCAATGGCTGGGCGGCGGTGCCTGGGGCTTCTGGACGGCGGTCGCCATTGCGGCCCTCGGCGCCGGCATCGTCGGCATGGTGCTCGAGCTCTTCGTGCTGCGGCCGATCTACAAGGTACCGGAGGTTTTTCAGCTGCTGGCCACGTTCGGTGTGTTGCTGATCATTCACGACGCCTGCCGATATATCTGGGGCGCCCAGGAAATCATGGGACCGCGCGCGCCGGGCCTGTCGGGTGCCGTCACATTGCTTGGCTACTCGTTCCCGGAATACAATTTATTCTTGGTCGCGGCCGGGCCGGTCGTGTTGGGCCTGTTGCTCTTGCTCATGCATCGCACGCGCTGGGGGATATTGATTCGCGCTGCCACCCAGGACCGCGAAATGGCGGCGGCGCTCGGCGTCAACGAACGCTGGCTGTTCACCGCGGTCTTCATTCTCGGCGCGGGTCTTGCCGGGCTGGGCGGCGCGCTCCAAGTGCCGCGCCAATCGGTGGGCCTGACGATGGATATGAACATGCTGATCGAGGCGTTTATCATCGTCATCGTCGGCGGCATGGGCAGCATCTTCGGCGCCTATCTGATCGCATTGCTGCTCGGCGTCGTGCAGGCTTTCGCGATCCTGGTGTTTCCCAGTATTTCGATGATCCTGCCGTTCCTCGTGCTTGCGATCGCGCTCGTCGTGCGGCCGTCCGGCCTGTTCGGCCGCGCCGACTACGTTATGCGTACGCCGGTCGGCGGTCCTGAGCCGTCCCGCGTCAAGATGGGGATGCGCAGCAAGCTGGCCTTCGTGGCAGCTGCGCTGATCCTTCTGGCGTTGCCGACCTTCCTCGGCGACTATTACCTGGCCGTACTCACCGAAATAGTGATCTTCGCGCTGTTCGGAATGAGCCTGCATTTCATCATGGCCGGCGGGCTGCTGTCGTTCGGCCACGCGGCATATTTCGGACTCGGCGCCTATGGCGCGGCATTGCTGGCGAAATATCTGGCCCTGCCGATGGAGCCGGCCCTCGTCGCGGCACCCCTTGTGGGTGGTCTCGGCGGGCTGATCTTCGGCTGGTTCTGCGTGCGCCTCTCCGGTGTCTACCAGGGCATGTTGAGCTTGGCTTTCGCCGCGATTTGCTGGGCGATCGTGAATCAGTGGGTCGATTTCACCGGCGGCGACAACGGCGTGATCGGCATCTGGCCGTCGAAATGGGCCGCAAATAAGGTGACCTACTACTATTTGGCGATAGCCATCTGCGGCTGCGGCATGTTCGCGTTGCGTTGGCTGCTGTCCACGCCGTTCGGAATCACGATGCGCGCGAGCCGGGATTCGGCGAAGCGCTGCGAGGCGATCGGCATCAACGTGCGCAATAATCAATGGGCGGCGTTCACCATCGCCGGCGTCTTCGCCGGCCTCGGCGGCGGCGTCTATGTTTATTCCAAGGGCGGTGTGTTTCCCGATTCGATCGATATCGCCACAAGCCTCAATGCCCTCGTCATCATCTTGCTCGGCGGCATCAACACATTGGTCGGGCCGATCGTCGGCTCTGCACTGTTCAAGGGGCTCGAACAACAGCTGACGGCGCTGACGGAATATTGGCGCCTGGTGCTGGGCGTGATCGTGGTGCTGCTGGTCAATCTGTTCCCACAAGGTATCGTCGGCTTTCTCAAAGATCGCATCGATAGTGCGCAGAACCCCAAGACGCGGGGCGCGCCATGAGCGTACTGAAGATCAGCAAACTGCATAAATCGTTCGGCGGCGTGAACGCCGTGCGTAACGTCAGTTTCGAGGTCGGCGCCGAGGAAATGCTGGCCTTGATTGGCCCGAACGGCGCCGGCAAGACGACGTGTTTTAACCTGATCAATGGGCAACTCAAGCCGGATCGCGGATCGATCCAATTTCTCGACCGCCGCCTGGTCGGTATGCAACCGCGCGAAATGTGGCGTATCGGCATCAGCCGGACGTTCCAGATCACCGCCACCTTCGCGTCGCTCACCGTGCTCGAGAATGTCCAACTGGTGCTTATGTCGCGCCGCGGCGAAGCCAATTCGGTCGTCCGGCAGGGCGGCAAGCTGCACAGCGACGAATCGATGGCCGTGCTGGAACGCATCGGCATCGCCGACCAGGCAAACCGCGTGTGCGGCGAGCTGGCGTACGGCGATCTGAAGCGCGTCGAGTTGGCCCAGGCGCTGGCCAGCGAGCCGAAATTGCTGCTGATGGACGAGCCCACGGCGGGCATGGCGCCGAAGGAGCGCGCGCAGCTCATGGCGCTCACCGCCGATCTGGTGCGCGAGCGCAAAATCAGCGTTCTATTCACCGAACATGACATGGATGCGGTGTTCGGCCACGCTGATCGCATCGTCGTCATGAGCCGCGGCGAAATTGTCATGCAAGGACCGCCGGCCGCCGTGCGAAACGATCCGATGGTACGGGAAATCTATCTCGGCCGCGCGACCATCGAATCCAAATCGAGCCGGAAATTGGGTGTCCTGTGACCGCCGACGAGCCAATTCTATCCCTCAACAACGTCAATGCGTACTATGGTCGCGCGCAAATTTTGTTCGATGTCTGCCTCAACGTCCAGCGCGGCGAAGTCGTCGTATTGTTGGGCCGCAACGGCGCCGGCAAAACGACGACGCTGAAAAGCATCATTCAGCAAATGCCGCATGTTTCGGGCCAGGTTAAATTCAACGGCCACGCGATCGAGAAGCAGTCGACCCATTCGATATGCCGTCTTGGCCTCGGCTACGTGCCGGAGGACCGACGTATCTTCACCGATCTTACAGTGCTGGAAAATCTGGAGGTCGGCCGGCAACCGCCGCGCGCGGACATGGAACCATGGACCCATGAGCGCCTGTTCCAGATGTTTCCGAACTTGGCGACAATGGGAAATCGGCGCAGCGCGCATATGAGCGGCGGTGAACAGCAGATGCTGTCGATTGCGCGCACGCTGATGGGCAATCCGATTGCGGTTCTGCTGGACGAGCCATCGGAAGGGTTGGCTCCGCTCATCGTCGAATACATGGCGGAGACCATTCGCACGCTCAAGAAACAGCGCCTAGCTGTCATTCTCTGCGAGCAGAATCTGCATTTCGCGATGGACGTGGCCGACCGGGCCTACATCCTGGAAAAGGGCCACATACGTTATTCGGGCACTATCGACGATCTGGCTGCCAACGAGAGCATCCGGACGGCCCATTTGAGCGTCTAGCGTGCCGCCCGACTACGTCCGGTGCCGCAACGCGCGGAATGTTCGACGAGCAGCGAACGAACTTGAAAGCCTACGTCCTACGACGTCCGTGTGCGGTCACTATCAGGCCCTGTGCCTATCTTCGTAAGCAAATGGATGAGCGCTACGCGCTCGGCGGTCGTCAGAACATTCATCGTTCGATCGGAAATTGCCAGCGAACAGGGGATCATCTTGTCGGCCAGCTGTACCCCTTTTTTCGTCAGTTTGACGATTGTTCGCCGCTGATCGATTTTGTCTTCGTTCAGCGAAATCAGGTTGCGTTCCCTTAGGCGTTCGGTGACGCCCCGGGTCGTCGCCAGATCCATCGCGGCTGCCCGGCTGATTGTCGTCAAATAGCAGATCTTGCTGTCTCGAATCGCACGCAAGACGGCGAACTGAACCGCGGTCAACTGCGGATCGATACACATGCTGTTGAAAATCACCAAATGCCGCTGATAGGCGCGCCGCAGCAGATGGCCGACCTGGTTCGAAAAACTGTAATTCTCGTGGCCGGGCAAGTGCGGCAACTCCTGCGAAGGCCGCACTAATCGTTTGCGCACGCGCCGCGCCTTGGATTTCACTCGCCGAGTCATGCCCGAATTGCCCCCGAACCGAATAGCTCGTTTATATGCCGCGCTTGTCGGGTCATGTCGAGAATTTTGAATAGGCAAGCCGAACGTGCGGTTGCTGTGAATCGACCGTATCGGAGTCCGGCGCCAGCCAGGCGAATTTCGCCAATTGTAATCTTGATTGGGGCTGTCTGCGTTCGGGCAGCCGGCGGCGCGCGCGGTCCGATTCGAACCGCATTCGCTCGACGCCAAATTCGCCGTTCCTGACTTGCAGCGGCCCACCGCGCCACGCATGTTTGCGCGCATTGCACATCGTCCGGTTGCCTTATCGCGCCAACTCGGCTCAAATGAAAGCCCGATCTGCCTACCGCCGGATGAAACTCAGCGTTCACGTTGGGCTCGGGCGGCGCGATGAAGCCATTCCGGGCCTTTGAATTAGGACCAATATCATCACTCGATGTGCCGCACACAGATCCCCCCCGCGTCGAGACTCCGAATGATGCCGACCGGTACCTTTGTTTCGGCATCAATGCCGATCCGGCGCTTCGCCTGAGCGGCGTAGCGTCATCAATTTCAGGTCGCAATGGAGCGGTAAAATGATCGATCTCCACCATGTGCGTACGTCGAACGGCTTAAAAATCGCAATTATGCTTGAAGAAATCCAACTGCCATACCGCGTTATCAATTACGACATATTCGCCGGCGACCACCTGAAACCGCAATTCAAACAGATAAATCCAAATCACAAGCTCCCTGTAATCGTCGACCATGACCCGGAGGATGGCGGCGCGCCATACCCGGTATTCGAGACCGGGGCGATCTTGGTTTACCTGGCAAAGAAATCCGGGAAACTCCTACCGACCGATTTCCGGCGGCATTTTCTGGCGCTTCAGTGGTTGACCTGGCAAGTCGCGGGACTGGGACCGATGCTCGGGCAAGCGGCCCATTTCGTCCGATACGCGCCGGAGGGACAGGCTTACGGGATTGAACGATATACGCGCGAGGCGCGACGCCTGTTGAGCGTTCTCGATGCAAGACTTGCCGATGCCGAGTATCTTGCAGTCGAATTGTCGATTGCCGACATCGCCTGCTGGCCGTGGGTTCAGAACATCGCAAGTTTGGATATGAAACTGGCGGAATTTCCGTCCATTCATCGATGGTCCGATGCAATTCAGTCCAGGCCCTCGATTCTGGCCGTCACGCAATCCGCGGAGACGGCAATCCCCTCGGGTTACCTGAAAAGGCGCATGAGTCTTACGCCGGAGCAATGGTCAAACATGTTCGGCGACAACCTGCTGCGTGCCGTAGCTAAACCTGGACAATAGGACAAGCCGAAGGAACGGCAGGAATTGCAGGCAAGCTGCCTATGCTTAGCCGTGTTTTCATTTATCGGACGAAGTGGAGGGCGCGGTGAAACTCGGGCTGCTGGACGACTATCAGGGCGTGGCGCTCGTCATGGCCGACTGGAGCGCGCTCGTCGGCCGCGCCGAGATCGAGGTATTCCGCGAACCCTTCGCCGATCTCGACGCCGCAGCCGCTGCGCTCGCCGAGTTCGACATTCTCTGCATCATGCGGGAAAGGTTGCGCTTTCCAGGCGCGCTCATCGAACGGCTGCCGCGCTTAAAGTGCCTCATTACGACCGGCAGCTACAATGCCGCGATCGATCTTGCCGCCGCTACCGCGCGCGGTGTCATCGTATGCGGCACCACGAACGGGCCCGGGACAACGGCGACCGCCGAACTGGCCTGGGGGCTCGTGCTCGCGGCCGTCCGCCAGCTGCCGCGCGAGGATCGTGCGGTACGCCACGGACAATGGCAGACCGGACTGGGACGTCTTGTCGAGGGTAGGACGATCGGCCTCATCGGTCTCGGTGCCGTCGGCAGCGTCGTTGCGCGTTATGCCGCCGCGTTCGGCATGCGCATGCTGGCCTGGAGCCCCAACCTCACCGCCGAACGCGCGGCCGAGTTCGGCGCGCGTCGCGTCGACAAGGAAGTATTGCTGCGCGAGAGCGACATCGTGAGCCTCCACATCGTGCTGTCGGATCGCACGCGCGGCCTTATCGGCGCGCGCGAGCTCGCGCTCATGCGGCGCTCGGCGGTGCTGGTAAACACATCGCGCGGGCCGCTTGTCGACGAGGCCGCGCTAGTCACGGCGCTGGCCGAAGGTCGCATTGCCGGCGCCGCGCTCGATGTGTTCGATCACGAGCCGCTGCCGGCCGGGCATCCGCTGCGCGGCTGCGCCGACCGGGTCGTGCTCACGCCGCACATCGGCTATGTGACGGAGGAAGTGTATCGCGTGTTTTACCGCGACACGGCGGAGGCGGCGCGCGCCTTCCTCGACGGCAAGCCGATCCGCGTACTTAACCCGACCTGAGGGCCGGGCGCGCGGTTGTGTAGCACGATCGCGCGGCAAAAGCGTGCAGTGGCGTTCGATAGCCTGTGCGACGAGCAACGCGGACGCCGAATTTTTTCTTGCTGAGTGGGCATCGATGGAGCTTCCGTTTTAAAGTTCTCGAATAGACGATTTCCCATTCGAACACTTGATGTGACGGAGGACGTGCGTGGCGACATCTCTGGTTGCGGTATTCGCGGGTTTGGCAAGCCTTTGCTGGTTGGCCGCCGTCGTCATCGCAATACGCTTGTGGCGATCGCTACCCCGCGGCAAGGCACGAATGCGCCTGATCTGGCATGGAATGGATTGGTTCAGGGCCGGCACATTCCCGCCGAAGGCGGATGCCGATCAGCGGCGCCTGAGGGCAGCAACAATCGCGTTCTTCCTGTGTCTTTTAGCCGCGGCGCTGATCGGGATAACGCTCGCAACGCCACGCTAGGTGGCGAAGCGATCAGGAGTGCTGCGATTCCATCGAACAGGTCGCACCACTGAGCGATCTGCGGCCAAGCCGGTGGAGTACAATGACGGGATTTGGTCGGCTGCGATAATGTTTCATCGTTGCTCGAGCGTTCTTCGGCGTTGACCGACCGGAGATCGCCGCCGCGGTTTGCCGCAGTGGATGCCGCGCGCGGGTTACGCTCGCTTTACCGACGGCTTCGGGTAATTCAGCGGTTCCTTGAACGCGTCGTAAGCGAAAACCCAGTCCGGATTCATCGGATATCGCAGCCAGGTGTTCTCATGTGAGGCGCGCTGGACGTCGGCCGTGCGGCCCTTGCGGTTCAGCTCGTAAAGCTGAAAGGCGAACTTATAGTCTTCCATGCCGACCTTCTCGAGACAGCGCACCAGCATGGCGGCATCTTCAATCGCCATACCCGCGCCTTGCCCCATGTGCGGCTTCATCGGATGGCACGCGTCGCCCAACATCACGATGCGGCCGCGGCTCCACAACTCCAGCGGATTGCGCTCGAGGATCGGCCACGTCGTGGCCTGTGGGCAGACGTTCAGGATTTCCTGCACTTCCGGGTGAAAGCCGGCGAAAGCGGCACGCAGGCTCGACAGATCGGTTTCGATGGAGGATTGGCCCGACTTCCAGTTCGCCTCCGGAACGCCAGTCACGAAGTAAATCTCATCGCGGGGCCGCGTTATGTAATAAACGACGATATGACGGTCGTCCGACCACCATTTGGTGCAATCGTTAATCGAATAAGATTTCATCAGCGCGGCCGGGAAGATCGACCGATGCGCAACGTAGCCGGTGTAGATCGGCTCCTCGGGACCAAGAAGAATATCACGGATGCGGGAATTCACGCCATCGGCACCGATGACCAAGTCCGCTTCGGCTTCCGATCCATCTTCGAAAAAAATGTCGACCGAGTTGTCGCGCTCGATGCAGTTGACAAGTTTTTTGCCGAATTGAACGGTGTTCGGCTCGACGGCATTCACCAGTTCGGCGTGAAAGTCGCCGCGATGAACGGTCAGATAGGGCGCCCCATATTCCCGCTCGGAACGATCACGAAGGGGGCATACGAACGAGACATCGCCGCTTTGCCAATCCCTGCTGACCCATGCATCGGGGCGAATGCCGGTCTCGACCAGTCGATTTTCCAACCCGAGCGCGCGTAAAACCCGTGTTACATTCGGCCCGAGATGGATGCCGGCGCCCAGGCGGCTGAACACCGGCGCCTGTTCGTAGACCGATACACCAAAGCCCGCGCGCTGCAGCAGACCGGCCGCCGCCAGCCCGCCGAGGCCCGCACCTACAACCGCTATCCGCATGGATTTTTGCTTGCTCATTCGTCACCTCTTCTTACGCATCGACGAGGGGCGCATCGCTCGATTTTATTATGTGTACATTTGATTTTATCGCCTGTCATCTGCCGTTTCCGGCAATTTATTGCAGTATTTAATTATGTATACTATATTCTACTCGGTCCACGTCCGAGACTGTCGAGCCCGGTCCTGGCCATCGTTTGCTTGCGCGCCTGTCACAAATTCTCGGCCAGCTGGAGACCCTGCATGAGTCGCGAAAGAGTTGTAAATATGCCGCGCAACATGCGGATTGCTTCGTCGACCGCGCCGGAACCACTCCGAATCGAGTATCAATTCTCGCAGCAGGTCGGTCATCTGCTGAGACGCGCCTACCAGCGACACACCGCGATTTTTCAGCGTTTATGTCCCGATGCTCAGCTGACCTCGGTGCAATTTGCCGTGCTTTGCGCAGTTGCCGACCAAGGCGCTTGCTCATTAGCCGAAATCGGACGTGCCGCCGCTATCGATCCGGCGACGACGCGTGGCATCGTAGAAAGACTGCAGGAGCGTAAGTTGATCGCGCTTAGTTCCGACCGGGACGACAAGAGAAAAGTCATCGTCGCTCTCGAACCTTCAGGACGGCAGCTCGTCGAGGATATCCTGCCGCATGCGCAGGAAATTACACGTCGGACGGTTCGTTCGCTCAATCCGGCCGAACAAGTCGCTCTCAACTATTTGCTCCAAAAGCTTTCCGAAATGACGCAAGAGGATTTCGACGCTGAAGCTTAGCGGCGCGCGTTGTGCTTCGATACGATCGTCGGCCCGGCTTGGTCGCGAGGGATAAGAGCTCCCCTATTTCTCGCCCGAGATCGAAGTCCGGCGCGTTGTTCTCCCGACCCAAGCGGACGCGTTCGATCGTATCCGCTGTTATCGTTAAGCCGAATCTTTCGATCGCGGATCGGCGGCGCCTACGTTCCCGCCGAGATAGCTTGCGACGATCCGCGCTTCGCTCGCCAGCGCCTGACTTGGCCCTTCCAGCGCGATACGCCCGTTCTCAAGCACGTAAGCGTAATCGCTGATCTCAAGCGCGGCGCGCGCATTCTGCTCGACCATGAGAATTGACACCCCCGTCTTGCGCAGTTCCGAGATAATCTGGAAGATCGTTTTGACTAGCTTCGGAGCAAGACCAAGACTTGGCTCATCGAGCATCAACAGCCTTGGTTTCGACATCAACGCGCGTCCGAGTACCAGCATCGCGCGCTCGCCGCCCGACAGCGTTCCGGCCAGCTGCCGACGACGCTCTCTCAGGCGCGGGAATCGTTCGAAGACTCGGTCCATTGACTCGCGCTGATCTCGCTCGCCGGCCTTGTGGCAACGGTAGGCCCCCATGAGCAGATTATCCGCGACGCTCATGCTGCCGAACAATTCGCGCTTTTCCGGAACAAGTGTGAGCCCGCGGCTGACCCGGCCCTCGATCGAAGTCCTACCCTGATCCTCGCCGTGCAGAAGGATCCGGCCGGTCGACGCGAGTATTCCCATCAGGGCACCGAGCGCCGTTGATTTTCCGGCCCCGTTGGGGCCGATGACGGTAATGATTTGTCCCTTGCGGACGATGAAGTTTGCGTCGTTCAATGCCCGCACTTTTCCATAGGAGACCGATAGATTTCGTACTTCGAGAATCGTCGATGCGTCCGGCGCGTTCATGTGACACCGCCAAGATACGCTTCCCGTACCGCCGCATTTCGCTGAATATCCGCTGGCTGGCCCTCCGCAATTTTAACTCCGAAGTCCAGAACGACGATACGGTCGGCGATTCCCATTACGAAATCCATGTCGTGCTCGACGAGCAGGATGCCGATACCTTCGGTCCGCAAACCGGCAAGCACGTCTTTCAGTTTTTGCTTTTCGAAATGACGCAGACCGGCAGCGGGTTCATCCAGCAGCAGCAGACAGGGATCGGCGGCGAGTGCTCTCGCTATTTCGAGCAGACGCTGTTCGCCGAGCGGCAACGCGCCGGCCGCAATGTGCCAGCGATCCCCCAGGCCAAGCTTTTCCAATTGATGGACTGCAGTCGAGAATATCCGACCCTCTTCGCCCGTGTTCAGGCGAAGCGCCGACGCAGCGACGCCACTTTTGCCGCGCATATGCGCGCCGATAGCTACATTATCGAGGACGCTCATGTGCGGCAGCAATTGAACATGCTGGAACGTGCGCGATATGCCGAGCTTCGCGATATCATGTGGGAGCATGCCTTGAACGCTGCGGCCAAGTATCTCGACCCGCCCGCCGGACAATCTGGCCGCACCCGAGATCAGACTGAACAAGGTCGTCTTGCCTGCACCGTTCGGTCCGATCAAAGCTACAATTTCGCCGGCGTGCAGATCGAAACTCGCCTTGTCGACGGCAACTAACCCGCCGAAGCGCTTGGTTGCTTCGGATATGCGCGCGATTAGGCTGCCGCGCTGCGGCTTGACGCGAACCGGAAAGGCCGACGCGGAACCCTGCGGCGCGGCCAGCTTTCGCGTGGGCAAAAGCTTCTGAAAATAAGGCCATAGCCCCTGCGGCGCGAACTGAAGTAGTACGACGATGACAATCCCGTAGACGATGATTTCGAAATTGCCACTATGGCCGATCAGGCTCGGAAGCGTGTCCTCCAATGACTCTCGCAACACGGTAACGAGTGTGGAGCCGACAAATGCGCCAGCGACATTGCCCGCACCGCCGAGAACCGCCATGAAAAGATACTCAATTCCGTAGTTCAAGCTGAACGGCGTCGGATTTACAAACCGTTGCATATGCGCATACAGCCAGCCCGATATCGATGCCAACAGCGCCGCAACAAGAAATGCAATCATCTTGCTGCGAAAGCTGCTCACGCCCATCGACTCGACCATGACGTTGCCCTGCTTCAGCGCATAAATGGCTCGTCCTTCCCGCGAGTTGAGAAGATTGCTGACCATGATCAGCGCTACAATGACGATCGTCCAATTGAGGTAGAAGAACTTCACGCCGGTATCGAGCGCGATGTCGAAGAGTCTGACCGGCGGGATCTTGGCGATGCCGGTATGACCGCCAAGCATCTCCAGATTTCCGAACAGGAAATACAGGCCGATCGCCCAGGCGAGCGTTCCAAGAGGAAGAAAATGCCCGGCAAGGCGCAACGTGAGAAAGCCGAGAATCATTGCCACGACTCCGGCGACCGCGAGCGACGCAAAGAGCGCTAGCCACGGCGAAATCCCGTAGTTTGTCGTCAGATAGGCCGTCGCATACGCACCAAGCCCGACGAAGGCCGCCTGACCGAACGAGGTCAAACCGCCCACACCCGTGAGGATGACGAGGCCAAGCGCAACGATGCCCGACAAGCCGATGTAATTGAATGTCGTCACCACCGATGACGATAAGACAATCGGGCAAACAAAGAGGAGGA
The DNA here is from genome assembly GCA_050186335.1 of Alphaproteobacteria bacterium. Classification (GTDB taxonomy): domain Bacteria; phylum Pseudomonadota; class Alphaproteobacteria; order Bin65; family Bin65; genus JBFWYO01. The sequence continues at coordinate 23,855 of JBFWYO010000022.1, read as the reverse complement.
CGGCTGCCCCAATGAGCAAGATCACGCGGGGCGTCACTCCTTGTCCTCCTCGATGTGCGTTGCCGTCATCGAGCGGAGCATCAGAATTGGAATGATGAGGCTGAAAACGATCACTTCCTTGTATGCACTCGCATAGAAGGCGGAGAACGATTCCAATATACCGACCATCAGTGCCGCAAGCGCCGCAATCGGATAGCTTACGAGCGCGCCGACAATGGCGGCCACAAAACCCTTCAGCCCAATCAAAAAGCCCGTGTCGTAGAAAATCGTTGTGAACGGGCCGATAAGGATGCCTGAAATGCAGCCGATCACCGCAGCCAGCGTAAATACCAGAATGCCCGTACTGGCCGGGCTAATTCCCATCAAACGCGCGCCCAGCCGGTTGACCGCGGTCGCCATCAGGGTTTTGCCGTGAAATGTGTAACGAAAGAAAAAATAGAGCGTGGAGATCAGCAGCGCGCTTAGAGCGAAAACCCACACCTGCTGACCGGACAACGTGATCTGGCCGACGCTGAACCGCGCTTCCGTCAATGGCGACGTGCGCGATCCTTCAGCACCGAAAAACACAAGAGCGAGGCCGGAAAGTACGAAATGAATTGCAACCGATACGATGAGCAGGATCAGCACGCTGGCTTGCGCGATCGGTTGATACACGATGCGATACAGAATTGGCCCGAGCGGCGTAACGATTGCCAGCGTCAGAACAATCTGAACCCACATGCCGTATTGCCTCGGCGCCAGGAACAAAGTTGCGCCGGCGATCATGCCCGGCAACACAAGATACGCAATGGCAGCGCGAAAAATGCGTCTCGGCTCGCCGTCTCGCATGACGCGGTTAGCCTCGAGACAGAAAGCTATTACGCCGAGAGCGATCAGGAGCCAGATGGTGAGCGGCGGCGTTCCCGCCTGCAATGTTGCAAGCGTCAGCGTCCCGAATGCAATGAAGTCGCCTTGCGGGACGAAGATGATCCGGGTCACTGTGAAGATCAGCACCAAGCCTATCGCCAAGAGCGCGTACACCGCACCATTAATCAGACCGTCTTGCGTAAGCAGAATCGCAATATCGAAGTTCACTGGCGACCGATGCGTTCTGGAAAGGGAACCCGCATGCCGATTATATTGAGTGGCATGCGGGTCCGATTTCTACCTAATCGACAATCTTCCACTCGCCATTCTGAACGCGCACGAGAACGACGCCGCGCTTGTCGACGCCGTTGTGGTTCGTCGGCGACATCGAATAGACGGCGTGCGTACCAACGACGTCTTTCGATTGCTCGATCGCGTCGCGTAACGCCTTGCGGAACTCCTTTGTGCCAGGTTTTGCCGACTTGAGCGCCGTCGGTGCGGCGTTTGCGAATATCAGCGCCGCATCGTACCCATAAGCGGCAAAGGCATTCCGGCTGCCGACGCCGTATTTTGCCTCGTATTTCTGCGTGAACTCGAGCGCCACCTTCTTGATCGGATTGGAATCCGGAAGTTGTTCGGCAACCATTACCGGGCCGGTCGGCGCGATCGCGCCCTCGACATTCTTGCCGCCGACGCGCACGAAGTCGCGATTGATCACGCCGGTGTTGTGATAGATTGGGCCCTTGTAGCCCCGCTCCACCAAGGTAATGTGCGGCAAGGCGCCGGGCGTGCCCGAACCGCCGACGACGACCGCATCCGGATTGGCCGCCATGGTCTTGAGCACTTGGCCGACAACGCTGGTATCGGCGCGTGCGTAGCGTTCGTTGGACACGAGCTTGATGCCCGAGGCTTGCGCGGCCGACGAGAACCCCGCCAAGACGAGGTCGCCCCAAGAATCGTTGAACCCGATATAGCCGATCGACTTCGCGCCCCTGGCCTTAATATGATCCAGCACGGCGCCCATCACGATCGTCGCCGGCTGCGGGATCGCATATACCCACGGGCTTTTGAGCGCCGTAGGAGGAAGCGGCGAAAACGATAGGTGCGGCACGTTTGCCTCATTCGCGACCTCCGCGATCGCCAAAGCCGCCGGCACGCTGGTCGACCCCATAATGAGGTCGACCTTGTCATCGTTGATCAATTTGCGCGCATGCTTCGTCGCATTCGACGCGTCGGTCGCATCGTCGAGCACAATGTAATCGACTTTTTCGCCATTGATCTTGTCCGGCATGATGGCGACGGTGTTCTTGTAAGGAATTCCCAGCGATGCGCCGGGCCCGGTTGAGCCGACGATCACACCAACTTTTATGTCCGCATATGCAGGGCCGAATGCCAGAAGCAACGTGGATAACGTAGCGATCGCAATTTTACGCATCTCTCCCTCCCTTGTGTTTGGTCAATCAGTCGCCGATATGTGCGTCCGACTTTCCGCTCTTGCGGGAGCCGGACGTAGTTGGTCATCAATTACGATCGTATCGGGGGCGTTGGCATCGAATAGCCGCCGCACTTCATCGGCCCGCCGCTCCAAGACGATTCGTTGGTTGAGATAGCCCTTATCGGTAATCTCATTCGCGTCGATTGACGGCGCGTCGCCCAGCAGAATTGCGCGCGCGATGTGCCGGCTGCTGCCCGATGTATTCTGATTGTATTTTTGCAATGCCTGCCGAATGCCGTTCCGAATGATTGGCATCTCGGCCAGATCGGCCAAAGAAGCCGACGGATTGCCGCAAGCCTGCCGGCAACCGTCCAGATTGAGAAACACTAGAACGCCGATTTCGTCCCGATCGTGCCCGGCGACGACGACGTCCTGAATGAAGGGAACGCCGCTGTTGATGGCTTCGACGCGAATTTCTCCCGCTTGAACCCAAACACCGCTCGTCAGCTTGAAATTCTCGGAGATACGGCCGTCGAACGCCAATCCCGCTTCCGGCCTTTCCGGATCGACAAACCGAACGGCGTCGCCGAGTTTGAAATAGCCCTCTACATCGAAGGCCAGCTCGGTGAGATCGGGGCGCCGGAAATACCCCGGCGAGATGCTTACGCCTTTCACCCGCATTTCAAGCTTGCCACCGACAGGTACGAGCTTGAGGGTTGTGCCCGGGATCGGGAGGCCGACGCCGGCGGGTTCGCGCGATGCCCAGTGTACGAGCGTTGCAACAGGTCCGGTTTCGGTCGAACCAAGAGAGGAAAAGATCGGCATCGGCATGCCGCGGTACTTGATTGAGATCGCGTCGATCCGGTGCCAGAGATGCGAAGGCAAAGCAGCCCCCGAGTAGAAGATCATCTTCAGCCGATCGAAGATCGCGCGCCCGAACTCGCTGTCGCTCTCTAGGATTGGCACGAGCATGTCGAGGCCGCGCGGCACGTTGTAGATGATCGTCGGCCGCACATCGCGCATATTGCGAACAGTGGTCTCGAATTTTCCGGGAACCGGCTTTCCCTCGTCCATGTAGAGCGTGCCGCCATGGCGCAGCGTCTGGTTGAATGTCGTGTTGCTGCCGAATGTGTGGTTCCAGGGAAGCCAGTCCAGAACAACATGCGGCTGATCTGCCAGGAAAGGCCATAAAGTATCGACGGCCATACCGTTGGCGCAAATCGTGCCGTGCGTATTGATTACGGCCTTCGGCATCCCGGTCGAGCCGGATGTCAGCAGCAGCTTGGCGATTGAGTCCGGCCCGACCTTTTCGAAATGATGCCGGACTTGCGGCGTGACCGCGACGCTCAACAATCTCTGAAACGACGTCGCATCTGGAAATTCGTCTCCGGGCTCGCTCGCGATCAGATCGACGCCCTCCAGCGACGGCAGCGCCTTGAGCGCCGGCGCGAATTGCCTCACGTTTGAGACATAAATTAGGCTGGGCCGAAGCTCCGCCATTACATACTTCAGCCGGGCGAAATCGCTCGACGCCAGAGAATAAGACGAAGAGATCGGCAAAAACGGAATTCCGATTTGCATCGCGGCCAGCTTCAGCACGGCCATATCGAGCGATTTATCGGACAAGCACGCAACCGGCCGGCTCTGGTCGTGTCCGCGGTCGAGCAGCGCCTGCGAGACTCGATTGGCACGTTGCAGCGCGTCGCCGTAGGTCAGATTGATCCACTCGCCGTTTGGCCCCCGCTCGGCGAACAGTACGCGGTCCGGTGTCTTTTCAGCCCAGCGATGTAGGTGCTCGCCAAACTGACGCGGGAATTTGCCCAATGGGACGGGGGATCGGAGGAGAATGACGCCATCCTCCCGCCGAGTACATTGCACAGCCGGCGCCGCGAGCCGCAAGGAAGTGCCATGAGCACTTGACCCTAGCATCGGTCCCTCACCCTCCAGCACGAAGCGTTCTCGTCACCTCGGCACTCCCACTGACAGTATTATGCCTACATTGCTTCAGCAAAGTCGAGGCGGCTTGTATCGATTGCACCGCGACCGCAGAAATGAGCCATGTAACGCCATTTATTCGGGCTTGTGGCTGCGCGCGTTCGATATACTAAACCTAATGTATTTCCATTTTATTTTGTATACGTACTAAATCCAATTGAGGGCATAGGTCGAATCGCGCGCGATTCCGGATATCGCCCCCAATTCAACATCGCGTTGCTTTAGCAGTCGCGTCGGCGCGCTACCGTGGACGTCCCCCGGTCACGAGGGTTATTTGTCCCGACAGCCTTATTTCTTCGAGCGCCTGTATTTCTGCCGCTTGTATCTCTGAAGCGTGGCCGGTCAGGTCCTATCCCCAACTTCGATGAGCACTGCCATGCCGGTGTCGCCGGCCGCGCAGCCCTGAAACAATCCAACGCCGCCGCCCCTCATTGCGAGTTCCTCGATCAATTCGACGAAGATGCGCATACCTGTCGCGCCTTGCGGATGCCCGTAGATCAGCGAACAACCATAGTTGTTCATGTTTTCGATTTTTCTACCCATCTCGCGCGAGAACACCACGTCATTGACGGCAAAGGGGTTATGGGATTTGACGATGTCGATGTCGCTCATCGTCAATTGGGTCGCCTTCAACGCATTCCTTGTCGCCTTCACCGGCGCGGCCGGCATGTAGGCCTTTCGCTCGCGCGCCTGACCGAAGCCGAGAATCCGGATTTCGATTTCCGGTCGTTTCGTGAATTCGGCGACTCGATCCTTGTTCGCAAGGATAATGCCGGCATTGCCGTCCGCGGGATGAGTCTGCGCACCGAAGGTGACGGTGCCGCCTTCGATCACGGGCCTAAGCTTGTCGAGCCCCTGCTTCGTGGTTTCGAATACGCCGACGTCGCCCGCGATAGCTTTGCCGCTGCTCTTGCGGAAGGACGGATCAGGCACATCGAACGGCAGCGTCATGTAGCGGCGCTGGAATGCGTTGTCGTTGGCCAGGGCATCCAGGTATTGCTGGTATCGACGCAACACCACGTCGTGCTGCTCCTCCAGGCTGACCTGCCAGTCGCGAGCGCAGTTTTCCGCGGTCTGCACCATTGCAACGCGCGCGTAGGGATCCTCCTTGTAATTGTCGAGTACCCAGTTTTCGATTTGGGGCGCCCCGCCGGCGCCGCGCGGATTGGGGTACGTCACGACGGGCGTATTGGAAGTGCGATCACAAGCAACGATCAGTGTTACCTTGCTGCCCGAATTTTCGATCTCTGAGGCAGCGACGGAAAGACACCGTGCGCTGGTTGCACACGCCTGCGCAATGGACGGGCCGGATACGTCTTCCGAGCCCATCAGCGACATGAGCCACGGCGCACCCCAAAAACTCTTATCTTGCGGCACAGTGGTGCCAAGCACGGCGTAATCGATCGCCGAAATCGGAATGCCTTTATTTTCCAGGGTCTTTTTCGCCGTATCGGCGGCGAAGCGAACGCTATGGAGGTCGGAAAAGCCGGTCTGCCATCGACAGAACGGCGTGGACCAGTAAGCGCCGTAGGGAATCCGCACGCTTTCAAATCCGTCCATGGGTGGCTCCGATATGACGTAGACGCTGTTTCTGACGGTCACCTTGCGTTCTTTTTGGCCGGATCGCAAGGGTGGTCGATGCAGCGCACCATATTTTATTGTGTATACATAGTATTTCGCGCAATGGCCCGCGCGACGCCGCGCCGTTTCCGCGATGGCATACGGCCAAATGAGCAAAGCGCATTGGCGAGGTTGAGGGAGCGCGACGACCTGATATTCAGCGTTCCCTGCGGTACTTGAAAGATTCCCAGCACCTCCGGCCGATTGCTCTTCGTCTTCCGAGCAGCGCTTCCGACCTCGGAAGAATACTGCTACGCAACGGGAGAAAGCTTCGCCGAGGCGATTAACCGCCGCGCGAAAATGCCATGCGCCCCGGCCCGTACTCTGCCGCCGCGCTCAAGCGGCCGCATCCCCCGGCCGCAGCGGCTTTCTTGCCGCCTGTTCCGAACCCAGGGATTTGACATGCGGGAAAACCCAGTCCTTGAGCAACGCCATTCCCCGCCGGACAAAATCATCCGGCATGTTGCCGATCTTCATGATCAGGTTCATGTGGCCGTGCTTCAATTCGGCGTACAGACGACGAATTTGGTCGACCACCATATCCGGCGTGCCACACAGGACCTGCCCACGTTCGATCCGCTGTTCGACCGGCGTCAGTTTCATCATCTGATCCTTGTCGAGCGGCCGAATGTTCCGGTCGCCGGCGTTAAAGCGCGTATTCTGAAGCACCAGCTGCTGGGCGCGATTGATCCCGCCTTGAAGCACATCGAAGAAGTACTGCGTGCCCTCATGAAGCACGCGCTTCGCTTCCTCGAACGTTTCCGCAACCGCGGTCGGCAGGCCCACCATGAACTGGTCCGGCCCGGGCTCCCAGCCGTCTTCCCTGGCCTTTTCGGTGTAAATGCGAATCAACTCCTTCGCTTGGCTGAGGTCGGTGACGCGCAGGATCCCCATCACCGCCTTGAACTCCGCGGCAAAGCGCGCCGAACTCTGACTACCGCCGGACATGACGAGCGGCGGATGCGGCGTTTGTATCGGCTTCGGCCAGATCGATACGGCACGGAATTGATAATACTCGCCTTCCCAGCCAAACGGCTCGGGTTCGGTCCACGCCTTGAGAATGAGCTGGCAGGCCTCGCGCATCCGATCCCAAGATTCGTCGGGCGGAATATTGTAGGCCACGTATTCGTGCGGAATGCCCCGCATGAGCCCGGCGATGAGCCGGCCACCGCTCATGACATCGAGCATCGCATATTCTTCCGCGATCCGGAGCGGATTGTTCAACGGAACAAGATTGCCGCACTGAAAAATGCCGGCGGTGCTCGTGCGTTCGATGATCGCGGCCCCGATCAGGTTGGGGTTCGGCATCATGCCGAACGGGCTCATATGGTGCTCGTTGCTGCCGATTTCGTCGAAACCGCACTCCTCGGCGAACACTTTCACGTCGATATAGGTGCGAAATAATTTCATCGCTGTCGCGGCATCAAATCGACGATTGGAAATGGGCCAACCGAGCCCGGCCTCGGTGATGCCGGTATAGGGCATGTGGTGAAGGTGCGAAAACCGCATCACACTGTCTCCAATTTCGGACCTGCATTGACGATGAACGCTTCGCCGCGCCGCAGGAAATCCTCATACACGACGCCGACACGCGCGGGCTGATCGAACTCGATGCTATGCGCAGCATCGTAAATGTATACGAGATGGGAATGCGGAATTTCACGGCGCATCCTGCGCACTGCATCGAGGGGTACGCGCACGTCCATCGTACCGTGAACGATCAGCGTGAGGCATTTGATATCGCCAAGCCGCCGGTTCAGTTCTTCGTCCCACGACGAGCCGACGCCGTAATGCTTGAGTGCCGCACGATTGCCCGCCAATTGCTCAGCGGGTCTTGTTTCCGCCGGCCGCCGCTCGGGATAGGCATGAAGCTGACGCAACATCACGTCCGGATCGAAGCTGAGCGCCGGCAAAGATGGATCGCGGAAACCGGCAGGCGATGCCAGGATCAGAGGTTCGACTTTCTGCGGGTGCTTGATCGCCAGCCAAGCGCCGATCCAGGCGCCCAGCGATTGCCCCACCACGCTGCAGCTTCCGCCGCCGACGGCGTCGATCAATTGGGCGTACAAGTCCGCCAGCGCCGCGACCGTTCGAATCCCCGGCAGCGTGTCGGTGCCGTCGAATCCTGGTACCACCGGCGCGATCACGCGGAAGCGATTGCATAGCCGCGCAATCGGCTCGGATAGCCGAAATCCCGCAGCGGAATGAAGATAGAGCAGCGGCTGACCGGTGCCTGCGCTATGGTAACGTACAGTGCCGGCCGATAAGGCGACCTGCTCGGTCTTGAAACCCGTGGGCTGCACGGAACCTCTCTTGTCTTGCCGTTCGATCTTGCGGAACGTCGCAAAATTGCGACATCCGAACGCACGCCAGAAAATGGTAGCACGGCCGGCTATCGCGTCAAATCTTCCAATCTTTCGCAGCGAATCTCAACGCGCCGATGTAACCACGGCGCGTTGCGTCGTTCGAATGTCGGTTTCGTCAGCAGCGCGATATCCCGCAATGCGACCTTTACCGGCGATGGGCGAAATCCTAATATTCGACTGAAATCGCGGCACAGCGATCAACCGAATAGTTGAGAGGGAGGGACCGCTTGAAACGCATATTCCTTACGTCCGTTCTCGCATTGCTGGTTGCCACTCCGGCCGTTGCTGAGATGGTGACTCTCAAATTCGCCGGCTGGGGGCCGCCCAACGTCAACATCAATCTCGCGCAGCAGGCTTGGGCCCGCGCGGTCGAAAAAGACAGCAATGGCACCGTCAAGATCGACTTCTACTGGGAGACGCTCGGCAACGCCCGCACCATGTACGATGTCGTGCGCAACGGCGTCGCGGATTTCGGCTGGATCCTGCAGCCGCTGGTTCCGGGCAAATTCCCCCGCACGTCCGTCGTGGAACTGCCATTCCTGGTCACCAGCTCCATGCAGGGATCAGTGGCGCTTTGGCGCATCTATGAAAAAGGCCTGATCAAAACCGAGTACGACGAAGTCAAGCCGCTCGGATTGGCTGTGCTCCCGCCGTCGGTATTGCACAGCAAGGCGCCGATGCCAAATGCCGAAGCGCTCGCCGGCAAGAAATTCCGCATTGCGGGGCGCGTCAACGCCCAGATGATGGAATCGCTCAAGGCAACCGGGGTGCAAATGGCGATTACCGGCGTCTATGAAGGGATCAGCAAGGGCGTGATCGACGGCAGCCTCAGCCCGTGGCTCGCCTTCACGGCGTTCAAGCACGATGAGGTAGCCAAGTATCACGTCGACATCCCGCTCGGCGGCGTCGCCGGTCTGGTGGGCATGAACAACCGGACGTGGGAGAAACTTTCGCCGCAGATCAAGGCGGCTATCGACAAGAATTCCGGCCTGCTCCTCTCGGCGTCCATTGGCAAATACAACGATGAAGACGCCGCGGTGCACAAGCAGAAGGTAATGACGTCGCCGGGTCAGACCGTGATCAAGTTCCCGCCGGCCGAGATCGCGTCGCTCGAGAAGAAGTTCGAGCCGATCACCGCCGCATGGCTGACGGCCACGCCCAACGGCGCCGAGATTCTGAAAGTGTTCAAGGAAGAATTGGCCGCCGCCGACAATAAGAAATAGGCAGGATCGACCGTCGCCGGCCATCTGCGGCAGGCCGGCCGCTGGCAAGCGACCGCCGGCCGCCGACTAGCTTGGTTTCCCAGTGCCGAGTTCGTCGGCAATGCGCCGCCAGCGCTCGGTCGGGAAGTCGATCTCGGCATGCACCGAGCCGCACGCGCCACACGTGCGGCGCGCGACATTGCCGTTGAAATTGGCGCAAGCCTCGGCATACCCAAGTTGCGGGGGAGATTTCGTGGCGTCAAATGTGTGGCGCCACAATGCATGCCCGCATTTTTCGCAATACCACGCGACGGCCTCAAGGCCGGCGACGCGCGCCTTGTAGCGGTATTGCACCGAGACAGTCTCGGGCTCAAGACGGTGCGGCATGCCGGCCGGCACATAGATAAAATCGCCCGGCGCAAGCCGGAAGTAGCGCACGCCACCTTCGGCGAAGCGCACGCGGCCGCTTCCCGACATCTGCACCAGCACGCAATCCTTTTCGCACACGAGGTAGAAAGGCTGCATGCAGTTGTTACGACTCAAATGGAGTTGAGGATCCACATGCGCCGGCAGCATCGGGTATTCATCATAGGCGCCGGCGGCGTCGGCTTCCTTGAATGTCATGAACATCTGCTTGCCGGCCATGCCCGTCACTCCGCGGCGTTTGCCGGCGCAACGGCGGCGATCAGCGTCGCCTGAGCCTTGCGTACGGCTTCGGTCTGGGCGGCGTAGCGATCCCAGCCCCAACGCTCGAGCGGGAACGCTTGATTCTCATGACCGCATTTTGGGCACGTTCGATTCGTATTGTAGCGCTCGACCGCTTCGGCGGAGCGCATCACGGTTTCCAGCGGCGCGACCGCGCCCAACGCCTGTTCCTGCGCGACGGTCATCACTGGTTCCCACGCGAAGTCCAGACGCATCAAGTCGGCCTGGCATTTCCCGCACTTGAACCACACGCCTTCTTGCTGCGGCTCCGCGTCACTCTGGCGCTGGGTGATCGAGATCAGGCTGAAATTCTCGGGATTGTCCGGATCGGGCAGGAATTTGCCGACCATATGCGTATTGGCATTCACCCGCACCAGCCCGGTGCGCGCGCGCCCCACCGCGCCGTCGGCGCCGAACACGATGACGATCTCGTCGACCGTGTTGAAATGCTCGAAATGACCGTAATCGCCGTGCGTGCGTCCCCAGAACAGCGCCACCGTGGGCACGATCGCGCCCGCGTGGAGATAAGGAAACAGCGGCGCGAGTGTGCATGTCACCGCGCGCGCCGCCTCGAATACGTTCGTTTTGAGGGGCGGATGATCGTCTCGCGGCGGGGCAATTTCGAGCTTCGTCATGTTTCTCATCTCCTGAGCGCGCAACGATCTCGACGCAAAACTCAGACCGTCATCGATCCGAGAGACCAGCCGCAGTGCAGTTACATTCGGTCTCTGCGGCTGCAATGCTAAACCGCGGCCGGGCGGACAGTTGCCCCGATAGCGGGTTCACGCGCCGCGCGCCTTGCGGACCGCCGGCGATGTTTCGAGCGTCCAGCGCTTAAGCTGCGCATGTGCATCCAAAGCCGAAGCCTTGGCATGTTCCGGGCTCTGAATCGTAAACGAGAACTCCATGCGGATTCCGTTCGGATCCCAAAAATAGATCGAGCGCGCGAAATCGCCGTGCTCCATCGGGCCGACAACTTCGTGACCTGCAGCTTCGAGTCTATCCTTGAACGTCAGCAGTTCGTCATTCGAGTCGACGCGCAGCGCCAGGTGATTGACGAAGAGCGGCGTTGCGGGATCGGCCGCGGTTTTTCGGCCGTCGCCGAGATCGAAGAAGGCGATGTAGGAACCATCGCGCATCTGAAAGAAAAAATGCGCGAACGACACGGTGTCCCCGGTCGTGGTCTTGACGTCGTGCTCCTCGAAGACATGAACGAGCGGCAGACCAAGCACATCTTCGTAGAAGACCCGCGTTTCTTCCGGGTCGCGACATTTGTATGCGAAATGATGCAAGCCATGGACTTGCGGCGCGGGCGATGCAGCAGTTTGCAATAGCGGCTTGGTCTGCACATTCATCGCATTTCTCCTCTTTTCGAATTCTCGTCGTTAGGAGTCCAATTTCGGTGGAATGATTGTGCCATATCTACTTTACTCTGCAATAGGCGCAAACTGCGGGGCAATTTACATACAACGCAGGGCCCGGGAGGATCGATGCCGACGAAGGATGAAGCGGGAGCGTCGGCGGACTGGCTGGCACGCGCGGATCGCTGGTCGATCCGCACGACTCGCGCCGTGGCATTGTTTGCGATCATCGGCATGCTCGCGGTTTCGTTGCTTACCACCGCAGATGTCTTGCTTCGGGGTTTGGCCAATCGCCCGATACGGGGGTTTGGCGAGTTCGCCGAGCTTGCATTGGCCGTTATCGTCGCCGCCTGCTTCCCCGCGGTGCTGGCCATGCATCGTAACCTCACGGTGGATTTTCTCGACGCCGTCTTTTCCCGACGTCAGAAAATCCTGCTGGCGATTGCCGGCGGCCTTCTCAGCACCGCGTTCATTGCGGTCCTGGCGTGGCGCTTCTTCGTTTATGCCGGCGGTCTGGCCCAACGGGACGCCGCGACCGTCACATTGCAATTGCCGATCGCTCCGTTCTGGTGGGCGGCGGCGACGGTGTTGGCCTTGTGTGTTCCCGTCCAAGTGATCGCAATGCTGGTGCAAGCAAGACGCGCGACGCGGGCGGACCAGGTTGCCGACGTACCCAGAAGTGCCGCGGACGTGCTGCCGCAATACTGGAGCGCGCCTTTGGCGTGGGCCGCAATTGCGCTCGCGATCCTGGGCGCCGCTGCCCTGCTCGTTCCTGCCGAACTGGTCCCGGCAGTCAAATCGCTTGGATTGCGCAGTACCGGCGTTGTCACTACGATCGCGTTCGCCACCATGCTGGCGATGTTCGTACTGCAGATTCCTATCGCGGTATGCATGGGGACGATCGGAATTGCCGCGGTAACCGCCATTCACGGCACGCCTGACCCGGCGCTGTTCACGCTTGCGACGAATTCGGCCGACATGCTGGCGTCGCTCGATCTGGCCACGGTTCCCTTGTTTGTGATGATGGGCGGTTTTGCGGCGGCGGCCGGCGTTTCCGGCGACATTTATCGGCTCGCCCATGCCGTCCTCGGCCGGTTCCGCGGCGGGCTCGCGCTGGCCACGATCGGCGCTTGCGCCGGTTTCGGCGCGGTCACCGGTTCGTCGGTCGCCAATGCCGCGACGATGGGCCGTGTTTCGCTCCCGGAAATGCGGCAACGCGGCTACTCGACCGAACTTGCCGCCGGTTCCGTCGCGGCAGGCGGCACGCTCGGCATGTTGATCCCGCCGTCGTCGATCATGATCATCTTTGCCGTGTTGGCGAGCACTTCGATCGGCAAAATGTACGTCGCCGCAATACTCCCGGCTGCGATCGCCGTACTGTTCTATCTGTTGGTCGTCGTCGTCATGGTCCGCCTCAAGCCCTCGGCGGCTCCCCCCGGCGAATCGGTGCGCGGCAAGGCCCTGCTCGGGGCAATCTTTGGCAGTTGGACGGTGTTCGCCCTGTTCGGACTCGTGATCGGCGGCCTATATCTCGGCGCCTTCACGGCCACCGAGGCGGCCGCGGTCGGCGCCGGCGCGGCTTTTGTTTTCGCGCTGCTGCGCGGCGGATTGCGCGGCGGCGCCTTCTGGCGCGCGCTCGATGAAACAGCATCCAGCGCAGGCATGCTGTACCTTGTCACCATCGGCGCTTCGGCGTTCACTTTCTTCATCGGTTTCGTTCGGCTGCCCAACGATATCGTTGCCTGGGTGCAGACGCTCAACATGGCGCCCGCCATCATCCTGTTGTGCATTCTGTTGCTGTACGTATTCCTGGGCTGCTTCATGGACCCGTTCACCATGCTGTTTGTGACCTTGCCGCTGGTCCTGCCAATCGTCACCGGCTTCGGTTACGACCTGGTGTGGTGGGGTATCCTGACCGTGATGGTCATCGAAATAGGCATGCTCACGCCGCCCGTCGGGCTCAACGTGTTCGTTATCAAAAGCGTCGCGCCCGACATTCCGCTCGGCCGCGTTTTTGCCGGCGTCGTTCCCTTCATCGCCGCCGACACGCTGCGGTTGCTGCTGATTTTTGCCCTGCCGGCCATCGCGCTGTGGCTGCCCAACACCATGCGATGAGCGACCGGATCGACCGACGGCGGGAAGAAAATACGACCGGAAACAACGCAAATTGACCGTACAATAGATTTTCGAGTCCGCAAGACCTCGCCGAGACGTGCAAAAAGCTTCCCAAAACGGGGCTAATTTACGCGCCACGAAAGCGCACGAAGGTGTTCGACAGACTGCGTGGCAGAGAGGGTGGAACCGTATGCCGACATTCTCTGGCCGATTCCCAAGCGACATCGCCTCGGTCGGTATCTAAAGGCGAGCGCCTGCCCAATCGGTCTGCTTTTTCGCGAACCATCCTGAACGCCTGCGATGCGGGATATACCTTGCAATGGGGTGAGTTAAAGATTAGAATGATTCTAAAGTTTATCCACCGACGGCTTTGATTGGAGATCGAAATGGACGGAAAAGACGCAGGAAGCGCCGGCAAGTGCCCGGTGATGCATACGGCCCCCTCCAACGCGACCTTTGCCGGTAGGTCCAACCGGGACTGGTGGCCGAATCAGCTGAACCTCGGCATCCTCCATCAGCACTCCGCGCTGTCCAATCCGATGGGCGCCGCGTTCAACTATGCCGAGGAATTCAAGAAGCTCGATTTCAAGGCCCTGAAGCAGGATCTCTATGCATTGATGACCGATTCGCAGGACTGGTGGCCCGCCGACTGGGGCCACTATGGCGGGCTGTTCATCCGCATGGCTTGGCACAGCGCGGGGACCTACCGCGTCAGCGACGGCCGCGGCGGCGCCGGGACGGGAAATCAGCGTTTCGCGCCGATCAACAGCTGGCCCGACAATGCCAATCTCGACAAGGCGCGCCGGCTCCTGTGGCCGATCAAGAAGAAGTACGGCAACAGGATTTCGTGGGCCGACCTCATGATCCTCGCGGGCAATTGCGCGATGGAATCGATGGGCTTCAAGACCTTCGGATTTGCCGGCGGGCGCGAGGACATCTGGGAGCCCGAAGCGGATATCTACTGGGGGGCCGAAGCCGAATGGCTGGGCGACAAGCGGTATAGCGGCGACCGCGAACTGGAAAACCCCCTGGCCGCCGTGCAGATGGGCCTGATCTACGTAAACCCCGAAGGGCCGAATGGCCAGCCAAGCGTGCTGGCCTCGGGGCGGGACATCCGCGAGACCTTCGCACGCATGGCCATGAACGACTACGAGACCGTAGCACTGGTCGCCGGTGGCCATACGTTCGGAAAATGCCATGGCGCGGCGGGTGCGACGCTGGTCGGCCCCGAACCCGAGGCCGCTCCGCTCGAGGCGATGGGGCTCGGCTGGATTTCGCGCCACGGCAGCGGCAAGGGCGGCGATGCGATCACCTCGGGGATCGAGGGCTCCTGGACGGCGAACCCGACCAAGTGGGACATGGGCTATTTCGACGTGCTGTTCGGCTACGACTGGGACCTGGTGAAAAGCCCGGCCGGCGCCTGGCAGTGGGTGCCGATCAATCCCGACGCAAAGCACCTCGCGCCGGCTGCGCATGATCCGTCCAGGCGCGTGACCACCATCATGACCACCGCCGACATGGCGATGCGGATGGACCCGGCCTACGAGAAGATCTCGCGTCAGTTCCACAAGAACCCGGAAGAGTTTGCCGACGCCTTCGCCCGCGCATGGTTCAAGCTGACGCACCGCGACATGGGGCCGAAGTCGCGCTATCTGGGCCCGGAGATTTCCAAGGAGAACCTCATCTGGCAGGACGCCGTTCCGGCGGTCGATCACCCGCTGATCGACGCCGAGGACGTAGCCGAACTCAAGGCCAAGATCCTGGCCTCCGGGCTCTCCGTCTCCGAGTTGGTTTCGACCGCCTGGGCGTCGGCGTCGACGTTCCGCGGATCCGACAAGCGCGGTGGGGCGAACGGCGCGCGAATCCGCCTCGCCCCGCAGCGGGACTGGGAGGTCAACCAGCCGGCCCGGCTGGCAAAGGCGCTCGCAGCCCTCGAGGGGATCCAAACGGCGTTCAACGCTGCGGCTGGCAAGAAGAAGGTCTCGCTCGCCGATCTGATCGTTCTCGGCGGTTGCGCCGCGGTCGAGCAGGCGGCGAAGAAGGCCGGGCACACCGTCGAAGTCCCCTTCGCGCCGGGCCGCACGGATGCCACGCAGGAGCAGACCGACATCGAATCCTTCGCCGTGCTGGAGCCGCGCTCGGACGGGTTCCGCAACTATCACCGGCAGGCCCTCGGCGTTTCGCCGGAGGCGATGCTGGTCGACAAGGCGCAGCTGCTGACCCTGACTGCGCCGGAAATGACGGCGCTCATCGGCGGCATGCGCGTGCTGGGCGCGAACCACGGCCAGTCGCAGCACGGTGTCTTCACCGATCGCCCCGGGACGCTCACCAATGACTTCTTCGTGAACCTGGTCGATATGGGCACGGAGTGGAAACCGGTATCGGACGCCGGGGACATGTTTGAAGGTCGCGATCGCGCGAGCGGCAAACTGAAGTGGACCGCCACCCGTGTCGATATCGTCTTCGGATCGAACTCCCAGCTCCGGGCGCTCGCCGAGGTCTACGCACAAGACGATTCGGGCGGGAAGTTCGTGCGCGACTTTGTGGCGGCCTGGACCAAGGTGATGAACGCGGATCGCTTCGATCTCGCCTAGCCACTGCGGAAAGATGCTCGGGTGCTGCCGACATCCGGCCGCATTCGGGCATCGCGCCCGGGCATGGTGGATTCATACGGCTGTCCGGTCGCCCGGCCGGTCACAAGTCCGATATGCCCGTCCAGCGACCGGAAAGGCTGATGAATGGCGTCCGCCGAACAACCATCGATTTGCGATCTCCCCGGGCTGGGGCCCGACGCATATGCTCGATGGCGCGCCTCGGAGCTTGGAGCGATAACAGAACGATTGGAACGCCGGCTGATCCTTGACCTTATCGGCGAGGCCCAGGATCGACGCATTCTGGATGTCGGATGCGGCGATGGCGATCTTGCCGTCCAGCTCGCAAAGCGCGGCGCCCATGTCGTTGGGGTCGATGGCTCCGCTTCCATGATCGAGGCCGCCAGACAGCGGGCCTCGCGTGAGAGGGTCGATACTGAATTTCGGATCGCGGCGGCGCAGCATCTGCCGTTTTCGCCCGACCGGTTCGACACCGTGATTGCCGTTACCGTTCTTTGCTTCATCGCAGACGCTGCCCCGGTGCTCCGGGAAATGGCCCGCGTGCTTCGACCGGGCGGGCATCTCGTCGTCGGCGAGCTGGGAAAATGGAGTTCCTGGGCAGCCACACGGCGCGTGCGCGGCTGGCTGGGCTCGCCGCTCTGGCGGAAGGGGAAGTTTCGGACGCGGGAGGAGTTGCGCGCGCTAGCACATCAAGCCGGACTTTCCGTCGAGACCGTTCAGGGCGCGATTTACTTCCCGCATTGCGGCTGGGCCGCCAGGATTCTGGCGCCTTACGATCGGATCCTGAGCCGGGTCACGCCGGTTGGCGCCGCTTTCCTGGCACTTCGCGCCACCAAGCCGGCGCTGATCGATCAAGCGGCCTTCTGAGCTGTAATGAGATTGCGCCGCCTTTTGAGTTCGCGGCGCACTTCAGGCTCATGCGGGCGAACGGAGAATATTCGGCGCGGCCGAGCCGGCGGAGCGAGACTAACCGAATTCCAATACTCTCTGGGGGATGCTGTGGCGTCTGTAAGACAAGACGGATGTCGCCATAATCCACCGAGTTCCCTACCGAATGGCCAGGCGTATTGGCTCGCTCGAGCGACCACGATTGTGCCGGCCGATTAAGTCTGCGGGTATTGCGACATGGCCACCTGGCATCGCGCCGCTAGACGCCGCAAGTGACGCGCTCCGAGTTGAGCGTTCCACCGACACTTACCGAACCGTTGGTGGCGCTGCCGGCCGAATTTGCCTGATATGCGGAGCTCGTTTCCGGAGCGCAGACGCGGGAAACCGCCGCTGCACCAAGTGTCCGAAGAAAGTCGCCTTGTTGGGCCTAACCCCAGATTGACCGTATCAGCCCCGAGGCTGGAAGCCTGCCCAGCATCACGCACCGCCAATCCTTGCCCCTCACGAAGCGGGCCGGCGGAAGGCTTCGGGGCTGACCTTGTTCGACTCCTCCCGCGCCCGGTATGGGATGGGCGTCCTACTTCAAACTGAGGGCCGGGCGCGAAATCGGATTGGCTTTCAGACCCCGCCGTGCCCGATCCGCTCCCAAGCTTCGCGGAACGGCTCCTGCTCATAGGCCCTAGGCTGCAACCAGTAGGACACGCGCCCGTCCTTCTCCCCCCGGTGGGCCAACTCCCGGACCTCCGAAGGCAGGAGTACGAAGGCCGAAGGCGACAGGGACGCGGCCTTGTTCACGATCATCCACCAATCGCCCATGATCTTGTCCAGCGAAGTCCCGAGGGGAACCGGGTTGCGCTTGCTCAGTCCCTTGACCTGGACTCCGACGAATTGGGAGGCGTCACGGCTGTAGGCGATGATGTCCACGCCGCGGGCGTTGCGTGCCGTGGGCATGACATTCCAGCCGAGAAGGGAAAGCCGATAGCAGCAGTAGTACAGGCCCACGTTCCCGGTAAGCTGCGGGTCCAGTTGGGAAATTCCATTATTATTGTGAGTTTCGCTGCTCATGATAAATACTCAATACAAAGAATGACGCACAGGCCACCACAGGCAAGACAAGTTTCCCTTTTCATTACTCCAAGCCGTCAGCGATTGGCAGCACAGTGCGACCATAAAGCGCGCGCGCGGGCATTGAAGGCCACGTGCGAGGCCCTTCCTGCGGAGTTCCGAACCTGTTTGCTCGTTTGCCACAGGCATTCGCACTGCCCAAGGGCGGACGCTGGGACCTCATCGGCGAGAATCGATTGCCCGAGAAAATCTCATCATGGCCGCTGGACATTTAGGTTGCCAAGGCCTTCAAGGGAGGAGTGCCGCCGGGCGGCGGCGGCGTCAATCTGTCGAAATTGTATTGTGATGCCGCTTTCCTCGAAGCGATGGAGAAGAACTATGGCAACACCACGGGCTACTCTGCAGGAGAAAACTTCGCGCTCCCGCAGAGCGGACGCAGCCGAGCGCTTCCAGTGTTTCCAAAATTCGCGCGGCGGGGTCTCCTGCTTAGTCTGGAAGCTAGAAGAGAATTGGCCAAGCGTGAACACACGTTGGCTTACTGCGTCGTCCGCGGCTCCGGGCGTTCGTTCGCGAAACCACTTTCGAGTTCGGCAATTTTGCACCGCGATTGTTACGATTTAATAGTGTGTCCATTGAGGCTTGCGGGCGGAAACGACCTGAATTCCAGTATTCTCTGGTTCGAAACGAGATTTCGGCCGAACGACGACGCCGTCCTCGCTCAGTAAACCTCAAACAAGCCTGCGGCGCCCATGCCGCCGCCCACGCACATCGTGATCACGACGAACTTGACGCCGCGGCGGCGGCCTTCGATCAAGGCATGACCGACCATACGGCTGCCCGACATGCCGTACGGATGGCCGATGGCGATTGCGCCGCCGTCGACATTCATCCGCTCGTTGGGGATGCCCAGCCGATCGCGGCAGTAGATCGCCTGGCAGGCGAACGCCTCGTTCAACTCCCACAGTCCGATATCCTCAATCTTCAGGTCGAAGCGACGAAGCAGCTTGGGCACCGCAAAGACTGGCCCGATCCCCATCTCGTCCGGATCGCATCCGGCAACCGCGATACCGCGGTATGCGCCAAGCGGCGAGATGCCGCGGCGCGCCGCCTCGCCCCCTTCCATCAACAGGCAGGCGGACGCGCCGTCCGACAGCTGCGAGGCATTGCCGGCGGTTATGCAGCGTCCGGTCGCGACGCGCTGCCCGTCGCTGAACACCGGCTCGAGCCGCGCGAGGCCCTCGATGGACGTATCGGCCCGATTGCACTCGTCGCGCTCAAGCAGCACGTCGACGAACCGGCTTTCCGATGCGCCGGCGTCCCGCACCAGCTTCCGAGCCGGCAGCGGCACGATCTCCTGGTCGAATTTCCCCGACCGCTGTGCTTCGGCGGTCCGTTGCTGCGACTGCAGCGCAAACGCGTCTTGCGCGTCGCGCGGAACGCCATATCGCTCCGCTACGATCTCGGCGGTCTCAATCATCGTCATATAGATGTCGGGCCGGTGATCGACCAGCCACGGATCGGTCGCACGATACTGATTGCGATGTTCGTTCTGCGTCAGCGAAATGGATTCGACCCCACCGCCCGCCACAATCGACATACGGTCGATCAGGATCTGCTTCGCCGCGATCGAGATCGCCATCAGGCCCGAGCCGCATTGCCGATCGACCGACATGCCCGCGACGCTCGTCGGCAGGCCGGCCCGCAGGGCGCATTGTCGCGCCATGTTCCGGCCCGTCGTCCCTTGTTGGACGGATGCGCCCATGATCACGTCGTCGACCTCCGCGAACTCGACGCCGGCCCGCTCGACGGCGTGACGAATGACGTGACCGCCGAGCGTCTGCGCTTGAGTATCGTTGAATGCGCCGCGATAGGCCTTGCCGACCGGCGTGCGCGCCGTCGATACGATCACCGCTTCTCTCATCTTGAATTTCCTTAAGGTCGAAGCTTGGTTTATGAAACGCGCTGCCGAGTCCGGTTCGTCCCGTGATGCCTCACATCAGGCTCGGCAGCCAGAGTGCTATCCAAGGGAATGCGATCAGGATCGCAATGCGAACGATGTCGGCCGCGCAGAACGGCAGCACGCCCCGATAGACGGTGCTCAGCGGCACATTCGGCGCAATACTTTTCATCACGAACAGATTCAACCCGAATGGCGGGCTGATCATCCCGGTTTCCACGCATACGACCGTGATGATGCCCCACCAGATTGCGCTGTAGCCGAGGTCCCCGATCGTCATCGCGAAAACCGGCGCGGTAATCACCATCATGGTGAAGGATTCCATGATCGTGCCGAGAATCAGGTAGGTCACCACGAAGATCAGGATGATCAGCAACGGCGCCAATTGCTGGTCGCGCAGGAATTTGCTGAGAATATCCGGCAGTTGCGTGGCGCCGATAAAGAACGAGAACATCACGGCGCCGAAGATCAAAATGTAGATCAAGGCGATCGCGCTGGTTGTCTCCGCCATAACCGACCAGAACACGTCGCGCCGCAGGCGCCCACGCAGCAATGCGAACAGGAACGCGCCCACCGCGCCGACGGCCGCCGCCTCGATCTCGGTGAAGTAGCCGGCGTACATGCCGCCGAACACCGCGCCGAACAGCATGAGAACCCCCCAGCAGCGTAGTATGAGGGGCAGCATCAATGCCCAATCGCGCTTCTCGACCGACGGCGCCAGGCTCGGGTTCAGCCGCACGGAAATCCAGACGACGATCAGATATAAAAGCGTCGCAAGGGCCGCGGGCAGAATTGCCGCGATGAAAAGCTTGCCGATCGATTCCTCGACCAGGAAGCCGTAGATGATCAATACCGTCGACGGCGGCACCAGTTGTCCCAACGTGCCGCCGGCCGCGATCGACCCCATCACAAGTGAGTCGGCGTATCCGCGTTGCTTCATCTCGGGCAGCGCCACCTTTCCGATGACCACGGCGGTCGCGAGCGAAGAGCCGGTCAGGGCGCCGAATCCGGCGCAGCCGCCGATCGTGGCCATCGCCAGTCCGCCACGCCGATGGCCGAACAGCGCCTGAGCAAGCTGATAGATATCGGTCGACAGACCGGCGACGCCGGCGAACGAGCCCATGAGCAGAAACAACGGCAGCGTCGCCAGGCTCTCGTTGGTCAGAAACGCCTGGGCTTCGGTGCCGAGCACGGACAGGGATGGCTCCATGCCCATCAGAACCCCGGCGCCGAGCACGCCGATCAAGCCGAGCGCGGGGCCGATTGGTACCAGCAGCAGGATGAAAACCCACAGCACCGCGAAGAACAGGATCGCCAAGCCGGTGACGCTGCTCGGTAAAAAATGCGCGACGAATTCGCGCGGGACGATCAGGAACGCTGCGACGACGAGGGCGGCAACGGCCAGCCCGCCCAACAGCGTGGCCAGCCGTTTGCGGCGATCGGCGATTCTCGCTGCGATCTCCGAGGCGGTGACGAACAATTGAACGGGCACGCAGATCCCGAGCGTTATCGTGATCACCCACAAGAACGGGGCCGTGGGCAGCCCGAGAATGATCGTCTTCTGGCCGCGCGCGCCTTCTGCCACGGCAGCGGCACCGAGCCGCCACGCCAGCAACGCCATGAAAATCAGCAGGAGAAAATGGCCTACGATCCGCATTCGCGCGGTGCCCCGCTGGCCGAGCACACGCGCCAAAATGTCGACATCGAGCCCGACGCGGCGCGCGAGACCCGCCGGCAGACAAAGCACGATCGATACCGCCATGACGAGCGAAACGAACTCGTTCAGCGCGATGATGGGGGAAGCGTTCAGCGAACGCAACGCGACATCCACGACGGTGAACACCGCCGTCACCAACATTCCGAGCACCCCGATCGACGCGATACGCTGCGTCAACGAAACCATTTGGCGCTCGGATCGGCTTGAACTCTCGAGCTTTTTCCCGTCGTCGACGAGTGCTTCAGCCATGGCGCTTGCATGCCTTGTCAGTATTGCCGATCGCGGGGTCGACGGTTCGGCGTGACCGCGCGCGGCGGCGCCAAGACGCGATCCGCGTGTTCGCTGGAACCATCAAAAAGGAAAAAGCTTACGAGGATTCGCGACAAGTATCTTCGCGATGATCGCCTCGTCGCGCACGAATTCGTAGAGCAAGTTGAGCAGATCGACCGGATCCGGGCGCGGCAACGAGGGATCGGGCGCCACCGGATCCTTATACATGACATGGGGCCAGTCGGTTGCCCACAGGAGACGATCGGTCCCGAGGGCGACGAGCGCCCGGCCAAAGGGGATCGCATCGGCATAGGACGGCGGGCCGGATCGAGACCAACGGTCGCTGTTGGCGAGGATGACCCAGATGTTGGGATGACGGTATAGCTCGAGCAGCGCCTTGAACGCCGGATGGTCGATTCCGTCGGCAATGCGCGTGTGCGCGATATGATCGATCACGACCGGAACCGGTAGACGCACAAGGTATGGCGCAAGCTCGGCCACTTGATCGGGCTGAACATGAACCTTTAGGTGCCAGCCGAGTTCGGCGATTCGGTGCGCAGTCCGCTCAACCAGTTCGATGGAACACGGCCGGTTCAGAAAGCGCACGAAATGAAAGCGCGTCCCGCGCACGCCGGCCTCGTGCAGCCACCGCAATTCCTTGTCGGTAGTGGCGTCGGTAACAAGTGCCACGCCGCGCAAATGCGGATGATCGACCAAATCCTTCACGAACGGCCCGTAATCCATCGATACGAACGTATTCTGCACGAGCACCGCATTGTCGATACCGACGCGGCGATGGGCCGCCAATATCTCGTGGATCGGGGCGTGACCGGGCCGCGACGGCGCGTTCGGATCCGCGCGCTCCGCAGGGTGCGATCCAAAGACGTGAAACTGCGAATCGCACGACCCAGGCGGCAAGGTGAACTTGAGCGCCCCGCGCTTTGCTTCCGTCGCCCTGCCGCTCGACAAATCCGGCTGCATTGACGTGATTACTCCCCTTTGTCGCTCCCGGCGCCGCGCTTCTGATTCGCAGTCCATGGCGGCTTTGCGGAATTTTTGACGTGCACGTCAAAATAATATCGCATATGAATTTAACGCCGTCAACGCGCGGACGGGACCAGTACCCTGTGGTGTCAGGTAACATCCAGGGCGCCCTGAAAAGGGGGCGACACAGGGCTCGATTGGCATTAAATCAAAGCAGCACAGTTTGAAGTCACAAGCTCAGGGAATCTCCGATCATATGAAGAGCGCAAGACATAAGAAGGGCAAGATCGGGCACAAGAAAGCCCATATGGAGGAACGCGTGTTGACCGAGGCGGCACGCCTGTTTGCCGAGAAGGGCGTCGAAGGAACCAGCCTGACCGACATCGCGAACGCCCTCGGCATGACCCGCGGCGCCATCTACTACTATTTCGAGAACAAAGAGGCGCTCCTAGAAACGCTTGTGGCCGGGCTCGCCGAGACCGCGGTGCAGGAAATCGAGATTTGGCGCCGCACGGTTACCGGCACGCCCGTCGAGCGGCTCAAATCGTTCATGGAACAAAGACTGCGCAGCCTGCTCGCGCGTGGCACCAGGTTCCGGATTCTTATCACCGCCGAACGCGCCCTGCCGCCGGAATTGCTCCGCCGCCATGTCACGGCGATGCGGCAGGTGTTCGAAGAGTATGTTTCGATCATTCGCGAGGGAGTCGTCTCCGGCGA
>JBFWYO010000021.1:0-52642 GCA_050186335.1 Alphaproteobacteria bacterium | reverse complement strand
CCGCCGTTACGCACCGGCGCGATCCGATCTGGCATGTGATTCTTGCGGGCGGAAAAGAGGATCTCACGCTGCTCGGCGTGCCGCTGGCGACCGAAGTGCACAAGCGCGTGTCCGGCCTGGCCAAAATAGTCGATCTCGGACCGCCGGGCCAAATTCTCGGGTGCGTCGTCGGAATCGAGAAAACCTCGGATGCGCAGGCGCAATCCGTGTTGAAGGCGGCGCTGGCCGCGCACCCGTGGATGAAGATCGTCGTCGTCGTCGACGCGGATGTCGACGTGCACGATCCGGAAGAAGTGCTGTGGGCGATCCACACGCGCGCCACGCCCGATACCGGCCTGGTGCATCTGCCGAACGTCGGCAGCTTCCAGCGCGACGACGTCGCCGCCGTGCATAAAGGCAAGCTGGGCATCGACGCCACGGTGCCGATGGCGATGCGCGGCGTGTTCGCGCGCCGTCGCTTTCCCGGCATCGAGCAGCTCAAGCTGGAGGATTATGTCGGAAGGCGCTAGGCGCCGTGCCGCGCGCGCGGTCCGCCGTCGTGCGCGATCGTTTCGCCAGCGTTCCCATCCGCGCCGAGGCGATCCCGGAACGGTAACCGACGTAACCTATCGGCGCGCCCCCGAGGCGCGCCCGCCGTTACTTGACCAGCCGAATATTGTCCGCGGCGGTCTTGCCATTCCGGCCCGCGACCAAATCGTATTCGATCCGCTGGCCTTCGTTCAGGCTTTGTAGATTTGCACGCTGCACCGCGGTGATGTGAATAAACGCATCGCGCGATCCGTCGTCCGGAACGATGAATCCGTAGCCTTTCTTCATGTCGAAGAACTTTACCGTACCCGTAGCCATTCGAAACTCCTCTGCCACCAATACTCGCGCGTCGTTGAACGTGTGCGCGCGATGCCTTGCTTCGTTCGATCCCTTGTGCGGGCCTCGATCGCCGTTCCATGGGGGCAGAACCGCAATCGCGCGCGCGCAATCGGCCGACGTTTGAAGGCGCAATCATCTTAAGGATGCGGCGCACGATGACAAGCGCGGAAGCGCCCGAATCGCTTTGCCGCGCACGAAAAACGCAACCGCGTCAACGCTCTAGGTAGGATTACGGATCACGTGTCGGATCGCCATGGACGCGGTTAAGCGTGATCGCGGCGCGCACCATGTCCTGCAATAGATTGCGATGAATGTTGCTCGCGGAGATCAATTTGACGTGTCGCATTTTCAGGCCGTCGCCGACCAGCAAGCCGGTCGGATCGGCGATTTTGGAAATCTGCGCGCCGCGCCAGAAGCCGAAATTCACATGCGCCGGAAACACCTTGATGAAGGCGAACGGCCCATTCGTCTCGTACACCGGTTGCGCCCATTTGATCGATTCCAGCGCATCGGGTGCGGCCTCCTTTACCAAGAGGCGCAGCGCGTTGACGATTTTCTGGATCGGCGGCTCGAGGGTGGCGACATATGCGTCGACCGCCTTGCTGCCTGCCTTCTTTTTCTGCGCCGGCGTCAACGCCTGTTTGGTCGCCGCGCGTGTCGGCGTGCTGCGCGCCGATTTTCCGGCCGCCGATTTCTTATTCTGCGCGGCCGCCTTTGCGGGTTTGGCCATGCGTTTCCCCCTTCGCATTTTCGCCCCTGAAATATACCTGAAAACATGAGTTTTTGCCCGCTTTTTCAAGAGCTTGGCCGAATCGCGCCGGGCTTTCGCTAAAACACCAGGAATTCTGCCAGTTTTGTTCGGCGCGATGGCTTTTGCGGGATCGCGGCGCGGTCAAACGAGGCTCGCGGGCGCCGCGCCGGATATCCTTATGGCGGCTATGGTAATTATTGAATAATCGTTCTAGAAAGGTTTCGCCACGCGGGAGGTGCCGGGGTGCCGAGGCCGAAGGAATATCAGCGCGAAACCGTGCTTGATCGGGCGATCGATGTGTTCTGGCGCAACGGTTACGAGGCGACCTCGATCGCCGATCTGGTCGTAGCCATGGGCATCCATCGCGGCTCGCTCTATGCCGGTTTCGGCAACAAGCAGGGCGTCTTTGCCGCGGCGCTCGAGCGCTACATCGAGACCAGCCCCTGGTTCCGCGTGCTGACCGACGATTCGGACGCGCCGTTTCCGGATCTGATGGCCGCGTTGTTCGGCGCGTTCGTCGAGATCGGCGCCCACGACATGCTCCGCCGCGGCTGTTTGCTCACCAATACCGCAGTCGAACTGTCGCCGCACGATCACGACGTTTCGGTGATCGTCGCCAAAAGCGTGAAAGCGCTGGAAGATGCACTGGCGGTCCGGATTCGCAAGGCGCAGGCGCGCGGCGAAGTCGACGTCGGCAAGGACAATCGCGCGCTGGCGCAATTCGTCGTCGCCTCGATCCATGGACTTCGTGTGGCCTCGAAGATAACCACCGAACGCTCCGTATTGCAGAACATCGCCGACCAGGTGCTGGCGGCAATCCACTGACGCGCCCGCCGCGCAAAGAAAAACCGGCGCCGAGACTGCGGCGCCGGTTGATGCGAGTAGCCGGCCGGATCAGCCGGCGGCGTTGATGCGATCCACCGAAACGTCCTTGCCTTCGCGGATTTCATACAGCTCGAAATCGCGGCTCGCCAGCATGCCGTTGGGCTGGAAGTCGACCGACGACGACGCGCCGTCGTAATTGATCTTCTTGCCGGCCTTCAGCGCCGCGACGCCTTGCGCGAACGTGGTGACGCGTTCGCCCGGGCCGTTGGCGACCATATGCACGTGCTTCTTCACGTCGTCGACCTTGGTCGATTTGGCGCTTTCGATCGCCAGCAGCAGCACGTTCATCATGTCGTAGCCGGCGCAGCCGAACGGGTTCTGGACCTGTCCGTTCGGCGCCTTGCCGACCAGCCGGAGGTAGGCGTCGTATGTATCCTTGCCGACCGGCGGCACCGGGAAACCGTGCAGGATGCCGTTGGCCGCGGCGCCGACCGCGGACTTGAACTGCGGGCCGGTCGCCAGCGACGTGGTGATGACCTGGCCTTTGTAGCCCGAGCGGAAGATTTCGCGGTACACGGCGGTAAAGTCGGTCACATAGGCGCACACGAAAATCGCCTTCGGGTTGCCTTGCAGCAGTTTGTCCACTTCGGCGCGGTAGGACGGCTGATTGGCGTTGTAGAGGAACGGCGTGTTGACCACCTTGCCGCCGCCCGCGGCGAAATTGCGGCCGAAAGTGTCGAACATCGACGTCGTGAAATCGTTGTTGATGCCCATGGCGGCGACTTCCTTGAAGCCGCGCTTGATCGCCAGGCGTGCGATCGCCGTGCCCCAGATGCCGTTGAGCGCCTGCAGGCTGAACAACAGGCCTTTCTTGTCGGCCTTCGGCAGGTCTTCCGACGACGAGGTGCAGAACTGCAGCACGTTGGCGTCCTGGCACAGGGGCGCGATGCCCATGGTGACGGAGGACGACCAGGTGCCGAGGATCGCCATCACCTTGTCGGCGTCGATCAGCTTGCGCGCCGCGCGCACCGCGGCCTCGGGGTTGGTTTCGCTGTTTTCCTGGGTCAGCACGATCTGCCGGCCGAGCACGCCGCCCGCCTTGTTGACCAGGTCGACCACGACCTTGTGGCCCTGCGCGATTTCCGGGCCGAACGGCGAACCGCCGCCGGTGTTCGGCGTCAGGCTGGCCAGCCGGATCGGCTCGTTGGCCTGCGCCCATGCGCCGCGCATCAGGTACGGCGCCGCAACCGCGCCGGCGCCCGCCGCGATGAACGTGCGGCGCGTGAATTTGATCGACATAGGCATGTCTCCTTCTGGTTGTTCGACGATGGTTGGAATTCAGGTTCGTGCAAGTCGGTCCGCGCGGGCGCGCGGCTCCGGGATAAATCCTTCCGGGCGAAAACGTATCGCCACGATCAACAGCAGTCCCACCAGCACGATGCGCAGGGCGGACAGCCGTTCGGCGTCCAACCCGGGCAGCGTGCCGCCCAGGAACCGCGTGCCTTCCAAAATAAGAATAACGATGCCGGCGCCGAATAACAGGCCCAGATTGTTGCCGGCGCCGCCGACGATGACCGACATCCAGACCACGATGGCAACCGACGTGGTGAAGTGATCGGGCGAGATGTTCTGCACATAATGTGCGTAGAGCGACCCCGATACGGCCATGGCGGCGCTGCCCAGCGCGAACGCCTGCAGGCGGAACCACAGCACGTTCTTGCCCAGCGCCGCCGGCACCGCGTCGTCCTCGCGAATGGCCCGCAGTACCCTGCCGAACGGCGCTCGGCGGATCGTCTCGACCACGGCGAACACGATCAAGACGGCGGCCGTCATGACGCCGAGATAGAACCAGCCGTAATCCTCGCGGTCGAACACGCCGCCGAGCGGCCGCGTTGCGACGCCGAAGCCGCGCGGGCCGCGGGTCAGCCAGTCTTCGTTCAAAAGAATCAGCCGCATGACCTCGGCGAAACCCAGCGTGACGATCGCCAGAAAATCGCCGCTTAATCGTATCGACAGGCTGGCCACCGCCAGGCCGACCAGAAAACCCGCCAGCAGCGCCATGCACAGGCCGCCCCAGAACGGGAACCCCAGCAGTTCGGTCGACAGCGCACTGGCATAGGCGCCGAGTGCAAAAAATCCGGCGATGCCGAAATTGATCATGCCGGCCATGCCCCATTGCAGATTGAGGGCAAGCGCCATCAGCATGAAGAAGCCGGCGGTGGTGGCGATCGATACTAGATACGATGTCATCGCCGCCTCACTTGCGGATCGCCGCGCGGCCGAACAGGCCTTGCGGGCGCAACAACAGCATGAGCGCGATCACCACGAAGCCGACGCCGGCTTTGTAGGCCGGCACCAGGAACATCACCGAAAGTTCCTCGGCCAGGCCGACCAGGATCGCACCGGCCACCGCACCAGCCATCGAGCCGATGCCGCCGAGAATCGCCGCGGCCAGGATCGGCACGGTCAAGGTCCAGCCCAAGCCCGGTTCGATCGCAAGGTCCACGCCGGCCAGCGAGCCGCTGAGGCCGATGAGCAGCCCGCCGATGACCAGCGCCAGCAGATGAATACGCGCCACGTTGATGCCGCGCGCGTTCGCCAAATCCGGATCGTCTGCCGCGGCGCGGATCGCGCGGCCCCACGGCAGCAGCGCCATGCATCCGAAGACCAATGCCAGCGAGCCGCCGGAGATCAGGATCACGCCCAGGATTTCCGGCGCCAGGTGCACCGGTCCGAAATCGATCGGCCGGCTGAGCGGCAGGTCGAACGCCTTGATCTGGCTGCCGAGAAAAAACCGCAGCACGTTTTCGATCACGAAGGCCAGCGCCACCGAGACCAGCAGCAGCGCCGTGCCGGCGGCGGCGCGGATCGGCTTGAAGATCGCCCAATCGCAGAACGTCACCACCGCCGAGGCGGCGATCATGCCGACCGGCACCGCGGTCCACAGCGGCCAGCCCATTTGCGTATTGGCGAACCAGGCGCCGAACGCGCCGACGGTAATGAAAGCGCCGACGGCGAAATTGGCGAAGCGCAACAGCGAGAACAGCAGCGAGAATGCCACCGCCGCGGGCGCGATGATTGCCGCCGATGCGATGGCATTGAGAATGGTCTGCATCAGGCCGCCTTGCCCAGGAACAGCTCGCCGATCTCCTTGTCGGCCAGCAAGTCGCCGGCCTTGCCGGCGCGCGCCACGCTGCCGTCCACCAACACGGTGCCCCGGTCGGCGTGGCGCAAGGCTTCGTAGGCGTTCTGTTCGACGATCAGCGACGCGACGCCGGTCTGCGCGGCCAGGCGCTGGAACAGCGAAAGCATGTCGCCGACCAGGGTCGGCGACAGGCCGGCCGTGGGTTCGTCGAGCAGCAGCAGTTTGGGCGTCACCATCAGCGCCATTGCCACGGCGACCATCTGGCGCTGGCCGCCGGACAGCAATCCCGCCGACACTTTCAGCTTGGCGCGCAGATCGGGAAACAGGTCGAGCACTTCGTCTTGGCGTTGACGCTTTTCCCCTGGTTTCAGCCACGCGCCGATGGCCAGATTGTCGGCCACGCTCAACGAGCGGAAAATGTTGCGCTCCTGCGGCACGAATGCGGCACCTGCATGCGCGATCACGGCGGGCGTGCGACCTGTCACGTCTTGGCCGCCGACTTCGACCTTGCCGTCGTAAACCGCGATCAGCCCGGCAATCGCCTTCAGCGCGGTCGATTTGCCCGCGCCGTTCGGCCCGATGATGACCGATACCTCGCCCGGCGCCACTTCCAGATCAACGCCGTGCACCACGCGGTGCCCGCCATAGCCCGCGGCCAATCCGGTGACGCTCAGCAGCTTCATGCGGCGACTCCGAGATAAGCCTCGATCACGCGCGGATCGCGCCGCACTTCGTCGAACGAGCCTTCGATGAGAATTTTGCCGTTGGCCATCACGGTGACCCGCTCGCACAGGCGGCGGATCACCGACATGTTGTGTTCGACCAGCAGAAATGTCTTGCCGTGTTCGCGATTGAGCCGCGCGATCAGGTCGCACAATTCGACTAGCAGGGCCGGTGCGACACCGGCGCCGATTTCGTCGAGCAGGATCACGTCCGCGCCGGTCATCAGCGCGCGACCCAATTCGAGCAGTTTCTTCTGGCCGCCGGAAAGCTCTTTCGCGAGCGAGTCTTCTTTCTTGGCCAATCCCACCATGGA
The DNA here is from genome assembly GCA_050186335.1 of Alphaproteobacteria bacterium. GTDB lineage: Bacteria > Pseudomonadota > Alphaproteobacteria > Bin65 > Bin65 > JBFWYO01. Next base: position 46,018 of record JBFWYO010000021.1, on the reverse strand, counting down.
AAGAATCTCGCGTGCCTGCGCGACGCTTGCCGCCTGCGCCGCGCGCACACGGCGCGGCGACAGGAACACCGCGCCCAACTGTTCGCCCGGCTGGTCGGGCACGGCGAGCAGCAGGTTTTCCAGCACGGTCAGCCGGTCCAGTTCGCGCGCCAGCTGGAACGTGCGTGTCAGGCCCAGGCGCGCGATGCGGTAATCCGGCCAGCCGGTCACGTCCTGGCCCTTGAGTTCGATGCGTCCGGCATCGGGCGGCAGGGCGCCGGCGAGCAGTCCGAACAAGGTGGATTTGCCGGCGCCGTTCGGCCCGATCAGGCCGGCCAAGGCGCCCGGCCGCACGGCGATCGACACGCCGTCGACCGCCGCCACGCCGCCGAACGATTTTTTCAGATCGAACGCCTGCAGCAGCGCCGTCATTGCCTCAGCCGGCCAGCGCGGCGACCTTCTCGGTCGCCTCGATTTCTTCTTCGATCTGCAGCGCGTCGTTGAACTTGTTGAAGAAGCCGCACAGCGTGGCACGCAAGGTCAGCTCGACGACCTGCGCTTCGGTGAAATGCTTGCGCAGGCGATTGAACAGCTCGTCGCGGATGCGGTTCGGGTTTTCCCATACCGCGATCGCCCATTCGACGACGATCTTGTCCTTCTCGTCGAACTCGGGATGGTTCTTGTAATCCATGATCGTGTCGACGCCCTTGGACGACAGGCCTTCGACCACCAGGAACGGCTTATGGTGCGCCACGCAGTAGTGGCACTCGTTCATCTTCGAGATCACGACGATGGCGATTTCCAGGTACCGCTTCGGCAGGGTCTTGGCATCGCGCAATTCCATCAGCATCGCCATCAGATGGCGCACCGCGGCGGGCACGTGGGCGAACACCGCCACCTGGTTGGCGAACGGGCCATACTCGCTGGCGAATTTCTCGTAGATCTTCGCGACGTCGGGCGGCAGTTCGGAAGACGGAATATCGCGAACACGTGCCATGGAAAGTTTCTCCTTCGATTACTCGGCGGCTTTGGCGATGGGGTAGCGGCGCGTCAATTCCGCGCCGAGAAATTGAGCGAGCGTGCGCATGCCGGATTTGCCTGCTTTCTGTTCGGCGTCGGAATTGTAATTGGTATTGGTGTTGATGTCGTAGGTCGACACCACGCCCTGCGCGTCCCTGATGAATTCGATGCCGGCGACGTCGATGCCGTGCTTGGCCAGCAACCGTTCGTAAGCGGCCTTCAGGCCGGCGTCGATATCGTCGATTACCTCGAATTTCGGCCGCGCGGCCGCCTCGCCGGTCGGGCAGAACGCGTCGCCCACGGCGCATGCATCGGCCGGGCACAGTTCGAACCCGCCGCTGGTATCGACGCGCACGGCATACATGTATTTACCGCCGACGAATTCGGCGCGCGTAATGGTGCGCTCCGGCGAACGGATGTATTCCTGCATCAAGTGAATGCCGTCGATCGGCGCCTCGTAGGCCGGCGTGTCGATGTGGCCGGCCAGCGAGTCCGGCGTCTGGAACAGCATGACGCCCAAGCCCTTGCCGCCGCAATTCGGCTTGACGATGAACTCCTGCGCCGGGAAATATTTCCTCGCGGCGTCGACCAGGTTCGCCTTGCCGGCGACGATCACCGTACGCGGCACGCGGATGCCGAGCGCTTCCATCGCGGCGTACTGGCGCGCCTTGCTGACTTCCAGGTCCGGCACGTGGCCGCCGTTGACGACGCGCCGTCCGAACCGTTCCAGCCAGGCGATCACCGCGCGCGCCAGCTCGACGGTGTCTTCATGGCCGCGCGTGTGCGAGGACGCGCTCAACCGGCTGTAGAACACGCCTTCGGGCGGCGGCGCCGAGATGTCGAATGCGCCCTGGTCCAGATACCATTCGCGCCACGGCAGGCCTTCATGATCGAGTGCCGCGGCGAGCGGCGCGATCCAAGCCTCGTTTTCATGCAAAACGTAGATGTGTGTCATCGGTTGGTCCCGCTTCAACCCGCCCGCACGTACAAAAAAACCCCGCTTTCCGGGCGGGGCATTTCGAGCCTCCGACCTGTTTAGCGGGCAATTTTACGTGGCCGCAAGCCGGTCGGCTCAAATCACCACGACGTGCCGGATAACTAGGGCGCGATCCGTGTCGGAGTCAAGGCAGGCGCCGGTTCCGCCGGGCCGACGCGGGCCGCATGGCGGGATTGCTGCCATGAACCGGCGGCATGGCGCGGCCCCGGGTTCGCGCGTCAAACGGCCGCTTTATCGCTGAGCGTGACGATGGTGCCCTGGGCGGCCGCGCATAGGCTTTCGGTGCCGCCGGCGACGACGAAAATATCGCATCGGCACACCGCCTGACGCTTGCCGCCGTGAACCACCGTGGCGCGCGCGATCAGCCGCTCGCCGATCGCCGGCTTGGCGTAGTTGATCTTGAACTCGGACGTCACCACGGCCGTCCCCAGCACCGAACCGCCGGCGTAGGTCAGCGTGTTGTCGGCCAGATACGCGACGACGCCGCCATGCACGAAACCGTTCTGTTGTTTGAGCTCGTCGCGCACCGGGACGACGATTTCCGCGCGGCCCGGCTCGAACACGGTCAACTCGGCGCCGAGCAGCCGGCTGAACGCCTGCTGCTGCAGGAAAGCTCGACCGATTTGCAGCAGCGACGGAGGCTGCGCGCCGCTCATGCGGCCTCCGTGTTCGGCATCGCGCGCTCGACGATGGCGTCGATGTTCAAGCGGGCGGGGAGGGTCCCGTAGGCATGCCCATACTCGCCGGCCAATCGCGATGCGCCGAACGCGTCCGCCATGTAATTCGGCGCGTGCCGGATCAGCAGGCTCATCTGCAGCGCCATGGCCATCTGTTCGACCACGCGCCGCGCCTGCGGCTCCAGGCCGCCCTTGGCCGCAAGCGCGTCTTTCAGGCTGGCCAGCAAACGGTCGTAGTTCTTGTCGCCACCCTTGGCTCGTTCGAGTTCGGCGAGCAACGCCAGCGCGGTGTCCGGTTCGCGCTCGAGCGCGCGCAGCACGTCGAGACAAATGACGTTGCCGGAGCCTTCCCAGATGCCGTTGAGCGGCGCTTCGCGGTAAAGCCGCGCCAGCATCATCTCTTCGACATAGCCGGCGCCGCCGTGGCACTCGAGCGCCTCGTACACGGCACCGGTGACGCGCTTGCAGGTCCAGTATTTGGCGATCGGCGTGGCGATGCGGGTGAACAGTTTCGCCGCGTCGTCGGTGGCGCTCTCGTCGAAGCCGCGCGCCACGCGCAAGACCAGGATCGTCGCCGCTTCCGCCTCGATGCCCAGATCCGCCAGCACGTTGCGCATCAAAGGCTGATCGATCAGCTTGCGCTGGAACGCGCGGCGATATCGCGCGTGATGAAACGCCAGCGCCACCGCCTGGCGCATGATCGCCGCGGCGCCCATCGCGCATTCCAGGCGCGTGTGATGCACCATTTCGATGATCGTCGCCACCCCGCGCCCTTCGCCGCCGACCATCCGGGCATAGGTGCGGTTGTATTCGATCTCGCTCGAGGCGTTCGAAAGATTGCCGAGCTTGTCCTTGAGCCGCTGGATGAAAAACCGGTTGCGCGTGCCGTCTTCGAGCCAACGCGGCACCAAAAAGCAACTAAGGCCTTTCTCCGTCTGGGCCAGCGTCAGGAACGCGTCGCACATCGGCGCCGAGCAGAACCATTTGTGCCCGGTCAGTTCGTACTCGCCGCCCGGTCCGCCCTTGCCGATCGGCACGGCGCGGGTCGTATTCGCCCGCACGTCCGAGCCGCCTTGCTTCTCGGTCATCGCCATGCCCATCAGCGCCGATTTCTTGTTTTTCGCCGGCTGAAACGATGAATCGTACTCGGTGCCGATCAGGCGCGGCTCCCAGAGTGAGGCCAGTTCCGGTTGCGCGCGCAGCGCCGGGACGCCGGCGAAGGTCATCGCGATCGGGCAGGAGATGCCGTTCTCGGTCTTGTTGAACACCATATGCGCCGCCACGCGGGCGACGTGCGCGCCGGACCGTTTCTCGGTCCAGGGCAGCGCATGCAGGGCGGCGCCCTTCGCGAGGCCGAGCAGCGCGTGGTAGCTCGGGTGGAAATCGACCTCGTCGACGCGGTTGCCGAACCGGTCGTGGCTGCGCAGTTCGGGCAGGAACCGGTTGGCGTCGTGCGCCCATTTCTGCACCTGCGCGGACGCCATGGTGCGGCCGAAATCGATCAGCCTTGGTTCGGCCCAGGCGCCGCCTTCGCGCTTCAGCCCTTCGACCAGCGCTCGGTCTTCCAGGTAGGAATTATGCCCCTCGAACGGCGGCGGCTGGTTTTCCACCTGGTGGGTGGCGGTGTCCTCGAAGCTGAACGCGGCGGTCTTACGGGTCATCGGTGCGGCCTCCGGCAATCGTTCAATTGTACGGCGCGGGTGGGTCCAGCCCAAGCCGTTCGGCGACCGCATCGGCGATCGCCAGGCAGGCGGTCAGTCCCGGCGATTCGATGCCGTACAGGTTGATCAGCCCATCGACCCCGTGCTCGGCTGTGTCCTGCAGCACGAAATCCGCGTTCGCCTCGCCCGGGCCGCTGATTTTGGGCCGAATGCCGGCATAGGCGGGGGCCAACGCGCCGTCCGGCAGGCCCGGCCAATAGGCGCGCGCGGCGGCATAGAACCTGTCCGCGCGGCGCGGGTCGACCGCATAATCGCGCGTTTCGACCCATTCCACGTCCGGCCCGAAGCGCGCCTGTCCGGCCAGATCCAGGGTGACATGGACGCCCAGCCCGCCCGGCTCGGGCATCGGGTAGATCAGGTGGCGGAACGGCGCTTTGCCGTGCAGCACGTAGTAACTGCCCTTGGCCAGATAGGCGCGTGGCACGCTCGCCGGTGCGACGCCAGCGATGCATCCGGCCACCGCCGGCGCATCCAGCCCGGCCGCGTTGACGACAATGCGCGCGCGCACGTCGCCGGCTTGGGTGCGCAGGCAGATGCCGCGATCCGTCCGTGCGCCGCCGATCACCCGCGTGTTGAACGCAATCATCGCGCCGCGCGCTTCCGCGTCGCCTTGCAGGGCCACCATGACGCCGTGGCTGTCGACGATGCCGGTCGACGGCGAAAGCAGGGCGGCCGCACCGCGCACCGCCGGCTCGCGCCGGGCGAGTTCGGCCGCATCAAGCCATTCCAGGTCGCCGACGCCGTTCGCCCGTGCCGTCGCCTGCAGCCGTTCCAGCCCGGCGATCTCGGCTTCGCGCGCAGCGACGATCAGCTTGCCCAAGCGGCGATGCGCGATGCCGCGCCGGCGGCAGAAATCGTACAGCGCGGCCTTGCCCGCCACGCACCAGCGCGCTTTCAGGCTGCCGGTCGGATAGTAGATGCCGGCGTGAACGACCTCGGAGTTGCGCGAGCTGATCTCCGTGCCGATCGCGTCCGCGGCTTCCAGCACCAGCGTCTCCAGGCCGGCCTGCGCCAGGCGCCGCGCGCAGGCCAGGCCGATCACGCCGGCGCCGATCACCGCCGCGTCGACGTCGCCGAGTATGTCGCTCATCCGCGCTCCATGGCCCGCCCGGTCCGGCCCGCATCGCCCGCAGTTTCGTCCCGCAGTCTAGTCGATCGGACCGACCGGCCAAGCCGCGACGGTGCCGCACGGGCGATGCTCGGCGCGCGCGATCCTGCCATTCATGTCGCTCATGGTTTTTCGCGCGATGCGCATTGTCATTTTCCGCGAAATCGCCACAATCCCAACGCAGTTTCCGCTCGCTAACAAAAAATAGACCATGCGCCCGGCTGACCGAGAGCGGGGTATCCCCGCCACCCAATCGCGCAGGCGGTTTCTGGCCGTTTCGGCCGGGGCCGGCTTGGCGATGGCTGTCGGCGGCTGGACGCGCGCCGGAGCCCAGGAGCAGCGTTTCTTCCGCATCGGCACCGGCCCCACCGGCGGCACGTATTTCCTGATCGGCGGCGTGCTGGCCAGCGTGATCTCCAACCCGCCGGGCTCACGGCCTTGTGATCGGGGCGGCAGCTGCGGCGTGCCGGGGCTGGTCGCGCTGGCCCAGTCGACCGAGGGTTCGGTCGCCAACCTCGAAGCGATGCGTTCGGGCGCGCTCGATTCTGGGCTGTGCCAGGCCGACATCGCCAACTGGGCGTTCACCGGCACCAATCTGTTCCAGAAGGCCGGGCCCTATAGGGAACTCCGCGCCATCGCCGGCCTGTATCCGGAATCGATCCACGTCGTCGTGCGCGCCGACGGGCCGATCAAGAAATTCTCGGATCTCAAAGCCAAGCGCGTCTCGGTCGGCGAACGCAATTCGGGCACCGTGGTCAGCGCCCGCATCGCGCTGACCGCCGCCGGCTTCAAGCCGAATGACATTCGCGCGGAATCGATGTCGCCCGAGCGCGCCGCCGACGCGCTGCGCGAAGGCGTCATCGACGCGTTCATTTTCATGGTCGGCTATCCGTCGCCGGCGATCGCCACGTTGGCCGAGCAGATGGAAATCCGCCTGATCGACATCCCGCCGCCGGTCATCCAGTCGGTGCGCAAGCAGTATGGATTTTTCGGCCAGGGGCCGATCCCGGCCAATACCTACAAGGGCGTACTCGAAGTCGAAACCCTGACCATCGGCGCGCAATGGCTCACCGCGGCATCGGTCGACGAACAGCTCGTCTACGGCATCTGCAAGGCGCTGTGGCACGAATCGACCACGAAGCTGCTGGCCGAGAGTCACCCGCAGGGCAAACTGATCGTGCGCACCGAGGCGCTGAAAGGCGTCACGGTGCCGCTTCACGCCGGCGCCGAGAAATACTATCGCGACGTGCGACTGATCGAATGAACCGCGCGCCCGCCGGGCGGCGGGGGATTCATTTGGCGTCGAATTCGTATTCCGGAATCAGCCAGGGCTCCGCCTCCGCGCCGGCCAGCCAGTCGCGATACAGCGGCCATTCGGTGATCGCGGCGACGTAGGCTTTGGCCGTCTCGTCGAGCGGCGGCTCATAGGTCACGAAGCGGCTGACGACCGGCGCGTAGAACGCATCGGCCACGCTGGCGGCGCCGAACAGGAATGCCCCGCCGGAATTGTAGCGGGCGCGGCAGTAGCGCCAGATTTCCTGAACGCGCGCCAGGTCGGCGCGCGCGGCCTCGACGCCGTGGCCGGGAAAGCGGCGGCGCATGTTCATCGGCATGTTCCGCCGCAGCGTGGCGAAGCCGCTGTGCATTTCCGCGCACACGGCGCGGGCCACCGCGCGCGCCTGGGCATCGCGCGGCCACATGTCGCGCTCGGGGAATTTTTCGGCCAGATACTCTGCGGTCGCGAGCGAATCCCAGACCACGAAATCGCCGTCGTGCAGCGCCGGGACCAGACGCGAGGGCGAATGCTTCATCATCAGCGCCGGCGTGTCCGGCTGGCGCAGCGGCACCACGATTTCCTTGAACGGCGCGCCGGTCAGGCGCACGGCGAGCCCGCCGCGCATCGACCAAGAGGAATAATTCTTATTGCCGATGACGAGCGTAAGATCAGACATTCGGCACCTCCCAAGGACAGCGCGGCGCGCAACTCGGCGTGCGGGCCGCGGTTCAAACGATAGGCGACAGGGCGATGCAAGCGCAATTGCTTGACAGCCGGACGGTTGCGGCTTTTGGTTGGCGGGGCCGCGCGGTCCTGGATTGAGGTGGTACTATGGCGAGATCGTTTCAATTGGTCCCCAAAGCCAGCGGCAAGCCGGTGCCGATCACGCCGGTGACCGCGGCCGGCCTCGACGCGGCGCTCAAACGCGCCGATGCCGCCGCGCGCACCTGGGTCCGCACCGCCGGCTTTACCGGTCGCGCCGGCGCCGTTTGTCTGGTGCCCGGCGGCGGCGGAAAAGTCGCGCGCGTATTCGTCGGCCATGCGCCGGGCGACGATTTGTGGGCGCTCGGCAATCTCTCGAAGGATCTGCCGGAGGGCGTCTACGCGCTGGATCGGGGCACGATCGATCCGACGCAGGCGGCGCTCGGTTGGGCGATCGGCACGTATGCGTTCGCGCGCTACAAAAAGGTCAAGAAGCTTCAAGCGGAATTGATCTGGCCGGAAGGTTGCGATCGCGCGCATGTCCGCGCGGTCGCCGAGGCCGTGCATCTGGTGCGCGACCTGATCGACCAGCCGGCGCAGGACATGACGCCCGCGCACCTCGCCGAAGCCGCCGTCGATCTCGCCAAGCGCCATGACGCGGAAATTTCCGTCATCGTCGGCGACGAACTGCTGGAGCGGAATTTTCCGGCCATTCACGCCGTCGGTCGGGCCAGCGCCACGCCGCCGCGATTGATCGATATCGTCTGGGGCGATCCGAAGGCGCCGAAAGTCACGCTGGTCGGCAAGGGCGTCACGTTCGATACCGGCGGGCTCGATCTGAAGCCGGCGTCGGGCATGCAGTGGATGAAGAAGGACATGGGCGGTGCGGCCAACGTGCTCGGCCTTGCGCACATCGTCATGTCCGCAAAACTGAATCTTCGTCTGCGCGTGCTCGTGCCGGCAGTCGAGAACGCGGTCAGCGGCAGCGCCTATCATCCGATGGATGTCATCCGTACGCGCAAGGGAATTACCGTCGAGATCGGCAACACCGATGCCGAGGGCCGCGTCATTCTCTCCGACGCGCTGGCCGAAGCCGCCGCCGAACGACCCGACCTGATCTTCGATTTCGCGACGCTCACGGGCGCCGCGCGCGTCGCGCTGGGCCCGGAGTTGCCGGCCATGTTCTGCAACGACGACGCGCTGGCCGAGGATTTCGCCGTTCATGCCGCGCGCGAGAACGATCCGCTGTGGCGCCTGCCGCTGTGGGACGGCTACCGGCCGCTGATCGACGGCAAGACGGCCGACATCACGAATTCAGCCGATTCGCCGTTCGCCGGCGCGATCACCGCGGCGCTGTTCCTGCGCGAATTCGTCGGGCGCGGAAAATGGGCGCATTTCGATCTCTACGCCTGGAACGCCAAGTCGCGGCCGGGTCGGCCGGAAGGCGGCGAGGCGATGGTCATCCGCGCCGCATTCGCGCTGTTGCGCCGCCGTTACGGCGGATAACGAATGGTTGGCGTGCGCACCGGCGATTGCTTTCCGACACGCGCGGAAGAACTGTTCCTGCAGGCGGCATTGCTGCCCGACGCGCGCGCGGTCGAAGCGTGGCGCACGCTGCGGCCCGAATTCGACCTCGACCGCGTCGGCGGCGTCATTCATACGCTGGTGCCGATGCTGTACGCCAGCCTGCAGGCGCATGGCGTCGATGATCCGGTGATGGGACGGCTGAAGGGCCAGTACAGGTTTTTCTGGCTGCGCAACCAGTTGCAGATGGCACGCGGCGCCAAGGCGATCGACGCGCTGCAGCGCCACGGCATTCCGGTCATCCTGCTGAAGGGCGCTGCCATGGCGGCGGCCTATCTCGACGACCCGACCGTGCGACCGATGAGCGATATCGACGTGCTCGTGCCGACCGAGCGGCTCCACGATGCGTTGCTCGCGTTACGCCAGGGCGGGTGGACGCCGCATCCCCAAATGTCCGACCGCATGATCGCGGAAGACATCGCGCGCTGGTCGCCGAGCTGGGATTTCCGCGATTCCACCGCGACATCGGTCGATCTGCACTGGCACGTCATGCACTTGTCGATGCAGCCCGACGCCGACGCCGATTTCTGGGCTGCCAGCCAGGAGACCGGTTTCGGCGGCCGTTGCGTGCGTACATTGTGTGCCGCCGATCACGTGCTGCATTCCCTGTCCCATGGCATGTCCTGGCAGGAAGGCGCCATTCGCTGGGTGCCCGACAGTCTGATGGTGCTGCGAAAAGCCGGCGAGACGTTCGACTGGCTGCGCCTGATCGAACAGGCCGAAAAGCGGCGGTTGATCGAATTCGTGCGAGCGGGCATCGACTACTTGCACCGCGAGTTCGCCGCGCCGGTTCCCGACGATGTCCTGAACCGCATGCGTCGCATCCGCACGCCATGGCTCGACCGCATCGAATTTCGCGCGCGCGCCCGACGGACCAGCGACGGCGATTGGACCGCGCGCGTGGCCCAGGCGGTGGCCGCGGCACGGCGCCGCCGGCCGTTAGGGGCACTGCCGTCTCTGCGCGCGGATCTGCGCCGACTCGGCAGTGCGTTCGGCTTGCCGGACGACGCGCGCGTGTCGACCGTTCTCACGGGCCTCGTTGCCGGGCGCAGTTGGCGCCTGCGCAAATGGCTTCGCCGCCTGCATCGGGGTGGCGCGATGCGTGCCGCCGAAGCGCGCCAGGCACCCATCGTCGGCCTCGGCGATTCCATCTATCTCGCGCGCCATACGTTGGGCAGCATGTACGAGATGCTCGGCTGGCATTACGCCGAACCCAATGGCCGGTGGTCCAACGGCAACCAAGCCGTATTGACCGTGCTCTGGCGCGATCCCGATGCGCTGCCGCGAACGCTGGAACTGGAGGCGTGGCCGCTCCTCGGACACGGCCGCGAGGATGCAGAGATCGACGTTATCGTCAACGGCACGTCGGTCGGACGCCACCGCGTGCGCATCGGCGAAAATCTGCAGCGCCCTTGGCGCGTCGATCTGGCGGCCGCCGATCTCCGCGGCAGCGGTCCGATCGAAATCGTGTTGCGGGTCGACCGCGCGGTGCGCCCGTGCGATGTGAGCGGTACCGGGGATGCACGGTTGCTCGGCTGTTTCGTACATCGCGTAGCCTTGCTCGGGACCACGGGCCGCGCGCCGTCGCGGTCCTCGGCCAATTCGCGGCGACTTGGACTTGTCGATCTCGCGACGCGCGATTTGCCGCCGCTGGAATTGAAGCCCGGCGGCGAATTCACCTTCGGTATGTTCGGCGGCATCGAATCCGTGCCGGGGGCGGGTTGGCACGGCCGCGAGCCGCAGGCGCGTTGGTCGAACCAGCCGATGGCGGAAGTGCGTTTCAAGTGGGCCGGGCCGTTGGGCGCGCCGATACCGCTCGAGCTGGTCGGCCACCCGCTCATGTTCGGCGCCCGGAACGTAGCGGACGTGACCCTGTTGGCCAACGGAAGGCGGTTCGCGGAACGTCGATTCGGAGCCCGCGAACATTCGATGACACGGTGGCGGGTCGAAGTTCCAGCCGATGCCGTCGGCTCCGATCGCGCACTGGATCTGTTGATCGCCGTCCGCGACCCGACTTCGCCGGCAGCACTTGGAATGTCGCATGACGACCGGATTTTAGGCTATTTTCTGCATGGTATCGCATCGCCGGTGGGATCCCGCGCATGACCGCACCGCTGGTTAGCGTCGTCGTTCCGGTTTTCAACGGCGCGCAATTTTTACGCGCCGCGCTCGATAGCGTGTTTGCGCAGGATTACCCGCACATCGATGTCGTCGCCGTGGATGACGGCTCGACCGATGCGACGGCCGAGATCCTGGCCGCCGAGCCGCGGCTCCGGGCGGTTCGGCAGCCCAACCGCGGCGTGGCGGCGGCGCGCAACGCGGGTATCGATGCGGCGCGCGGCGATTTCGTCGCCTTCGTCGATAGCGACGATCTTTGGCGGCCGAACAAACTGCGCCGGCAACTGGAGCTGTTCGCCGCCCGCCCTGGAATCGGCTACTGCTTTACCTTGATGCGCAATTTTCGCGAATCCGGAATCGAAAGCCTTGCGGCATTGCCGTCGGGCCTCTTCGATCGCGATCTGCCCGGCATGTGCCCCAGCACGACGATGTTTGCGCGCGATGTTCTGAAACAGGCCGGTCGGTTCGACGAAACCATGCGCCGCGGCGAGGATCTCGACTATTTCAGCCGGCTTATCGATCTTGGCGTCGAGTTCGGCCTGGTCAACGAGTTGCTCGTCGATCGGCGTATTCACGGCGGCAACCTGACGCTCGACATCGATGCGTCGATCGCGGCCATGCTGCGCGCCGTACGGCAGTCCGTCTTGCGTAAGCGCGCGTCGACCGTGCCCGGCACTATGCCGGCGAAAGACCCGGCATGACAGCGCCGACGGTGAGCGTGATCGTGCCGGTGTTCAACGGCGAGAGGTTCCTCGCGGCGGCCCTCGACAGCGTGGCGGCGCAGGATTATCGGCCGATCGAAATCATCGTGGTGGATGACGGATCGACCGATGCCACGCCGCAGATTCTCGCCGCGCGGTCGGACATACGCGTCATTCGGCAGGATAATCAGGGACCGAGCGTCGCACGCAATGTCGGTGTTGCGCACGCGCGCGGAGACGTGTTCGCTTTTCTCGACGGGGACGACCTCTGGCGTGCGAATAAGCTCGCCATGCAGATCCGAGATCTGCATGCAAACCCCGGTCACGGCTATAATATCTGTCAGTGCCGATTCTTTCTCGAACCCGGCATCGAACCGCCGAAATGGCTGTTGCCGGGCTTTTACGACCTGCCGCGCGTCGCCTACCTGCCGAGTGCGTTGGTGGTCCGGCGCCAGACGCTGGAGGCGATCGGCGGCTTCGATCCGGGTCTGCGCTTGGGCGAGGATACCGATTGGTTTGCGCGCGCGATGGAGCGCAATACGGCGCACGCGGTGCTACCTGAAGTCCTGTTGGATCGGCGCATTCATGGCGGCAATCTCAGCTTCGAGCTCGACGCCTGCTTGCGCGGGGCGCTCGACAGCGTGCGCCGGGCGGTGATGCGCAAGCGGCAGGGCGGCTCGGGATAGTTCGTCGACGACCCGATGCCGGCCGATGCGGCATTTGCAATTGCGCCGGGCTTGCGCCATGTTTCGCCGGCGTTTCGGCGGCCGCTCCCAGCCCGAGCATTGCAGGCGATGACACAGTATCGCGTGAAATCCAACTCGATCATTCACGAGACCATTAACGACGAAGCGGTCATCGTTAATCTCGAATCGGGCACTTATTTCAGCCTGGACGGCAACGCCAGCTTCGTCTGGGACGCATTGACCGCCGGTCACCCGCTCGATGCGGTTACGACGAGTCTCGCCGCGCGTTTCGCGCTCCCGCCGGCCGTCGCCGCCGATCATCTGCGCACGCTGGTCGATCAGTTGCTGCTTTACGATCTGCTCGCCGAGGCGCAGCCGGGTGCAGTCGCGGTTCCGGCGGCGCCGGTCGCGCCGCCCGCCATGGCCGGAACGGCCGCCTTCGCCGGCATGACCCTGAACGTCTATCGCGACATGGAAGAGCTGCTCATGCTCGATCCGATCCACGATGTAACCGCCGCGGGCTGGCCGCACACGCCGCCGAAAACATGACGTGATTCCGGGACCTTCCGCCGCCGCCGCATATTTCGATGCCTGCATGGAAGCGGTTACGCGTGCCATGGCGCAACAGGGTCCGTTCGAGCGCGGCGCGACGGCCGGCAATATGCGCTGCAGGCTGGTGTTCGCCGGGCCGGCGCAAATCGCTTCGACCATGCGGCCGCTGGTGCACCGGTTCGATCCTGCGAACGCGGCGACGGATGCCACATTTTTCGTCGGCGACGCTGCGTCGACCGGCATCGCATTGCCGGCACCGCCGTGGTCGCCCGGCAGCGTTACGGTACCCGGCTTCGTGCCCGAGTATTGCGTCGGCGGCATCCGGTTTGCCTACGATGCAATTATCGGCGCCATCACCGGCGCCGATCTCGAGCGGCGGATCGGCTTTCAATGGCTGCGCCAGGCCGGTCCGCTGCCCAGCTATCTGTACGCCAAGCCGCTGCGGGCGCTGTTTCACTGGTTCCTGCAGCATCGCGGCTTGCGCATGACCCATGCTGCCGGCGTCGGCATGGCCGGGCGGGGCGCGCTGCTCACTGGCCGGGCCGGGATCGGCAAGTCGACCACGTCGCTGGCATGCGCGGCGGCCGGCATGAGTTTTCTGGGCGACGATTTCGTGGCCCTCGAACTCGGCCCGCCGGTCGTCGGCTACAATGTCTTTGCCAGCGCGAACCTGTTTCCGGACAACCTCGCGCGGTTCCCCGACCTGGCGCTCGGCGGGATCCCCGACCCGATCGATTTCGCCCACGAGCACGTCAAACCAAAGCATACGATCTTCGTGGCCGAACGCCGGCCCGGCGCGGTTCCGGAGCGGCTGCCGATCGACGTCATCCTGGTGCCGAACCAGGGCGGCGTCGGCATCGAACGCATCGGCGCCGTGGCCGCATTGCGCGCGGTGGCGCCGAGCAGCCTGATCCTGCTGCCGGGCGACGATCGCGCTTCCCTGCGCTTCTTCGCGCAGCTTTGCCAGTCCGTGCCCTGCTTCAGCATCGGCGTCGGCCCCGATTTGCATGCGATTCCGCAGCTCGTGCAGCAAGCGTTGCGGAGCGTCGCATGACCCTCGCGCGGTTCCACGATCAACTCAGCGTCGTGATCCCGGTCTACAATGTCGCCCGGTATCTGCCGCATGCGCTTGCGAGCGTCGACGAACAAGCGCCGTACATCCGCGAAATCGTGGTCGTCGACGACGGCTCGACCGACGACAGCGCAGCGGTGGCCGAGGCGTTTGGACCGAAGGTGCACGTCATCCGCGCCGAGCATCGCGGCATCGGCGCCGCGCGCAATCGCGGCCTGGCGGCAACCTCCGGCGAGTTTCTGGCCATTCTCGATGCGGACGATGTTTGGCCGGCGAACAGCATTGCGGCACGATTCGCCGCCTTCGCCGCGGATCCCGCGCTCGATCTGGTCAGCGGCCACATGGTCGAATTCCATTCGGACGATCTTGGCGCCGAAGATCGCGCCCGCCTGCGCGCGCGCACGCAGCCGCGTGCCGGCTATGCGCCCGGCACGGTCGTGTTCCGCCGGTCGCTGTTGGAACGCGTCGGCGGTTATCGTGAAGATATCGCGATCAGCGAATTCATCGAGTGGATGGGGCGGGTCAACGAAACCGGCGCCCGGACCGCGATTCTGCCAACGACCGTCCTGCTGCGGCGCATCCACGCCGCCAACACCAGCCATCTCAACGCGGCCAAAGCGAAGGACTACGTGCGTGTGCTGCGCGAATCGATCGAGCGCCGGCGCAAGAGGACCGACGGCAGCGCGCCTCAGTAGCCGCGTTCGCGGCCGACCAAATTGCGCAACGGCTCGCCCGTGCGCAGCCGGCGCAGATTTTCGATCACTTGCGCCGCCGCCGTCTTCGGGTTGGTCAATCCGGCGTTGTGCGGGGTCATGCGCACCTTGGGATGGCGCCAGAACGGATGCTCCTTCGGCAGCGGCTCGGTGCGGAATACGTCCAGGCACGCCGCCGAGAGGTGGCCGCTTTCGAGTGCTGCCAGCAAATCCTCTTCGACCACATGGCCGCCGCGCGCCGCGTTGAAGACGACGGCACCCTTGGGCAGTTGCGCCAGCAACGTCGCGTCGATGATGCTGTCGGTTTCCGGCGTCAGCGGCAGCAGACAGATCAGGTACTCGGTGCGGCGCAGGAAGGCAGCGAACCCGGCGGCGCCTGCGTGGCATTCGATGCCCGGCACATGTTTCAATGTGCGGCTCCAGCCGGCCACGGCGAAGCCCAGCTTGGCCAGTTTGGTCGCCGCATCCAGGCCGATCGCGCCCAGGCCCATGACGCCGATGCGCCGCGCGCCGGTATCGGGCGGATAGCCGGGGCGCCAAAGTTGGGCGCTCTGGTCGGCATCGTAGCGGTCCGCGGCGCGGTGATAGCGCAGCACGTTGAGCAGTACCCATTCGCTCATCTGATCGACCAGATTGTCGTCGACCATGCGCACGATCGGCACGCCCTTCGGCAACAGCGGATCGGCAAAAATATGATCCACGCCCATGCCGAGCGAGGCGATCAGCTTCAAGTTCGGCAGCGACGCGAGCAGGCCCTGATCGGGCTTCCAGACCAGCGCCGCGTCGATCTCCGCCGCGTCGCCTAGGTTATCTAAAGTGCGGATGTCGAGCGTGGGGTCGAGCGCCTTGAGTTCGCGTTCCCAGAGTCCGCGATCGTCCCAGGCGGAGAAATAGAGCAGTGCCATATCCGAACTCTAAGCCGACGCTAAATCCGCACCACGCCGGACTCGTCGGCCTTGAAGTCGAAGGCCGCATCCATCAGCGCGCGCGTATAGGCTTCTTTCGGCGTATCCAACACCTGCGCCGCCGGGCCCTGCTCGACCACCTTGCCGTCGCGCATGACGATGACATGGTGGCTCATGGCACGGATGATCTTGAGATCGTGGCTGATGAACAGGAACGCCAGATCGTGGTCGCGCTGCAGCTTGTGCAGCAGGTCGACGATCTGCGCCTGCACCGAGCGGTCGAGCGCCGAGGTCGGTTCGTCGAGCACGATCAGCTTGGGGTGCAGCACCACGGCCCGGGCGATCGAGACGCGCTGGCGCTGGCCGCCGGAAAATTCGTGCGGATAGCGGTGGCGCGACGCCGGGTCGAGGCCGACTTCCCGCATCACCTCGATCACCTTCGCTTCGCGCGCCTCGGACGAATCGCCGGGGAAGTGGATCTTCAACCCTTCCTCGATGATCTCCGAAATGGACAGGCGCGGCGACAGGCTGCCGAACGGATCCTGGAACACGATCTGCATTTCGCGGCGCAGCGGACGCAGCTGGTTGCGCGGCATATCCTGCACCGGCCGCCCGAGAAACACGATCGGCCCTTGCGAGCGCGTCAGGCGCAGCAGGCCGAGCCCGAGCGAACTCTTGCCCGAACCGCTCTCGCCGACCACGCCGACCGTCTCGCCGGCATGCAGGTTCATGTCGACGCCGTCGACCGCCTTGATGTGGCCGACCGTGCGGCGGAACACGCCGGCCTTGATCGGATACCAGACGCGAAAGCCCTGGGTCGCCAGCACGCTGGCCGCATTCGGCCGCACCGCCGGCGGCCGGCCCTTCGGCTCGGACGATATCAGGTGCTTGGTGTAACTATGCTGCGGGTTGGCGAAGATCTCGTCGACCGGGCCGGTTTCGACGATCTTGCCGCCCTGCATCACCGCCACCCGGTGCGCCATGTGCCGGACGATGCCGAGATCGTGGGTGATCAGCAGGATGCCCATGCCGAAGCGCTGCTGCAATTCGCGCAGCAGCTTGAGAATCTGCGCCTGGATCGTGACGTCGACCGCCGTCGTCGGCTCGTCGGCGATCAGCAGGTCCGGCTCGTTGGCCAGCGCCATGGCAATCATCACGCGCTGCCGCTGCCCGCCCGACAGCTCGTGCGGAAACGAGCCGAGCCGCTGTGCGCCGTCGCGGATACCCACCAGATGCAGCAATTCGATGATCCGTTTGCGCGCCTGGTCCTTCTGCATTCCCTTGTGGATGCGCAGGACTTCGCCGATCTGCTTTTCGACCGTGTGCAGCGGATTGAGCGCGGTCAGCGGCTCCTGGAAGATCATCGAGATGCGATCGCCGCGGATGCGGCGCAGCTCGATATCGGGCGCCCCCATCAGCTCCTGGCCGAGGAACTTGACGCTGCCGGACGGGTGGCGCGCCTGCGGGTAGGGCAGGAGCTGCAGGATCGACAGCGCCGAGACCGACTTGCCCGAGCCGCTCTCGCCGACGATGGCCAGCGTTTCGCCGCGCTCGACATGGAACGACACGCCGCGGACGGCCTGCACCTCGCCGAACGGCGACTTGAAGGTGACGGCGAGGTCTTTGACCTCGATCAGCCGTTCGCTCATGCCGGGCTCCGTTGCAACGTGCCGCTCGCGGCGACAGGCTGGTCGCCGCTGGCGCCGGGTTCGCCCGGCGTGCCGCCGGCGACGCCCTTGCGCGGATCGAACGCGTCGCGCACCGCCTCGCCGATGAAGATCAACAGACTCAGCATGATGCCGAGCACGAAGAACGCGGTCAGGCCGAGCCACGGCGCGTTCAGGTTGGCCTTGCCCTGCTTGAGCAGCTCGCCCAGCGAGGGCGAGCCGATCGGCAGGCCGAAGCCGAGAAAATCGAGCGAGGTCAGCGTCGTAATCGCGCCGCTGAGCACGAACGGCAGGTAAGTCACGGTCGCCACCATGGCGTTCGGCAGCATGTGCTTGAACATGATCTTGCTGTCGGACGCGCCGAGCGCGCGGGCCGCGCGCACGTAATCGAAGTTGCGCGCGCGCAGGAACTCCGCCCGCACCACGCCGACCAGCGCCATCCAGTTGAACAGCAGCAGCAGAATCAGCAGCCACCAGAAATTCGGCTCGATGATCGCGGCCAGGATGATCAGCAGATACAGCAGCGGTACGCTGTCCCAGATTTCGATGAAGCGCTGCATGATCAGGTCGAGCAGGCCGCCGAAATAACCCTGGATCGCGCCGGCGAAAATGCCGATCACCGAACTGCTCAGCGTCAGCACCAGCCCGAAGATCACCGAAATGCGGAAGCCGTAGATCAAACGCGCCACCACGTCGCGCGCCTGGTCGTCGGTGCCGAGCCAGTTCTTCGCCGACGGCGGCGAGGGCGACGGCCCCGGCAGGCCGAGCACCTTGGTGTCGTAGCTGTACGGAATGATCGGCTCGATCATCCAGCCCTTGGCCTTGATCAGCCGCCGCACTTCGAGGTCGGTGTAATCCGCCTCGGTCGGAAATTCGCCGCCGAATTCGGTCTCGGCATACTGCGTGAAGGCCGGAAAATGCGCCTTGCCGTCGTACATGACGAGAAACGGCTTGTCGTTGGCGATCAGTTCGGCGAACAGGCTGAGCACGAACAGCGTGATGAAAATCCACAGGCTCCAGTAACCGCGCCTGTTGGCACGGAAATTGGACAGCCGCCGGGCCGTCAACGGCGTGATGCGGATACCGAGAAACTTTCGCGCCACGTCCATGCTAGCCCTCGCGCCGCTCGAAATCGATGCGCGGATCGATCAGCATGTAAGTCACGTCGCTGATGATGTGCACGAGCAGCGAGATCAACGAGAAAAAATACAAAGTGGCGAACATCACCGGATAATCGCGTCCCAGTGCCGCCTCGAAGCCGAGCAGACCGAGCCCGTCGAGGCTGAAGATGACTTCGACCAGGACCGAGCCGGTGAACAGAATCCCGATGAACGCGCCCGGGAACCCGGCGACCACGATCAGCATGGCGTTGCGGAACACATGGCCGTACAGCACGCGGCTTTCGTCCAGCCCCTTCGCGCGCGCGGTCACCACGTACTGCTTGTGGATCTCCTCGAGGAACGAGTTCTTGGTGAGCAGCGTCAAGGTGGCGAAGCCGCTGATCACCATGGCGAGGACGGGCAGCGTGATGTGCCAGAAATAGTCGGCGATCTTGTCGAAGAAGCCCAACTGCGCCCAATTGTCGGAGACCAGCCCGCGCAAGGGGAACCAGTCGAGATAGCGCCCGCCGGCGAAAATGATGATCAGCAGGATGCCGAACATGAAACCGGGAATCGCGTCGCCGACGACCACAACACCCGACGTCCAGACGTCGAACTTGCTGCCGTCGCGGCGCGCCTTCTGGATGCCGAGCGGGATGCAGATCAGATAGATGATCAGCGTCGTCCACAGGCCGAGCGAGATCGACACCGGCATCTTCTCGAGCACGAGATCGACGACCTGCCGGTCCTTGAAGAACGATTTGCCGAAGTCGAACGTCGCGTAGTTCTGCAGCATCAGCCAGAAGCGCTCGTGCAGCGGCTTGTCGAGGCCGAGCTGCTTCTGCAGCTGCTCGATCAGCTCCTTTTCCAACCCGCGCGCGCCGCGGCTCTGGATGTCCTTGGCGTCGCCGGTCTGCCCGCGCAGCTCGGAATCCGCGCCGGTGCCCAGGCGCGCGGTCGCGCTGACGTTCTCGCCGCGCAGATTGGCGATCAGCTGTTCCACCGGACCGCCCGGGGCGGCGTTGATGATCAGAAAATTGATGATCATGATCCCGAACAGCGTCGGGATGATCAACAACAGTCGGCGGATGATATAGGCGAACATGGCGTTGACTGTATCCGGCTGCCGGGGGGCTTGCTAGTTGCTCTTGCGGTTGTTGCGCCCGGCGCGCAGCGCCGCGTCCTTGGCGGGATCGAGCCACCACGCGCCGAACACATAGCTGTGCGCGTCCTTCTGGTCGGGAATGCCGAACCGGTTCCAGTAGATCAGGCGGTCGCTCGCGATATGCCAATTGGGCACGACGTAGTAGCCCCACTGCAGCACGCGATCGAGCGCGCGCACGTGCGCCACCAGGCTCGGCCGCGTGGTTGCGGCGATCAGCTTCTCGACCAGCTCGTCGATGACCGGGTCCTTGATGCCGATGGTGTTTTCGCTGCCTTCCTCGTCGGCCGCGGCGCTGCTCCAGAAGTTGCGTTGTTCGTTGCCGGGCGATTCCGACTGGCCGAACACCCCGACGATCATGTCGTAGTCGAATTTGCGCGTGCGCAGGATGAACTGCGAGGAATCGACCAAGCGCGCCTTGGCGACGATGCCGAGCCGCTTGAGATTGGAGATATAGGGCAGCGCGATGCGTTCCCAGGTCGGGTCGTCGATCAGGAACTCGAACTCGAACGGCGCGCCGGTCTTGGCGTTGACCAGCCGGAAGTTGCGCACCTCGTAGCCGGCCTCCTTCAACAGCGCGAATGCCTTGCGCATGCCGTCGCGGATATTGCCGGTGCCGTCGTAGACCGGCGGCTTGTATTCCTGGGTGAACACCTCATCCGGCACCTTGCCGCGGTACTGCTCGAGTATCCGCAGTTCCTCGCCCTGCGGCAGGCCCCGCGCGCTCAGCTCCGAATTGTCGAAGTACGAGCGCGTCGCGGTGTACTGGCCGTAAAACAGGTTCTTGTTCGACCAGGTGAAATCGAACATCAGGCCGAGCGCCTGGCGCACGCGCCGGTCGGCGAACATCGGCTTGCGGGTGTTGAACACGAAGCCCTGCATGCCCTCCGTGCGTTTGCTCGGATACAGCTTGCGGATCAGTTGCCCGTCGCGGACGGCGGGAATGTCGTACTGCGTGGCCCAGCCGAGCGCGGAGTTCTCGGCGCGAAAATCCAGATCGCCGGCCTTCAGCGCCTCGCGCGCGATGGTTGCGTCGCGGAACATGACGTATTGGATGGCGTCGAAATTCGATTGGCCGCGATTGGGCGGCAGATCGGCGGCCCAATAATCCTTGACCCGTTCCATCGTGATCGAGCGGCCGGCGTCGACCGCGCCGATCTTGTAGGGGCCGCTGCCGAGCGGCGGGTCGAGCGTGACCGCCTCGAAATTGCGCTTTTCCCAGTAATGCTTCGGCAGCACCGGCAGCTGGCCCAGGATCAAGGGCAGTTCGCGATTCTGGCCCGGCTTGAAGGTGAACTTCACCGTGCGGTCGTCGAGCTTCTCGGATTTGGCGACGCTGGCGTAATAGGCGCGGTAGAACGGCCGCCCCTTGGTGCGCAGCATGTCCAGCGAAAACAGCACGTCGTCGGCGGTGATCGGTGCGCCGTCGTGGAAGCGCGCCTTGGGATTCAGGTAATAGATCACCCAGGAGCGGTCCTCCGGCACTTCGACGAATTCGGCGACCAGCCCGTATTGCGTGAACGGCTCGTCCTCCGAATTGATCATCAGCGTGTCGTTGATGCTCGACGAGCCGGGCGCCGGAACGCCGCGGATGATCCACGGGTGCAACGTGTCGAACGTTTCGCCGCCATAGAAGCGCACGCGGCCGCCCTTGGGCGCGTTCGGGTTGACGTAGTCGAAATGCTGGAAGCCGGCCGGATACTTCACGTCGCCGTACATCGACAGCGCGTGCGACTTGACGCTCTTGGCGACCGGCGGCGGATCGGCGGGCTTGGCGTCGTCCTGCTGCGCCCGGCCCGGCGCCGCCGCCGCGACCAGCAGCGCCGCGACCGCCATGGCCGGCCAAAACCTCGATTGCTTCCCCGACATCCGCCTCATTCTTTCCCGATTGCGCGGCCCGATTGCCCGGCCCAATTGTCCAGTCCTGCCGACGCGCCCGTCTTATCCGCTCAACGCCCGCGCTTGGCGCGCAAATTCGCTTCCTTGACCGGATCGATCCACCAGGTCAGTACGTTGGCGCCGCGCAGGCCGCGCTTCGCCGGCTCGCCGAACTTGTCCCAGAATGCCTGCCGATCGACCGCGATGTACCAGTTCGGCACGACATAGTGGCCCCATTGCAGCACGCGATCGAGCGCCCGCACCCGGTTGACCAAACTCGTCCGGTCGGGCGCCGCGATGATCAGCTCGACCAGCTCGTCGACGACCGGATCCTTGATGCCGATCAGGTTGCGCCCGCCCGGCATTTCGGCCACGCGACTGGTCCACCAGATGCGCTGTTCGTTGCCTGGCGACATCGATTGCCGGAACGACGCCACCACCATGTCGAAATCGTATTTGCGCAGCCGGTTGATGTACTGCGCGGTATCGACCACGCGCACCTTGAGCGCGATGCCGAGCCGCTGCAGATTCTTGGCGTACGGCAGCACGACGCGTTCGAAAGCGGTATCGTTGGTCAGGAATTCAAGCTCGATCGGCCTGCCGTCGTCCTTGTGCACCAGCTTGAAGTCGCGCACTTCGTAACCGGCGTCCTTCAGGAGCGCGAAGCTCTTGCGCAGGCCGCTGCGAATGTTGCCGGTGCCGTCGAACAGCGGCGGGCGATACTCGGTCGTGAACACTTCCTCGGGGATGCGGCCCTTGTAGCGCGAAAGAATCTCGAGCTCCTCGGCCTGCGGCAGTCCCCGCGCGGACATTTCCGAATTGTCGAAATAGGAGCGCAGCTGGGTGTACTGGCCGTAGAACAGGGTGGCGTTGGACCAGGCGAAATCGAACACCTCGATCATCGCCAGGCGCACGCGCCGGTCCTTGAAGAACGGCTTGCGCGTGTTCATCACGAAGCCCTGCATGCCGGCCACGCGCTGGTGCGGCACTTCGCGCTTGATCAGCATTCCTTGGTCGACGGCGGGCGAATCGTAGCCGGTTGCCCATTCCTTGGCGGAATTTTCGAGTCGCACGTCGAACGCGCCGGCCTTGATCGCCTCGCGCGCCACAGCGCCGTCGCGATAGTAGTCGACGACGATGGTATCGAAATTGTTGTAGCCGATGTTGGGCGGCAGGTTCTTCGCCCAGTAATCCTTGACCCGCGCATACGTGATCGAGCGCCCGCCTTCGACGCGCTCGATCCTGTAGGCGCCGCTGCCGAGCGGCACCTCCAGCGAGGCGCGCGAAAAATCCTTGGTCGACCAGTATTTGCGCGACATCACCGGCAGATCGCCGAGGATCAGCGGCAGCTCGCGATTCTCGCCCGGCGAGAATCCGAAGCGCACGCTGTGCGGCCCGATTTTTTCGGCCTTGGCGACGTTGGCGTAGAACGCGCGGAAAAACGGAATCCCCTTCTCGCGCAGTACCTGCAGGGAGAACAGCACGTCCTCCGGCTCCATCGCCGTGCCGTCGTGATAGCGCGCGCGCGGGTCCAAGTGGAAAATGATCCACGATCGATCCGCCGGCACTTCGATCGCCTCCGCGACGCCCGAATAGAGCGAGAACGGTTCGTCGTCGGCGCGCGAGAGCAGCGTGTCGTAGGTCAGATTGATCAGTTCGGCCGGCACGCCGCGCACGACGAACGGATTGAGCGTATCGAAAGTCTGTCCCTGGCTGCCCAGGCGCAAGGTGCCGCCTTTGGGCGCCGTCGGATTGACGTAATCGAAATGCTTGAAGCCCGGCTTGTATTTCGGCTCGCCGTGCATCGCCATGCCGTGCAGGCGGATGGAGTCGCGCTGCTCGGGATTGGCCGAGGCGGGCGTCGTCTCGGTGCGGCCGGGCCGGGCGGTCCAGACGGCGGCACCCAACGTCGCCGAACCGGCGGCGAGCTTGAGAAAATGTCGGCGGTCCAGACGGGTCATGCCGGGCCGAGTTTAGTCGAAATTGCGGCGCGGTGAAGGCGGAACGAGCGGCGCGCGGCGCGGGACGGGTGCGTCAGGCCGCCAGCAGCCGCAACGCTTCCGTATGCGTGCGCGCGTCGCCGGCGGCGCATACCAGACCGTCCGAGTCGAAGCCAAGTGCTGCGCCGGCCCAATCGGTGATCGTCCCGCCAGCGCCCTCGACGATCGGCACGATGGCCAGATAATCGTATGGCTTGAGCGAGCCTTCGACCCACAGATCGACGAAGCCGGACGCCAGCAGGCCGGCGGCATAGCAATCGCCGCCGTTGCGCACCAGGCGCGGCGCCTTGCGCAGTCGTTCGTAACGCGACCGCGCCGCGGCATCGAACATGTCGTGCGCGGTGGTGAACATGGTCGCGTCGGCCGTGCTCGGACAGGCGCGCGTACGACATGGTGTGCCGTTGAATGTCGTCGGCATCCCGACGGCGCCGAGCCAGCGCTCGCGCGAGATCGGCTGGTCGATGATGCCGAGGATGGGTTTCCCGCTGCGCGTCAGTGCGATCAGCGTGCCGAATATCGGCAGGCCGCTGATGAATGCCTTGGTGCCATCGATCGGATCGAGCACCCAGACGAATTCGGCATCCCGGCGCACGACTCCGAACTCTTCGCCCCAAATGCCGTGCGTCGGATAGGCGCGTTCGATCAGTGCGCGCATCGCCGCCTCGGCATTGCGATCGGCGATCGTCACTGGGCTGGCGTCGGATTTGGTATCGATCGCCATCGGCGTGCGGAAATGCGGGCGGATCGCCTCGCCCGCCGCCTCGGCCAGGCGGACGGCGAAGCTGACGAACTCGGCGGGGCAGGGATTGGGCATGGCGCGGACGACCCTACTTCTTCGTGTCACCCCGGCCGCGGCGCCGGGGTCCAGCGCCGGCGCGTTTCCGAGCGGACCCCGGATCGGCGCCACGCTTCGCGCGGCTTGTCCGGGGTGGCATTATAATAAGAGAATATTCCGCGTCTAAAAGTCGAAGCTTCGCTCCGTCCCGCCGCGCGCTTACGGCTTCGCGGGCAGCGGTTTCGGGCTTTCGCTCAGCGTGCGCAGATAGACGATTACGTTCGCGCGCTCGTCCGACTTGGCGAGGCGGAACGCCATCTTGGTGCCCTTGGCATAGGTCGCCGGATTGCCGAGATACTTATAGAGATGCTCGTAATCCCAATCGTCCTTCAGCCCCTTGATCGCGTCGGAATACTGGTATCCCGCGTGCGTGCCGGGCTTACGGCCGACCACGTCATAAAGATTCGGACCGACCTTGTTCGGCCCGCCTTTGTCGAACGAATGGCACGAAACGCATTTCTGCGCGACCTTCTGGCCGGCTTCCGGCGTCGCCGCGGCGAGCAGTTCGGCCAGCGGCTTCTCCGGCTCTTGCGTCGCCGGCGGCTGTTCGCCGGCATCCTTGGCTTCGGTCGCCTTCTCGTGCTTGACGTGGTACTGCGGGATCAGCGTATTGCCGATGGTCGATATGGCCATCGCCGCCAACGCGGTGAACAGGACGGCGCCGATGATCTTGTTACCCTCGAGGGAACTCATGGTTCGATCCGTAGCAGGAGCTGAAAACGGGATGTGGCGAGGTGTTGCGATCCCCTCCACATGGAAGTCATTTATATGGACCCGCGCGCACCCCGTCACCTAGGCAAAAACCCAGGAATCCTGGGCGGTTACGCGGCATAATGTCGCATAAAATAGCGCCGAGTTGGGGATAGACGCTCAGATCATGAACGCGGCCCAAAATCTCAACCCGATCGTCCTGGTGCCGGCACGCCTGGCGGCGACGCGCCTGCCGGGCAAGCCGCTGGCCGACATTCACGGCGAGCCGATGATCGTGCATGTCTGGCGGCGGGCGACCGAAGCGCGCGTCGGCCCCGTGGTCGTGGCCGCGGGCGACCCCCAAATCGCCGCCGCCGTCGAACGCGTGGGCGGGCGGGCGGTGTTGACCGATCCGGATCTGCCGTCCGGATCGGACCGTATCTGGCAGGCGCTGGGGCGCGTCGATCCGCGCGCCCAACATCGCGCCATCGTCAATCTGCAGGGCGATTTGCCGACCCTCGATCCCGCCTTGGTGCAAGCCGTGCTAGCGCCCTTGGAAGATCCCGCCGTCGATATCGCAACCCTGGTGGTCGAAACGCGCGATGCGGACGAGCGCGTCAATCCCAACGTGGTCAAGGCGGTGGTCGCCTTCGGCCCCGACGGCAAACGCGGTCGGGCGCTGTATTTTTCGCGCGCCACGGTGCCGAGCGGCGACGGGCCGATCTACCATCACATCGGCATCTACGCCTACAAGCGCTCGGCCCTGGAAAAGTTCGTCGCGCTGCCGCAGGGCGCGCTCGAACGGCGCGAAAAGCTCGAGCAGTTGCGCGCTCTCGAGGCGGGCATGCGCATCGATGCGGTGCGCGTTGACACTGTTCCGCTCGGTGTCGATACTCCCGCCGATCTCGAACGGGCCCGCGCGCTGTTGCGTCCCCGCTGATCCCAGTCAACGCTGCCGAAAGAAGTTCCGTGTCGCAAAAGACCATCGCGTTCCAAGGCTCGCTCGGCGCCAATTCGGACATCGCCTGTCGGCGCGTGTTTCCGAACCTGAAGACGCTGCCGTGCGCCTCGTTCGAGGACGCGTTCGCCGCCGTGCGCGAAGGCCGCGCGCGCTATGCGATGATCCCGATCGACAATTCGGTCGCCGGGCGCGTGGCCGATATCCACCATCTGCTGCCCAACTCGAAGCTGCATATCGTCGGCGAGCATTTCCAGCGCGTCGAGCACTGCCTGGTCGCGCCCAAGGGCGCCTCGCTGGGAAGCGTCAAGGAAGTTCATTCGCACGTGCATGCGCTCGGTCAGTGCCGGAAATTCCTCAAGGTGCAGGGCTACAAGGCGGTCGTGCATCCGGATACCGCGGGCGCGGCGCACGATATCGCGCTCAGGAACGACAAATCGGTCGCGGCAATCGCATCCGACCTGGCGGCGGAGATCTACGGCCTGAAGATTCTCAAGCGCAACATCGAGGATGCGACACACAACACCACGCGCTTTATCATTATGGCGCGCGAGCCGGTCGATCCCGATCCGGACCAGGGCCCGGTCGTCACCTCGTTTGTGTTCCGCGTGCGCAGCGTGCCGGCGGCGCTTTATAAGGCGCTCGGCGGCTTCGCCACCAACGGCGTGAACATCACCAAGCTGGAAAGCTACATGATCGACGGCCGCTTTACGGTCGCGCAATTCCACGCCGATGTCGAAGGCCACCCGAAGCAGACCGCGATGAAGCACGCGTTCGAGGAATTGAAGTTCTTCTCGGATTATTTTGCCGTGCTGGGCGTGTACCGCGCGGCGGAGTTCCGCAAGAGCGGGAAGTAGGGGCGGAACTGGTTCGTTTCCGACGTTCCCGCGCGCGCCATTATTCTCTTTTCTCACCTCATCCTGAGCCGCGAGCGGTAGCGAGCGAGTCGAGGGATGGGCCGCGTGCGAGATCTCGACTGTGGCCCATCCTTCAACACGCGCTACGCGCGGCTCAGGATGAGGTCGTGAAAGAAGCTCCAGATGGTAACGACCGGGTAATGTAAATCTCTAAACCGCGCCGCTCAGCCAATCCTCGATCAGCCGTCGCGCAATCGAATCCTTGCGCGGCAGGCGGAAATCGCGGCTGCCTTCGTTGGCCCGGATCCACTCCCGGGAGAACCAGCGCGCGTCTTGAAGCTCATCCGTGTTGACGTTCAGCGCATCGGACAATGCGGTGGCGTAATAGCCCAGCATCAAAGAAGTCGGGAACGGCCACGGTTGCGACGAGTGGTAACGCACGTCCTTGACGCCAACGCCGGTTTCCTCGGCGACCTCGCGCGCGACCGCGGTTTCCAGCGTCTCGCCCGGTTCGACGAAGCCAGCCAGCGTCGAGTACATGCCTTCGGGCCAGACTTTCTGGCGGCCCAGCAAACAATTATCGCCGCGCGTCACCAGCATGATGACGGCCGGATCGGTGCGCGGAAACTGCATCAGGTCGCAGGCATCGTTGGTGCATTTGCGCACATGGCCGCCTTCGATGGCGCGCGTCGGCGCGCCGCACTGGCCGCAAAACAAATGCCGGCGGTGCCAGGTCAGCATGCCGCGCGCATAGGCGAGCGTGCTGGCTTCCTTCGGATCCATCAGCGCGCCGACCTGGCGCAGGTCGAGAAACTCCGCCTTGGCCTCGGCGATCGGGCGCAGCGGCGGCAAGGCCAGCGGTTCCTCGTGATCGGACAGGTCGACGGCAAAATACGAGGTCTGCTCGAACAGGCCGAGCAACACCTTGTCGCCGGCCTGCTCGATCAGCTCGGCATGGTCCGTGCGCGACAGATAGACCGCCGCCGGCGCCGGCTGCGCGACCACCAGGTTGCGCGAGCGCCACACCGGGATGAAACGGCTGGTCGCGTCGTCCAATCGTTCGGCGACCCAGGCTTCGTCCTTGCGCATGGCGCTGGCCCGGTCGAGGCCGGTGAAACCGTACATATTGGATTCGGAGCGGGAATACATGACGGGGCGGACATTGGCACGCGGCCGCGGCAGATTCAATCGCGCGGCCCTGCCAGCACCCTTGCATCCGGCGCGGAGAGGCCTGATATAGTGCCCCCGGGAGGTTGGCGGCGGACGGACGCCTCGCCAACCCGGCCAGGTCCGGAAGGAAGCAACCGTAACGAGATTTGTTCCGGGTCGTTTGTCAGCCTCCCACCTTATATCCGCATCATTTCGTTGGGTTTTTTGCGGCGCTTGCCCGGGCGTACGGTCTTGTCCGACAATGTCCGAACGCTCACCCGATCCTCTTAGTTTGGCGCGGCCGCGATGACCGAGAAGTCCGCCACAGAACCCGTTTCGCCGCCGACACAAGCCGGTGCCGCGCACGAAGCCGCACCGGCGCTGCGTCCGGACGCCGCCGTCTACCGGGTGTTGGCGCGCAAATATCGACCGATCAATTTCGACGAGCTGATCGGCCAGGATGCGCTGGTACGCACGCTGACCAACGCCATCGCCCAGGGCCGCGTGGCGCATGCCTTCGTGCTGACCGGCGTGCGCGGCGTGGGCAAGACCACCACCGCGCGCATTATCGCGCGTGCGCTGAACTGCATCGGCCCGGACGGCAACGGCGGGCCGACTGCCCAGCCGTGCGGCGTGTGCGAACATTGCCGCGCGATCGCCGACGACCGCCACGTCGACGTCATCGAGATGGACGCCGCCTCGCAAACCGGCGTCGACGACGTGCGCGCGATCATCGAGAACGCGCGCTACAAGCCGATCTCCGCGCGCGCCAAGATCTACATCATCGACGAAGTGCACATGCTCTCGAAGAACGCGTTCAACGCGTTGTTGAAGACGCTCGAGGAGCCGCCCGAGCACGTCAAGTTCATCATGGCGACCACGGAAATCCGCAAGGTGCCGGTGACCGTGCTCTCGCGTTGCCAGCGCTTCGATCTCAAGCGGCTCGATCAGGAACTGCTGGCCAAGCATCTCGGCAATATCGCCGGCAAGGAAGGCGCCAAGCTGACCGAACCCGCGCTGGCGCTGCTGGCGCGCGCGGCCGACGGGTCGGTGCGCGACGGGCTGTCGCTGCTCGATCAGGTGATCGCGCAACTGGGCGCCACCGCGAAGCGGGTCGATGTCGCCGAAATTCGCGCCATGTTGGGCCTTGCCGATCGCGCGCGCGTGCTCGATCTGCTCGATCTGCTGATGAAGGGCGAGGTCAAGGCCTCGCTGGATGTCGCCGGCGAGCTGTACCACAGTGGCGCCGATCCAATAATCATCGTGCAGGATCTGCTCGACGTGACGCATTGGCTGACGCGCCTGAAACTGGTGCCGGAAGCCGCGGAAGGTTCCGCCGTGTCGGATGCCGAACGCGCGCGCGCGATGCCGATGGCGAAGGCATTGCCGGTCGCCGTGCTGTCGCGCACCTGGCAGATGCTGCTCAAGGGGTTGAGCGAAGTGCAGACCGCCCCGCAGCCGATGACGGCGCTCGAGATGCTGCTGGTCCGCCTCGCTTATGTGTCGGACCAGCCGACGCCGGGCCAGTTGGTCGATCAGTTGCGCAACGGCCAAGGCGTTTCGTCCGGCGGGCCCGCTGCTTCGACACCCGGCCCATCCGGCAACGGTGCCCGCGCGATGGGCGGCGGCGGGCAGGCGATGGCCGAACGCAGCCAGCCGCAATCCGCGCCGCGCGCGATGGCGCCACCGCAACCCGCGCCGCCCCCGCAGCCGAAAACCTATGCCGACCTGGTCGCGCTGTTCGCCGCCAAGCGCGAAATGATCATGCACGCGCATCTGATCAACGACGTGCATCTGGTGCGCTTCGAACAGGGGCGCATCGAGTTTCGCCCCGGCCCGAACGCGCCGGCCAATCTGGCCAACAAACTGTCCGAACTGGTCACGCAATGGACCGGTCAGCGCTGGCTCGCGCTGGTCTCGCGCGATGCCGGCGAAGCCACGCTGAATCAGCAGCATCATGCCAAGCAGGCGGCAACCAAGGCCGACGCGGCGCAGCATCCGTTGGTGCGCGCGGTACTCGATGCGTTTCCCGGTGCGGTCATCGAATCGGTGCGCGAGGCGCATGCACCCGCTGCCGATCTTCCCGGCGCCGTCGATGCCGGCCACGAGGCGCCGCCGCCCGCCGATTCCGGCGACGACATTCTGGAGGATTGATGAAGAATCTCGGTCAATTGATGAAGCAGGCCCAGCAGGTCCAGCAGAAGATGCAGGACATGCAGAACGAACTGGCCGGCATCGAAATCGAAGGCGCCGCCGGCGGCGGCATGGTCAAGGTCACGCTCAACGGCAAGAGCGAGGTCAAGCGCGTCAAGATCGAGCCCTCGATGCTCAACCCGTCGGACGTCGAAATCATCGAGGATCTGATCGTCGCGGCGTTCAACGACGCCAAGGGCAAGGTCGAGTCCCGCGTGCAGGAAGAGATGAAGAAGATCACCGGCGGGCTGCAATTGCCGCCGGGCATGAATCTGCCGTTCTGATGCGCGCGCGTTGACGCCGCCGCAATGGCCGGCTCCGAAATCGATCGATTGATCCAACTGCTTGCCCGCGTGCCCGGCTTGGGCCCGCGCTCGGCGCGGCGCGCGGCGTTGCATCTGATCAAGAAGCGCGAGTCGCTGCTGGAGCCGCTGGCCCGCGCGCTGGCCGACGCGGCGGCGGCGATCAAGGTCTGCTCGGAATGCGGCAATCTGGATTCGGTCGATCCGTGCGCGGTGTGCCGCGATCCGCGGCGCGACGGCAAGCTCCTGTGCGTGGTCGAGGACGTCGCCGATCTGTGGGCGCTCGAACGCACGGGCTCGTTCAAGGGCCGCTATCATGTCCTGGGCGGCACCTTGTCGGCGCTCGACGGCGTCGGCCCGGCGGAACTGCGCATTCCGCAACTGGTCGCGCGCGTCAGGCGCGACGGGATAACCGAAATCGTCATGGCGACGAATGCCACGGTCGACGGGCAGACCACGTCGCACTACATCGCCGATCAATTCGTCGACACGGGCGTGGTCGTCAGCGCCCTGGCGCACGGCGTGCCGATGGGCGGCGAATTGGACTACCTCGACGACGGCACGCTTACGGCCGCACTGCGCGCGCGGCGGAAGTTGTAGCAACGCGCTATTTTTCCGCAGCTTCGCCATGCGGTGGCCGTGAGCCGGCCACGGCGGCGCCTTAATTGCGCGGCTCAATCCCCCGGCATAAGTTCATAATTTGTCCGCCGAGGGGACTTTAACGAGGCTGCCATGACCCAACTCCTGCATTCGCCGACGCGCGCCGCGCGTAAATTAACCTGCACGACCGCTTTGGCCCTGAGCCTGGCGGGATTCGCCGCTGCGCCGGCATGGGCGGAGAACGGCGAAACGCGCGTGACGCTCGACGATCAAACCGCAATCGCCGTCACCATCTACAACGACAATCTGGCGCTCGTACGCGACGCGCGGAAAATTCGGCTCATGCCCGGCCTCAACAAGCTCGCGTTCGTCGATGTCAGCGCCAAGATGCGGCCGGAAACGGCGCTTCTGACCGGCGCGCGCGGCGTGGATCTGTCGCTGGTCGAGCAGAATTTCGATTTCGATCTGTTGACCCCGCAGAAGCTGCTGGAGAAATCCGTCGGCCAGACCATCACAATCGTCAAAACACATCCGCAAACCGGCGAGGAAACGACGCTCCGCGCGCTCGTGCTGTCGACCGCGGGCGGCGTGGTGCTGAAGATCGGCGATCGCATCGAAACCGGCCTGCCCGGCCGCATCGTATTCGATTCGGTGCCGCCCAATCTGCGCCCGCGTCCGACCCTGGTGACGCAGGTCGAAACCAAGACCGCCAATCCCAACGCCGCCGTCGAACTCAACTATCTGACCGCCGGGTTGTCCTGGCGCGCCGATTACGTGGCCGAACTGTCGGACAAGGAAGACCGGATGGCGATCAACGGCTGGATCACGCTGATCAACCAGAGCGGTACGTCGTACAAGAACGCGACCATGCAGCTGGTTGCCGGCGACCTCAACCGCGTGCTCGATCGCGAGCGCGTGCCGCAGCCGACGGGGCGCATGGAAGCCGCCAAACCGGCCACGACCGTCGCGCAGGAGGCGGTGTTCGATTACCACCTCTACACGCTGAACCGGCCGACCACGATCGCCGAGAACCAGCAGAAACAGGTGGCACTGCTCAACGCGCCGGCGATTGCCGTGCAGAAGGAGTATCGCGTCTCGTCGTCGAACTACGGCTATTACCGACGTGCGGCCGATCCGTATCGCATCAAGGCCGACGTGTTCCTGAACTTCACCAACGATCTGAAATCCGGCCTCGGCCTGCCGATGCCGAAAGGCGTCGTGCGCGTCTATAAACGCGATTCGACCGGCAAGGCGATCTTCGTCGGCGAAGACAGGATCGACCACACGGCCAAGAACGAAGACGTCAAACTCAAGATGGGTCGCGCATTCGACGTCTCCGCGGAGTTCGTGCAGACCGATTATTCGCTGATCGACCGCGACGGCCGCATTCACGAGGCCGCGTTCAAGGTCACGCTCAAGAACGCCAAGGCCGAGCCCGTCACCGTCAGCGTCAACGAAACGCTCGGCGGCGAGTGGCGCATGCTCAACGAATCGCACCGCCACGAGAAAATCTCATCCGCGCGCGCGCAATGGAAGATCGAGGTGCCGGCGGACGGCTCGACCACGCTGACCTACCGGGTGCGCGTGAAGTACTAGGCTGCTCAATTGCTTGCCCCGAAAACGTGCCGGACCGCGGCCTGGCCGTGCTGACCTCGCCCGCGCGCCCGCAAGCGCGGGGCACGCGGGCAAGTCGGCGGCGAAGGCGGGGTATTCCCCTGCACGCCGGCGGCGCCAAAATCATTTGCGTACGAATATTTTAAGTCTATAATAATTTCGCCGGGGACGTGCTCAAGCCCGCAGGAATGGCCGAATTTGCCAATGCCTGCCGGTGGTTAAGGTTGCCCGAACAAGACTCCATCGTGCCGCCAAAACCGGCTATTGTCTCCGGCCCGTGACGCCAAAAAGCGGCGTTTCGGGCGCCGTTTTTTGGGTTCGCCGTACGAGACTTGTGGGAGGAATTGCTATGGAAGGTGGCAGCGCAGCGCAAAGCGTCGCCCGGCGGGAAATCGACTCCGCCGTCATTCGGTTTGCCGGCGACTCCGGCGACGGCATGCAGTTGACCGGCACGCAGTTCACCACCGCGACCGCCCTGGCCGGCAACGAGCTCGCTACGTTCCCCGATTTTCCCGCCGAGATTCGCGCGCCCGTCGGCACCACGTTCGGCGTCTCCGCGTTCCAGATCAATTTCGGCGCACGCACCATCAAGACCGCCGGCGACGAACTCGACGTGCTGGTGGCAATGAACCCGGCCGCGCTGAAGGTCAATCTGCGCGACGTCAAGACCGCCGGTCTGGTCATCGTCGACATCGGCGAGTTCAATGACAAGAATTTCCGCAAGGCCGGTTACGCCAGCAACCCGCTGGAAGACGGGTCCTTGGCGAAATATCGCGTCTGGAAGATCGACATGACGCGGCTCACGCTCGAATCGGTCAAGCCGTTCGGCCTGAGTCAGAAAGAGGCCGTGCGCTCCAAGAACATGTGGGCGCTGGGCCTGATTTATTGGATGTACGGCCGCGATCGCGCCGCCTCGATCGAATGGGTCAAGGCCAGATTTGCCAAGCGTCCGGAAATCGCCGACTCAAATATTGCCGCGATCAACGCCGGCCACGCGTTTGGCGAAACCGCCGAACTGCCCGGCGACATCGGCGCGGTTGTCGTGCCGCCGGCGAAAATCGCGCCCGGCACTTACCGCACGCTGACCGGCACCGAAGGCATCGCCTATGGGCTGGTCGCCGGCGCCAGCCTGGCTGGCATCCCGATGCTGTTCGCCGGCTACCCGATCACGCCGGCCTCGGCGCTGCTGCATACGCTGGCGCCGCTCAAGGCCTATAACGTTTCCACGTTCCAGGCCGAAGACGAAATCGCCGCCGTGTGCGCGGCGATCGGCGCATCGTATGCGGGCCAATTGGGCGTCACCTCGAGTTCCGGCCCGGGCATCGCGCTCAAGACCGAGGCGATCGGCCTGGCGGTCGCGTGCGAATTGCCGCTGGTGATCGTCAACTCGCAGCGCGGCGGCCCGTCGACCGGTCTGCCGACCAAGACCGAACAATCGGATCTGTATCAAGCCGTGTTCGGCCGCAATGCCGATACGCCGCTCGTCGTCATCGCCTCGCATTCGCCCGGCGACTGCTTCGATGTCGCCATCGAAGCGGTCCGCATCGCGACCAAATACATGGTCCCGGTCATGCTGCTGACGGATGGGTATATTGCCAACGCGGCCGAGCCGTGGTGCCTGCCGAACATGGACGATTACGCGCCGTTCCCGGTCAGCTTCCGCACCGAAGCCGAGGGTTTCCAGCCGTTCATGCGCGATCCGGCCACCCTGGCGCGGCCATGGGTCAAGCCCGGCACGCCCGGCCTCGAGCACCGGATCGGCGGCATCGAGCGCGATTCGCTGACCGGTAATATTTCGTACGACGCCGACAACCATCAGCGGATGACCGATCTGCGCGCCAACAAAGTGCTCGGCATCGCCAAGGATATTCCGCTGCAGAAGGTCGAGGACGGCACGGAAAAGGGCCGCCTGGCCGTGGTCGGCTGGGGTTCGACCTACGGGCCGATCAGCCGCGCGGTATCGAACTGCCGCATCCAGGGGCTCGACGTCTCGCACATCCATTTGCGCCACATCTGGCCGCTGCCCTTGAACTTGGGCGATCTGCTCAAGGGCTTCGATCAGGTCATCGTGCCGGAAATGAACAACGGCCAATTGATCACCCTGCTGCGGGCGCAATATCTGGTCGATGCCCAGGGACTCAACAAGGTCACCGGCAAGCCGTTCAAGATCGTCGAGATCGAAAACGCGATCAAGAAAGCCTTGGCCCACTAAGTTTCAGACCATTCCAGCAAGTGCGCGGAGCCGCTCTATGAACGTCCAAACCCCCGTCGAGAAACTGCTGCCCAAGGATTACGCCTCGGACCAGGAGGTACGCTGGTGCCCGGGTTGCGGCGATTATTCGATTTTACGCGCGGTGCAGAAGACGCTGGCCGATATCCAGGCTTCGCGCGCGGAAACGGTGTTCGTCTCCGGCATCGGCTGCGCGGCGCGCTTCCCGTACTACATCAATACCTACGGCTTCCACACCATCCACGGCCGCGCGCCGGCAATCGCCACGGGCGTCAAGCTGGCCAACCCGAATCTCACGGTCTGGGTGGTCGGCGGCGACGGCGACGGGCTGTCGATCGGCGGCAACCACACGATGCATGCGATCCGCCGCAACATCGACATCAACTACCTGCTGTTCAACAACGAAATCTACGGGTTGACGAAGGGCCAATATTCGCCGACCTCGCGGCTCGGCACCAAGTCGCCGTCGACGCCGATGGGTTCGATCGACAATCCGGTTTCGGCGCTGTCGTTTGCGATGGGCGTCGGCGCGCGCTTCATCGCGCGCGGCATCGACCGCGACCAGAAGAACCTGCCGGACCTGTTCGCCCGCGCGAATGCGCACAAGGGTGCCAGTTTCGTCGAAGTGATCCAGAATTGCATCGTCTACAACGATGGCGCGTTCGATCATTTTGCCGAGAAGGACGTCGCGGCCGACGCCCAGGTGCGCGTCGTGCACGGCAAGCCGCTGGTGTTCGGCAAGGACGGCAAGAAGGGCCTGAAGTTCGATGCGCGGAGTTTCAAGCTCGACGTCGTCACCATCGGCGAGAACGGCGTGACCGAAGCCGACATTCTCGTTCACGACGAAAAGAACCGCATGCTCGGGACTTTGCTGGCCTCGCTCGAGCCGCCGTTCCCGGTGGCGTTGGGCGTGCTCTACTGCGACCCGCAACCGTCCTACGACGAACGTGTGGCGGCGCAGACCGAGCAGGCGATCGCCGCAATGAAAGGCAAGCCCGCCGATCTGAACGCGCTGTTCCGCAGGGGCCACACCTGGCAGGTGAAGTAGGCTTCGTCTAAATCGGCCTTAAGACATCGGGGCGCTTCGGCGCCCCGATTTGTTTTTGCGGCCCGCCGTGCGAGCTCGGATTGGATGGCGCATTTACCCCAACGCCGCCAGCCGCTGTTCGATCGGCGGCGGCGCCCAGGCGGCATCCAAACCGAGATCGCGCAATATAACGGACGCGGCGTTGTAGCCCGGCAATCCGGTCACGTTGCCGCCCGGATGCGTGGCCGAGCCGCACAGATAAAGTCCATCCAGATGCCCGCGATAATGCCCGGCGCCGAGGAACGGCCGATTGTAGCCGATCTGCCCGTTGGTGAAGGCGCCGACCAACAGGTCGCCTTCGCGCATGTTGGGCAGCAACCGTTCGGTGTCGAGCGCGCTGCGGGTGAATTTATCCAGCACGGCGCCGCTCATGTTCGGCGCATAGCGCGCCCAGGTCTCGAGGATGCGGTCGCCGTGCGCATCCTTGACCGCGTCCCAGCTCGTCGGGTCGCCGTTCAGATAGTACGGCAGCTTCTCCCACATGAACGCGGTATGCAGCCCGGCCGGCGCCTGGGTCGGATCGAAACGGGTCGGGCACGCGCCCCAGATGACCGACGGCGGGAACGTGCCTTGCTCGTGGTGGCGCACGATTTCGGGGAATTGGTCGACATGGTCGAGCCCCATGATGACCATGAACGCGTGGTTGAGCGCCGGGTCGTGCTTCGCCGCCGCGTAGTCGGGCGCTTCGCGCAGCACCAGATTGATCGTGAACAGGGGCGCGAGCAGATTGTACTGGAACTTGGCGGCCTTATCGCGCCACTCGGCCGGCAGATGCTCGGGCGCGATGAGGTCCAAGAACGTCTGTTGCGGGTTGAGCGCGGAGGCGACGAATTTCGTCGCGCGGATCATCTCGCCGTCGACCGTTTCGATGCCGACCGCCTTGCCGTGCTCGACGACGATGCGCTTGAGCGCAATGTCGGTGCGGATCTCGCCGCCATGCGCCGCCACGCATTTCTCCAGGGCGCGCGGCAAGGCGGCGGTGCCGCCCACGGACATTTGCGCCTTCGACGGGCTGGCGAGCAGCGAGGCGATATGGTGCCCGAAGCCGCGCACTCTCAAATCTACTTCGCGCAAACCGTTGAAAAACAGAAGACCGGCTTGAATCGTCGGATGCTCGAACTCCTTGAGCACGAATTCGAGCGGCGAGAGCTTGCTGATCTCCAGCAGCAGCCGTCCGTCGCGCGTGCGCTCGAGCAGCCGATGCCGTTCGACCGGCGGCAGCGGCGGCGCCGAGGATTCCGGCCGCAAAATGGTTTTCACGATGCCGATGAAATCGTCGTGCCAGCGGCGCAGCGTGCGCGCGTCCTTCTGGCTCAGTTGCGCGAACGATGCTTCCGTGCGCTCGAAATCGGTCCACCATTGCAGCGAACCGCCGTCTTTCAGGAACATCGCGACGTTGAGTTCGGGCTGCAGATAATTCAACCCGTACTTCTCCAGTTCCAGATCGCGATACCACGGCATGTCCGTGACCGCGCGCTGGAAAAACGCGTGCGTATTCTGCACCGCACCGGGGAAACGCGGGTTGGGCTCGGTGCGCATGCCGCCGCCGGCGATCGGCAGA
Organism: Alphaproteobacteria bacterium; assembly: GCA_050186335.1. Taxonomy (GTDB): domain Bacteria; phylum Pseudomonadota; class Alphaproteobacteria; order Bin65; family Bin65; genus JBFWYO01. The sequence continues at coordinate 8,324 of JBFWYO010000021.1, read as the reverse complement.
CGGTCCACCGCCAGTACCTTGAGCCCGGCCTTGCACAAATAGGCCTGCGTAATAAGCCCATTGTGCCCGGCGCCGATGATAATGCCGTCGTAGGTCATCGCGGCCTCCCTGAAAGCCCGCAAAGCATAGCAGAAGGCCGGTTCGATGAAACGAAAACGGGCCGGTCAGCCCGGCCCGTTTTGCATAATGCACCATGCTTTGGCGGCGGATCAGCCCCCGGTTTAGCCCCAGGCGTCGGCGCTGATATTGGCGTACCAGGCGAAGGCGTTGGCGGCCTCCTGCTTGCGGAACTCGGCTGGTGCGTTGAGCGGGCTGACGCCGCCGCCCGGCAGAACGGTCATCTTGCCGGCGTCGACCTTGTAGACGTTGGCGACCGAGATGCCGTAATTCGGCCCGCACACCGAATAGCAGGTGTTGGCGAAGGACGGCGTCGTCACGGACTTGCCCTTTACCTGCGACGCGATCGCCAGCGCGACCATCTTGCCCTGGCTGTTGGCCGAGAAGCCGGATTTCGGCATCGGCGCAGCGATCGAGGCGTCGCCGATGACATAGACGCCCTTGGCCTGCGTGGACTCGAAGGTTGCCGGATCGACCGGGCACCAGCCCGATGCGTTGGTCAGGCCGGCCTTCTGCGCGATGGCGCCGGCCTGCTGCGGCGGAACGATGTTGAACACGGCGGCCTTATGCTTGGTGCCGAACTCGGTTTCGACCTGCATTGTTTTGGCGTCGACCTTGGTCACCTTGCCGTCTTTGGACAGCGGCACGAACTCGATCATACCCGGATAAAGAGTCTTCCACGCTTCCATGAACAGGCCTTGCTTGGAGAACTGTTCCTTGGCGTCGAGGATGATGATCTTGGATTTCGGTTTCCGGGTTTTGAAATAATGCGCGACCATGCTGACGCGCTCATAAGGGCCCGGCGGGCAGCGGAAAGGATCGGCGGGGGCGGCCAGGATGAACGTCCCGCCGTCCGGCATGGCCTGGAGTTTCTGGCGCAAAAGCATGGTTTGCGGCCCGGCTTTCCAGGCGTGCGGCATGATCTGCGCCGCCGCTTCGTCGTAGCCGGCAATCGCATTCCATTTCAGATCGATGCCGGGCGAGACGACCAGATAATCGTAATTCAGCGTGCCGGCCTTGTTCGCCAGCGTGACGGTTTTCTTCGCCGTATCCACCGTATCGGCGATGGTGTGGGTGACGGCGACGCCGGCGGCGCGCAGCTTGGCATAGCCATGGCCGATGGATTCCATCGTGCGCAGGCCGCCCAGCACCAGATTGCTGAACGGGCAGGTGTAGAACAGCTGGTTCGGCTCGATCACGGTCACTCGAATCGTACGGTCGAACTGGCGCAGGTAGCGCGCGACCGTGGCGCCGCCGAAGCCGCCGCCGATCACCACCACATGCGGCGCTTTGGCCTGCTGCGCGAACGGCGCCTTGGCAAAGCCGGCGACCGCCGCGGTCGCGGCGGATGCGCCGAGCAGACGGTTGAACGAACGACGGCTGATGTTGAAGTTGCTCATCTCCGCATCCTCCTATTTCACCGTCGCCAAATACTTGGCGATCGCCGCGATCTCGGCCTCCGAATAGCCCTTCGATAGCCGGTTCATCACCGTGGCCGGACGCTTGTCGGTCTTGAACTCGGTCATCATGCTCTGGATGTAGGTGGTCGGCTTGCCGGCGATGGCGGGAATGCCGCCTTTGCTTTTGCCCGCCGGCCCGTGGCAGGCGAAGCACGACAAGGTCAGGCTCTGGCCGTCCGGTTCGGGCGCTGTTTGCGCCGCCGCCGGCAATGCCCACGCCGCCGCTACAAGCGCGACCGATGCCGCGCCCAATACGCCTTTTCGCATGGCCATCCCTCCCTTGCTGCCCAGCGATCGTAAAGCTAACACGCCGTGCCCTGCACGTCATCCATTGTCAGAAATCTATGCGTAAAATCGATGGCAGTTTAAATCTATTAACATTCATCATAAGTGAATTAATCGACGCGCTCCGGCCCGCACAACGCGCCGCCGCCGGACGCGGCCGGCAACGGATCGTCTATCGCGCGGCGCTGCAGGAAACGGGTTGCCACGACGCCGCCGCCGACGATCCCGAGCGTCGCCAGCAGGCTGCCGGCCGACAAGGTCGAAATCCCGGTCAAGCCCTGGCCGACGGTGCAGCCGAGCGCGAACACGCCGCCGATCCCCATCATGGTGGCGCCAATCAGGTAGCGCCCGAGTTCGCGCGCCGAGGTGAAGCCCTCGAGCCGCAGCGATCGCGTTGCCGCGGCAGCCGCGAAACTGCCGAGCACGACGCCGCCGACCACGGCGATGCCAAAATTCAGCGTGGCACCGGTGAAAATCATCAAATATTGCAGCGCCTCGCCGACGGGTGCCACGAAGGTGATCGAAGCGAGCGGCACCGGCTCGAACTCGTCCCTGGCCAGCACGCCGGTTACGATCCAGCCCGCCGGCACCAGGAGGCCGATGCCTATGCCGCCGATCACCAGTCGCAACTGGGTCCGCAAGCCGCGCGGCGAGAAACAGATTGCCAGCAACGCGGCGGCGACAACGGCCGCCAGGATGTAATGCGCAGCCGTCGGCGACAGTCCGAACGCGCCCAACAGTTGCGGAATGCCTTGCCCCGCTATCTTGACCCGCGCGAGATCGACATTGAGCGCCGTCTCGAACCAGACGCGCGGCAAAGCGAATAAGCCGCGCAACGTCATATACGCGGTAATGCCGACCGTGATCGCAACCACCAGGCCGCGCAGATTGCCGCCGCCCAGGCGCACCAGATTGCGGCTCGGGCAACCTTTGGTCAGCATCATGCCGAAGCCGAACACGGCACCGCCCACCAATGCCCCGGCCCAGCCGAAATTCGGCGACAGATAGATCGACCGCCGCAAGTCGACGATGCCGAACGCGAATAACAGCGCCGAACCGGCGGTCGCCACGGCGATGGACAGCAGCCACATGCGCAGGCGCCCGGTATCCCCGAGGGCGACGGCGTCGGAAATCGAGCCGGAAATGCAGAACCGCGTGCGCTGGGCTATCGCGCCGAACGCCAGGCCGATGGCCAGTCCGCCCAAGCCGAGCACGAGCAGGATCGAACTCTTGTCCATCTAATCTCTTTGGGCCGTGCCGCGACGGAAGCCGATTCAGCTTACCGCGATCGGTGCGGTTGCGCGATAGACCGCGCCGTCGTCGTCGAGCCATTCGAACTCGAACGTGCCGCTTTCGGCGGCCACGACGTGAAACGACAGGAACGGATTCGCCGCCACGGCCGGATGCAGATCGGCCTTGAAGACGACGCGCCCCTGATACCGGCACACGAACTGCTTGATGATCTTGCGCGGCGCCACGGCTCCGGCATCGTTCCTGCGATGGCCCGATTCCATCGGATGGCTGATCATCGTCTTGATTTCGACGACCTCGCCTTTCTTGGCGGCGGCGGGAACGCGAACGCGGGGTGTCGGCGTGGTCATGTGTGCCTCACGAAGCGCCGCAGCCGCCGATGGTCACGCGCACCTCGTTGCGCGCGATCGCCACCGTGCCGTCGCTGAACTCCGCCACGGCGACGATGTTCTGCGATCGCGCCAGACGGATTCGCGTTGCGACCTCCGCCTTGCGGTTGGCCGGCGAGAAGTAAAAGCTCGCGACCTCCGGGGCCGGATTGCCGTCCGCCAGCACATGAACCGCGGTGACGTGCTCGGCGTCGGTCATCTTGCTGTCGACCGAAATGCCCAACGCGACGGCGTTGCCGTTGTCGGCGATGAGCGGCAGGTCCAGTTTGATGCGGCCGGGCGCGGCCGTGCGCGTGCCCAGAATTTTCTGCAACGCCGCCTGCATCGCTGTTGGATCGGCCGGAGCCAGACGCGGCAGCATGGGCGCAACCAGGGCGCCCGCCAGGGCAAGTCCGCTCCAGCGCAGGAACGCGCGGCGCGCGGCGCCGGGGGCGACAAAGACGTGATAGGCGGGCGCGCGCGGCATGATCGGCTTCGGTCTCCGGTGTCGGGCGACCTATATATAAGTCGCGCGAGGCCGGTCGGGCAACCCGGTGCCGCTACATATAACCTTCGGCGCGCAGCCGTTCGAAGGCGTCCTCGGCTTCGCGATCCTGGGCGCGGCCGGCGCGCTCGGATACTCGCGTTGCGGTCAATTCGGCGATGATCGCATCGGTGTCGGCGGCCTGGCTTTCGATCGAGCCGGTGCACGGTGCGCAGCCGAGCGAGCGATAGCGTCGCCCGTTCCTGGCATAGTACAGCGACACGACGGGAATGTTTTCGCGCTTGATGTAGCGCCATACGTCGATTTCGGTCCAATGCAGGATCGGATGGATGCGCACATGCGTGCCGGGCGGAAATTCGGTCTTGAACTGATCCCAGAATTCCGGCGGTTGGTTCTTCACGTCCCAATCTGAATTTTCGCCGCGCGGGCTGAACACACGTTCTTTCGCGCGCGTGCCTTCCTCGTCGCGGCGGATGCCGGCGATGATGCCGGTAAACCCATGCGCGGCGATCGTGGTCTTGAGCGCGTCGGTCTTGAGCGACGTGCAGCACACCACGCGGCCGCGCTCGTGGCTCATGCCGGCGTCGAGTGCGGCGCGGTTCTGGCCGACGATCAGGTCCAGCTTCCATTCGCGCGCCACGCGGTCGCGGAATTCGATCATCTCCGGGATCTTGTAGCTGGTGTCGACGTGGATCAGCGGAAACGGCACGTGGCCGAAGAACGCCTTGCGCGCCAGCCACAGCATGACGTTGGAATCCTTGCCGATCGACCACAACATGCCGAGCTTGGCGATCTTGTTGTAGGCCTCGCGGAAGATGTAGATGCTTTGGCTTTCCAGCCGGTCGAGATCGTCCATCGAATTTCCCGGGGAATCGCTTGGAATTAGGCGCGCAGGTCTAATGCGCGGGGAGGGTTGTGGGCAAGCGCCTTCGTTGCGGCCATTCAGCGCGACGCGGGCTTGGGCGCCAGCCAGCTCAGCAGGAACAGCAAGGCGGCGGCCACCACCACGGCCGGGCCGGACGGCGAATCCCAGGTCAGCGACAGCGCCATGCCGCCGGCCACGGCGGCGCAACCGAACCCCGCCGCCAAGACGGCCATGACCTCCGGCGAGCGGGCAAAGCGCCGCGCCGAGGCGGCCGGCACGATCAGCAACGCCGTCACCAGCAGGATGCCGACCACCTTGACCGCGGCGGCGATGAACAAGGCCACCAGGAGCGTGAGCGCCAAGCGCATCGCCGGTACGTTGATGCCGTCGACCCGCGCCAGATCCTCATGCACGGTGATCGCCAGTAGCCGCCGCCACAGGATCGCCAGCCCCGCCAGCACAACCGCCCCGCCGGCGTATATGTAGACCAGCTCGATGTCCCGGACCGCCAACATGTCGCCGAACAAATACGGCAGCAGGTCGACGCGCACGGTTTCGAACATCGCCAGTACGACCAGCCCGACCGCCAGTGCGCTATGGGACAGGATGCCCAGCAACGTGTCGCTGGCCAGTTGCAGCTGCTGCTGCATGGCCGCCAGCAGCACCGCGACCAGGATCGATACCGCGACGATCCCGAGTATCGGATTGATCTGCGCCACGAAGGCGACGGCGACGCCCAGCAGCGACGCATGCGCCACAGTATCGCCGAAATATGCCATGCGCCGCCACACGACGAAGCAGCCGAGCGGACCGGCCACCAGCGCCACGCCGATGCCGGCCAGCAAGCCGCGCCAGACGAAATCCTCGAGCATCGCGCTACCCTCGCGGCCCGGACGATTTGCGCGTCGGCGGATGGGCGTGCTCGGGATGCGCCTGCCGGGGATGCGCGTGACCCCGATTCGCGTGATCGTGATGCCCATGATCGTCATGCGCATGATCGTGGGTGGAATGATCGTGCGGCTCGTGCGTGCCGTCGGAGTCGCCGCGAATCGGCGCGCCGTCGGCGGCGTGACTGTGATCGTGATGATGCGTATAGACGGCCAGCGCCGCCGCCGTCTGCGGCCCGAATAACGCCAGATAGGCCGGATCGCGCGAGACCGCCTCGGGCGCGCCGGTGCAGCAGATGTGCCGGTTCAAGCACACGACAATGTCGGTATCCGCCATGACCAGATGCAGATCGTGCGACACCAGCAGGATGCCGCAGCCGCGCGTATCGCGAATGCGCTTGATCAGTTGAAACAGATCGCGCTGGCCGGTGATATCAACGCCTTGAATCGGCTCGTCGAGCACCAACAGATCGGGTTCGCGCAACAGCGCGCGGGCCAACAGGACGCGCTGGAATTCGCCGCCGGACAGATTTTGCACCGCCCGTTCGCGCACGGCGGACGCGCCGACCTCGGCCAGCGCCGCCGCGATCGCAGTGGGCGAGCTTCCGGTCATCGCCAGGAAGCGCCCGGCGGTGAGCGGCAGCACGGGATCGATGACCACACGCTGCGGTACATAACCGATGCGCAGGCGCGCGGCGCGATCGATGCGGCCGGAAGCCGGCTCGATCAGGCCGAGCATCGCGCGCACCAGCGTCGTCTTGCCCGAGCCGTTGGGACCAATGAGCGTGACGATCTCGCCCCGGCGCACGTCGAGGTCGATGCGGTCGAGCACCGTGTGTGCGCCGTACGCGACGCTCAGGTCGCGTGCGGTCACCAATGTCGCGCGGTCAACCGGCGCGGGTCGCATCGCGTCCCTGTTCCCGGCAGTTCGGGCATGTGCCGCGAATTTCGACCGTCGCGCGGGTGACTTCAAAGCCGACCGCCGCCGCGCTATTGGCGATCGCCGAACCGATCGCGACTTCGTCGAGCTCCGCCGCCGACCCGCAACTGCCGCACAGCAAGAACTGCCCGACATGCCGGGCGCTTGGCGCGGCGCAGCCGACATAGGCGTTGAGCGATTCGATCCGATGCACCAAGCCTTGTTCGACCAAAAAATCCAGCGCGCGGTAAACCGTCGGCGGGGCGACCATCTTGCCGTTCTTTTGCATGGCGGCGAGCAGCGCGTAGGCGCCGATCGGCTCGTGCGAGCGCCAGACCAGTTCGAGCACCTTGCGGCGTTGCTCGGTCAGTCGTGCGCCGCGCGATTCGCACAGGCGGGCGGCGGCGGTCACCGCATCGTCGATGCAGTGGCTGTGGTTGTGCTGCGGGCTGGCAAAGCCCGGGACGGGCTTGCGTTCGGGCGCGGCGGCGCGGAGCGGCGACTTGGCGGGCGATTTGGCCATGGACTTCCGGGACGTCTTTTCTGGTCGTGCGAAGGGCGGTGGCGGATAGCTGACGAGTTTAATGTCGCCGCCTTGAACGACCGCGCGATGGCCAAGGCGGCGACGTATTGTTACAATATATCATGTTATACTATACGGCTATTGTTCTTCGCCGTCAGCCCGCTCCCGGGCTAAAGTGCCGCCATGCGTAAGCAGCTTGCCTTCGTGGCGGTCGCCGTCCTGGCGATCGCGGCCTGGATTTTCGTCGAAACGCCGGCCGGTTCGGCGCAGGCGAAACGCGTGGTCGTGAGCATCAAGCCGATCCACAGTCTGGTCGCCGCCGTCATGCAGGGGGTCGGTACGCCCGAACTGCTGGTGCCGGGCGCGCTACCGACGACCTTGCCGGCCGGCGCCGAGGCCAAGCTCGCCGAGGCCGATCTCGTGCTATGGATCGGCCCGTCGCTCGAAAAGTTCATGGAGCGGGCGGTGCTGCTGCGCCGACAAGGTGCGGTTGCCATCGCGCTGTTGGACGCGCCGGGCGTGCGCCATATGGCGTTGCCGAACAACACGCCGTCGGCCGTCGTCGTCGCGCCGCGACCGCCGCCCAAGAAAGCAGAGGAAAAGCCGCCGGTCGCTAAAGTCGAGCCGCCTAAATCCGCACCGCCGAAAGCCGCGACGCCGGCGAAAAAGTCGAAGCCGGACGACGATTCGTACGACCCGGAAGCGGAGAAGAAACCGGTGCCGAGCGAGAAGGTCGAAGCCGGCCAGCCGCCCGGTCAGCCGCCAACCGCCCAGACGCCGCCGGAGCGCAAGACGCTCGTGGTGCCGCGCACCGACGACAAGGCGGCAAAATCGCCCGACGACGAGCCCGACGGCGACGAGCCTGGCGACGGCGATACCGCCAAAGCGGCCAAGCCGGCCGATCCGCGCCCCGTCGGCCCGCGGCTGGATCCCGGCACGCACCTCACGCGCAAGCGGCCGGATCCGAAAGAGGTGAAGAAGGAAGATCTGCAGGTCGGCAATCCCGATCCTTACATCTGGCTGGATCCGCGCAATGCGGTGGCCCTGGTCCGCGCGATCGCCGGCACGCTCAGCCAGATCGATCCCGCGAATGCGCGCCTGTATCAGCGCAATGCTGCCGCGCTGATCGCCAATATCGAATCCG
>JBFWYO010000020.1:0-53521 GCA_050186335.1 Alphaproteobacteria bacterium | reverse complement strand
TTCATGGCGCGTCGGCGGTCAGCGGGATGTTGAGGCGCCGCACGCGCAGCACGCCGCCGGGGCCGGCGTCGAACAGTTGCGCGAACGCATGGCCGCGTTCCAGTTCGGGCTTGCTGGTCATGTCCCAACCGGTCGCCAACGAATACGCCGCGCGCAGAATACCGACATGGGCCACGGCGATCAGCCGGTCGTCCTGCCGATAGTGCTCGGCCAGGAACGCGCGCAACCGTTCGCGCATGGCGCGCGGCGACTCGCCGCCCGGCGGCTGCATGTCCATGCCGCGCGCCTCCTGCTCCTGCATGGCGGCGCCCAGCTGTTCGCGCAGAGCGTCCAGCAATTCGCCTTCCCAGGCGCCGAAATTGGCTTCCATCAGGCGCGGATCGGTCGGGCAATCGGCCCCGGCGCCGAGCAGCAGGGCGGTTTCGCGCGCCCGGGATAGCGGGCTTGCGACAAATCGCCACCCGGTCAGTTCGGCCGGCAGGCGCCAGCGCGCGACCGCCGCCCGGCCGGCGTCGCTAAGCGGCACGTCGGTATGGCCCTGGATGCGGCCTTCGATGTTCCACGCCGTCGGCCCGTGGCGGATGAACGCGATCTGCATGGTCTCCAACCTTGCCAGCTGCGGCTCTAATGCTTCGCGGGCAGCGATGCCAGTATTTTCGCCAGCCGCCGCGCGGCCGCCGTGCGATCGAGCCGGGTGCGCGCATGGCGCGCCGCCGCCCGGCCCATGCGTCGGCGCAGCGCCGGGTCGCGCAACAGACGGTCAATGGCGCGGGCGAACGCGGCCGCGTCGCCTTCCGGCACCACGAATCCGCCCTGCCCCGGGCGCACGATATCGGCCACGCCGCCGCTGCGCCCCGCCACGCACGGCAGCCCGGCCGCCTGCGCCTCGATGAACGCCATGCCGAACGCTTCGCTGACCGCCGGCCAAACCAAGATCTCCGCCGCGGCATAGATTCGCGCCAGGCGTCCGTGCGGCACGGCGCCCAGGTAGGTGATCCGATCCTCGAGCCCGGCGAACAGGCGCCGGGTCTTGTTCGCCGCCGGCCCGTCGCCCGCCACCAGCAGATGCCAGTCGGCCGTGCGCAGCTTGCGCAGCGCTTCGGCCAGCACGTGATAGGACTCGAATTTGTCGCCTTCGCGCATCATGCCGACGGCCAGCAGCAGAACGCGCTCGCGCGGAATGGCGTGACGGCGCCGCATTTGGCGCTGTGCCGCCGCGCGCGCGGCGCCGCCGGCGCGAAACGCGGCCGTCTCTGCAAACGGCGGCATCGAGACGTGAGCGGTGTTGCGGCCGATCGATGCACGCACGCACGGCACGTCCTTGCGGTTGAACGAAATCACCGCATCGGCGCGCGCCAGCGCGTGCAGCACGGCCTGATAGCCGGCCCGCCATCTGCCGCCGGCCGCGCGAGGCACCACCGACACTTCCGCCACGACATACGGAATACCCAGGAACGCCGCCACGTAGGGGCCGATCCAATCGGGCGCCTTATGGTACAGATGATAGGTGAACCAGATCTCCGGCCGCGCGCGCGCCGGCCGGCGCAGATACGCCTCGATCAGGCGGTTGGCGATGGCAAGTCCGTCGGCCCGCAATTCGTTCTGCGTCGTGCGCACGCCCCGAATATCCAGGCTGCGAAATTCCGACGCCAACTCGACGAGGTATCCGGCCTGCGTCAGCGCCGACACGATATTGCGCGCCAATGTCCGGTCGCCCGACGCCACCTTGTGCGTCGGCGCTTTCAGCGGCGCATAAAATGCAATGCGGGCTCGGGTGCGCGGCCGCTTACGCATGGCGCGCCGGCGCTGTCTGGAATTTGGCGAGCAACGTCGCGAGCCCGGCCTGGTGGTTGAAATGCCGCCGCACATGTTCGCTGCCGGCTTCCGCCAGGCGTCGGCGCAGGGCCGGTGCGACGATCAGTCGGTGCAGCGCGTCGGCCAGCGCCGTCGCATCGTCCGGGGCCACGAGCCAACCGGTCTTGTCGTGCTCGATCAGTTCTACGATGCCCGAAATTCGGGTCGAAAGGCATGGCAAGCCCTGGCTCATCGCCTCCATCAGCACGTTCGGCATGCCGTCACGGTCGCCGTCCGCGGTGATGCGACTCGCCAGCACGAATATGTCCGCCGTGCGATACGCCGCCAGCACCTGGTCCTGCGGCAAGGCCCCGCGCCATTCGATGCGATCGGCGATATTGTTCCGCGCGGCGAACGCGTGCAGCGCCTGCCGATCGCCGCCGCCGATATGCACGAAACGCCAGGATACTTCCTTGGGCAATTGCGCCAAGGCGTCGAGCAGCACGTCGAAGCCCTTCTTCGCGACGGCGCGCCCGACACTAAGAATTCGCACCGGCTGGTCGGCCTGCAAACCGTCGCGCGCGGCGCGGAACGCGGTCGGTACGGGAAAACGCGCAACATCCAGGCCATGATAGATCAGCTCGATCTTGCGCTGATCGGCGGCCAGCTCGGCCAGGTAATCCCGGCCTGTGCGCGTGCACGTCACGGCCCAGTCGGCGTCGTCGAGCTTGCCGGCCAGGTCCCATTTCGGCGTCGTCCAGATGTCCTTGGCGTGGGCCGAAACGCTCCATTTCAGGCCGGTCAGCAGCGCCGTGTAGCGCGCGACGGATGCCGGCGTGTGGATGAAATGGGCGTACAGGTGGGTGACGTCGGGCGCCAATTCGTCGGCCAGCACGAGCGCCTGGCCGAACCGGCGGATGCGATTGCGCGTGAAGTCGCGCGCCAGGTCGCGCCGCCAGGCGCGCCAGGCACGCTGGTAGCCGGGCAGCTTCCGCGCGCGGCGCCACGCCCGCCACACGCGCGCCGGCGCATCGTGCAGATACTCCGGCAGGTATGCGATCGGCGCCGCGATCTCGTCGTGGATCGCATGGCGCGCCTTGTCGGTCGGCCGGCGCAGCGAATAGATGCGCAGCTTCAGTCCGCCCAACTCCAGGCCGTGCAATTCCTGCGCAACGAACGTTTCGGAGAGCCGCGGATAGCCTTTGACGACGACGGCGACGGTACCCGGGGCGCTTGCGGCGGACGGCGCGTTCCCGGGCGTCATCGGTTTCGCAAGGCCGGCCGGCGCGCGCGGCGCTCAGCCATTGCGCCGGGCGATCGCCAGGCGTCGCTGCGAGCCGCCGCTCAAATGCAGGTCAACCAGCCGGTTGACGTTCGGCAGTCCGTCCAGCAATCCCGGTACGACCACCTCGGACGGCGCGCGCTGTTGCGGCAGGTGGCGCAGCGCCGCCGCCATCAGCTTGGGATCGCGCTGGCCGTCGTCCGGCAGCACGTTGAGCAGGCCGATCTCCTGCGCGCGCGTGGCGCGAATGATCTGCTCGCGGCGCGGAATCGTTCGCGGCACGATCAGCGCGCGCTTGTCGAACGACAATATCTCGCAAAATGTGTTGTAGCCGCCCATCGCCACCACGCCGATCGCGCGATTCATCAGGTGTTCGATGTGCGGATGAAACCGGATCGCCTTCACATTGGGCAGCTGGCCGACCCGCTCGACGAAATCGCTCTGCAATTCCGGCTGCATGAACGGGCCGAGCACGATCACCGCCGGATGCGGCAGCTTCTTGTCGTATTCGTAGGCCTTGATGACCCAGTCGACCAGCGATTCGCCGTCGCCGCCGCCGCCGGGGGTGACCAGCAGGAACGGCTCGTCGAACAGCTCGGCGTCGTTCATGTTCAACGCCGCCTTGGGCAACGAGCGCCGCAGATAGCCCGTATAAGTCATCTTGCGGCGCACGGAGCTGGGCAGCACGATGCCTTCCAGCGGATCGCAAATCTGCGGCAGGCCGTAAATCCAGATATCGTCGTACAGGTCGCGCAGCGCCGGTACGACGTTCTTGCGCTCCCATTCGGGCTGCAGCATCTCGGGCTCGTCCATCACGTCGCGCAGGCCGAGCACCAACGGCACGCCGCGCGCCTTGAGCATGGACAATGTCCCGGCGATCTCGCCGCGCAGGCCGAGCGGCTCCTTGTCGACCAAGAACAAGTCCGGCTCGAACACGTCGGCGGTATGCTGGATGATCGATTCCCGGATCGCCAGCGTATGTTGCAGGCTGATATGCAGGTTGAGCGACGTGTACTCGCCGTTGCGCAGCTTGATGACACCAGGCACGCGGACGAAATCCACGCGGCTGCGGAAGTCGAAACTGCCGATGATCGGCGAGCCCGACAGGATCAGGACCGAGGCTTCCTTGTTGTGCTCGACCAGCGCATGCGCGATCTCGCGGCAGCGGCGCAAATGACCGAGCCCGAAAGTGTCGTGACTGTAAATCAGAATGCGTGGTCCATGCCGAGCGGCAGACATGTCCCGTCTCCCTATCCTGGCTTCCGGTGCGTTGCTTCCGCCGTTCCGCGAAACGGACACAAAAGCCCGAAGCTCCCCCTGCGGGCCCTGGCGGCGCGCCCGGGATTTCCCCTCGTTCCCGGACACCGAAAACTATCGCACATCCCGGCGGGCGGCTAAAGCCGTCTTTGTCAGCTGCCATTTTTCGGTAAACTGGGCCATCATGCCGTCGGCATCGGACGCCGCTGCATGTCGGGGGACTGCGTGGACAAGACAATATTTAGATTTATTACGCGGTATAGCCTCAAGCAGCAGCTATACATCCTTTTCTTAACGGCGGCGTCCTGGCCTGCGCTCTATATGGCGCTGGAGTTGCCCAAGATCATCGTCAACAAGGCGATCGGCGACAGCAAGGGCTTTCCGAAATCCTTTATGGGCTACGAGTTCGATCAGGTTCCATACCTGATGCTGCTGTGCTTCGCCTTCCTTGGCCTGGTGCTGGTTTCAGGCTGGCTGAAATACTACCTCAATGTCTATGCCGGCCGCGTCGGCGAGCAGATGCTGCGCCGCCTGCGCTTCGAGCTCTATGCCCGCATCCTGCGCTTTCCGCTCTCGCACTTCAAAAAAGTCTCGCCCGGCGAAATCATTCCGCAGATCACCTCCGAGGTCGAACCGGTCGGCGGCTTCATCGGCGAATCGTTCTCCACCCCGGCATTCCAGGGCGGCATGCTGTTGGTCTATCTGGGCTTCATCTTCGCCCAGGATTTGTTCCTCGGCCTGGCGGCGATCTCGCTGTATCCGATCCAGATCTACTGGATCCCGAAGCTGCAGAAGAAGGTCAACGCGCTCGCCAAGCAGCGCGTCCGCACCGTGCGCGCGCTGGCCGACAAGATCAACGAATCGGTCAGCGGCGTCGCCGAAATCCGCGCCAACGACGCATCCGCGCTCGAACGCGCCGACGTCGGCCGCCGGCTCGGCCGCATCTACGAAATCCGCTTCGAGATCTTCAAGCGGAAGTTCATGATCAAGTTCATCAACAATTTCCTGGCGCAGCTGACGCCGTTCTTCTTCTATTCGATCGGCGGCTATTTCGTCATCAAGGGCGAACTCACGTTCGGCGCGCTGGTCGCCGTGCTGGCCGCGTACAAGGATCTCTCCTCGCCGTGGAAGGAGCTGCTGGCGTTCTATCAGCTGAAGGAAGACGTCAAGGTCAAGTACGAGCAGGTGGTCGAACAGTTCGATCCGGAAGGCATGTTCCGCGAGGAGCTGCAAACCGCCGAGCCGGGCAACGTCACCAAGCTGGCGGGCGAGCTTGCCGTGTCCGCGCTGTCCTACACGGAGGATGGCCGCGTGCGCGCGATCGACGGCGTCAGCTTCACCGTGCCGCTGGACAAGCATGTCGGCATCGTCGGCACCGGCAGCAGCGGCAAGGAGGAACTGACGCAATTGCTGGCGCGCATTCTCGAGCCCTCGGGCGGCTCGGTACATGTCGGCCCGCATAAACTGGCGGAACTGCCGGAGTCGGTCACCGGCCGGCGCATCGCCTATGTCGGCGCCCAGCCGTTCCTGTTCACCACCACGGTGCGCGAAAACCTGCTGTACGGCCTCAAGCATCGGCCGATGGCGCCGCCGCAGCTGAGCGACGCCGATCAGAAAGCCTGGGACAGCTATGCGGCCGAGGCCCGGCGCGCCGCCGCGTCGGTTGACGATCCGCGCGCGGATTGGGTCGATTACGCCTCGGCCGGCGTGGCCGATCGGGCGGCCCTGGATCGCCGCGCGGTGGACGTTCTGACGATGGTCGACATGGCCGAGGATGTTTATCAGTTCGGCCTGCGCGGCACGATCGATCCGAACGCCGATCCGCAGCTGGCCGAGGCCATTCTGCGCGCGCGCGAAGCGCTGCGCAAACGCCTGGCCGACGAAGGTCAGTCGGATCTGGTCGAGCCGTTCGATATCGACAAGTACAACATGAACGCCTCGCTGGCCGAGAACCTGCTGTTCGGCACGCCGACCAACGACGATTTCGACATCGAGCGCCTGGCCGACAATGCATACGTGCTCGAAGTGCTCGACAAGGCGGGCCTGACCGACGATCTCATCGCCATGGGGCGCGAGGTCGCCAACACGATGATCGAACTGTTCTCCGGCCTGCCTGCCGGGCACGAGTTTTTCGAGCAATACAGCTTCATCGCCTCCGACCAGTTGCCGGATTACGCGGCGCTCGTGCAGCGCACCGCGCGGCTCGCGCCCAAGGACATGAAACCGGAGGATCGCGCGCGCCTACTGGCGCTGCCGTTCAAATTGATTCCGGCGCGCCACCGCCTGGGCCATCTGGACGAGGAGATGCGCGCCCGCATCCTGCGCGCGCGGCGCCTGTTCGCCGAAAGTCTGCCGGCCGAACTCAAGAACACGATCGAGTTCTACGATGCGACGCGGTACAGCGCCACCGCCACGCTGCAGGACAATATCCTGTTCGGCAAGGTCGCCTACGGCCAGGCGCAAAGCATGGCGAAGCTCAGCCGGCAGATCGCCGAGGTGCTCGACGCGCTCGATCTACGGCCGAAAGTCGTCCAGGTCGGTCTCGCCTTTCCGGTCGGCGTGGCCGGCTCGCGTCTGTCGGGCGCCCAGCGGCAGAAGCTGGCGATCGCCCGGGCGATCCTCAAGAACCCGGATATCATCATCCTGGCCGAGGCGATCAACAACGTCGACGGCGCCGGTCAGGCGCGCATCCTTACGGCGCTGCTGAACGAGTTCAAGGGGCGCAGCGTGATTTGGGCCTTGCCGCGGGCGAAATATGGCGAGAGATTTGATAAGGTCATCGTCATGCGCGCGGGCAAGGTGATGGAACAAGGCACATTCGACGAGCTCAACCGCGACGGCACGTCGCTGCACGAGCTGTTGAAGGCCGAGTAACGGCGGGAGGTTTTGCCATGAGTCTCAACGAAGAAGTCGATATCCTGCGCAACATTCCGCTGTTCGGCAATATCGAGCCGTCCAAGCTGAAGCTGCTCGCTTTCACCAGCCAGCGGCTCGCCTTCGGGCAGGGCGATTACCTGTTCAAGCAGGGCGATCACGGCGACGCGGCCTATATCATCGTCAGCGGCGAGGCCGACGTGCTGGTCGACGGGCCGAACGGTGAAATCAAGGTGGCGCACTTCGGCAAGAACGACATCATCGGCGAAATCGCCATCCTGTGCGACGTGCCGCGCACGGCCAGCGTGCGGGCCACCACCAAGCTGGATACGATGGCGATCCGCAAGGACGATTTCTTCAAGATCGTCATCGAGTTTCCGCGCATCGCGGTCGAAATCATGCGCGAGCTGGCCCGCCGCCTGGAGGCCACCACCGCGCGCCTGCGCGCCAAGGGCGGCTGAACGTCGATGCGGCAGCGCGGGACGAGCGCGCGCGCAATACCGGCCCGGCGATGAACAGCCGCCTCGATCGCATGATCGCGCGCCTGCTGACCCAGCGCGTTTTTCTCGAGCATGTCGCCGGCTTGCTGAAATCCTTGCCCGGCCCGCTGCTCGAGATCGGTCTCGGCAAGGGCCGCACGTACAGCCACCTGCGCGCGCTGTTTCCGGATCGCGCGATCTTCGCCTTCGACCGCGAGATTCACGCCCCCGAAGATTGTGTCCCGGACATGCAGTTCATGATGCTCGGCGATTTCCGCCAATCGGTGCCTGCCGTGGCCGCCCGGCTGCCGGCCAAGGCGGCGTTCGCGCACGCCGACATCGGCACGTTCGGGCGCGCCGGCGATGCCGAGCTGGCCGCGTTCCTGGCCGAGCAACTGCCGGACCTGTTGGCACCGGGCGGCATCGTCGTCGCCGACCGGGAAATGCGCTCGCCGCGGCTTGCACCGTTGCCGGCGCCGCCGACGGCGCTGCCAATCGGCATCGAGCCGTGGCCGTATTTCATCTATCGGGTCGCGGGCTGACGCCCATTCTCACGGCCCATTCTCATCGCGCGTTCTGACGGCCGGTGCTCAGGGATCGATATCGACGATCACCGGAACGTGGTCCGAGGCTTTTTCCCAGTCGCGCGCGTCCTTGAGAATTTTTGCCGCCTTCAGGCTGGTTTTCAGCTTCGGCGTCGCCCAGACATGGTCCAGGCGCCGGCCCCGATCGCTCAGGCGCCAGTCCCGGTTGCGATAGCTCCACCACGAATAAAGCTTCTGATCGGCCGGCACGAAGTTCCGCACCGCGTCGACCCAATCGTGCGCCGCCTGCATCTTGCCCAGCAGATCCACTTCAACCGGCGTGTGGCTGACCACATCGAGCAATTGCCTGTGCGACCACACGTCGTGTTCCAGCGGCGCGATGTTCAGATCGCCGACCAGAATCGCGCGCGCGCTGTTTTTTTTGCGCTTGGCCCAGAACGCCGCCTGTTCGCGCACGAACTGCAGCTTATGGGCGAACTTGTCGTTCGCCTTGGGGTCCGGGACGTCGCCGCCGGCCGGGATATACAGATTATGCAGTTCGACGCCGCCCGGCAGATGGGCGCAGACGTGGCGGGAATCCTGCTTGCCGCACCAATCGTCGCCGCCGACCTTCTGCAGCGGCAGGCGCGACAAAATGGCCACGCCGTTATAGGCCTTCATGCCGCGCACGGCCTGGTGCTTGTAACCCAGCGCCGCAATCGCGTCGCGCGGGAACAGGTCGGTCTCGACCTTGATCTCCTGCAGGCAGACAACGTCCGGCCGTTCCGTCTCGATCAACCGCTGCAGCAAGGGCAGCCGGAGCCGAACAGAATTGATATTCCAGGTAACAATACGCATGGCGCTTTTCTGCAACAGCGTGGCAGCGAAAATGCAACAACCATATGTTGGTATGCGCTGTTGCGGCGAACCATTCGCCTAGCATGCGGAACCCTGAAAAGGGAAGCGCCTGGTCAGGGGGATGACCAGGCGCTGGGAAGCTCCACTTAAGGGGCCCGTCTTCCGGGAGGGGGGCCGGTCGACAGGCGACTTGAGACCTAGGGTCTCAGCCGCTTCTACGCATAAAATGGTGGTCCGAGGGCAAATTTCAAGTCTGTCGTTCTCACATTTGCGCGAGCGACAAAGCCCCCAAAAAGTGCGGCAAGGCGACGCATCAGGCGGCGCGAATTCCCGGCCGCGCATCGGGCGAAGACGCAACGCCGCGTTGCATATGGCGGGCCCGCGCGGCGTCGCCGAAACGCGCAAATAGATTGCGGCCGATCACGGTTTCCGCGTGCCGCCATTCCGGATGCCACTGCACGCCGACGGTGAACGCCGGCGCGTTCGGCGCGACGACCGCTTCGATCGTGCCGTCGGGTGCCGTTGCCTCGACGGCCAGGTCCTTGGAAATGCGGTCTATGCCCTGGGCATGCAGCGAATTGACGATGATCTCGGTTGCGCCCTCGGCCAGTTCGGCGAACAGGCCGCCGCGCCGGATTGAAATCGGATGCGCGGGCTGGTGCTTCTCCTCGGTGCTGGCGCGCGGATGCGAGCGATGATCCAGCCGTCCCGGCAGATCGTGCAGGCGCTGGTGCAGCGTTCCGCCCAGCGCCACGTTGAGTTCCTGGATGCCCCGGCAGATCGCCAGCACCGGCACGGCTTCCGCCACCGCGATGCGGATCAGCGGCAAGGTCGTGGCGTCGCGCGCCGGATCGTGCAGCGTGCCGTGGCGGCTGGCGGGACCCTCGTAAAGATGCGGCTCGACGTTCGACGGGCTGCCGGTAATCAACAGCGCGTCCAGCCGATGCACCAGCGCGCGCAATTGCGTCTCGCTCCAGCCCGAACCGAGCGCCGGGATCATCAACGGCATGGCGCCGGCGCCGTCCGCGACGGCCTGCAGGTATTTCTCGACCACCGCGTGGTAGGGGTAGCCGTTCACGCGGCGCACGCAGGCCGACACGCCGATCAGCGGCAGACTGTGCGGCTCGGGCCTCTCCAATTCCGACATGGCAACCGGTTCCATTCTTAAAGCGGCCCGAAAGCGGGCAAACCAGTATAATTGCACGCGGCGCCGGGCAACAGAGGCGCCGCCAACCCGTCTGTCCGGGCGATCCGCGCATGGTCGATGTCGTCAGCATATTGCTGGTTTACAAGGGCGTCATCGTGGCCGCCTGGCTGGCCGCGCTGTTCCTCGGCGAGCGGCTGCTGCCGGCCGACGATAACGGCCGCGGCTGGTTCGGCGATTGGCGCCGCCTGGGTGTGAACCTGGTGCTGTGGCTGGTCACCGCCGGCATCTCGTTCCTGGTCGTGGTGCCGCTGTCGGCGTGGGCCGCGGCGCATCCGCTGTGGCTCCGGCCGGCCTGGTGGGGCGGGCTCGGCGGCCTCGCGCTCGATCTGCTGATCATGGATTTCTGGATCTACTGGTGGCATCGCGCGAACCACCGGATTCCGTTCCTGTGGCGGTTTCACGAGATCCACCATCTCGACGAATATCTCGACACCAGCACGGCGCTGCGCTTCCATTTCGGCGAAGTGCTGGTGTCGGCGCTCGTGCGCGGCGCCGTCATCGTGGCGCTCGGCATGCCGATCGCATCGGTGCTGGTGTTCGAAATCCTGATCCAGATCGGCTCGATCTTCCATCATTCGAACCTGCGCCTGCCGCGAACGGCCGAACGCGCGCTGTCGTGGTTGATCATCACGCCGTCGTTGCACTGGGTGCATCACCACAAGATCCGCCGCGATACCGATTCGACCTACGGCACCGTCTTGAGCGTCTGGGATCGGCTGTTCCGCTCGCGTGGCGTCACGGCCCGGCATGCCGGCATGCCGATCGGCGTCGAGGGACAAGACGAAAAATCGCTGCCGGAATTGTTCGTGCGGCCGTTTGCGATTAACAGAAGCGAAAGACAGGCAACCAAAGACTGAAATTAGGGAGTCTCCTCGACGAATTCGGAGAATTCTTGCCGCAGAGTCAGGATCAGATTCTTCATATTTCGCAATGACTTATACAGATTCTCATGGAGCGGACTCCAAGACTTCTGAGCCTTGGCTCTTGTGCAGGCTGTACGATCCCTGTATATTGGGTGCATGGATCCATTTCTTTCCTATATCCGCGACCGCCGAGCGCAACTTGAGCGCGAACTCAAACAGCTAGACGTTGCTGAAAGCATTTATCGAGAGAGCGGTGCCTCTATATCTAAGTTACAAGAGGTCCTGCCTCTCGAAGAGACTAGGCCTCGAGCGGTGGGCAGGGGAGAAAGTATAAAAGGTATGGTTATTAAGACATTGAATGACGCGCCTCCGCAGGGCCTACCCGCCTTGACAATACTTGCGCGAATTAACGACAGATGGCCCGTGGGACTAAAGCGGACAAGTTTGTCGCCCCAGCTAAGCCGTCTTCGAGCCGACGGCCGCATCCAAAATGAGGGCGGTCTTTGGCGCTTAATAAAAGTTGACGCCTCTCCAGTTTCCACCGGGGAGGCGCCATAAAAAGTACGGAGGTGTGGCAGAGCGGTCTAATGCGCCCGATTCCTAATCGGTGTGGGGTCTCCCTTCACAGTTACCCCCGCGGGTTCGAATCCCGCCACCTCCGCCATATTGCCCTGTAGTCTAACGGTAGGACGCTCGGTTTCCACCCGGTGAGGTCCAGGTCCGAATCCTGGCAGGGCAACCTTAAGAAACTGGAACTGATACATCGTATCGGTTCCAGTTTTTTTGTGCCTAAAACTATAAGGTTCGTCAATAGTAAAGTCTATGCCTATTTTGCTTTAAATATTTGAAAATATAGACTCTTTTGCCTCTAACGGGACTCTCGCCGATTGCTATTTGGGCGCGTTCGGGATCGGCTTCGGGTTGACGAAGTCGAAATGCTTCTGGTCGATCGGCCGATTGACCTTCGCGTCGGTCAGCACCACGCGCGTGGGAAAACCCTGCGCATCGACCACGGTCCATTCCTTCAATTGCATCGGCTCCTGCCGGAACGCCAGGGTGATGTTGATCTTGTCGTTGCCGCCCGGCTCGACGATCATCACGTGCAGCAGATCGTTCTCGCGCCACACGTCTGCCACGCGCAGCTTGCCGGAAAGTTTGATGTCCTTTTGCACCAGGATGCCGGCCGGCGTGGAGTTGAGCGGCAAATAGGTCGGCTCGCCCAATTCGCCGTCGTAGTAGATCAGATACACCGGCGTTGCGACCATGAACGATTTGATCGGCGGATCGTAGGTCACGCGCAGCCGGCCGGGCCGCTGGATGTACAGAGCGCCGCGCACGATGGCGCCGCGCGCGCCGGTCTGCTCGAAACGGGCCTCGAACGTGGCGAAACTGTTCAGGTACTGCTCGACCCGCGCGACGGTTTCGAGATCGGTCGCCGACAATGTCTTGGTCTGCTGCTGCGTCTTCTGCTGTGCGAAGGCGGGCGGCGCCGCGCAAGCCAAAGGCAGGGCGAAAGCGGCGGCGGCCAACAGGGCGATGGCGGTACGGCGGAGAAGGGGTGCGATGTTCTGCATTTGAACTCGGTTGTCTTTCTTGGTAAGCGCGGGCTGGGCAAGCGCGGCGCCGCCGCGCGCGACCCGGGATCCTGCGCTTCGACGGTCTGGACCCCGGCGCTTCGAAACGGCCGGGGCGAGAGATCATAGACGATGGAGATACTGCAATGGCGACGGCGCATGACCGGCGCGTACCCTGTCGTCCGTTTGCGGCAGAATTGGGGAAGTAACCGGCTCGGCGGCGCAGCGTTCCGTTGTCGCGGCCCGCCGGACTTACATCCCGCCGGCCAGGATCTCGCGCTTGCCGGCATGGTTGGCCTGGCCGACGATGCCTTCTTCCTCCATCCGCTCCATCAGGCGCGCGGCGCGGTTATAGCCGATCTGCAGCCGCCGCTGGATGAACGAGGTCGAGGCTTTCTTTTCCTGCAGCACGATCGCACAGGCCTTTTGGAACAGCTCGTCGCCCTCGCCCGCCGCGGCATCGCCCAGCGCGCCGAGCGGCCCGGCTTCCTCGTCGTCCTCGGTCACTTGCTCGATGTAGGCCGGTTGGCCCTGTTCCTTGAGGTGATTGACGACTTTCTCGACCTCGCGGTCGGACACGAACGGCCCGTGCACGCGGTTGATGCGCCCGCCGCCGGCCATATAGAGCATGTCGCCCTGGCCGAGCAGTTGTTCGGCGCCCTGCTCGCCCAGGATCGTCCGGCTGTCGATCTTCGACGTCACCTGGAACGAAATGCGCGTCGGGAAGTTCGCCTTGATCGTGCCGGTGATCACGTCCACCGACGGGCGCTGCGTCGCCATGATCACATGAATGCCGGCGGCGCGCGCCATCTGTGCCAGGCGCTGCACGGCGGCTTCGATGTCCTTCCCGGCGACCAGCATCAGGTCCGCCATTTCGTCGACGACCACGACGATGAACGGCAGCGGCTCCAGCGAAATCGGCTTTTCCTCGAAGGTCGGCCGGCCCATCTCGTCGATGCCGGTCTGCACCTTGCGGGTGATGGTCTCGCCGCGCGCCGCGGCTTCGACCACGCGGGCGTTGAACCCGTCGATGTTGCGCACCGCCAGCTTGGACATCAGCTGGTAGCGGTTTTCCATCTCGCGTACGGCCCAGCGCAGCGCCACGATCGCCTTCTTCGGATCGGTGACGACCGGCGCCAGCAGATGCGGGATGCCGTCGTAGGTCGACAATTCCAGCATCTTCGGGTCGATCATGATGAATTTGCAGCGGTGCGGCGTATGCCGGTACAGCAGCGACAGGATCATCGTGTTGATGCCGACCGATTTGCCCGAACCCGTGGTGCCGGCGATCAGCAGATGCGGCATGCGTGCCAGGTCGGCCACCACCGGCCCGCCGCCGATATCCTTGCCCAGGATCAGGCCCAGCCCGTTGCCGGCGTTCTCGAACGCCGCGGATGCCAGCAGCTCGCGCAGATAAACCGTCTCGCGCTCGCCGTTCGGCAATTCGATGCCGATCACATTGCGGCCCGGAATCACCGCCACGCGCGCCGAGACCGCGCTCATCGAGCGCGCGATGTCGTCGGCCAGCGAAACCACGCGCGCCGATTTCACGCCCGGCGCCGGCTCCAGTTCGTACAACGTCACCACCGGGCCCGGGCGCACCTGCACGATGCGGCCCTTGACGCCGAAATCCTCCAGCACGGATTCGAGATAGCGCGCGTTCTGCTCCAGCGCCGCCTCGTCGATCGAGCTGGCGGCGGACTTTTTCGGCGGCGCCTGCAGCAGATCGACCGGCGGCAGCACGAAATCGGCGTCGCCGTCGAACGATAATTTGCCCTGCTTGGCCTTGGCCGATTTCAGCGCCGGGTTCGCGGTCTTGGCCGCGACAATGCCGGGCTTGCCGGAACTCTTGCGCGGCGCGGGTTCGGCCTTGCTCCGTTCCTGGGCGGAGTCGGCGGTCGGCGCGGCGCGGCGCGGTGGCGCCATCGACGGCGTTTGCACGTTTTCCGCCGACAAATCGTCGTCGATCTCGTCGGGCATTGCGCGGGCCGGCCGGGCCACCAGCTTCGGCTGTTCCCGGCTACGGCCGAAAGGGCGCGCGGCCGCCCGCCCGGCGGCGGCGCCGGCGCGCGCGGCCTGGCCGCCCACGGCCCGCCATTCGCCCCAGCTCAGGCCCAACACCGGAATGAACACGAGCAGCGCCAGCAACAGCGAGCCGTAGGTCAGCACCGCGGTGCTGATCTTGGCCGAAACGAACAGCTCCTTCAGCGCGCCATGCACCAGATTGCCGATGAAGCCGCCGTGGCCGAACTTGCCGATAAAACTGCCGCCGGTCGAGAACGCGGCCAGCACGACCATGACCAGGATCAGCGCCAGCGGCAGCAGCGCTGCGCGCAGCCAGAGCGGGCGGATCGGTCGGTCGAGCAGCAATTTCCAGCCCCATATTACGAGCACGGCGATCAGCGCGAAGCTGGCGGCGCCCATGGTCTGCAGCAACACATCGGCGGCGTAGGCGCCCGGGCGGCCGAGCCAATTCGCTGCGGGCGCCGCGACCGCACGGTTGAACGACGGATCGCCGGCGTTGTGCGTCAGCACGGCGACGCTCAGGCACGCGGCGGCCGCGACCAGCGCCAGGCCCCAGATTTGCCGCGCCCGCTTGCGCGCCAACTCGACCAGCGCGAACGGCAGGAACCGGTTGCGCGCCGGGCGGCGCGGCTTGGCGCCGCGTCGCGCGTTCGCGCGGCCGCGGCTCAGCACCAAGCCGTCGTCGATCCGTTTGCGTGAAATGGCTTCCGTCATGCCCCTGCCCCGTTCGCCGCGCGGCCGGAACGAACCGGACGATGCGCGCAACTCAAGGCGCGTCCGGCCAAAGCGGCAAGACTCGCCAAATAAAGAAACGCTCAAAACCGCCGGACGGGAGCGACCGGACAGTCGTGATCTTAAGCAGGTTAATATAGCTCGGGAAAAGCCTGAATTACAGCCAAGAATTGAGGCGCCGAAGACTGTAGAATCCTCAACCGACACAAGGGGTTGTGCCGGTTATTCCTGGCGTCGCTTTAGCTAGAAATGGGTCCTGTCCCGGCGGCGGCCGTCGGTGCCGCCGCCGCCGCGGACGCCGCTAGCGTTTCACCTGCTCGTCTTCCGGATTTGCGCCGATGCTGTGGATGGCGATGTCGGCGCCGAGATATTCCTCCTCCTCGGACAAGCGGATGCCGACGATCATCTTCAGCACGCCGTAGACGATGGCCCCGGCGCACAGCGCGAACACCGCGCCGCCGACCGAGCCGATCAATTGCGGCATGAACGCGACACCACCCATGCCGCCGAGTTTTTCGGCGCCGAAGATGCCGCACGCGATGCCGCCCCACAGGCCGCAAAGCCCGTGCAACGGCCATACGCCGAGCACGTCGTCGATCTTCCAGCGGTTCTGGCAAAGGTTGAACGCCACGACGAAGATCAACCCCGCCGCGCCGCCGGTCGCGAGCGCGCCGAGCGGATGCATCACGTCCGAGCCCGCGCACACCGCAACCAGTCCGGCCAGCGGTCCGTTGTGGGTGAAGCCCGGGTCCTTCTTGCCGGCGACCAGCGCCACCAGCAATCCGCCGGCCATCGCCATGAGCGAGTTCATCGCCACCAGGCCGGAAATATTTTCCAGCTTCTGCGCGCTCATCACGTTGAAGCCGAACCAGCCGACCGTCAGCACCCAGGCGCCCAACGCCAGGAACGGGATGTTCGAGGGCGGAATGCCAACCAATCCGCCATCCTTGCGGTACCGGCCCTTGCGCGCGCCGAGCAGCAACACGGCGGCCAGCGCCATCCAGCCGCCGACCGCGTGCACCACGATTGAACCCGCGAAATCGTGGAATTCGACGCCGAAACTATTCTTGAGCCAAGCCTGCAGTCCGAACTTGCCGTTCCAGCTGGCGCCTTCGAACAGCGGATAGAACACCGCCACCAGCACCATCGACGCCAGCACCTGCGGCCAGAACTTGGCGCGCTCGGCGATGCCGCCCGAAATGATCGCCGGGATCGCCGCGGCGAAGGTCAGCAGGAAGAAGAACTTCACCAGATCGTAGCCGCTCTTGGCGAATTCGCCGGACGTCCCCTTGGCGGCGCCGGTCAGTACTTTCGCGTCGGCGAAGAAATCGACGCCGTAGGCGATGGCATAACCGATGAAGAAATACGCGATCGTCGAAGCCGCGAAATCGACGAAGATTTTGCACAGCGCATTGACCTGGTTCTTCTTGCGCACCGTGCCGAGCTCGAGAAACGCGAAGCCGGCGTGCATCGCCAGCACCATCACCGCGCCGAGCAATAGAAATAGAACGTCCGCCCCTGCCTTGAGCTGATCCATGGCAGCACCTCCTCAGCTAGCTGCGCCGTCCACGTCTTGTGACTTGACGCCCAGTTGCGGCGGGCGCCGAACGGCTATTCGTTGAACCAGTTGGGAGACTCAAGTTTCGTGCCAATTCTGCCCAATTATTGGGCGGCGCTCAGAACCCGCGGTTTTGCTGGCGTGCGTTTATTTCAAAGTGAA
Organism: Alphaproteobacteria bacterium; assembly: GCA_050186335.1. Taxonomy (GTDB): domain Bacteria; phylum Pseudomonadota; class Alphaproteobacteria; order Bin65; family Bin65; genus JBFWYO01. Next base: position 36,332 of record JBFWYO010000020.1, on the reverse strand, counting down.
AAAAACTCTTGGGCGAGAAGAATTCGGTGTTGGGAAAGATGCGCTTTTTTGCGGCAATCTAAAATACTTGAGCAAAAAATAGGCACGGCCCCCCGCTTGCGTGGAAGACCGTGCCTACCGTTTCGTCAGATCGGGTCCGAGGGATCCTGCTGGGTCGGACCCGATCTGTCAGGCGATTAGTGGATCGATTCGCCGTGCAGGCGCTGATCCAGGCTGTCGCGTTCCATTTCCTCGGGCACCCGCAGCCCGATGATGACGTCGACGATCTTGGCGATGATGAAGGTTGCCACGGCGGTGTACACCACCGTCGCCAGCACCGCGTAGATCTGAATCATCAACTGGCCCGCGTTGCCGTCGATCATGCCGACCGGATCCTTCGCGCCCGTGATCACCTGGGTCGCGAACACACCGGTCAGCAGCGCGCCGACGATGCCGCCGATCGCGTGGATGCCGAAGGCGTCCAGCGAGTCGTCGTACTTCAGCATCTTCTTCAGCGAGGTCGAGGCCCAGAAGCAGATGATGCCCGCCGCCGCGCCGATCACGATCGCACCCATGACGCCGACGAAACCGGCGGCCGGGGTGATCGCAACGAGGCCCGCCACGGCACCGGAAATGATGCCGAGGATGCTCGGTTTGCCGCGCACCATCCATTCGATCAGCATCCACACCAGCGCCGCAACGGCCGTGGCCAGTTGCGTGACCAGCATGGCCATGCCGGCGCCGGTGCTGGCGGCGCCGGCTGAACCGGCGTTGAAGCCGAACCAGCCCACCCACAGCAGCGAAGCGCCGACGACGCTGAGCACGAGATTGTGCGGCGCCATGTTCTCGGTGCCGTAGCCGACACGCTTGCCGAGCACGACCGAGAGCACCAGGCCGGCCACGCCGGCGTTGATGTGCACGACCGTGCCGCCCGCGAAGTCCAGCGCACCCATGCCGCCGAGCCAGCCGCCGCCCCACACCCAGTGGCACACCGGCGAGTAGACGAAGATGCTCCACAGGATCATGACCCAGATCATCGAGGAGAACTTCATGCGGTCGGCGAAGGCGCCGGTGATCAGTGCCGGGGTGATGATGGCGAACGTCATCTGGAACATGATGAACACGGATTCGGGCACCGTCTTCATCAGGCCGCTCAGCGAATCGGCGGCCATGTGCTTCAGGAACAGCGCCTTGAAGTCGCCGATATACTTGCCGTCGCCGGAGAACGCGAGGCTGTAGCCGACCACGACCCAGATGATCGAAACCAGGCAGGTGATGGTGAACACCTGCATGATGATCGCCAGCGTGTTCTTCTTGCGCACCATGCCGCCGTAGAACAGCGCCACACCCGGGATCGTCATCAGCAGGACGAGCGCCGTGGACACCAGGATCCACGCCGTATCGCCGCTATCCAGTTTCGGCGCGGGCGCGGCCGGAGCCGCCGGGGCCGGTGGCGTTGCCGGCGCGGGCGGCTTGTCCTGCGCGAACGCGTCGATCGGAATGCCGAACGCGAACAGCACGGCGATCACCGCCGCAATGCCCAACAAAACCAAACACGCAACGCGTGTATCTATTTTTGTAAACAACATGAATGCTCTCCTAGATCGCGTCGTCGTTGGTCTCGCCGGTGCGAATGCGCACGGCGGAATGCACGTCGAGGACGAATACCTTGCCGTCACCGATGCTGCCGGTATGGGCGGATTTCTGAATCGCCTCCACGACGGATTCGACGAGATCGTTTTTCACCACGACCTCGATCTTGATTTTCGGCAGGAAGTTGATGGCGTATTCGGCGCCCCGGTAAATTTCGGTCTGGCCTTTCTGCCGTCCGAAGCCTTTGACTTCGGTCACCGTCAAGCCGGCCACGCCGACCTTGGTGAGCGCTTCGCGGACCTCGTCGAGCTTGAACGGCTTGATGATCCCCATGACGAGTTTCATGTTTGCTACCCCTTACGTTTTGAACCAAACCGAATTCCGGCCCGGCCTGAGCCTCGCGCGGCGCTGCCGGTCCGCACGCGCGAACCGACCGCGACAGATGAAGCCATCGTTAACGGACTCAAAAACCGTGCCAACTCTCCGAAGATCCAAATAAGAAAAATAAATCAATAGGTTAGTAGAATCACCCGACCAAGCTCGATATTGCAGGTGCGAACGGTTCGATTTAAATAGCCTAAAAATTAAGCACCCGAAAAGTTTGCTCATTATTAGAGCAGGCGAGGCGCCGATTTTGCGCATACCGTGGCACCGTGCCCACTAGACAGTGGGCCGGCCGGGCGCGAACGTGATTGCAGGAGCCAAACCCATGTCTAAACCTGCGCGCCCGCGCAAAACCTCGAGCGGATCGCCGGCCAAGCTGCACGACCGCTACGACGTGATCATCGTCGGCGGCGGCATGATCGGAGGCACGCTCGCCGCTTCGCTCGGCCGCCTCGGGCTCGATATCCTGCTGCTCGACCGGCTCGAGCCGGATGTGGCACTCGAAGCGCCGTTCGACGGCCGCGCGTCGGCGATCGCCTATGGGTCGCAGCGCATTCTCGACGGCGTCGGGATCTGGTCCGGCATGGCGCACGCCGCACAGCCGATCCTGGACATCCGCGTGTCCGACGGCGCATCGCCGTTGTTCCTGCACTACGATCATCGCGCCGCCGGCGAACAGTTCGCCGGCGCGCCGTTCGGTTGGATTGTCGAGAACCTCGCGCTGCGTCGCGCCATCGACGCGGCGCTCGACGGCATTCGCAACGTCACGCGTGTCGCCCCCGCGCAGGCGCTCGATGTCGCACTGCGGCCGGGCCACATCGGCGTGCGCGTGCTCGACGAAGCCGGCAAACGCAGCCGCGATATCGACGCGACTCTTTTGGTAGGCGCCGACGGCCGCAACTCGTCGCTGCGCAAACGCTTCGGCATCGCGGTCACCGAATGGGCGTATCCGCAAACCGCCATTGTCTGCACCATGGGCCACGAGCGGCCGCATCGCGGCATCGCGCACGAACGGTTCCTGACCAGCGGACCGTTCGCGGTCCTGCCGATGGTCGACGATCCGCTTGCCCCCGATCCGCTCGCGCGCCACCGCTCGTCGATCGTCTGGACCGAGCGCACGGCGCAGGCGCCGCACTACCTGGCGCTGGACGATGCGCAATTTTCCGCCGAACTGGCGCAGCGCTTCGGGGCTTATTACGGCGACGTCAAGCTTCTCGGCCGGCGCTGGTCCTATCCGCTCTCGTTGATGCATGCCGAAACCTATGTGCGTCCGCGCGCGGCGCTGATCGGCGATGCGGCCCATGCGATCCATCCGATCGCGGGGCAAGGCCTCAACATGGGCCTGCGCGATGTCGCAGCACTGGCCGAATCGATCGCCGACGCGGCGCGCCTCGGTCTCGATATCGGCGCCGAAGACGTCCTCGTTCGCTACCAGCGCTGGCGCCGCTTCGACAACGTGGCGCTCGCCGCGGTGACCGATGCGTTGAATCGCCTGTTCTCGAACGATGTTGCGCCGGTGCGCATCGCGCGCGATGTCGGTCTCGCCGCGGTGAACAAGCTGCCGCCGGTCAAGCGGTTCTTCATGCGTCATGCCATGGGCATGACAGGCAAATTGCCGAGATTGATGAAGGGCGAGCGGCTTTAACGCCGCGTCGGCGCGCGCTTTATGGGTCGCGGCTCAAGCCCTGCGCGGCCAGCGCAGCCAGATAATCGCGCCACAGCTCGGCCTGCTTCTTGCCCAGCTCGTACAGATAGTTCCACGAGAAGATGCCGGTGTCGTGCATGTCGTCGAACTTGATCCGGATCGCGTAATTGCCGACCTGTTCCAGCGCCATGATGCCGACGTGTCTGCGGCCGGCGACGATCTGCTTCTGGCTCGGGCTGTGGCCCTGCACCTCGGCCGACGGGCTTTCGACCCGCAGCAGCTCGGCCGGCAGGGAGAATTTGCTGCCGTCGTCGAAGTCGATCTCGAGCCGCTTTTCGTCCCGCTTCAGGCGGATTTCGGTCGGCCAGAATTTGGTCGTGAAGGCTTCAGACATGGCGCCGCCGCCGCGCGGGCCGCGTCATTCGAGCGGCCTTGCTTCTTCGGGCAGCATGATCGGGATGCCGTCGCGGATCGGGTAGGCGAGATGGGCCGCGTCGCTGATCAATTCCTGCTTGGCCGCGTCGTAGCGCAATGGCTGGTGCGTCACCGGGCAGACCAGAATTTCCAGCAGCTTCGGATCGACCGTTTGCGCCCTGGGCTTGGTCGGTTCGTTCGGTTGCGGGTCCGGTTTGGCGGCGTCGCTCATGTTGTCCTCGTCCGGTTCGGCGTCAATTGCGCAGGATCGGCCCGTCGCCCGGCGGGGCGGCGGCGTCCATCTGCATCAGCGTGATCATCGTCCGCGCGCGCTGCGCGATATCGCTGGATTCCATTAAGGCCTGCTTTTCGCCCGGCGAGAACGGGCACACCATGGCCATGATGGCGACCAGCTTCGGCGTCGGCGTGTCCTGGATCGACTTCCAGTCGGCCTCCAGCTTGCGCCGCTGCAGATACTTTTCGAGCGTGGCCAGCAGCTGCTTGCGGTCGACGGCGTCGCCGTCGTCGTGCAGGTCGGTCGCGAACGGCGCGTAATCCGGCTCCACGCGCCGATAGCCGCGGAACAACGGGAGTTCCTGTTTGACGCGGAAACGACACACGCCGGTCAGCAATATCAGATGCCGCCCGTCGTCCAGCCGGTCGTGCGCCGTCACCTTGCCGACGCAGCCGATACCGAACACGTTGGGCTTGTCGTCGGGCTCCAGCTTTTCCTTTTCGCGCGGCTGGATCATGCCGATCATCCGCTCGGCCAGCATCGCGTCCTCGATCATGGCGCGGTAGCGCGGCTCGAAAATATGCAACGGCAATTCGCCGCCCGGCAACAGCAGCGCCCCCTGCAGCGGAAAGATCGGCAATGCCGTCGGCAGATCGGCGATGCTGAGGCGTGGGAGTTCGCCGGACATGGGTATCGCTACCGGAACAACACGGACGACAATTTGCGCCGGCCGGCCACGCTCAACTCGTGCATCGGCCCGAGCGCCTCGAAAATCTTCACCAGCTGCTTGCGCGCGGCTTCTTCGTTCCACGCCTTGTTCTGGCGCACGATTTCGATCAGATGGTCGATCGCCTTGTCCGCCGCACCGCCGGCATATAATGCATTGGCCAGATCGAAGCGGGCCTCGGCGTTCTTTGGATCGCGCTCCACCTTTTCCTGCAGTTCCTCCAGGTCGCCGGCTTTCGCGGCTTGCTCGGCCAGCTCGATGGCCGTGCGCGCGGCCACCGCGTCCGGGTCGTTTGCTTTATCGGCCGGCAGCTTGCCGAGCCATTCCTTGGCCTTCTCGAGGTCGCCCAGGATCGCCTGCGCGCGCGCCAGCCCGGCCATCGCCGCCACGTTGGCGCGATCGACCGAAACGATCTGCGCATAGATGATCGCCGCATCCTGCGCGTTGCCGGCTTCCATCAGCTGCTTGGCTTGGGCCAAGCCTTCCTCGATCGGCGACGGTTCCTGCGGGACGCCGTCGTTGGCGGCCTGGATCAGGCGCTGCATGAACTGCTTGATCTGGCTTTCCGGCAGCGCGCCGACGAACCCGTCGACCGGTTGACCGTCCAGAAACGCGTAGACGGCGGGAATCGACTGGATGCGGAACTGCTGCGCCAGCTGCTGGTTCTCGTCGACGTTCAGCTTGACCATCTTCACTTTGCCGCCGGCCGCGTTGACCGCCTTTTCCAGCATCGGGCCGAGCTGCTTGCACGGCCCGCACCACGGCGCCCAGAAATCCACGATCACCGGCACATCGCGCGACGCCTCGATCACGTCGGCCATGAAATGCGCGGTATCCGTGTTTTTGATGAGGGCTGCCTGGGGCGCTTGGGGCGCGCCGCCGGCGATCAGGTTGTCCATTCGCGGGTCCTCGATGGAAAAAACGTCCTGTGGGTCGATTGGGGTAGAACATGGCGGCTCGTCCCCATTCTGACAAGCTTGGGTTCTGACAAGCCTGGGTTCTGACAGGGCGCCTAAAGGCTATTCAGGAACGTTCGTTCTTGTTGTCAGGTCCAGCAGCACCGGCCGATAGCCTAGTGCCTCGATGAAGCGCAGCAGGTCGGCCGGCGCGATCGCCGTGGTCATGGCATTGTCGAGCGGATGATAATTCAGCGGCGACAGGTCCAGCATGCCCCGGTCCAGCGCCACGGCGACGCGCCGCTCGGTGTCGTTGATCAGGCCGAACGGCGTTACCGATCCCGGCCGCACGCCCAGCACGTCCCATAAAGTCTCGGCGCTGGCGAACGACAGATGTCCGCGCGCGCCCAGCAGCGGCCCGAGCTTCTTCAGCTCGATCTTGCGGCTTTCCTCGGCCACCACCAGAAACAGATTGCCCTTTTTATCGCGCAGAAACAGGCTCTTGCAGTGCCCGCCCGGCAGATCGCCGCGCAGTGCCTGGCTTTCCTCGACGGTAAAGACCGGCGCGTGGCGATGGGTTTTGGTCGCGATGCCCAGCGCATCGAGCCGGGCCAGCAATTCGGTGGGAGTCACAGGCATGGCACGCGTCCGTTCGGGTTTCCGCCGTCTCTGGTAAGGAAAATCCGCGCCCGAGGCCAGCCCGGATCGGTGCCGCGGCATCGCTTAAAGCGCCTTGCAAACAGGGCGATAAACAGTAATATCCGCCGCCTTCCGTGCCCCCGCGGGGTGCGAAGGGCGTGAAATTGGCTGCGCGGGAGTAGCTCAGGGGTAGAGCATCACGTTGCCAACGTGAGGGTCGCCGGTTCAAATCCGGTCTCCCGCTCCAATTTTCACCACAGGCGTAAAAGGCGGCCAGCCAACGGCCGCTTTTTTTTGTGCCCGCGTCCCGGCATTCCGCCAAACCAGCGTTGTTACTCGATATTTTTCCAGGATGCGCTTGACTCGCAACTCGGCTCGCTATATTGCTGCGATTGCGAGTCACTCGCAGTCGCATTTTGGTCGCCGCAAAGGCGCAACGCGGCTCGATTTCATGCTCTAGCCAGCCACCGCCATTTCGGCCGGTCGCCAGCCATCACAATCCACACGTACGGGGGATCCGGGATGGTTCGATGGCGGGGAGTTTTGGCGGGCGGCGTCAGCCTGTCGGCGCTGGCGATGGTGCAGGCCGGTCTGGCGGAGGAAATTCAGGCGCCAATCACCAAGCTCGATTCGGTGACCAGCACGGCGACGAAGACGGAACAAATAAACGTGAACGTACTCGGTTCGTCGACCAGCGTGACCAAAAGCAATATCGAAACGCTGAACCCGAAAAGCCTCGGCGACGTGTTCCGCGCGATTCCGAACGTCGAAATCGAATCCGGCTCGCGCATTGGTGCGCAGCAACTCAACATCCGCGGCTTCAGCGACGACCGCATCGTCCTGCGCCTGGACGGCGCGCGCAACAATTTCAACGCCGGCCATCGCGGCCGCATTTTCGTCGATACCGACACGCTCAAGCAGATCGACATCGAACGCGGGCCGAGCCCGCTGCACGGCAGCGGCGCCATCGGCGGCGTGGTGGCGCTCGAACTCAAGGATCACCACGATTATCTCGATCCCGGCAACAATATGGGCCTGCGCACCCGTTTCGCGCTGTTCGGCGTCAACGATGCGGCGATGCTGAGCACCACCGCGTTCGCGGCGTTGGGCGACAAGAACGAGCTCGGCATCGTCGGCAACTTCACGCGCTACATTTCGGCCAACACGCGCACCGGCGATCCGCCGAGCGGAATCGACCTCGATTACGTGCGCTATTCCAAAGACAACGTGAAAAGCGGCTATACCAAAATTCTTTGGGAGCCGATGCCCGAACACAAATTCACGTTCAGCGCGCAGATCTACGACGACAAGAACTTCCTGCCCACGGAAGCCAGCGACGACGTGACCACGCTGATCGCCGATCGCCACACCAAACAGAAGAATTTCTCGCTGGCCTACAAATACAAGAGCAGCGACACGCCGCTGGTCGATCTGACCGTGCGCGGCTACTACACGATCATCGACATCACCGAGCGCATCGTCGACGGCTCCACCACCTCGCTCGGCCGCTACGACGTCACGACGCTGTCGACGCCCGGCCTCGATATCTACAACACCTCGCGGTTCTCGATGTTCGACGGCAAGGTCAAAAGTGCTTTGACCTACGGCGTCGAATATTACCGCGACATGCAGACCGGGCGGCGCAACAACAGCGTGCGCCTGCAGCATCCGGACGCCAACCAGGATATCGGCGGCGTCTACATCCAGAACGAATTCACGATCTGGGAGCAATTCACGCTGCTCGGCGGGCTGCGCTGGGACTATTACAGCCTCGATCCGAGCGGCTCGCTGAATCCCGATCGCGACGATTCGAACCTGTCCAAGTTCGGCGCCATCGCCTGGCGCCCGCTGCCGTGGCTGCAGATCTACGGCAAGTACACCGAATCGTTCCGCGCCCCGGCTTTGACCGAACTGTACGCCAGCGGCCAGCATTTCCCGTATTTCGGGCCGTTCCAGAACGTCTTCATCCCGAATCCGGACCTGCGGCCCGAAAAGGCGCAAGGCATCGAAGCCGGCCTCGGTCTCAAGTTCCGCGACATCATCTTCAGGGGCGACAAGCTGCTCGGCAAGCTCTCCTGGTTCCGCACCACGGTCGACGACTATATCGACCTGCAGCTGGCCAACCCGCATCCGGTGTTCGGCTTCCCGCTCACCACGCAGGCGGTCAACATCCGTAATGCGCTGATCACCGGTTTCGAAGTCGAAGCCAGCTATCAGGCGAAGTGGTTCTTCTTCGGCTTCAGTTACGGCCGCACGCGCGGCACCGACGACGATACCGGCGCCTACCTCACGACCGTTCCGGCGGACAAGGCGGTCATCACCGGCGGCGTGCGCATCCCGATGTGGGACGTGCTGTTCGGCGCGCGCACGATCTTCGTAGCCGACCAGGATCGCGTGCCGGTCGATGGGCTGCCGTCCAAATCGTACGTCATCCACGACATTTTCGTGAGCTGGCAGCCGACCGTCGACAATTATCCGAACGCCCGTTGGCTGGCCGGCTTCCGCGTCGATGCCGGCATCGACAACATCACCGACAAATACTACCAGCCGTATCTGTCCGGCGTGCCCGATCCGGGCCGCAACTTCAAGCTCGCGGTCAGCTACACGCTGCAAGTCGGCACGCGCTAAAGGCAACTGAGCCATGGAAAAGAGGACGTACATGATGCCGGACCGACCGATGCACGCGGGCGCGCGCGAAGATCGTCCCGCCACGCTGCGTCTCAAACGGCCGGACAACGCACCGCGGCGTCAGCCGCGGCGCGTGCCGGCGGTCGATCTGTTCCGCGGCGAACGCGAAATCGTCATTCTGCACGGGTCGGACGAATACCGCCTGCGCATCACCAGCAACGGCAAACTGATCCTGACCAAGTAGGCCGCACCGGCATTACCAGCCAGCCAATCGGCTATTCTCTCCCAGCCGATCCAGCCAGCCAATCTTCACATCCAGCCGCGCGATTTCGCGTGGCCTCAACGATCGGGAAATTGTGACGACGCTGGCACACCAACGCCCCGCCTTGTCGGAGCCCGCGCCCCATGGATGGGCATCGGGGGGCCTGCTGTCGGCCGCGATTCACATCGGCATCGTCGTCGTCGTCGCCAACCTGTTGTGGTCCCACGCCGGCGACCACGATGCGCCGCAGCCGGGCCTCGTGATCGAGATCGTCTCCGCCGCCCAGGCCGCCGACACGCTGGCCGTGCGTCCGACGGCCGCCAGCCCGGCCGAACCCGAGGCAGAACAGTCCGAACCCACACCGTCGCAAACGGCTCCGGCCGAACCGACGCCGGCAACGCCGGTCAGGGACCCGGCGTTGTCGCGCACGGCAGATCCGCTGCCGCAGAAGCTCGCCGAACCGACATTGCCACCGCCGCAGCCGGCCACGCTCGCACCGCCGCAGCCCAAGCCGAAACCGGTGGCCAAACCGCATCAGGTCAGGCAGGCGCAAACCAAACCCGCGCCGGTCGACGCGTTGCCCGATGCGAACCGGATCGATCCAATCGGTTCGAACGCCGCCGCCAACGTGCAGCAGGCCAGCCTGCCACCCGGCGACGGCGACATTCCGGTGGTCACCAATCCGCGTTTTCGCGCGCCGCCCACGCCGGCGTCCTATCCGCGCCGTTCGGTGGAACTGTCGGAGGAGGGCACGGTTATGATACGCGCCCTGGTCGATGCCAGCGGTTTCGCGCGCGATGTGCGCATCTGGCGCAGCTCCGGCCACAGCAAATTGGACGAGGCGGCACGCGCCGCAGTCGCGCAATGGCAGTTCGAACCCGCGCGCCAGGCCGGCCGGCCGATCACCGCGTGGGTCGAGATACCCGTGAATTTCCGTCTACAGTAACGCACGCGCGCAATGAGGAGAGCGACCATGTCCCTGCCAGCCACCACGCAAACCACCGCGATAGATCGCAGTACGCCGGATGCACTGCGTGCGGCTTACATCGAGGCCACCACGGAAAATCCGAAGGCGCGGCTGCGCGATGTCGCCGACCAGCTCGGCGTCAGCGAAGCCGAGCTGGTCGATTGCGGCGCCGAAGCGCCGTCGCGGCGTCTGGCGCCGAACTGGCGCGAGCTGCTGCTGGCGATGCCGACGCTCGGCAAGGTCATGGTGCTCACGCGCAACGCGTCGTGCGTGCACGAACGCAAGGGCAGATTCGAAGACGTCAGCGTCAATCCGCATGGCGCCCTGGTGCTCGGGCCGGATATCGATTTGCGCATCTTTCTCAACCGCTGGCATTTCGGGTTCGCCGTGCAGCGCACGCTCGCCGACGGCGCGGTGCGTCGCTCGCTGCAGTTCTTCGATCGCGACGGGCTGGCGGTGTTCAAGCTGTTCCTGACCGACGACAGCGACGTGGCCGCTTACGACGCGCTGGTGGCGAAGCATCTCGAGGGCGCTCCGGTCGGCCGGCTCGACATCAAAGCCTATCCGGCCGGCAAGCGCGCGCGGGCCGACGGCGAGATCGACGTCGAAGGTCTGCGCACCGCATGGCGCAACATGAAGGACACGCATGAATTCTTCGGCATGCTGCGCAAGTTCGATGTTGGCCGCACCCAGGCGCTGCGCCTGGTCGGCGGCGAATTCGCCGACCGCATCGCGGCATCCGGCTTCAACCTGATGCTCCAGGCGGCGGCCAAGACCGGCGACGAGATCATGATTTTCGTCGGCAGCCCGGGCTGTATTCAGATCCACACCGGCAAGGTGTCCAACATCAAGCCGCTCGGGCCATGGATCAACGTGCTGGATCCGGACCTCAATCTGCACCTGCGCGGCGATCGCATCGCCGAGACGTGGGTCGTGCGCAAGCCGACGTCGGACGGCGTGGTGACGTCGCTCGAAATTTTCGACCACGCCGGCGAAACCATCGCGCTGGCGTTCGGCAAGCGCAAGCCCGGCCAGCCGGAACTGGCGCGCTGGCGCGACCTGATCGCCATGCTGCCGCGCGTGTCGTAATGCGAATCGCCCGACTGATCCGGTGCGCGGTCGCGGCGGCGTGCGGCCTCGCCGTCGCGCAGGCCGCCGCGGCCGAGACGCCCCAGCGTGCGGCCAGGCTCGATGTCGCGCGCATCGTCTCGGTCAACGGCGCGGTCACCGAAATCGTTTATGCGCTCGGCGCCGACCGGCATCTGGTCGGCGTCGATACGACCAGCCTGTTCCCGCCCGAGGCGTTGGCCAAGCTGCCGAACGTCGGCTATGTGCGCGCGCTTTCGGCCGAGGGCATCCTGTCGTTGCGGCCGAGCATGGTGTTGCTGACCAAGGATGCCGGTCCGCCGGCCGTGCTGGCGCAGTTGCGCGCGGCCGGGGTGAACCTGGTGTCGGTGCCGGACGATTATTCGGTGCGCGGCGTCGCGGATAAAATCCGCGCGGTCGCCATGGCGGTCGGCAAGGCCGACGACGGCGAGAGAATGGCGACGCGGTTCCTGCGCAATGTCGCGAGCGTCGAGCGGACGATCGCCGGGGCGCAAGCCAGGCCCAAGGTTCTGTTCGTGCTGTCCGCCGCGCGCGGCGCCGCCATGGCGGCCGGCCAGAACACAGCGGCCGATGCCATGATCCGGCTGGCCGGCGGCGTCAACGCCGTGCAGGGTTATGACGGCTACAAGCCGTTCGTGCCCGAAGCGGTGGTCGGTGCGGCGCCCGAGTTTTTTATCATCGCCTCGCACGCGCTCGACAATATCGGCGGCGTGGAAAAATTTTTGGCGCGGCCGGAAGTGGCCAATACGCCGGCCGGGCAGGCCAAGCGCGTGATCGTGATGAACTCCGCGCAGCTGCTCGGCTTCGGCCCGCGCACCGCGCACGCGATGCGCGATCTCGCGCAGTCGCTGCATCCCGGCCTGCAGTTTTCGGCACTGGAATAGAGCCGATCGATGACCGGCATGGCGCAAACCGCTGCTTCCTTCGCTTTGCCGGCGCACCTGAACCGGGCGCGCGCGGTGCTGCTGGCGTTCGCCGTCCTGGCGGTCGGCGCGTCGCTGGCGGCGCTCGCCACCGGGCCGGCGCAACTCGGCGTCGATCGCATCGTCACGCTGCTCGTGCAGCCGCTCGGCATCGATACCGGCATCGCGGTCGATCGCGGCCAGTCTGCAATCTTCTGGTCGCTGCGCCTGCCGCGCCTGTTCGTGGGCTTCCTGGTCGGCGCCGGTCTCGCCGTGGCCGGCACGCTGATGCAGGGTCTGTCGCGCAATCCGCTGGCCGATCCCGGCCTGCTCGGCGCGTCCGGCGGCGCCGGTGCCGCTTCGGTGTCGGTGATCGTGCTCGGCGGCGGTTTCGTCGCCGGGCTGCCGGCGGGGCTGCAGCCGTTCGCACTCCCGGTCGCCGCCTTCCTCGGCGCCATGGCGGCAACCGCGATCGTCTACCGCATCGGCACCCGTGCGGGTCGGACGGTGATGGCCACGCTGCTGCTGGCCGGTATCGCCGTCGGCACCGTGGCACAGGCGCAAATCGGCTTCATGGTATTCATCAGCGACGACACGCAGCTGCGCGTGCTGAATTTCTGGCTGCTCGGCGGTCTCGCCGGCGCGCTCTGGACCATGCTGTTGCCGCTGGCCGCATTCGTTTGCGCCGGCCTCGCCATCGCGATGACGGTTGCGCGGCCGCTCAACACGCTGGCGCTCGGCGAAAGCGAGGCCGGGCATCTCGGCACCAACGTCCAGGGCTTCAAGCGCCTGATCGCAGTGATCGCCTCGCTGATGGTCGGCGCCGCGGTCGCGGTGGCCGGCATCATCGGCTTCGTCGGCCTGGTCGTGCCGCACATCGTGCGCCGGCTGACCGGCCCGGATCATCGCTACGTGCTGCCCGGCTCGGCCCTGCTCGGCGGCGGGCTGCTGGTGCTGGCGGATATTTTCGCGCGCACCGTCGTGGCACCGGCCGAACTGCCGATCGGCATCGTCACCGCCGCGATCGGCGGGCCGTTCTTCATCTTCCTGCTGCTGCGCCATTTCCGCGGGGCCATATGACGTTATCGGCGCGCGGCATCGCGTTCTCGCGCAACGGTCGAAGGATCCTGCATGATGTGTCGCTCGACGTGTGCGCCGGCGAGCTTGTCGCCGTGCTCGGCCCGAACGGCGCCGGCAAGTCCACGCTGCTCAAGCTGATGGCCGGCGAGCTGACTGCCGATGCGGGCGAACTCAGGCTGAACGACACGCCGCTCGGCGCCCGGTCGCGCCGCGAGCAGGCCAGGTTGCGCGCCGTGCTGCCGCAGCACACCGATGTCGCGTTTCCGTTCACCTGCGAGGAAATCGTGCTGATGGGGCGCGCGCCGCACCAGCAATCGTTCGAAACCGCGCACGATCGTGCGATCGCGGCCGAAATCATGGCCCGCCTCGGCGTGCTGCAGTTCGCGCGGCGCTCGATCTTCTCGCTCTCGGGCGGCGAGCAGCAGCGGGTGCATCTGGCGCGCGTGCTGGCGCAGATCTGGGACGCGGCGCCGCAGGGCGGGGCGCGCTATCTGCTGATCGACGAGCCGACCGCGTCGCTCGATCCGGCGTTTCAATTGTTGGTGCTCGATACCGCGCGCGATCTGGCGCGCCGCGGCATCGGCGTCATGGCCGTGCTGCATGATTTCAATCTGGCGGCGCTGCATGCCGATCGGCTGGCGGTCATGAAGGACGGGCGCATCGCCTGTCTCGGCACGCCCGAACAGGTGATCCGCGCCGACATGATGCGCGACGTCTATGGCATCGATGCGATGATCGGCCGCATCGGCGCCACCGGGCAGATTTACGTGGTGCCGCTGCCGCAGGCGCGCGGCAAGGTCGAAGCGGCTCGATCGCCGGGCGGCGCGCTCAGGGCTGGCCCGGCCCCCGCAGCCGATAGCGCAATCCGCGCTGCACCATGATGAATATCGCGATATCGTATCGGTCATCCGGAATCTCGGCGGCGGGAAAATAGACGAAACCGTGACGCAGCCAGGTCAGCTTGGCGAACGAGCCGTGAAAGAACCGGTACATGTAACCGAAATACGAATCGCCGATCACCAGCACGCGCGGCGCGGCGCGGTTGACCGTCGTCGCGATGTAGGGCGTTTGTCCATGGGTGCGCGGCGGCGGCGGCGCGGTCTGCACCGGTCCCACGGTCAGTGCCGCGCGCGGCGTCAGTTCGATATCGTCCTCGGCGATCCCGCCGCGCGGCGCCAGCATGCGGCCCAGGCCGTAGACCGCGCGTCGTTCCGTTCGGATCAGATCGTCCTCGCGCAGGACCGGCATATCCGGAAAGCGCGATCGCAGCCGATCGACGATGGCGCGATAGGCGGCATAGGCGCCGCGCGTGTTCCAGTGCGTATCGGTCTTGAAATACACCTGCTCGCGTGCCTTGGCCGCCAGCAGCGCCGGGCGCAAATCCACGAAGTCGAACGCCGGCCGCTGCGCCAGGCGCGCGACCAACTGATCCAGCCGGCCGGCATCAACGCGCTCGATATGGTCGGGCAGCTGCTCGGCATAGATACCGTGCGGATCGGGCGCGATCACCACCAGCAGCGGCACGCCGCGTCGCTCCAGCCAGCGTCTATTCGCCGCCATCGCGTCGATCCAGCGTTCCAGCTCCGCTTCGGCAAAGCGATCGGTGCCCTGGTACTGCTCGATCACTTTGTCGCCGCGAAAGAACAGCCAGCCGCGCTTGCCGATCAGCACGTTGTGGGTGTGCGAGACGCCGAGTTTGCGGCCCAGCCACAAATGCAGATTGACCAGATGCGGGCGCAGGCCGAAATGGTCGCGCAGATACAAGTCCATGGCGGCGGGCAAGCGCAACCAGGCCGTCGTGTTGCGCGGAATTTCCGGGGCGCTCGCCAATCGGCGCAGTTCGAGCAGCCCGAATTCGGCCTTGGCGCCGAACACCTGCGCCGCCATCGGCAGCGCCAGCGCGGCGCCGAACAGCGCCACCGCGCTCCACGCGGCGATGCGTGGCTGGAGGCGGGCGATGCGTGCGAGCGGGGCGCGCATCAGAAGCGGAAGTAGATGAACGGGTTGTACGCGCCGCCGGCGACGTAGGCGCTGGCGACGACGAAGACGACAAGTAGTCCGCCGATCCGCGCGCTGTCGGCGACGAGCGCGCCGGCGCCTCCGCGCGCGGTCAGTTGCCGGCCGATCCATGCCGCCGCCCGCGCCGGCAGCGGTGTCGCCATGACCGCACCCAGCGCTAGCGCCAGCCACAATTCGGCATGAAGGTAGGCTTCGATCGGATTACGGCGCGGGTCGCCGTCGGCGCCGCCGAATAGTGCGGCATAATAATTTGCCGCATGATCGAATCCGTCGGCGCGGAACAGCACCCAGGCGCCGAACACGACCAGCAACACATATAAGTGTCGTGCCGGCCGCCGGGCTCGCGCCAACGCGCGGCCGAACGCGCCACGCTCCAGGATCAGGCAGGCGCCGTGGCATAGGCCCCAGGCGAGGAAGTTCCACGCAGCGCCATGCCACAGGCCGCACAGCACGAACACGGTCAACAGATTGAAATAGGTACGCGCCGATCCGCGTCGGTTGCCACCCAGCGGGATGTAGACGTAATCGCGGAACCAGGCCGACAATGTCATATGCCAGCGGCGCCAGAACTCCGCGATCGATTGGGCGATATAGGGATGATTGAAGTTGGTCGGCAGATGAAAGCCGAACATCATGCCCAGGCCGATCGCCATCAACGAGTAGCCGGCGAAATCGAAATAGATCTGCAGCCCAAAACAGATCATGCCGAGCCACGCGATCGAGCCATACAAGTGCTCGCGCGCCAGGCCGAACGCCGCGTCGGCCGGCACGGCGAAGTTATTCGCCAGCAGGACTTTCAGCCCCAGGCCGACAATGAAATACTTGATCCCGTCGGCAAACAATTCGGCGTTGTGGCGCCGCCGGTGTATTTCTGCGGTGATGTTCTTGAAGCGCACGATCGGTCCCGCGATCAATTGCGGGAACAGCGCGAAATAAAGCGCCACGTTGATTGGGTTGCGCTCCGCCGTCGCGTCGCGCCGGTAGACGTCGATCAAGTACGACATGGCGTGGAACGTGAAGAACGAAATGCCGAGCGGCAGCGCGATGTCGACCGGCGCGACCGTGCCCCAGCCGAGCATGGCGTACAGGACGGACAGCGTCGTCAGCGCGAAATTCGCATACTTGAAAACGCCGAGAAAAACGAGGTTCGCGGCCAGCCCAAGTCCGACTGCCCATCGGCGCGCCTTGCCTGCCCGCCCGTCGATCGCGCGCGCGAACCCGTAATTGACGGCGATCGAACCGAGCATCGCCAGCACGAAAACCGGCTCGCCCCAGGCGTAGAACAGCAGGCTGATCAGCACCAGCACCGCATTTCGGAACACGGTAAAATAGTAAAGCAGCAGGGCGATCGGCAAAAAATAGAACAGGAACGTGATGGAGCTGAAAACCATCGCCACCGCTTCGAATCCGCGCGCCAGATCGAATTGCGCTTTCTCTTTAGCACTGCCGCGCGACGGCGGCAAAGCGATCGGGAAAATCGCGCGCCGCAGAGCTTTCGCTGTTTTGCCCTACGCGTTGTTGGACTAAGCTCCCGGTTTCCCACCCGTGCGTTTGCCGTCAGGAGGCCGCTCTTGCTCGACAGCAACGACGAGGCGCTCAAGGCCGAGCTGATCGAACGCTTGGCCACGATGGCCGGCCAGCGTCTCGCAAAAATCGAAGGCAGCGCCGCGCAGCACGCGGCCGCCTTCGTTCGCCTGTTCTACGCCGATATCGCTCCCGGCGATCTGCTGGACAAGGACGTCGAGGAATTGTGCGGCGCCGCGATCGGGTTTTGGCGCCGCGCGCAGCGGCGCGAGGCCGGCCGCCCGACCGTCGCGGTCTACAACCCGAGCCTCGAGGCGGACGGCTGGCGCTCGATCCACACCGTCATCGATATCGTCAACGACGACATGCCGTTCCTCGTCGACTCGACGATCGCCGAGCTGAACCGGCAGGGTCTCGCCGTGCACCTGTTGATGCACCCGATCGCGCGCGTGAAGCGCGACGCGAGCGGACGTCTGCTGGCCTTCGCCGAGCCGGCCGCAGGCGGCGAAGGGGCGCTCGAATCCTTCATGCAGGTGATCGTCGACGAGCAGAAATCCTCGGAATCGCTGGCGGCGCTCGCGGCCGATATCGCGCGCGTGCTCGGCAACGTGCGCATGGCGGTGGCGGACTGGGCGGCGATGCGCAAACGCAGCGCCGACACGGCGCAAGTTTTGCGCGCATTGCCGCCGGCGATCTCCGCCGGCGACGTCGGCGAGGCGCGCGCCTTTCTCGATTGGATCGGCGACGATCATTTCACCTTTCTGGGCTACCGCGAATACGCGCTACAGGGTGCAGGCGATCGCGCACGCATGGCGATCGTGCCGGGTGTCGGTCTCGGCATCCTGCGCGACGACACGCTCCCGGTTTTCGACGGCACCGGCGAATTGGCCGATTTGCCGCCGGCCGGCCGCGCCAAGCTGTTCGAGCGGCAATTGCTCGTCGTCAACAAGGCCAATCTGCGCTCCACCGTGCACCGCGCGGTGCATCTGGATACGATCGGCATCAAGCATTTCGACGCCGAGGGCAATCTGACCGGCGGCCGGATGTTTGTCGGCCTGTTCACCTCGACGGTCTACAACGACCCGCCGGCCGAGGTCCCGCTGTTGCGCGACAAGATCGCGCGCGTCATGGCGCGCGCCAAATATCCGCCCACCAGCCACGCCGGCAAGACGCTCGCGCACATCCTTGCGACCTATCCGCGCGACGAGCTGTTCCAAAGCGCGGACGACGATCTGCTGCGCATCGCGCTCGGCATTCTGCGGCTGCAGGACCGCCAGCGCATCGCGCTGTTCGTGCGCCACGACGTGTTCGAACGATTCGTCTCCTGCATGGTCTATGTGCCGCGCGATCGCTACAACACCGAGCTGCGCCGCAAGTTCGAAGCCATCCTGATGCGCGGCTTTGGCGGTGCGATCTCGGCCTATTACCTGACGATTGCCGACGACGCGGCGCTGGCCCGCGTGCATTTCATCGTCAAGCTCGCGCCCGGCTTCGCGCCGACGCTGTCGGTCGATGCGATCGAGCAGCAACTGATCCAGGCCGGCCGCGCCTGGTCCGACGATCTGCGCGACGCGCTGGTACGCGCTTACGGCGAGCATGCCGGGCTCGGGCTCGCGCGCCGGTATGCCGCCGCGTTTCCGTCCTCGTATCGCGAAAGCGTCGACGCCGCGCACGCCTTGGCCGATTTCGAACGTCTGGAGGCGATCGTCGCGGGCGCGCCGATCGGCTTCAATCTGTACCGGCCGCCCGATGCGCCGGAAACGCAGATACGGTTCAAGCTCTATCATCCGGGCGCGCCGCTGCCGTTGTCCGATGTCCTGCCGATGCTGGAGAACATGGGCTTGCGGGTGATGGAGGAGATTCCGCACCCGGTGCGGCCGGACGGCGCAATGCCGATCTGGATCCACGATTTCGGACTGGTGCTCCAGGGTGGGGTTGCGCAAGGCGGCGCGGGCGAGGGCGGCGGGGCGATCGATCTCGATGCGGTCCGCAGCATCTTTCAGGACGCGTTCGCGCGCGTCTGGTTCGGCCAGATGGAGAATGACGGCTTCAACCGGCTCATTCTCGCCGCGTCGTTGCCGTGGCGGCAGGTCGTCGTGCTGCGCGCCTATGCGAAATACCTGCGCCAGGCCGGCGCGCCGTTCGGCGTCGCCAACATGCAGGATGCGCTGTTCCGCAATGCGAACCTCGCGCGCCTCATCGTCGATTATTTTCAGGCCCGCACCGACCCCCAGGGCCACGGCGACGGCGCGGACATAAGATCCCGGATCGAGGCAGGCCTGAACGACGTCGCCAATCTGGACGACGATCGCATCGTGCGCCGCTATGTCAACCTGATCGCCTGCACGCTGCGCACGAATTTCCATCAGACGCTGCCGGGCGGCGGACCGAAAGCCTATGTCTCGTTCAAGCTCGACAGCCGCAAGGTGGACGAACTGCCGGCGCCGCGCCCGATGGTCGAAATCTGGGTCTACGGCCCGCGCATGGAAGGCATCCATCTGCGCTTCGGCAAAGTCGCGCGCGGCGGCATCCGCTGGTCCGACCGGCGCGACGATTTCCGCACCGAGGTCCTCGGCCTGGTCAAGACCCAGATGGTCAAGAACGCGGTCATCGTGCCGGTCGGCTCGAAGGGCGGCTTTGTCGTCAAGCGTCCGCCGGGCGCGCGTCCGCCGACCCAGGCCGAAGGCATCGAATGCTACAGTATGCTGATCCGCGGCATGCTGGACCTGACCGACAATCTGGTCGGCGACAAGGTCGCGCCGCCAGCCGGCGTGCGCCGGCACGATGGCGACGATCCGTATCTTGTCGTCGCCGCCGACAAAGGCACGGCGACATTCTCGGATATCGCGAACGCGCTGTCGGCCGAATACGCGTTCTGGCTCGGCGACGCGTTCGCCTCGGGCGGCTCGGCCGGATACGATCATAAGCGGATGGGCATCACCGCGCGCGGCGCGTGGGAATGCGTCAAGCGCCACTTCCGCGAGCTCGGCGTGGATATCCAAACCGCCGAGTTCACCTGCGTCGGCATCGGCGACATGTCGGGCGACGTGTTCGGCAACGGCATGCTGCTCTCGCCGCATACGAGACTCATCGCCGCGTTCAACCACCTGCACATTTTCGTCGACCCGGCACCCGATCCCGCCGCGTCCATCGCCGAGCGACGGCGCCTGTTCGCGCTGCCGCGCTCGTCCTGGGCCGATTATGACCGAAAACTTATTTCGGCCGGCGGCGGCGTGTTCGAACGCAGCGCGAAGTCGATTCCGCTCAGCGCCGAAATGCAGCGGATGTTCGGCCTGACGCAGGAAGCGGTGCCGCCCAACGAGTTGATCTCGGCCATGCTCAGGGCGCCGGTCGACCTGCTGTGGTTCGGCGGTATCGGCACCTACGTCAAGGCCGCCGGCGAGTCCCACGCCCAGGTCGGCGACCGGGCGAACGACGCGCTCAGGGTCAACGGCCGCGAATTGCGTGCCAAGGTGATCGGCGAGGGCGCCAACCTGGGCATGACGCAATTGGGCCGCGTCGAGTACGCGCAGGCCGGCGGGCGGTTGAACACCGATGCGATCGACAACTCGGCCGGTGTCGACTGCTCGGATCACGAGGTCAACATCAAGATTCTGTTCGGCGACGTCGTGGCGCGCGGCGAGTTGACGGTAAAGCAGCGCGACGAATTGTTGCGCGCGATGACCGACGAGGTCGCGGCGCTCGTGATACGCGACAATTACCTGCAAAGCCAGGCGCTGTCGGTCAGCGAGCGCGTCGGCGTGCGGCAACTGGATCGGCAGGTGCGGGTGCTGCGCGTGCTCGAGAAGGAAGGCAAGCTCGACCGCGCGGTCGAGTTCCTGCCGTCCGACGAGGACATCGCGGCCCGCCAGGCCAAGGGCAAGGGATTGACCCGGCCGGAACTGGCGGTGCTGCTGGCCTACGCCAAATTGACGCTGTTCGAGGAACTGATCCACAGCGACCTGCCCGACGATCCGCAGGTCGAAGGCGATCTGTTCCGCTACTTTCCCAAGCCGCTGCGCGAGCGCTTCGCCGACGCGGTGCGGCGGCACAAGCTGCGGCGCGAAATCATTTGCACGTTTGTCACCAACTCGCTGGTCAACCGCGCCGGGCTCAGCTTCGTGCAGGATTTCAAGCAGGAGGCGAATCTGCCGGCCGCCGACATCGCGCGGACATATATCGTCGCGCGCGACGCGCTCGATCTGCGCAGCCTGTGGAATGCGATCGACGCGCTGGACAATAAGGTGCCGGCGGCCACGCAGATCGAAATGACCGTCGATTCGGGGCGGCTGCTGCGGCGCACCACGCAGTGGTTCCTGCGCAACGCCAAGCGGCCGATCGACATGTCGGCCAACGTGCAGCAGTTCGCGCCCGGCTTCGCGGAATTCCAGGCGGCGTTGCCGTCGATCCTGCCGCCCGCCGACAAGGACCGGATCGAAGCGCGGCGCGCAGCCTATGAAAAGGACGGCGTGCCGGCCGACATCGCGCGGCGCGCGGCCGGTTTGCCGATGCTGCTGCCGGGCTGCGACGTGGTGCGTTTGGCGTCGATCTCGGCGCTATCGGTGCCCGATGCGGCGCGCTTGTATTTCGCCGTCGGCGCCGAAATCGGGCTCGAATGGCTGCGCGAACAGGCGACCGGCTTCGTCGGCACCGGCCCGTGGGACAAGCTCGCCGCCGCGGCGCTGGTCGACGATTTCTTCGCCCATCAGTTCGATCTCGCGGCGCGCATCGCGGAGGGGGCGAAGACGAACGGCAGCGATCCGGTCGCGCTGATCGCGCGCTGGGCCGACCGGCGCCAAAGCCTGGTCGCGCAAACCGCCTTATTGGTTGCCGAGCTGCGCAAACTGGGCGCCGCCGATCTCGCCATGTTGGCGGTCGCCAACCGCCAGGTCCGCTCGCTGGTGGCCGGTTAGTACGGCGCGCGCTGCGACAGGTTCGGGCCGACGACCGGTTAGGCCGGCACCCGTCGACGCAAGCGCGCCGTCCCGCCGATCCCGCGCGGCGTCATTCGACCAACACCGCCGTGCCGGTCGCCACCACCATCAGCATCGATCCGTTCGAGCCGACCGTTTCATAATCCAGATCCACGCCGATCACCGCGTTGGCGCCGTAATCCTGGGCCTGCTGCATCATTTCCGAGATCGCGTTGGCCTTGGCTTCGCGCAGGCCTTTCTCGTAGGTCGCCGAACGGCCGCCGACGATGTCGCGGATGCCGGCCATCAGGTCGCGAAAGATGTTGGCGCCGACGATGGTCTCGCCGCTGACGATGCCGAAATAGGTTTTCACTTTCTTGCCGTCGAGCGTCGACGTGGTGGTGATCAGCATCGGACCGGGCTGGGCCATGGCGCTTCTCCTGCGGTTGGACTTGGGTGCGGATCGTGCGATTGTAATAGCCCGCCTTTCCGCCTGCCACGCCCGGCAACCGCCCGGCGCCGCGCCATTTGCAGCCTGTCATGACCGCAAACCCGACCGCCGCCGATCGCGCCGCTTCCGATCCCGCCGCCCCCGATCCGGCACGCCGGAAAACCGTGCGCGCGGCGATTGCCTGGTCGTTCTACGATTGGGCCAATTCGCCGTTCACCGCCGTGGTCACCACGTTCGTGTTCGCGACCTATTTCACTGAATCGGTTGCCGCCGACAAAACCGCCGGCAGCGCGCAATGGGGCTTCATGCAGGGCGCAGCCGCCGCGCTGATCGCGGTGCTGAGCCCCGTATTGGGCGCGATTGCCGATCATGGCGGCCGGCGCAAGCCTTGGCTGCTCATGTGTACGCTCGGCATGGCGCTCGGCTCGGCGCTGCTCTGGTTCGTCCAGCCGCAGGCGGCCGATGCGCTGCTGTTGCTGCTCGCCGTCGGCTTCGCGATCGTCGCGTTCGAGATCGGCACGGTGTTTTATAATGCCATGCTGCCCGGCCTCGTGCCGGCCAACTGGATCGGTCGCATTTCCGGCTGGGCCTGGGGGCTCGGCTATTTCGGCGGACTGGCGTGCCTGCTGATCGTGCTGTTCGTGTTTATTCAGGTCGATACGCCGCCGTTTGGGCTGGACAAGAAAACCGCCGAGCATGTGCGCATCGGCGGTCCGATCGTGGCGGTGTGGACGCTGCTGTTCTCGATCCCGATTTTCCTCTACGTGCCGGATCGGCCGGCCACCGGCATCGGTCTGGCGCGCGCGGCGAAAGACGGGCTGCTCGGCCTGTGGCGCACGTTCAAGGAACTCCGCAAGTATCGCGAGATCGCGCGCTTTCTGCTGGCCAAGATGATCTACATCGACGGCATCAACACGCTGTTCATTTTCGGCGGCGTGTTTGCTGCGGTCGCGTTCGGCATGACCGTGGCGGAGGTCGCGCTGTTCGGCGTCGTGCTCAACGTCACGGCCGGCCTCGGCGCCGTCGCCTTCGGCTGGATCGACGCGCGCATCGGCGCGCGCAACGCGGTGCTGGTGGCGATCGTCGGCATCACGTTGCTGAGTATCGGCCTGCTGCTGAGCGATTCGAAATTGTGGTTCTGGATTCTCGGCTCGGCGGTGGGGATATTCTTCGGCCCGGCACAGGCGGCCAGCCGCACCATGATGGCGCTGATGGCGCCGAAGAATATGGAAACCGAAATGTTCGGCCTTTTCGCGTTTGCCGGCAAGGCCACGGCGTTCCTCGGCCCGTGGCTGGTCGGCATCGTCACGGCGGCGACCGATTCGCTGCGCTGGGGCATGGCGGTCGTGGTGCCGATGATGATCGTCGGCGGCATCCTGCTGTGCACCGTCAAGACCCCGCGGCCGTAATGGGCGACAGCTACGATCTCGCCATTATCGGCGCCAGCTTCGCCGGGCTGGTCGCAGCGCGCGAAGCCGCCGCACGCGGCCTGAGCGTCGTTGTGCTCGAGCGCAAGGACACGCCCGGCGCCGCCATGCACACGACCGGCATCCTGGTCAAGGAAGCCGCCGAGCTGATGGCGTTTCCGGCGCATCTGGTGCGACGCATCGAAGGCGTGCGGCTCTACGCGCCGTCGCTCAAGTTCATCGATCTGCTGTCGGAGGGGTATTATTTCCTCGCCACCGACACGTCGGGGCTAATCCGCTGGCTAGCCGACCGGGCGCGCGCGGCGGGCGCCGAAATACGCTGCGCCGCGCCGTTTGCGGGCGCCGAGCGCGAGGGCGAGACCTGGCTTCTTGCCGGCCATGACATCGCAGCGCGCTATCTGATCGGCGCGGACGGCGCGCGCTCATCGGTCGCCGAACATCTGGGGCTCGGCCGCAACCGGAAATTCCTGGTCGGCCTAGAGATCGAGTACGACCAGCTCGGCAATCTGGACGGCCGGTTTCTGCATACGTTTCTCGATCGCAGTCTGGCGCCCGGCTACATCGCCTGGGTGGTGCCCGGCGCCGGCGTGGTGCAGGTCGGCCTCGCCTGCAAGCGCGCCGATAAACCCAATCTGCAGGCATTCATCGAACGCATCGAACATCTGTTCGATCTCAAGCACTCCAACATCGTCGAACGGCGCAGCGGGCTCATTCCGGTCGGCGGCATCGTCAAGCCGGCCGGCGCTTCCCGCGTGCTGCTGGTCGGCGACGCGGCCGGCACCGTCTCACCGCTCACCGCCGGCGGCATTTTCACCGCGTTCGATTTCGGCGCCCGCGCCGGTCATGCGGTCGCCGATTTCCTGCGGGACGGCGCCGCCGATCCGGCGTTCACTTTGCCCGGCGCCTATCCGCGTTATCGGTTCAAGAAACATCTGCGTACGCTGGCCGATCTCGGCCCGCCGAACTGGCTGTTCAATATTCTATTGGGCACCCGCCCGATGCGCGCGCTGGCCAAGCTGGTCTATTTCCACACCAAGGGCTTGAAATCGAAGCAGGCGTGGAAGGACGTGGTGCGTAAGTAGGGCGCTTGTGTCGGTTGGCGGCTGCTGAATTCTCCATTGTCACCCCGGCCGGAGCGTGTCGCGCGTGCAACTTGTCGCGCTGCCGTTGCGAGAAACTAATGCCGGAAATGCCGCTGGCCGGTCAGCACCATCGCCAGGCCTTTTTCGTCCGCGGCGGCGATCACCTCGGCGTCGCGCATCGAGCCGCCGGGCTGGATCACTGCGGTGGCTCCCGCGGCGGCGGCGGCCAGCAGACCGTCGGCGAACGGGAAGAACGCGTCGGAGGCGACGACCGAGCCGCGAATCGGGTTCTCCTTCAGCCGCGCGGTCTTCGCCGCCTCGTCGGACTTCCACGCGGCGATGCGCGCCGAATCGATGCGGCTCATCTGGCCCGCGCCGATCCCCACGGTGGCGCCGTTCTTGGCGTACACGATGGCATTCGATTTCACGTGCTTGCACACGGTGAAGGCAAACAAAAGGTCCGCCAGTTCGGCCTTCGACGGCGCCCGCTTGGTTGCGGTTTTCAGTTCGGCGTCGGTCAGGCTGCCGTCGCGGCTCTGCACCAGGAAGCCGCCGGACAGCGAGCGCAGCACGAACCCCGCGTCTTTCGCGTTCGGCATGCCGCCGGTGATCAGCAGGCGAAGATTCTTCTTCTTTTCCAGAATCCGCCGCGCGTCGGCATCGGCATCGGGCGCGATGATCACCTCGGAAAAGATCTCGGCGATCTGTTCCGCCGCGGCTCCGTCGAGTTTCCGGTTCAACGCGATGATCCCGCCGAACGCGCTGACCGGATCGCAGGCCAGCGCGCGCGGATAGGCCTCGGCGATGGTCTTGCCGATCGCCACGCCGCACGGGTTCGCATGCTTGATGATGGCGACGGCCGGTCCGTCGAATTCCGCGACCAGTTCGAATGCCGCGTCGGCGTCGTTCAGATTGTTGTAGCTGAGCTCCTTGCCTTGCAGCTGCTCGGCCGTGGCGATGCCCTTGCGGGCCGAGCCGTCGACGTAGAACGCCGCCTTCTGGTGCGGGTTTTCGCCGTAGCGCAACGCCTGCCGCCGCGTGCCGGCATAGACGAATCTCTGCGGGAACATCTCGCCGCGCTGCGCCGCGAACCACTGGCTGATCGCGGCGTCGTAGGCGCCCGTGCGCGCATATGCGGCGGCGGCCTGCGCGCGGCGGAATTCCAGCGTGGTGCCGCCGGCGTGGGAATTCATCTCGTCGATCAAGTTGTCGTAATCGGCCGCATCGGTGACGACGGTGACGAAATCGTGGTTCTTGGCTGCGGCGCGGATCAGCGCCGGCCCGCCGATATCGATGTTCTCGATGCAGGTCTCGAAATCGGCGCCCTTGGCGACCGTCGCCTCGAACGGGTACAGGTTGATGACCACCAGATCGATCGGCTGGATGCCGTGATCGGCCATCGCCTTGGCATGCTCCGCCAGATCGCGCCGCGCCAGGATGCCGCCGTGGATTTTCGGCTGCAGCGTCTTCACGCGGCCGTCCATCATCTCCGGAAAACCGGTATAGTCGGCGACTTCCGTCACGCGCACGCCGGCTTCGGTCAACGCCTTGGCCGAGCCGCCGGTCGAAAGAATCTCGACGCCGTGCGCGACCAGGTAGCGCCCGAGCGCCGCCAGGCCGGTCTTGTCGGAAACGGATATCAGCGCGCGCTGGATAGGTGCGGTCTCGCTCATCGTGTTCTCCAAAAAGTCGATCTTGGCCGGTCCGGCGGCTTCTTGCTCTTGGTTATTGTGCCGCAGCGCCGCGCGCGTCGGCATGAAATTCCGGCACCAGCCGCTGCAGTCCGGTCAACACGTCGGCCGTGCGGCCGTCCCGCGCGGCTTCTTCCAGTTCCGCCAGCGCGCGCGCCAGCAATGCGCCGTTGGCGGCGCGGGGCGCGGCCAGCATGACGCCTTGATAGACCGTCGGCATCAATTCCTCGGCGTGATGCAGCAACTCCTCGTGTAGCTTCTCGCCGGGCCGCAGCCCGGTGAAAGCGATCTTGACGTCCTGGTCCGGGATCAGCCCGGCCAGGCGGATCATCTTGCGCGCCAGATCGACGATCTTGATCGGCTCGCCCATGTCGAGCACGAAGATCTTGCCGCTCGCTGCGCGATCGGCGGCGCCCAGCGCAGACGCCATCAGCACCAGTTCGACCGCTTCGCGCACGGTCATGAAATAGCGCGTGACCTCCGGGTCGGTCACGGTCAGCGGTCCGCCCATCGCCAATTGGCGCTGGAACAGCGGCACCACTGAGCCGGTCGAGCCGAGCACATTGCCGAACCGCACGGTGACGAAGTGCGTGCGCGCGTCAGGGCCGGTCAGATCGAGCGCCTGGCAGTAATTCTCCGCCAGTCGTTTCGTCGCGCCCATGACGCTCGACGGGTTGACCGCCTTGTCCGTGGAAATCTGCACCATCGCCGCGACGCCGTGGCGCAAGCAGGCATCGGCCACATTGCGCGTGCCGATCACGTTGGTCAAAACGCCCTCGTTGGGATGCAGCTCGACCATCGGCACGTGCTTGAGCGCCGCGGCGTGAAACACCAGCTCGGGCTTCTCCCCGCCGATCAGCGCATCGACGCGCCGCGCGTCGCGCACGTCCGCCAGATGCGCCGCGCGCGCCAGATCGGGTTTGCGCTGTCCCAACTCGAGATCGATCTCGTACAGATGGAACTCCGAGTGATCGACCAGCACCAGTCGCTTCGGGCCCAGGTCGGCGATCTGGCGCACCAGTTCGCCGCCGATCGAGCCGCCGGCGCCAGTCACCATCACGCGCTTGCCTGCGATCAGCCGGGCCATGGCCGGGCGGTCCAGCACGTTCTGCGGCCGGCCGAGCAGATCCTCGATCGCGATCGGCTGCAGATCGGCGGCGTCCGCCGCGCCGGTCTTGAATTCGGTAAGCCCGGGCAAGCGCGCCAGGGTCAGGCCGAGCCGCTCCGCGCCGTCGACCAGTTTCTTCAGCACCGGCCGGTCGATGCGGTCGCGCGCCACGACCACGCGGCTCGGGCGCTGGCCGCGCGCGTCGAGCGTCGCGACCGCTTCGTCGAGCTGGTCGAGCGTCCCGAGCACCTCGACGCCATGGATGCGCCCGCCGACGCGGCCGTGCTTTTCCGAAAGAATGCCGACTACACGATAGTTGGCTTTGGCGCGCTGGCCCATGGCGCGCAGGAACAACTCGGCGCTGTCGCCGACGCCGGCCAGCAGCACCGGCACGCGGGTGTCCTTGTCGCGCGCGAACACCGTATCGATGCGCCCGTCCTTGGCGATGCGGTACAGGATGCGCGGGCCGGCCAAGAACGCGACCAGCGTGAACCAGTTGATGATGACATGCGAGCGCGGCAGCAGCTCGAGCCGCGTCAGCGCGAACATCAACGGCAGAAAGATCAGGATCGTCAGCGTCGCCGCCTTGGCGATGCGCATCATGTCGTTCAGCGATGCGTAGCGCCAAATGCCCTGGTACAGGCGCACGCCCATGAACACGATTGCCGCCACGGCGGTGAACAGCAGCGTGCCTTCCAGCAAGACCTGCCGCGCGAATTGCGGAAACTCGTCGCCGGTACGCAGATAAAGTGCCGCCGCGAACGACAGCGCGGCCATCACTATGTCGTGCGCGTAAGCTATACGGCCTTGAAATCGCTTGGGAAATTCCAACATATCGGCGCACTGTGGGAGGCCGGGGACCATACCATGGGGCGCGCGCCGGTCGCCAGCGAAAGCGCGCCGCCGGTCAGGGCGGTCTGCTGCGCGCGAACAGCGCGAGGACGGTTGCGGTCAAGACGATCGCCGCGACCAGCGCCGGCCACGGCTCGATCAGCAGGGCGGCCAGGGCCAGCACGATCAACAGCACGTTGGTCAGTGCCACGATGCCGGACACGCGCGCATGGCTGCGGCCGGACGCCAGCGCCTTCTGATAGAAATGCTCGCGATGCGGGCGCCAGAATTTCTCGCCGCGCAGGATGCGCCGCGCGATCGTGATCGACGCATCGGCGAGAAAATACAGCGGGACGATGACGGCGAAGGCGGCGATGCCCGACGGAGCCGGATTGACGCACAGCGTCAGCAGCAGCCAGCCGAGCAGGAAGCCCAGCGGCACGCTGCCCACGTCGCCCATGAAGATGCGCGCCGGATGCCAATTGAACCTGAGGAAGCCGAGCGCCGCGCCGAAAATCGCCGCCCCCATGATGCCGAAGCCGAAACCGTGGCCGGTCACCGCACCCATCGCGAAGACGGCGAAACCGATCGAGGCGGCCTCCACGCCGGCGAGCCCGTCGATGCCGTCCATGAAATTGAACAGGTTGATGAACCACAACCACGCGATGGCGATCAGAATCAGCAACGGCCATGCCGGAATCGAAAACGCGCCTGCCACCGCCGCCGCACCGGGCGCGAACCAGAAATGCGTGGCCAGGGCGACGACCACGACCTGCGCCGTAAAGCGCGGCAGCGGCGACAATCCTTGAACGTCGTCGAGCCAAGACACCAGGGCGAGCGCGACCAGGCCGCCGATCACGATTGCCGACGGCAGCAGCGGCACTTCGGCCATCTGCAGGATGCCGCCGATCATGATCGCCAGCACGATCACGGCGGCGATGCCGCCGCCGCGCGGCGTCGGCCTGGTATGCGAGCTGCGTTCGTTCGGCAGATCCAGAATCTGCCGCCGTTGCAAATGCCGGAGCACCAGCCACGTGCCGGCCCAGGTCCCGGCCAAGGCGATGGCAAAACAGATGCCGGCGACGATGAAATACAAATCCATGCCCGGCCTTATAGCGGCACGCCGCATAAATGAAAACCGCGCGGCCTGACGGCGGCGCGGTTTGCGGACGGTCGGATATCAGGGACGGCGCTGCATCGACGCGCGATCCGGCGCCGGTCGCGGGTTAGCTCGGTTCGCGCCGGCCGCCCGGCGCCCAGCCGCGCTCGAGCTTCTCGCGCAAGCCCTGCTCGAACGAGCGCGGCGCGACGCCCAGCCGCGCCAGCATCGGCGCCGGCGAAAACACTTTGTCTTCCAGCGCGCGGCGCAGCTCGGCACGGCCGAACGTACCGGTCAGTTTGCCGGCCAGCGCGATGATGCCGAGCGGCATCGGCAGCACGAAAATTTTTCGCCCGACTGCGCGCGCGCAGGCGCGTACGAAGGCCGCGTAGGTGATCGGCTGCGGCCCGACCAGTTCGATCGGCGCGCCCGCCGCATCATCGCGTTCGACGGCGGCGACGAACGCCGCCACCACGTCGTCGACGAACACCGGCTGCAGCCGATGCCGCCCGCCCGCCGGCAATGGCACGGGCAGCGGCAGCGCGCGCGGCCAGCGCCGCAAGGCGGCCAGCACGCGGTTGACGTTGCGCTCGTCGGGCGCGCCGTAGATCATCGACGGATGCAGCATGACGCCGGCGAATTTTCCGGCCAGGCGTGCCGTCTCGAATGCCGCCTCGCCCGCGCGCACCGCGTCGGCGGCGGGATCGGGCAGGGCGGTGTATTTGCGGATCGAGCCGGTCGCGATCATGCGGCGCACGCCGCGCGGCAGCGCCGCGAGCAGCGCCGGCACGAATCGCGCATGCGCCAGCGTTACCACACAGACCGCATCGCCGATGGCCGGCGCGATCGTCTCAGGCTTGTCCAGATCGGCGACGATTTTTTCGGCGCGCGCATCGACGTTGCGCAGGCGCTCGGCGGATCGCCCGATGGCAATCACCCGGTGGCCGCGCGCGACCAGGGCGGCGGCGACATAGCGGCCGGTCTTGCTGGTGGCGCCGAACAGCGCGATGCGCATGCCGAATTACGTCCGTTCGCGCAAAGGTCTTGAAGCGAGCCCGAGCCAGTCGAGCTGCCGGGCGATCACCTTGCGCTCGTCATACAGCTCCAGCGCCCGGGCGCGGCCGGCGGCGCCGTATCGCGCGCGCAGCCCGGCATCGCCGACCAGCCGGTTGAGCGAGGCGGTCAGCGCCGCCGCGTCGCCCACCGGGACCAGCAAACCGGTGGCTTCCGGCACCACTTCCTCTCGGCTGCCGCGGATGTCGGTCGCCACCACGGGCAACCCGGTCATCATCGCCTCGATGATCGAGCGCGGCATGCCTTCGCGATGCGACGGCAAGGCATAAATATCCGCGCCGCGCAGCAGGCGCGCCACGTCGCCGCGATAGCCGAGCAGGCGGATGCGCCCGCGCAGCACGGGGTCGCTTTCGGCCTGTCGGATCGCCGCGTCGATCGACGACGCATGGTCGCTCGCCAACCGCTCGCCGATCACCCACAATTCGGCATCGACCTGGCGCATCGCGGCGAACAGTTCGGGATAGCCTTTCTCGGCCACCAGGCGGCCGACCATCGCAATCACCACGCGCTCGGCCGGCGTGGCGAATTCGGCGCGGATCGCGGCGCGCTCGGCTTGGTCGCGCGGCGGCTGAAATGCGTCCGCGTCGACGCCGTTGCCGATCGCCCAGATGCGGCGCTTGGGGCCGAGACGCAGACGCCGCGCCGCCGCCGCATCCTCTTCCGACTGCGTGAACAGCGTATCGGTCACGCGCCCGCCGAACCATTCGAGCGCTACCACGATGGCGCGTTTCCACCATGCCATGCGCTCATGGAAATAGAATCCGTGCGCCGTGTAGGCGATGTGCTTGACGCCGGCACGCCAGGCAGCTGCGCGGCCGATCAGTGCGGCCACCGGCGTGTGCACGTGCACGATGTCGAATCGCTCGCGCTTGAACAGCCGCACCAGATCTCGGTAGGCGCGGAAATGACGGGCGAGATTGAGGCTCCGCGCGATGGCCACCGGCTCGACGCGAAAACCGCGCTCGCGCACTTGCTCCAGCAACGGCCCGTCGGCGCAGACGCCGATCACCTCGTGTCCCGCCGCGCGCATGCCGTCCATCAGCGGCAGCAGGAAATGATACAGCGTGAAGTCGACCGCGCAGAGCTGGCAGATTTTCATCGCGGTCCATCCGCCTCGCCGTCGCGCGCGCGCATTACGGCACTTGGCGCTCGAGCCAGGCCTGGAACGCGATCACCGTCCACAAATGCCACGACGTATCGCGCCGGCCCGACACCAGATCGGTGAGCCATTGCGCCGGCAGTTCCGGCCGCAGGATACCTTGGCTCTTCAGGCGCACCGGATCGATCGCGTGTTCGACCAGGCCGCGCAACGGTCCGATGAGCCAGGCACCGATCGGAATCTCGAAGCCGCGCTTGGGTCGCTGGAACACCAGCGGCGGCAGCGAATCATGGAACGCGCGCTTCAAGATGTATTTGCCGACCCCGCGCCGCAGCTTGTAGCTGCCGGGCATCGAGGCGGCGCATTCGACCACCGCGTGATCCAGGAACGGACAGCGCAATTCCAACGAATTCGCCATCGACATGCGATCCGCCTTGACCAGCATGTCGCCCGGCAGGCCGAGGGCGATGTCGGCCGCCAGCAGGCGGTTGATCGGATCCTTGGCGCGCGTGGCGTCGCGCAGTTCCTCGATCAGCTGTTCGACCGGCGGGTATTCGACCGGCTCGGCGAACAGTTTCTGGATTTCCGCATCCCCCATCAGTGCGGTCCAGCCCGCATGCCGCTTGGTGTCGCGTTCGCCGGCATAGGCGATGAAGCGGCGGAACCGGCGCAGGCGCTCGAGGAAGCGATTGTCCTTGCCCTCGGGCACGATGCGCGCCAGGGGTTCGAAGAAATATTTTCGCACCGGCCACGGCAGAAGCTGGTAGTTGGCCGCCAGCAATTCGCCTTGATAGCGCCGGTAGCCGCCGAACACTTCGTCCGATCCGTCGCCGGTCAGCGCCACGGTGACATGCTGGCGCGTGGCCTTCGAGACGATGAAGGTCGGCACCGCCGAACTGTCGGCGAACGGCTCGTCCAGCGCGTCGAACACGTCGTTCACGACCGCTTCGGTTTCGCCCGGCGTGACCGCGATTTCGGTATGGTCGGTGCCGAGAAAATCGGCCACCGCCTTGGCCGCCGGCCGTTCCTCGTAATAGTCCGAGCTGCCTTCGAAGCCGACGGTGAAGGTGCGCACCTTGTTGGTCAGCCGCGACATCACCGCGGCCACGATCGCCGAATCGACGCCGCCCGACAGGAACGCGCCGACCGGCACGTCGGCGATCAGCCGTCCCTTGACCGCTTCGGTCAAACGCTCGCGCAGTTCCTCGGCGGCTTCTTCCTCGGTCGCGTAGCTCGGCCCGTGCGCGTCGGCCAGGTTGTACCAACGCCGCACCTCCAACCCGCGTGAGGAATATTTGACCAGATAGCCGGGCGGCACCTTGGCGACGCCGTCCATGATCGAGCGCGGCTCGGGCACGAAGCGCAGCGAGAAATACAGCGCGAGCGACGCGCGATCGATTTCGCCGCGGCTGCCGTCGAGCCATTGCAGCGCACGCAGGTCGGAGCCGAACAGCAGGCGCGATCCAGCCTGCTTGTACAGCAGCGGCTTCTTGCCGAAGCGGTCGCGCGCCAGAAACAATTCCCGCGTCGCCTGATTCCAGATCGCGAAGGCGAACATGCCGGACAGGCGCGGCAGCAATCCCTCGCCCCATTCGCGCCAGCCGGCCAGCAGCACTTCGGTATCCGTATCGCTGGTGAAGAAATGGCCCTTCTTGGCCAATTCATTCCGCAGCTCGCGGTAATTGTAGATCATGCCGTTGAAGACGATGACCAGCTCGTCCTTGACCATCGGCTGGTCGCCGGCCGGCGTCAGATCGACGATCGCCAGCCGCCGGTGCCCGAACAGGCAGGTGCCGTTCGACCACACGCCTTCGCCGTCGGGCCCGCGCTTGGCCAACCGCGCCAACGCCCGATCCAGGCGCGGGCGCAGCATCACCGCGTCCAGCCCGGCCAGATCGACGATGCCGGTCAGGCCGCACATGAAACGAAATCCGCCGCGTCGGGTGCCGATTGCCTATTCATACGGACCGGTTGCGCAAATAAAACGGCCGGCGGACATCGCCGGCCTTTCGCAAAACCAGATTACGCCTTTCCGCCGCCCGCGGCCACCGGGTTGGGGCGGCTGTGGAAAACTAGCCGACCGCGCGCAGCACCGCATCCGCGATGCGGTCGATCGTGGCTTCGTCCAGATACGCGTGCATCGGCAGGCTGACGATACGATGGCATATGTCCTCGCTCACTTTCAGGCTGCCTTCGCCGCCGCCGTACGCGCGATATGCCGGCTGAAGATGCATCGGGCGGGGATAATAGATCGCGGTCGGAATGCCCTCCTGCTTGAGCATATCGATCAGCCGGCTGCGCTTGTCGGTAAGAATCGAGTATTGCGCCCATGCCGATACGGCATGAATCGGAATCTCCGGCGTGGTCACGGCGCCGGACAGTTTCTCGGAATAGCGCTTCGCCACGCGCTGGCGCTTGTCGATTTCGTCGGCGAACACGGTCAGCTTGGCCAGCAGCACCGCGGCCTGGATCGTATCGAAGCGTCCGTTCATGCCGACGCGGTCGATATCGTAGCGGTCGACGCCCTTGCCGTGCTGGCGGATCGAATCGTACAGAAACCGCTTTTCGTCGCTGTCGGTGAAAATGGCGCCGCCGTCGCCGTAGCAGCCGAGCGGCTTGGCGGGAAAAAACGACGTGCCGGTCACCGGGGCGAGCGCGCCGACCTTGCGGTTGCCCAAGCTGCCGCCGAAACTTTGCGCCGCGTCGGCGATCAGCAGCATGCCGTCGGCGTCGCAAATCTTCTGCAGCGCCGGATAGTCCGCCGGCAGGCCGAACAGATCGACCGCCATCACCGCGCGCGGGCGCAGTTTGCCGTCGCGCTTCACCGCCTCGATGCGCAGGCGCAGATCGTCCAGATCCATGTTGAAGCTGCGCCGGTCGACGTCGACGAACACCGGCGAGGCACCCAGCAGCAGCACCACTTCGGCGGTTGCGGTGAAGGTGAAGGTCGGCACGAACACGGCGTCGCCCGGGCCGATGCGCTCCGCCATCAACGGAATGATCAGCGCATCGGTGCCGCTGGCACAGGTGACGCAGTGCCTGGCGCCGGCGAACTTGGCCAGATCCGTCTCCAACTGCGCCACTTCCGGGCCCATGACGTACTGGCCGTGGTCCAGCACCGCCTGGATGCCGCGATCGATCTCGGTTTTCAGGCGCGCGTACTGGCTCTTCAGATCGACGAACGGCAACGATTTGGCACTCATGGCAAGGGGAATATCCTGTGTTGGTGGTCGGTCGGCGGGCGGGGCGAATTCTCACTGCGCAGCGGCGCGCGGTCCATTAGAATCGGGCGCGTTTCAGGGGTGAACCATGCCATGACCACGCCGTCCGGGCGGCCTTCGAGCCGCTCATCCAGCCGTCTCGGGCCGGCCATGCTCGGTATGCTGCGGGTACTCAAGCACATGCCGGCCGCGCTGCGTAAGCATGCCAGCCGTCCGCTCGATTACAGCACGGCAAGCCCGGCTTTGGGCGGCACGGTCGGCATACACGATCCGGCGCTGAACCTGTTTCTGCGCGCCACGCTCGAGCACGGCTACCAGACGGTCATCGAAATCGGCGCCTATTCCGGCGCACGGATTCTCACATTGAAGCGGTTGGTCCCCGCAATCGATGCCTGGGCGCTCGATATCATCCCGCCCTACGCGGTGCCATCCGAACGCGACGGTGTGCGCTTCGAACGATACGATTTGAGCTTCTTCGACCGACCGTTGGCGCGCGCGTTGGTGTGTTCTCGCGGCACGCTGTCGATGATGCCGCCGGACCAGGTGGAAGCGCTCATGCACCGGCTGGCGGAACGGGGTTTCGATCTGGCTTTGTGCGAACCGGTGGCGTATCGATCGGTTCCGCATCCGCTAAGGCGCGCCGCCGGATCTTATTACTATCCTTACGAGCACATGTTCCGGCACGTCGGCATGGCGCCGCAATCCACTTTCGAGGACGCCACGCGCTTCGGCTTCAACCTCAGTATGATGGAAGCGTGGTACGTCACGCTCGCGCGCGTTTCGCGGTAACGGCTGCGGCCAGCGTATCCGCGTAGGCACGCGCAATGGTTGCCGCTTCGTAGCGCGCGGCGCTCGCGCGTCCCGTTTCGGCGATCCGCGCGGCCAGCGTGCGATCGGCCAGCAACGTCGCGACCGCGCGGCCGAGCGCCGCCGGATCGCCGGTCGGCACCAGCAGTCCGTTGTCCCGATCGCGCACGATGTCGGCCGGTCCGTGCGGGCAATCGGTCGAAACGACGGGTGCGCCCGCCGCCATGGCCTCGACCAGCACGTGGCCGAATCCCTCCCAGCGCGATGACAGCGTAAACGCCGCGGCGTGCGCAAGAAACGGAACCGGATCCGCGACAAAACCGGCGAACCAGACGCGCTCGACCAGGCCGCGGCGCCGCGCTTCCGCTTCGAGCGCCGCGCGGTCGCCGCCATCGCCGAGGATGACAACCCGCGCATGGGGCGGCGTATGATCGGCCAGCGCGGCCAGCAAAAATACGAAGCCCTATAGGCGATGCAGTCGCCCGATCGCAACCACGGTCGGAACGGACCAGCCCGCCGCCCACGGCG
>JBFWYO010000019.1:0-54420 GCA_050186335.1 Alphaproteobacteria bacterium | reverse complement strand
CGGTGCGGCAACCTTTGGGCGTGTGCGCCGGCATCACGCCGTTCAATTTTCCGGCCATGGTGCCGCTGTGGATGTTCCCGGTGGCGCTGGCCTGCGGCAACGCGTTCATCCTGAAACCGTCGGAAAAAGTCCCTTCGGCCAGTCTGATGATGGCCGAGATGCTGAAGGCCGCCGGCCTGCCTGACGGGGTGTTCAGCGTCGTCAACGGCGACAAGGAAGCCGTCGATGCGATCCTCACACATCCGGGCATCGCCGCGGTCAGCTTCGTCGGCTCCACGCTGGTCGCCGAGCACGTTTACCGCACCGGTACGCAGGTCGGCAAACGCGTGCAAGCGCTGGGCGGTGCCAAGAACCACATGGTCGTGCTGCCCGACGCCGACATGGACCAGGCCGCCGACGCGCTGGCCGGCGCCGCGTTCGGCTCGGCCGGCGAGCGCTGCATGGCGGTCTCGGTCGCGGTCGCGGTCGGCAAGGCGGCGGACCCGTTGGTCGCGCGCATGGTCGATCGCGCGCAGAAATTGAAAGTCGGTCCGGGCACGGATCCGCAGGCGCAGATGGGCCCGCTGGTCACCAAGGCGCACTACGACAAGGTGCGCGGCTACGTCGATATCGGCGTCAAGGAAGGTGCCGACCTGAAAGTGGACGGCCGCGGCCTGCGTCTGCAGGGCTACGAGAAGGGCTTCTTCCTCGGGCCGTGCGTGTTCGACAACGTCCAGACCGACATGCGAATCTATAAAGAGGAAATTTTCGGGCCGGTCCTGTCGGTCGTGCGCGCGCCGGATTTCGACACCGCGGTGAAGATGGTCAACAGCCACGAATACGGCAACGGCGTTGCGCTATTTACGCGCGACGGCGATGCCGCGCGCGAATTCGCCAGCAAGACGCAGACCGGCATGGTCGGCATCAACGTGCCGATCCCGGTACCGATGGCGTTCCATTCGTTCGGCGGCTGGAAGCGGTCGCTGTTCGGCGACATGCACATGCATGGGCCGGAAGGTGTCCGATTCTACACCAAGATGAAGACGGTCACCTCGCGCTGGCCGACCGGCATCCGCGCCGGCGTCGAAACGGTCATGCCGACGATGCGCTGAGGCGCTAGTTGCGGTAGACGATTTCGGCCGAGTAGAGCGGGCCCTCGCAGATGATGCGCGAGCCGGGACCTTGCTTGGATTCGTCGACGATCTGGACGAAAATAACGAACGAATTGTCGAGCGCGAGCAGCACTTCGGAGCGGTCCAGTTCCCGCGTTCCGGGCTCGACGAACTGGCGCGCATATATGCTTGCAAACCGGAACGACGTTCGCACGCCGTCGCGAGGATCGATTTCGGCCTTCCTGCGCATGAAGTCCAGGCGGTCGCGACAATTTTCGCGCGTAGTCGGCATGCCGTGCGCCAGCACCTGCAGGACGATGTGCGATTGTTCCTTTCGGTAGAACGGGCGCATTTCCACGGCGCCCCGGCCCGCCCGGTTCAACTCGGCGGCGAAATCGCGCAGCAGCAATTCCAGGCGCAGCATGCCGTACGCCAACATCGACGGACGCTCTTCCTGCAGGGCCTTGAAGGGGTTCACTTTCTCGGCGCTCGCCGTGCCGGACATCGCAAGGCCGATAGCGGCCGCCGCAATCCATCCGATCGACCGTCTCATCATTTCGCCTCCCGGGAACGACGTCGCCAGATTCAATAATCTATTATGCCGCAATTGTGCAGTTATTGTGACGACCCGGGGCGGATGCCGCCGCTTTATCGCCGGATTTTCCGAACTGGCTGCCGGTTTCCGCGCAGCGCCCAGCGCCGCACGGCCGATCGCCTTCACCGGCGCTTCCCGAAGGCCGTGACGCTGTCCGGCCGTTCCACTAATGTACCGCGCGTCGGCTGGAGCGGGGTACCGGGAGGCGAAGCGTTTGCATGAGCAACGTCAAAATCAACGGCGAGCGGCTGTGGGCGAGCTTGATGGAACTGGCGCAGATCGGGGCTACGCCGAAAGGCGGGGTGTGCCGCATCGCGCTGACCGATCTCGATAAGCAGGGGCGGGATTTGTTCGTGCGCTGGTGCCGCGAAGCCGGCTGCGCCGTCAGCATCGACAAGATGGGCAACATCTTCGCGCGCCGCCCGGGCCGCAACAATGACCTCCCGCCGATCATGGCAGGCAGCCATCTCGATTCGCAGCCGACCGGCGGCAAGTTCGACGGCGCGTACGGCGTGATGGCGGCGCTCGAAGTCGTGCGCACGCTCAACGACGTCCAGTTCGAAACCGAAGCGCCGATCGAGATCGTCGCCTGGACAAACGAGGAAGGCTCGCGCTTTGCGCCGGCGATGATGGCATCCGGCGTGTTCGGCGGCGCCTTCAAGCTGGGCGATGTGCTGGCCGTGAAGGACATGGACGGCAAGAGCGTCGGCGCGGAACTGGCGCGCATCGGCTATGCCGGGCCCGAAGAAGTGGGCGGCCGCAAGATCGGCGCGTTCTTCGAGGCGCATATCGAGCAGGGACCGATACTGGAAGCGGAGAATAAAACCATCGGTGTGGTCACCGGCGCGCAAGGCCAGCGCTGGTATGAA
Organism: Alphaproteobacteria bacterium; assembly: GCA_050186335.1. GTDB lineage: Bacteria > Pseudomonadota > Alphaproteobacteria > Bin65 > Bin65 > JBFWYO01. Next base: position 51,865 of record JBFWYO010000019.1, on the reverse strand, counting down.
ATCACGCTGACCGGCGAGGAAATGCACGCCGGCACAACGCCGATGCCGCGGCGCAAGGATGCGCTGCTGGGGGCGGCGCGCATGGTCGACGAGATCCATCGCATCGCGTTCGAGCATCAGCCGTTGGCGCGTGGCACGGTCGGCGTGCTGCAGGTGCACCCGAATTCACGCAATACGATTCCGGGGCGGGTATTTTTCACCGTCGATCTGCGGCATCCGGACAATCGCGTACTGGCAACCATGGACGCCAAGTTGCGCGCGCGGGCGCGCAGTCTGGCGACGCAACAGCGCCTGCAACTGCAGATCGAGCAGATCTGGGATTTTCCCGCAGTGACATTCGATGCTGCATGCGTATCTTCCGTGCGCGCTGCCGCCGATCTGGCCGGATTGGCCCACCGGGACATTGTTAGCGGCGCCGGGCACGACGCCTGCTATGTCGCCCGCGTGGCGCCGACCGCCATGATCTTCGTGCCCTGCGCCGACGGGATCAGCCACAACGAAGTCGAGGACGCGCAACCGAACGATCTGTCGTCCGGTTGCCAAGTGCTGCTCGACGCCGTGGTGGCGCGCGCCAACGCGTAAAAATCGGTTTTCGATAGCCGCTGGCGTTGCGGCTTTGATAGGTTTGCGCGGAGCCGGCGGTGCCTGTGCTCGCGTAGGGGAATCATCATGCTCGGTTCGCTATGAAGGTAATTTTCACCGCCGCCCGCGGTCCGGCGGGGACGGGCGCATTGCCGGCGCTTTATGGCAATCCGGTCGCGCTCAGTGCGGAACGGCACGGCAAGCTGCGCCTCGCGCGCAAGATCGATTTCGGTTTTGCCCGCCATGTCAACGCGGTCCCGCTCAACACGTCGGAATTCAAACTGGCGGTGCGCTTCTATCCGATCGTGTTCGCGGGCGGCGATCCGATCACCACGCTGGTCATTCTCGGCGTGCGCGAGAACACTAATCTGTTCGTCGGCGAGGCGGGCGAATGGGAGCTGGAGCATTATGTACCGGCCTACATCCGGCGCTATCCGTTCATCTTCATGACCGATCCGGCGACCAAGAAATTCCTGCTCTGCATCGATGAAGATTCGACGTTGCTGCAGATGTCCGGGGACCAGATCCTGTTTGCCGACGGCAAGCCGTCGACGCCCGTGCAGCGTGCGCTCAATTTTTGCACCGCATATCAAAATCAATCGGAACAGACCCGCGAATTCGCACAGGCGGTTCAGGATGCCGGCCTGTTGGTGCCGAACCGCGCCGAGATCACTTTGCCGAGCGGCGAAAAATTGGCGATGGGCGGTTTCAGCGTGATCGACGAGGAAAAATTCACCGCGCTTCCGGATGCGGTTTTTCTCGAATGGCGCAAGCGCGGGTGGCTGCCGCTGATCCATTACCACCTGCTGTCGGCATCGAATTGGGCGTTGCTGGTGCAGCGCAGCGGCAAGGCCTGACGCTAACGCGGCAGGGCGCTGCGCAGGAATGCCGCGATGTTGTTCGACGGCACGGCATACGCGATGCGCGGGTCCGCCATCTTTCCGTCGCCCAGTTCGTAACCGAACAACAATCCGATCACGCGTCCCTGCCGGTCGAATATCGGCCCGCCGGAATGGCCGATTTCGATCTTCATGTTCAGTTCGACATAACCCTTTGATGCCCATTCGGTGCCGTGCTCGATTTCCTCGGTGGGCGCCACCTTGCGTACGTCGCCGACGCTGACCACGCCGCGCTTGCCGCCGGGCGAACCGATGCCGAGCGCGAAATCGGCGGGCCGAAGCGCGTTCGAATCGGCGAACGAAGCGGGGTTCTGGCTCGCCAGGCCGTCCGCGAACAGCAGAGCAAGCTCCTGTCGCGGCGCCACGGCCAGAATGCGCGCCGGCCGTACCTGTCCGTCCATAGTTGTGATCTCGGCCACGAAGTTGGTGCCGCGCGCGATGTGCGCGGCGGTCACGATGTACCCGCGCGGATCCACGACGATGCCGCTTGCGGTGTGGATCTCGCCGCCGGGATCGTTGCGCGCGGCATCGGCCCGCGCGAGAATTCGGACCCGCACATATGTATGCTTTGCCCGTTCGGCGACGGCGCGATAATCGGCCGGCGGCCGGTCGTCGGCGCGCAAGTAGGGAAAGCTGAGGCTGGCCTGGCCACGATCGTCGGAGAGTTTACGACCGGCATCGAGCGGCGCCTGCGTGCAGCTGCAGATCGCCGTCAGCGCGAGGAATGCAGCCATGCGCGGGTATTTGGCCAAAATTCACTCCGAGTTTGGGTCCGGCAAGCTCGCGCGAACCGGCAGTCTTGCCACCATGCCGAAATGCGGGCAACCATAGGATTGTGGAAATTTACCTGCTGACTCGCGCCAAAATCGCTACGGCGCTTGAATCCGCCTGCGAACTCAATCCTTTACGCATATCGCTCAAGAATGCGGGTCGGGCAAAAAAGTTAACGGCAAACCGCTGCTTTACCGGAATAATTTCCTAGTCTGTGGTATTTACGTAACAGTGTCGCGAATTTTCCGTTCCTGTGACTTGAATGCGTGGCAAAAATGGCGTATCCACTTTTCTGCACCGCAGAAATCGGGTATTTCTAGGTGGTTGAGCGGGGCTGCGGGAAGCGGTCAGCGCGGACTGGCAGAGATAAGGTTCATAGCGCGCTTCGCGAGGTGAATTTGATCTATGTCACAGGACGGACGATGTCGGCGTGTTATAGGCTCGAACCAGTGGTTGTCGCCTCCGGAACTTTCCGGTGCTTGGTGGCTTTGCATTGGGCGGTCCGGCCGAGTGGGGATCAACGGCTTCTCGCCCAATCCCGATACCGTGCCGAGCTAAACACCGTTGGCGACGACGTCTGTAACGTCTTGAACTAACAGGGGAAGAAAATGAGGAAACTGGGACTAGCCATTATCGCGGCCGGCGCGTTGGTCGCGTCTGGTGCATTTGCCAGCCCGTACGTGACGGATGATCTTGCGGCGGCAAAGGCGATGCAACCGACGGGCTCCGCTTTCAACGGTGCTCTTCACAAGGAATACGTGGCGCTCGGCACTGAAGCTCTTGCCGAGTCCGATCACCAACATGCCCACCGCTATGTCAAAAAGGGTACGGCGGCGGCTCAGGGACAGAACGTCCTGCCGGAAGATCCGCGCACCTGGTGGTTGCCGCCGCGTTCGCGCGCCGAGCTGTATGATTGGCACGGCAAGCTGAACGCCAAGCTGGATGGCAACTGGCGTACGTCGAATCCGGCGCTCGCGGCCCGCGCTCAGGCTATGTACGACTGCTGGGTCGAGGAAGAGCATGAGGACGTGTGGACGCGTCAGCCGCTGAACGATCCGAACGCCAAGCCGTATCAGCCGGAAGACATCGCCAAGTGCAAGAACGCCTTCCTGGCGGCCATGCAAGGCCCGGCGATGAAGCAGTACATCGTGTACTTCGCGTTCGATAAGTCGAACCTCGATGCGCGCGCTCAGGCCGTCATCCGCGAAGTCATCGCGGCCGCTCGGGCTGCTCAGACGTCGCGTATCTCGGTCTACGGTCACACCGACCGCTCCGGCTCCGAGGCGTATAACCTCGACCTGTCGAAGCGCCGTGCGGCGTCCGTCCAGAATGCGCTGGTTCGCGGTGGCGTCCAAGCCAACCGCATCACCAGCTCGGCGTTCGGCGAGTCGCGTCCTGCGGTCGCAACTGCGGACGGCGTGCGTGAAGCGCGCAACCGCCGTGCGGAGATCACGATCGAGTAGTTGATCGCTCTTCGTCCGAGTTGACGAAATAAGGGGCGTCCTTCGGGACGCCCCTTTTTTTTCCGCGGCAATGTGCTTCGGCCGCGGCGTCGGCCCTAGGCGTGCTTCCTTTTGCACCCTTGGCATTCCGCGCCTCCTGGCTCATATTTTCGCCATCTTGCCGGTTCATAAGGAATTGATCGGTTGCCGGCGGCAAACGGCGGGAGACGAGTTTCCGCACGTCCGTCGCATCGGCCAACACATGGAGGCGCTGTGATGATCAGGAAAATTCTCTACGTGTTGGGCGGGCTGGTCGTGCTTGTCGTCGCAGCCGTCATCGTGCTGCCGATGGTCATTCCGGCCGATACTTACAAAGGCGAGCTGGCGCGTCAGGTCAAAGCCGCGACCGGCCGCGACATCGACATCAAGGGCGAACTGAAGTTTGCGCTGCTGCCCGCCGCCTCGCTGTCGGCGCGCGATGTCACGCTGTCGAACGTACCCGGCTCGACTCAGCCCCACATGCTTCAACTCGAACGCCTTGACGTCGAAGTGCGCCTGATCCCGCTGCTGTTCTCGCGCCGCCTCGAACTTGAGACGTTTGTGCTGACCAAGCCGGTCATCGTGCTGGAAAAGGACAAGCAGGGCCGGCCCAACTGGGTGTTCGTGCCCGAGCAGAAGCAACCGCCGGCGCAGACCACCCCCGGCCAACCGACCCCCGGCCAACCGACCCCCGGCCAAACCACGCCCGCGAAGCCTTCGACGCCGCCGGCCCAACAAGCCGCCAAGGGCGCTTTCAACCTCGATGCGCTGCAATTGCCGGGCCTGCGCATCGTCGACGGCCATATCCGCTATGCCGACGCGCAGACCGGACAGACGTCGGAGTTGCGGAACGTCTCGATGACGCTGTCGCTGCCCGGTTCCGAGGGGCCCGCGAAGCTGAACGGCAGCCTGGTGCTCAACGGCAAGACGCTCAAGCTCGATGCGAATATCGCCAAACCAGGCAGCCTGATGGCGGGCGGCACGTCCACCGTCGTCGTCACGGCGGTTTCGGATGTCGTCAGCCTGGATCTCAAAGGCACGATCACCAATGCGCAGCCGCCGAAAATCTTCGGCACCGTCGAATTCAAATTGCCGTCGCTGAAAGGCGCGCTTGCCTGGGCGGGTCTGCCCGCGCCATCGATGGAACTCAGCAACGTCACCATGGTGCTCTCCATGCCGTCGGCGGAAGCACCCGCGCGGCTGGCCGGCAAGCTGGTGTGGAACGGCAAATCGGTCGACGTGAACACGACCGTCGCCAAACCCAACGATGCGCTAGCGGGTGCCGCCTCGCCGCTCACGCTGGCGATTGTTTCGGAAGCCATCAAGCTGACCTTCAATGGCAGCGTAGCGAACGTCACCAAGGTGCCGGCCGTCACCGGCACGCTCGATCTGGACGTGCCGTCGGTCAAAAATCTCGCCGCCTGGGTCGGCGCCAAGCTGCAGGCGGCTCCGAACACGATGGGCGTGTTCAAGGTGCAGGGCACGCTGCAGGCATTGGGCCCGGCGATCAATCTGCAGAAAGCCGCGATCCAGTTCGACGACATCAAGATGAACGGCGATCTGTCGGCGTCGCTCGCCGGCCGCGTGCCGTACATCAAGGCCAAGGTCGATGTCGGCGCGCTCAACCTCAATCCCTACATGGGCGGGCCGAAGGCAACACAACCCGGCCAGCCGGCGCAGCCCGGCCAGCCGGCACAGCCGCAGCAACCAAAGACGCAACAGGGCTGGAGCGACGATCCGATCGACGCCTCGGCGCTGCGCTCGATCGACGCCGAACTGGCGATCACCGCGAAAAACATCGGGTTCGACAACATCAGGATCGACCACGGCAATGTCGGTCTCGTGTTGCGCGGCGGGAAGCTCCAGTTGGACCTGACGCAGTTGGCCCTCTACAAGGGCACCGGCTCGATGAACGTAAGTCTCGATGCGTCCTCGGCGCAGACGCTCGGCATCGCCTATCGGCTCAACGTGCAGGGCGTGCAGGCCGAGCCGTTCCTGCGCGACGCGGCGGATTTCTCGCGTATCCAGGGCACTGCGTCGATGGCGATCGACGTCCGCGGCACCGGTCGCAGCCAGCGTCAGATCGTCTCGACGCTGAACGGCAAGGGCAATTTCAAGTTCACCGACGGCGCGATCAAGGGCTTCAACCTGGCCGAAATGGTGCGCAGCGTAGGCGTTTCGGCGCTGACCAAGGGCTTTGACAATTCGAAGAAGACCGATTTCGCGCTCTTGTCGGCCAGTTTCGACATCGTCAACGGGATCGCCAGGAACGATGATCTGATGCTGCAGTCGCCGCTGCTGCGCGTGACCGGTAAGGGCGTCGTCCCGCTGCCGCCGCGCACGTTGGATTACAAAGTCGAACCCAAAGTGGTCGGCACGCTCAAGGGCCAGGACTCCGGGTTCGACAAGCAGGGCATTGTGGTGCCGGTGCGTATCCACGGTTCGTGGGACAATCCGAGCTACGAGCCGGATCTTAAGGGCGCATTGCAGCTCAACCAGGACGGCACGATCAAGGATGCGGTCAAATCGCTGACCGATCCGAAATCCCAGAAGGATACCGGCAAGCAGCTTCAGGATCTCGGCAAGGGGCTGCTCGGCGTGCCGAAAAAGAAGTAGCCCGCCGAGCGGCTCGTTGCGGTCGGACAAAGGCGGAGCGGCGGTGCAGCATCTTTGGTTCGACGCGGATGAGTCCAACGGCATCGCGTATGAGGCGGTGGCGCCGGCACACGACCGGGCGGTCACCTTCGTGTTTCTCAACCCATTGCTGGGAGATCTGGGCGATTGGACCGCCGCGGTGGCGCCACGCGTGCGCGACCACGGCCATGGCTGGATCGCGTTCAATTGGCGCGGCCAGCAGGGCAGCGCCTATTCCCCCGACCTGCGGCTCGACGGTCAGCGCATGATGGAAGACGCGCGCCTGGTGCTGTCGCGGCTGGCGCCGCGGCGCGTCGTGCCGGTCGGCCTGGGCATCGGTGGGGCGGTCGCCTCGCGGCTCATTCTGGCGGGCACGCCGGCGCTCGGCATGGTGCTGATCAACGGCTTGCGCGCCACGGGCTTGCGCCTGCAGGCGATCAACGACGCCCTGGTGCGCGCGCTCGAAATCGGCGGCTTGCCGCTGCTGCTCGATCTGTACACGCCGTTCATGGCCGGCGAGGCGTGGCTGGCCGAACACCTCATCGATGCGTTCGGCCATGGTCGACCGGCGCCTTTGTCGCGTGCCACGGGCTTGTACAATCTGATGGTTCATGCCGGCGTGGCGGATTGGGATCAGCCGTACGAGAATCTCGCGCTGCCGACGCTGGTCGCGACCGGTTTGGCCGATCGGCTGTTCAACGATCCCGCCGTCGTGGCGGAAAAGGCGGCGCGCCTCCAACACGGCCGCCGGCTCGACTTCCCGGACGCCGGCCTTATGATACCGCGCGAAGCACCTGAGGAACTGGCCGCCGCATTGATCGGCTTTGCGCGCGACCTGCGGTAATCAGCGTGCCGACAGGGGGCGCCGGTATGCCGGTTCGGAATAAATCGCGGTTTTGGCAGGACTGGTCGACGATCGACTTTGCGCGCGCCGATCTTGGTCGGACGATCGCGTTGCTGCCGGTTGCGGCAACCGAACAGCATGGGCCGCACCTGCCGGTATCGGTCGACGCGCGGATCAATGCCGCGCTCGTCGCGCGCACGCTCGAGCGTCTGCCCGGAAAATTTCCGATCCTGGTGCTGCCCATGCAGCATGTCGGCGTATCACCGGAGCATGGCGATTTTCCGGGCACGTTGTCGGTTTCGGCCGAGACCATGATCCGCCTGATGACCGAGATCGGCCAGGGCGTCGCCGCCGCCGGCATCGGCCGGCTCGTGTTGTTCAATTCGCACGGCGGCCAACCGCAGATTCTCGACATCGTGGCCCAGCGCCTGCGCGCCGAACGCAACCTGCTGACCTTTCCGATCAATGCCTACCGGTTTTGGCGCGCCGAGGATCATTTTCCGGCCGAAGAAGGCCAGCACGGCATCCACGCGGGCGCGGTCGAAACGTCGATCATGCTGCATATCGATGCGGGGCAGGTGCGCCGCGGCGCGATCAAGAATTTTCCCAGCCTGTCGCGCGCGATGGCCAAGAAATACAAGCATCTGCGTCCGTTCGGCCGGACCGGCTCGTTCGGCTGGCAGATGCAGGATCTGAACCGGGACGGCGCCGCCGGCGACGCACGCTTGGCGACGGCGGCGATCGGCCGCAAGCTGATCGATCAGGCGGCCAGTCAGATCGCCGAGCTGTTGCAGGAGATCGCCGCCATGCCGCAGGTGCTGCCCGCGAAAGGTCGCCGCCGGCGCACGCGTTCGTAGGCCACGATGGCGATTTTGGCGCTCTGAGTTCGGCCCGCGCCGCGGTCCGCGCAAATCGCTGTGGTGCGTGGATCCGACGAATTGAAGGACGGGCGCCTGGAATGGCACTTGGCGTGGAAACCGGCGCTCACCGCGTTTCTGATTTTCTGCTTCGTTTTCGGCGGAATTGCGCCGCGGGTCGCGATCGAACGACGCGTCGGCAAATAGCGGTTACGAATCGTACGCCAGCACGGTCGATGCCGGCACGCCGAGCTTGTCGCGCCCCTTGAGGAACGTAAGCTCGATGATGAACGCCGCCGCGCGGACGTCGCCGCCGACTTTCTTCAACAGCTCGATTGCCGCCGCCATGGTCCCGCCGGTCGCCAGCAGGTCGTCGATCACCACCACGCGCTGGCCGGGCTCGATCGCGCCCTCCTGGATTTCGATCGTATCGGTGCCGTATTCCAGCGCGTAGGAATGCCGGATCGTCTTGCCGGGCAGCTTGCCCTTCTTGCGTACCATGATGAACCCGCAGCCGAGTTCGAGCGCCAGCGGCGCCGCCGCCAGGAAGCCGCGCGATTCGATGCCGGCCAACAGGTCCGGCTTGTGCGGGGCGACGGCGTCGGCCATGCGCCGGACCGTCTCGCGCCAGGCATCCTTGTGCGCCAGCAAAGTCGAGATGTCGTAAAACAGAATCCCCGGCTTCGGGAAATCGGGGATTTCCCGGATATGCGCTTTGAGGTTCATTGGCTCCCCTGCTAGGCTCGAAATTGCGGCACGCGGAAGCTAGGCAATTTGCCGCAACCAAGCAAGCCGGCAACCACGCCCGCCGCCACGCCCGCCACCATGCTCGCATGACCCACGTATTCCACCGCGCCCCTCATGCCGATTTGCCGTTGGCCGATCGCGGGGACGGCATCTGGATCGTCGACCGCGACGGCAAACGCTACATCGACGCATCGGGTGGCGCGGCGGTGTCCTGCCTCGGCCACTCGAATGCGCGGGTCATCGCCGCCATCCAGGCGCAAGCGGAACGATTGTCCTTTGCCCATACCGGTTTCTTCACGAATGCACCGATGGAAGCGTTGGCGGACGAGCTTGTCGCACACGCGCCGGGCGCGTTGGACAAGGTCTATTTCGTCTCCAGCGGGTCCGAGGCGGTCGAAGCGGCGCTCAAGCTGGCCCGCCAGTTTCATGTCGAACGCGGCGCCCCAAGCCGAAGGTTTTTCATTTCCCGGCGCCAGAGCTATCACGGCAACACGCTGGGCGCCTTGGCCGTGGGCGGCAATTTCTGGCGCCGGGCGCCGTTCGAGGCGATCCTGGCGCCCGGAGTGCGTCACATATCGCCTTGTTATGCCTATCGTTTTCAGGCTGAAGGGGAATCCGACGAAGCCTACGGCCGGCGCGCGGCCGACGAGCTGGAAAACGCCATCCTCGATCTGGGCGCCGAGAACGTCGCGGCCTTCATCTGCGAGCCGGTGGTCGGCGCAACATTGGGCGCGGTGCCGCCGGCGCCCGGCTATTTCCGCCGGGTGCGCGAGATCTGCGACCGCCACGGGCTGCTGCTGATCTTCGACGAAGTCATGTGCGGCATGGGCCGCACCGGCACGCTGCATGCCTGCACGCAGGACGGCACGGCACCCGATATTCTGTGCATCGCGAAAGGGCTCGGCGCCGGCTACCAGGCGATCGGCGCCACGCTATGCACACGACAGATTTTCGATGCGATCGTCGGCGGCTCGGGCTATTTCCAGCACGGGCAGACATATGTCGGTCACGCCGTGGCGTGCGCCGCGGCGCTCGAGGTGCAACGCGTGATCCGGGAAGACAATCTGCTCGACAACGTGCGCAGACAGGGTGCCGTGCTCGAAACGGCGTTGACCGAGCGCTTCGGCAATCACCGCCATGTCGGCGATATTCGCGGGCGCGGGCTGTTTCAGGCGATCGAACTGGTCAAGAACCGCACCACCAAGGAGCCGTTCGACGGTAGCCTGAAGCTCGCCGCCCGCATCAAACAGCAGGCGATGACGCGCGGGCTGATCTGCTATCCGATGGGCGGCGTGGTCGACGGCAAGTCCGGCGATCACGCGATGCTGGCGCCGCCTTTCATCGTCGCGGAAAAGGACATCCGCGACATCGTCGACCGGCTGGGTGGAGCGGTCGAAGCGGCGTTACTGGATATCGGCGCATGAACCAGGCGCAGACTCTCGCGAAACTGCCGCGCGACGATCTGGAAGCGCTGGCCGAGGCCGGCGAGGAAGCGGCCAACTGTATCCGCGTGTTGAGCAAGAGCGGCGACAATCTGGTCGGCGAGCTATTGCGCGAGCAAGGCAAATTCTACGAGTGGGAGCATTTTCCCAAAGGCGACGTGTACGACTCGGAAACCCATGCGCAGTATTATTATCACGCGCACGCGGCGGGCGATCGGCCGAACGAACACGGGCACTTCCACACCTTCCTAAGGCCGAAAGGCATGCCGAAGGGGGTCGTCCCCGCAAGCGTGCCGGATTATGCGCCGCCGAAAGACCTCAACGACGCGCTCAGCCATATCGTCGGCATCTCGATGGACAAGTTCGGCATGCCGTTGGGGTTGTTCACCACCAACCGTTGGGTGACCGGCGAGGTCTGGTATGCGGCGCCCGACGTCATCAAGATGCTGGATTTCTTCGAGATCGACCTCGCGCGCCCATCATGGCCGGTCAATCGCTGGATCGGCGCCATGCTGCGGCTGTTCCGCCCGCAGATCGTCGAACTGCTGCGCGCGCGCGATGCCACGATTGCGGAATGGAGCCGGCGTTATCCCGCCGTCGACGTGTTCGAGGATCGTCGCCTGGAGGTGACGTCGGAGATCGAAATTTCCATCGACGATCAGATCGCGCGCATCAAAACATTATTGGACCGCGCGCGCGGCGCACCAGTCAGGGTGCGCAAGCCGGGGCGGTGAGGGCGTGCGCGTGGCCCATCCTTCGATACGCGCGTAACGACGCGCTACTCAGGATGAGGCTAAGAGTTTGAGGCGGTCAAAAAAAACCTCATCCTGAGTAGCGGCCTGAAGCGAAGCGAACAGGACGCGTATCGAAGGATGGGCCCCGCGCGAGGTACTGCGACCTTCGCGCGCTACTCGATGACGCCCATCGAGCGCCAAAGCTGATATTCAGTGCGGAACGAGGAATAGGCGTCCCACACGCGCTTGAATGCGGGATCGGACGCGGCTTCTTCCTTGGCGATGTCGAGCCACGCGGCGCTCAGCGCCTTGAGCACGTCTGGCGGCAGGCGGCGGATCTTGGCGCCCTTGGCCTCAAGCTCGCGCAGCGCCTGCGCCTGCAGGGCTTCGCCCTCGGCCAAGCCTTCGCGGAAATTGTCGCCGCAGGCCAGCTCGATCAACGCCTTGTCGCGTTCCGGCACCGTCTCCCAGGACTTCCGGTTGACCAGAATTTCAAGCAGCGCCGTCTGCTGATGCCAGCCGGGGAAATAGTAGAACGGCGCCAGCTTGTTCATCCCCAGGCCGAAGTCGATCGCCGGAATCGAATACTCCGCGGCGTCCAGTTTATTGTCCCTGAAGGCGTCGGCGATCTCACTGCCCTTCAGCATTTGTGGCTGCGCGCCCAACTTGGCGATCACGCGCGACCCCAGCCCGCCGATGCGGATGCGTAGATCCTTGAGATCCTCGACCTTGGCGATCTCCTTGAGGAACCATCCGCCGGCCTCGGGCGTCACGATGCCGCAAATGATCGATTTGACGCCGTGGCGCGCGTAAATCTCGTCGAGCAACTCGCGGCCGCCGCCGTAATACAACCACGCCGCGTATTCCGCCGCACCCGGGCCGAACGGCGCGCCGCCGAACAGGTTCAGCGCCGGCTCCTTGCCATACCAATGGGTCGGCGAGGACCAGCAGGCGCGCACCTTGCCTTGGCCCACGGCGGCCAGACAGTCGGTCGGCGAAATCAGGTTGCCCGGTTCCTCGTAGGTGAATTGCAGCGCGCCATTGCCGATGCGGTTGATCTTGGCGACGAATTTGCGGCCGAGCGTGCCGTACTGCGGCAGCTGCGAGGGATAGGTGCTGGCCATGCGCCATTGGTTGGCCGGCCCGGGCAGCGTCGGCGGTTGGGTATCGGCGGCGGGCGGCGGCGTTGCGGGCAGCGCCACGACCGGTGGCGGTGTCGGCTGCGCGCTGGCCGGCGGCGTGGCCGGTTGCGGCGGCGGCGTCGGTCGTGTTTGTGCTGGCTGCGGGGGCGTCGGGTTCGGCGGCGCTTTTGTTGCAGCCGTCGGCGCGGGAGCCTTGCTGCCGGAGTCGCCGACGATGGCATACACGATGCCGGCGATCGCGACCAAACCGGCCACGGCTGCGGCGATCAAACGCACAAGGTTTTGATTCATCGGGGCCTTGCTGCGAATGCCGCTGCGGCGGCGGGTGGAACGGCGCGCACCGCGACAAACTTCGTGCCGGGGTGGCGATGGCGGATCATGGCGCTGCCGGGCCCGGGATTCGTCCGCCAACCGCGGCGGGACAGCTCGGCATTCGGCGATCGGCGGACCGGCGCGCCGGGCCCTTGCACGACATGCCGGGCTGGCGCTTATACGGTGCCGAATTGCTGTCTTGAGGACAGCCGGGAACACTGGTCGGAGTGAGAGGATTCGAACCTCCGACCCCTACGTCCCGAACGTAGTGCTCTACCAGGCTGAGCTACACTCCGACCGGGCGGTGGTTATAGCGATGCCGGGGGGAGGGTGCAAGGCGGAAGGCCGGCGAATTCCAGTCCCTTGCAGGTTTGCCGCAGGGATGCCCTACGGGTCGGCAATCGCGCCATAAATCAACATCAGCGCCGGTACCCTGTGGTCCGGCAGCATCGCGCGCCCCGCCCGCGCAGCGTCGGCCGGGCGGCCCGCCCGGGTCAGTGCGACCAGAATCTTGCGGCCCAGGTCAAGCTTGACGTCGGCCCAGCCGTCGCTCGGAATCTGCGCCAGGAACGCGGCGGCCTCGCTCCATGCGCCGCGCTCGATCCGGTTGTCGATCAGGCCGAGCAATATATAGGGGCGCACGGAATCGTTGGATGCGTACTTCATCGCCTCGTCGTCGAAGCCGGCGCGCGCGATTATTCTGCCGAAGCGGATCATATAGGCGCCGTGATGCGGATTGTCGGTGTTGGGCTTGTGATAGGCCTGGTACACCGCCAGCGAAATCTCGCGCAGCCGGGCTAGGTCTTTCGCTTCGGCCGCGATATGCGCCAAAACGTAACTGCGCGTCGTCAGATAGGTGATGCGCCCCGCGATCTCGCGCGCTTCGTCGGCGCGTTTGGCCTCGATCAGCGCGTGGGCGACGATCGCAAGACCGGCGTTGCGCGCATATTCGGCGTCCATCGGCTGCAGTGCACGCCACGCGTCGGGGAAATTTCCGGCGTCGGCGAAGATCCGAAGAATGTCCTCGAAACAGCTGAAATACCCGGACTCGTCGAAAACTTGCCGGCAAACTTCCAACGCCGTGTCGGCGTGGCTGATCGTTGCGGCGGTGGTGGCGATCGCGGTAAACGCGTTGCGGCGCTGATGGAAACTTTCCCAATCGCGCGCTCGGATAGTGGCGGCGATCTCGCGCGCCCGCGCAAGCAATGTTGCATCGCGGGTCGCGGCGGCGATGTCGGTCAGGGCTTCGACGCGCACCCTCGGATCCCGGATCGTATCCGCCGTAACCAGCGCCTCGGCCGTGTGGCCAAGCGCCGCCTGCACGCGGGCGATTTCGCGCCCCAATTGGGCGTGGCGCCAAGGGCCTACGAGCGCCGGACGCAGCGATTGCGCGGCAGCGATCAGATCGGCGCGTTTGGCGGTCTGCGCGATCGCCAAAAAATTCATGCCGCGCTCCAGCACGTCGCTTGTTTCGCGCGCCAGAGCCAGCGCGTCCGCCAGGATGCAGGCGCGCGTGGGGCTGGCCATGCAGGCCGGCTCTTTGGCCGCAGCCGGCAGTGCGGGAAACAACGCGAGGACGAGCAGCGCCGTGCGCGCGAACCGCATGCACCTCGCCCGACGGCCCGGTATGCTGCGGCGTTCCGGGCTTTCGCGCGGCGTGCTGCGAAATTGCGCCATCGACCTTTGTGCCATCGAGCCTCAGGGGGTTCGCGCCGCAGCCGGCCCGGCCCGGCGCGCCTTGATGCAGCCGGGAAGGGGGAACGCGGGGCGGATCTGTAAGCATGCTTACGGCCGCGCCGCGCGCCGCCGTGCCCTCAAATCCCCGTGAACGGCAGAATCAATAGGCGCGCTGGATCGAGAAATCGATCACGTCGAGCAAGGCCGCCTTGGCCGGTCCGTCGGGGAAAATGCCCAAACTGTCGCGTGCGATGGCGCCGTAATGGCGGGCGCGGTCGGCGGTGTCTTCCAGCGTGCGATATTTCTTCAACAGTTCCATGGCGTGCTCGAGGTCGCCGTCCTTCTGGTCGGTTTCCTCCAGCGTGCGGCGCCAGAATTCGCGTTCCTCGTTGGTGCCGCGCCGATAGGCGAGGATGACCGGCAGGGTGATCTTGCCCTCGCGGAAATCGTCGCCGACATTCTTGCCGAGCGTTGCCTGGTGCGCCGAATAATCGAGCATGTCGTCGATCAATTGGAACGCGATGCCGATATTCAGCCCATAGCCTTCGAGCGCGGTTTGCTCCGCTTTCGGCCGGTCGGCCACCACGGCGCCGATTTCGCATGCCGCCGCGAACAGCGTCGCGGTCTTGCCCTTGATCACTTCGAGATAGGCGTGCTCGCTGGTTTCGGTGTCGTTCGCGGTCATCAACTGCTGCACTTCGCCCTCGGCGATCACCGCCGACGCGTTCGACAGGATGCGCAGTACCTCCAGCGATCCGTCTTCGACCATGACCTGGAACGCGCGCGAGAACAGAAAATCGCCGACCAGCACGGAGGCCTTGTTGCCCCACACGGCGTTCGCCGTCGCCAGGCCGCGCCGCCGATCGCTCTCGTCGACCACATCGTCGTGCAGCAAGGTCGCGGTGTGAATGAATTCCACGCACGCGGCCAACTGGATGTGCCGGAAACCGGTGTAGTTGCACAGTTTCGCCGAGGCAAGCGTGAGGATCGGGCGCAGCCGCTTGCCGCCGGCGGCGACGATGTGGCCGGCCAGTTGCGGGATCAGCGACACGCGGCTGTCCATGCGCGTGACGATCAGCTGATTGACCTGCTTGAGATCTTCGGCGACCAGCGCGTTGATGAGATCGAGCGACGCGCGCTTGCCGCGATCGGGTTCGAAGGAGACGACAACGGCCACGCTTGCTCTCCTCGGCTCTTGCAGTGGGGAACCAACCGCCGCCCCCGAAGGTTTACCGGAGCGGCTTTTCAATTGCGCTTTGCTTCTGCCGCATCGTTGGCTACGGTGGCGCCCGCCACGATTGCCCGGCAATCGGCAAAAAATCACGTTACGACAATAATTTAGGCGGCTCCCGCGCAGGGTCAAGTGCGCAAAATCGCGCACGGCGGGCGGCCGATCGGATGAAGGACGAGGCATGAAGGAACTGGTGCGCAGCAACGATCTGGTCATGCTGTCTTGGTTGCGCGCGCGGCTGGCCGAGGAGGGTATCGAGCTGTTCCTGCTCGATCAGCACGCGTCGGCGGTCGACGGCAGCATCGGCATCCTGCCGCGCCGCGCCATGGTCGCGGACGAGCACCACGCGCGCGCCAAGGCGATCCTCGAACGCGGGCCGGACGGGCCGGCCTCGGTCGATACCGAAGACGCCCTGCTCGACGGGCGCGTGATCGTGCGCCAGCCGGCCGACGGCTATCGGATTTCCATGGATGCGGTGTTCCTGGCCGCATGCGTGGCGCCGAAACCGGGCGAGATCGTACTCGACGCGGGCAGCGGCGTCGGCGCCGCAGCGCTGTGCCTGGCGGCGCGCTGCGCGGGAGTCGAGATCGTCGGGCTCGAGTTGCACGATTCGCTCGCCGATTTCGCAACGGAGAACGCGGGCGCCAACAATTTCGCCGACCGCGTGCGTTTCGTGACCGGCGATATCCTGCGGCCGCCGCCGGCGGTCGCGCAGCGCCAGTTCGATCACGTGATGATGAACCCGCCGTTCCACGACGCCGATGCCACGCGCGCCTCCGCCAACGCGCTGCGCGCCGCCGCCCACACCGAAGGCGAGGCGAAACTGGCCGACTGGATCGGCGTCGCGCTGCGGCGGGTGAAGGATCGTGGCACCATCACGTTGGTTCATCGCGCGGATCGTCTGGCGGAAATCCTGTCGTTGCTGGAGGGTGCGGCGGGCGACGCCACCGTGTTCCCGCTCTGGCCGAAGGTCGACACGCAGGCCAAGCGCGTGCTGGTGCAGGCGACCAAGGCATCGAAGGGCAAGCTGCATCTGCTGCCTGGCCTGGTCGTGCACAACCAGGACGGCAGCCTGACACCCCTGGCCGAAGATGTGATCCGCCACGCGAAGGGCATCGATCTGGGTTGACGGCTCGATAACCGATCGCGGCCCGAAGGCGCGTGGGCCCCGTTCCGCACCATTTGGCAAAAGCCGCCGACTCGCCTATTTTGGCCATCATTGTCTTATTTGGTCGGTTCATGGGTCTGTTCTCCAATCATCCGGTTGTCTCGGTGGTGCGCCTGAGCGGTGTCATCGGCCAGTTGGGGCCGTTGCGCCCCGGGCTGTCGTTGCGCGGGCTGGGGGGCATCGTCGAACGCGCATTCCGGCAGAAGCGCCTGAAGGCGGTGGCGCTGATCGTCAATTCGCCGGGCGGCTCGCCGGTGCAGTCGTCGCTGATCCACGCGCGCATCCGCGCGCTGGCCGAAGAGCGCGACGTGCCGGTGCTGGTGTTCTGCGAGGAAGTGGCGGCCTCGGGCGGCTATTGGCTGGCCTGCGCGGGCGACGAAATCTACGCCAACGAAAACTCCATCGTCGGTTCGATCGGCGTGGTTTCGGCCGGGTTCGGCTTCGTCGATCTGCTTAAGAAGATCGGCGTCGAACGGCGCGTCTACACGGCCGGCGAGAGGAAATCCGCGCTCGATCCGTTCCGGCCGGAAAACGCCGAGGACATCGCGCGCCTCAAGGCGATCCAGGTCGATATGCACGACAGTTTCAAGGATCTGGTGCGGCGGCGACGCGGCAAGCGCTTGCGCGTGGCCGAGGAACAACTGTTCAGCGGCGAGTTCTGGACCGGCAAGCGGGCCTTGCAGATGGGCCTGATCGACGGCATCGGCGAGCTGCGCGCCGTGTTGCGCGACCGGTTCGGCGAAAAGGTCGAGCTGCGCGTGATCGGCGAACGGCGCGGCTGGCTGCGCCGCCGGCTGGGCATGGCGGAGCGCGCGCCGGCATCGATCGGCGCCGAGTTCGCGGCCGGCGCCTTGGCCGCGGTCGAAGAACGCGCGTGGTGGAACAGATTCGGGTTATAAGGAACCGTCATGGGTCCGGGTAAAGTCTTCATCGTCCTGTTCGTGCTGATCGCGGGCTTCTTCGCCTACCGGTTCGTCAAACGCTATCTGGAGCGCCAGGAACAGGCGCAGCGGTTGAAACGGCAAGAGGCCGAAAAGCAGCAGCCGACGCCGCCCGAGCGCCTCGTCGCCTGTCCCGCCTGCGGCACGTACGTATCGGCCAGCCACCCGGTGCATTGCGGCCGCAACGCCTGCCCGTATTGAACCGCGGCGCAGGCGCCCGAAAAGCGATAAATCCTTGCGTTTCCGCTGCTTGACCCCGCCCGCGGGGCGCGTCTATGGTGCGCCGCAACTCAAAAACCCTTTGCGTCAGACCGGGGACGCGGCCGTCCATGGCTTCGCCGAATCCGAACACTTGTTTTCAGCGCCTGATCCTGACCTTGCAGGATTTTTGGGCGAAGCAGGGCTGCGTGATTTTGCAGCCCTACGACATGGAAGTCGGCGCCGGCACGTTTCACCCGGCGACCACGCTGCGCTCGCTCGGGCCGGAGTCGTGGAACGTCGCCTACGTGCAGCCCTCGCGCCGACCTAAAGACGGGCGCTACGGCGAAAATCCAAACCGTCTGCAGCATTACTACCAGTTCCAGGTGCTGCTGAAGCCGTCGCCGGCCAACAGCCAGGAACTCTATCTGGAAAGTTTGAAGGCGCTCGGCATCGATCCGCTGGCGCACGATATCCGCTTTGTCGAGGACGATTGGGAAAGCCCGACGCTGGGCGCCTGGGGCCTCGGCTGGGAAGTCTGGTGCGACGGCATGGAGGTGACGCAGTTCACCTACTTCCAGCAAGTCGGCGGCTTCGATTGCAATCCGGTCTCGACCGAAATCACCTACGGGCTCGAACGCCTCGCCATGTATGTGCAGGGCGTGGAGAACGTCTATGAACTGGATTGGAACGGCCGGCCCGCCAACCAGGGCGGCGTGAAATACGGCGATGTGTTTCTCCAAGCCGAGCGCGAATATTCCGCGCATAATTTCGAACATGCCGACACAAACATACTGCTGCACCGTTTCGTGGACGCCGAAAAGGAATGCCAGGCGCTGCTCGGCGTCAACTTGGCGCTGCCGGCTTACGACCAGTGCATCAAGGCCAGTCATACTTTTAATCTTTTGGACGCGCGCGGCGTGATCAGCGTCACCGAACGGCAATCGTATATTCTGCGCGTGCGTACCCTCGCCAAGGCGTGCTGCGAAGGCTGGCTGAAAAGCCGCGGCCATTTGAAGGCGGGGGCGTAGATGTTTGCTTCGAACCCGTCGCCCATCCTTCGATACGCGCGTGAGAACGCGCTACTCTGGATGAGGATTATTTTTTGTATGCCTCAAACAAACAACCTCATCCTGAGTGGCGTGCCCTTGCACGCGTATCGAAGGCTGGGCCACCCGTGTGCGTTAGGGGCCGCGCATGGCTGAGCTGCTCCTCGAACTCCTCTCAGAAGAAATCCCCGCGCGCATGCAGGCGCGCGCGGCGGAGGATTTGAAGAAGCTGGTCACCGACAGGCTGGCCGCGGCCGGGCTGAAGTTCACCCGCGCCGATGCGTTCGCAACGCCGCGCCGGCTCGCGCTGGTGGTCGACGGGCTGCCGACGCAGCAGGCCGACGTGCGCGACGAGAAAAAGGGCCCGCGCGTCGGTGCGCCGCAGCCTGCGATCGACGGATTCCTGAAATCGGTCGGCTTCGCCTCGCTCGATCGATGCGAGAAGCGCGACCTCAAGGGCGCCGAGTTTTGGTTCGCGGTGATCGAGAAGAAGGGCGGCAAGACCGTCGACGCATTGAGCGGATTGCTTTGGGGTAGCATTATCGAGATTAGCCGCACATGGCCGAAGTCTATGAGATGGCAGGATTTCGATTTGCGCTGGGCCCGACCATTGCAGAACATCTTGGCCATATTCGACGGCGCAGTAATTGACTTTGCTGTGCAAAGAAAACAGCACACGATTACACATCGGACGGACGGCCAATCCAAAGATGAAACGTACCCTGCGGCGATTCTCGAAAAAACTAAGCCACTCTTCGCCAACAATCGCTCGCTTGGCCATCGTTTCCTTGGGGCGGCCGAATTCGCCGTCGCCGATTTCGCCGACTACAAGGCCAAGCTCGCCGCCGCCAAGGTCATTCTCGACCCGGCCGAGCGGCGCGCCAAGATCGACGCGCAATTGCGTAGCCAGGCGCAGAGCGCCGGATTTGTATTGGTCGAGGATCGCGGGCTGCTCGACGAAGTCACCGGCCTGGTCGAATGGCCGGTTGTGCTGACCGGCACGATCGACGCGAAGTTCATGGACGTGCCGGCCGAGGTGCTGATCACCGCGATGCGCGCGCACCAGAAATATTTTTCCATGCGCGACGCCAAGACCGGCGCGCTCGCCAATCGTTTCCTCGTGGTCGCCAACATGGAAGCGGACGACGGCAAAGCCATCGTCGCCGGCAACGAGCGCGTGCTGCGCGCGCGCCTGTCGGACGCGAAATTCTTCTGGGACCAGGACCGCAAGCAGACGCTGGAAAGCCGCGTCCCGGCGCTCAAGGACGTGACGTTCCACGCCAAGCTCGGCACGCTGGCCGACAAGATGGCGCGCGTCGAAGTGCTGGCCGAGGAATTGGCGCCGTTCATTCCGGGCGCCGACCGCGACCGCGTGCGCTCGGCAGCGCGGCTCGCCAAGGCCGATCTCACCACGGGCCTGGTCGGCGAGTTTCCCGAGCTGCAGGGCGTCATGGGCCGATACTACGCGCTGCACGACAAGGAACATGCCGAAGTGGCCGATGCGATCGCCGAGCATTACTCGCCGCTGGGCCCCAACGACACCTGCCCGACCGCGCCGGTCTCGGTGGCCGTGGCGTTGGGCGACAAGATAGATTCATTGGTCGGGTTCTTCGCCATCGACGAGCGGCCGACCGGCTCGAAGGATCCGTATGCGTTGCGCCGCGCCGCCCTGGGCGTCATCCGCATCGTGCTGGAAAACAAGCTGCGGATAAACCTCGCGCCCGTATTCACCGCCGCGGAAAAGCAGTTGCCGTGGAAGACGATCTTCAACGTGCATGGCGATCTGCTCGCCTTCCTGGCCGATCGGCTCAAGGTGCATCTGCGCGAAAAGGGCGTGCGCCACGATCTGATCAGCGCGATCTTCGATCTCGGCGGCGAGGACGATCTGGTGCGCCTCTTGGCGCGCGTCGATGCGCTGGCGAAGTTCCTGGCCTCCGACGACGGCGCCAATCTGCTGGTCGCCTATCGGCGCGCGGCGAATATCGTGCGCATCGAGGAAAAGAAGGACAGGGCCGGGTATGACGGCGCCGTCGACGCCGCTTTGCTGCAGGCGGCCGAGGAGCGGAACCTGGCGGCCGCCCTGGCGCAGGTTGCCGGCAAGTCCAAGGCGGCGGTCACCGCCGAGGATTTCGTTGGTGCCATGACCGCCTTGGCGGGCCTGCGCGCACCGGTCGATGCGTTTTTCGACAAGGTCACCGTGAATGCCGACGACGCCAAGCTGCGCGCTAACCGGCTGCGCCTGCTGGCGAGCATCAAGGCGACAATGGATTCGATTGCCGATTTCTCGAAGATCGAGGGGTAGGGCGATGACGTGCGTGCGTGCGGCCCATCCTTCGATACGCGCCCCGTTCGCTTTGCTCCGGGTCGCTACTCAGGATGAGGTTGTTTTTGTTGGTTCGCGCGCCACATCCCCGACTTCATCCTGAGTGGCGCGTCCTTACGCGCGTATCGAAGGATGGGCCGCCGGCGCAGCGGTAAAGGGTTCTCACTCAGGACACACGCATGACTCGCTGGGTTTACAATTTCGGTGACGGCACGGCGGACGGCGCCGCGGGCATGAAGAATCTGCTCGGCGGCAAGGGCGCCAACCTGGCCGAAATGTCGAACATCGGCCTGCCGGTGCCGCCGGGCTTCACCATCACCACCGAAGTCTGCACGTATTTCTACGCCCACGGGCGCAGCTATCCGAAGCAACTCGCCAAGCAGGTCGACGCGGCGCTGGCCAAGGTCGAAAAGATCGCCGGCGCGAAATTCGGCGATGCCGCAAACCCGCTGCTGGTCTCCGTGCGTTCGGGCTCGCGCGCGTCGATGCCGGGCATGATGGACACGGTGCTCAATCTCGGCCTCAACGACGCGACCGTCGCGGGTCTGGCCCAGGAAAGCGGCGATGCGCGCTTCGCCTACGATTCGTATCGGCGCTTCATCCAGATGTTCGGCGACGTGGTGCTCGGCGTCGATCACTACAATTTCGAGGCGCTGCTCGAGGATCTCAAGGAACAGCGCGGCGTTTCGATGGATACCGAGCTCGAAGCCGACGATCTGAAGGCGCTGGTCGGCGAATACAAGAAGATGGTGGCCGAGAAGACCGGCGCGGCGTTCCCGATGGATGCGCGGCAGCAGCTCTGGGGTGCGGTCGGCGCCGTGTTCGGCAGCTGGATGAACCAGCGCGCCATCACCTATCGCAAGCTGCACAATATTCCCGAGGATTGGGGCACCGCCGTCAACATCCAGGCCATGGTGTTCGGCAACATGGGCCAGGATTGCGCGACCGGCGTTGCCTTCACGCGCGATCCGTCGACCGGCGAGGATATTTTCTACGGCGAATACCTGGTCAACGCCCAGGGCGAAGACGTGGTGGCCGGCATCCGCACGCCGCAAAGCCTGACCAAGGTTGCGCGCGAAAAGCAGGGTTCGAAGCTGCCCTCCATGGAAGAATCCATGCCGGGGCTCTTCGCCGAACTCGCCAAAGTACGCACGATCCTGGAAAACCACTATCGCGACATGCAGGACATCGAGTTCACGGTCCAGCGCGGCAAACTGTGGATGCTGCAAACCCGCAACGGCAAGCGCACGACGCATGCGGCGCTCAAGATTGCAGTCGAGATGGCGAAAGCGAAGCTGATTGCGATCGACGAGGCGGTGATGCGCGTCGATCCGGCGTCGCTCGATCAACTGCTGCATCCGACGCTCGATCCAAACGCGCAGATAACCTTGTTCGCGCGCGGGCTGCCGGCGTCGCCGGGTGCGGCGTCGGGCGTCGTAGTGTTCTCGTCGGACGATGCGGTCGCGCGCGCGCAGGCGGGCGAATCCGTGATCCTGGCGCGCGTCGAAACCAGCCCGGAAGACATTCACGGCATGCACGCCGCCAAGGGGATCCTGACCGCGCGCGGCGGCATGACCAGCCATGCCGCGGTGGTTGCGCGCGGCATGGGGCGGCCGTGCGTCTCGGGTGCCGGCGACGTGCGCATCGACTACGCCGGCAGGACCATGACGGCCGCCGGCCGCACGGTCAAAGAGGGCGAGCGCATAACGCTCGACGGCGGCGCCGGCACGGTCATGCTCGGCGAAGTGCCGACCATCCAGCCGAAACTGTCGGGAGATTTTGCTACCATCATGCAATGGGCCGATGCGCGTCGGCGCATGCGCGTGCGCACCAATGCCGAGACCCCGCTCGATGCGCGCACGGCGCGCCAGTTCGGCGCCGAAGGCATCGGCCTGTGCCGCACCGAACATATGTTCTTCGAGGGCGACCGCATCGTCGCCATGCGCGAGATGATCCTGGCCGAAACGGTCGAGGGCAGACGCACCGCGCTGGCGAAACTGCTGCCCATGCAGCGCCGGGATTTCGAGGATTTGTTCGAGATCATGGCCGGGCTGCCGGTCACCATAAGGCTATTGGATCCGCCGCTGCACGAGTTTCTGCCGCATACCGAAGAGGAAATGGCGGAAGTCGCCAAATCCGCCGGCACGCCGATCGAAGGTCTGCGCCGGCGCCTGCAACGGCTGCAGGAAGCCAACCCGATGCTGGGTCATCGCGGCTGCCGCCTGGCGATCACCTATCCTGAGATCGCCGAAATGCAGGCGCGCGCCATTTTCGAAGCGGCGATCGCGGCGGGCAAGCAAACCGGCCGCGCCGTGGTGCCCGAAGTGATGGTGCCCCTGGTCGCGACCAAGAAGGAGCTCGATATCCTGAAAGCGGTGATCGACCGCGTGGCTGGCGCGGTTGCGGCCGAAACCGGCGCGAAGCTCGACTATATGGTCGGCACCATGATCGAACTGCCGCGCGCGGCGTTGCGCGCGGGCGACATCGCGCAGTCGGCGGAATTTTTCAGCTTCGGCACCAACGATCTGACGCAGACGACGTTCGGCCTGTCGCGCGACGACGCGGGCAATTTCCTGCCCGACTATCAACGCCAGAACATCCTGGAGCGCGATCCGTTCGTCACCATCGACGTGGAAGGCGTCGGCGAACTGGTGCGCATCGCCGCCGAGCGCGGACGAGCGACGCGCCCAAAGCTCAAGCTCGGCATCTGCGGCGAACACGGCGGCGATCCGGACTCGGTCAAATTCTGCGAAACGGTCGGGCTGGATTACGTCTCATGCTCGCCGTACCGCGTGCCGATCGCGCGCCTGGCCGCGGCGCAGGCGTCGATCCTGGCCGCACCGGGCGCGGCCGCGGCCGCCCAACCCGCCAAAACGAAGCCGGCAAAAGCGGCCACGCGCAAGCGGGCCAAGCAGCCCGTGCGCAAGCCCGCGCCAAAGCCGAAGGCGCGAAAACCGACTTGGCCGAAACCCAAATCCAGGCGTCGATGATCGCGGCCTTGCCCCGCTTTGCCGAGCTGGCTTCCGCGCTTGGCTCGGCGCGCGGCAAGCCGCTGTTGGCGCGGGCGCTCGCCGCCATCGAAGCGCAGCCGGACGATCCCGCCACTTTGAAATTGCTGGACGAGGCGTACGCGGCGCCGGCGTCGGAAAGTTCGCATGTCGTCGGGATCACCGGCCCGCCGGGCGTCGGCAAATCGAGCCTGCTCGGCGCGCTCATCAAAGATTGGCGCGGGCAGGGCAGCAGCGTCGGGGTCATTGCCGTCGATCCCAGTTCCAAACGCTCCGGCGGCGCTTTGCTGGGCGACCGTACGCGCCTAAACACCGATCCTTCCGACGCAAGCCTGTTCGTCCGTTCGATGGCGGCACGCGAGCGGCTGGGCGGCCTCGCGGCGCTGACGTTCCCGGGCGTCGTGCTGATGCGCGCGCTGTTCGATCTCGTGATCGTCGAATCGGTCGGCGTCGGCCAGTCCGAAACCGAGATCGCCGACGCGGTCGACAGCGTCGTCGTGTGTATCCAGCCGGGCTCCGGCGATTCGCTGCAGTTCATGAAAGCCGGCATCGTCGAAATCCCGCACATCGTCGCTGTGACCAAGGCGGATCTCGGCGCCATGGCCGAACGTGCGCTGGCGGACGTCGAAGGCGCGATCGGTCTGGCCTCGGTCGGCTCCTGGCCGGTGAAAATTCTCAAGCTCTCCGCATCGCGGCACGAAGGCGTCGGCGATTTGATCGCAGCGCTCCAGCGACATCGCCAACATCTCGTCTTGCGCGGCGAATTCGCCGCCGCGCGCACGCGCCAGGCACGGCAGTGGGCGCTCGACGAAATTCGTGCGCGCTACGGCACGACCGGGATCGCACGGCTCGGCAAGCTGGAAACCGCGGCCGGCAGATCGCCGTTTCAGGTATTGGCCGCGGCTCTTGCCCGGCTCGAGGCGCGGTGAGAAAGTCGCGCCCGGGAGGAGACAACCATGCGCACCGACGATAATTGTATCTTCTGCAAGATCGTGGCCGGCAAGATCCCCTGCTTCAAGCTGTGGGACGACGCGCACACGATCGCGTTCATGGACATCAACCCCGGCAATCCGGGCCATGCGCTGGCGATCCCCAAGGAACACTGGGAAAATTTTCTGGTCGTGCCGGAAAATCTATTGGCCGCCACCGCCGCGACGGCGCAGCGCGTCGCGCATGCGGTGCAGAAGACGCTCGCGCCGGACGGGATCAACCTGCTGCAGGCCAACGGCAAGGGCGCAGAGCAATCGGTGTTCCATTTTCATCTGCATGTGCTGCCGCGCCGGATCGGCGACGACCTGAAAATGAACTGGGGCCACCGGCCGGGCGACATGGCGGAGATCAAGGCGCTGTGCGAGCGGATCAAGTCGAATATGTGAGGCAGTTCCCGATCCAAGCCGCCGTCATTCCAAGCATGCGAAAAGAGATCCGCAGCTCGCCGGTGCGGAATCGGCGGAACGCACCATCTCGTTTGTCGCCCCGGCCGGAGCGCAGTGGAGAGCCGGAGTGATGCTTGAAGAACCCGCTATAGCTTCATCCAATCCGGCTTTTGCGGCGTGAGCTTCGCTGCACCGGCGAAGAACGGCGCCTTATCGAGCGCATCCAGTCTCAGCAGCGCCAATCCGCGCCCGTCGCGCGCCGATCGCATGGTGCCGATCTCGGCGCCGTCGACAGTGATCGGCGTATCGGCGGCGGGCATCGGGCCATCGATCGCAACCGGCATCAGGCGCTTCTTGATCAGCGCGCGGTAATGGGTGCGCGCGGTCAGTTCCTGGCCCATGTAACAGCCTTTGTCCCAATCGACGCCGTTGAGTTCGTTAAAGCCGTTTTCCAGCAGGATGGATTTCTCGATTTCCAGATCGCGGCTGCCGTCCGGCAGGCCGAGGGCAAGGCGATGCGCATCGTAGGCCTTCGCATCGGCTTGTCCGGCGCCCAGGCGTGCGGCCAGGAACGAGATCGCCTCGCGCGGCGCCACCACGCGAATGCCGGCGTCCTTCAAGCGCGGGTCGACGAAGACGCATCCTGCGGCGTAGTGCGGATCGGCTGAACCGGGCGCGTCGTTCAACCCGCATGCCGCTGCTGCGCCGTCGCCCCAGATCGCAGCCACGCCCAAGCCCGGATCCTCCGCCGCGATACTTACATTGGAGCGCAACTTGAAGCGCAACAGCCGGCGCATCAGGTCGTCGCGCCGCGCGGCCTCCGCATCCAATAACAATGCTGCGCCGTGCTGCATGACGAAAAAATCGTGCAGGTACTTGCCTTGCGGCGTCAGCAGGGCGGCCCAGATCGCCCGGCTCGGCGCCACCTTTTCGATGTCGTTGGAGACGATACCCTGCAGAAACGGCCGCGCGTCCGGCCCGGCAACCCGGAGCAGCCCGCGGTCCTCCAGGAAGGCAAACAGGAGTTTCGGCTCGTCGGCCATGTGCGCGCCTCGAAAATTCCCCGGTGGACAGCCCGTCGCTCGGCAAGCGGCGAAGTGCTGCCGGCAACTGCGCCTAATGTGCTTCTAATCGTTCGCGGGGCAAGCCCTCCGAGCAAGTTTATCGGGGCCAATCCCGGTCCGTGGATTTTTCCGGCCGGCCCCCTTATAACCGGCCGCGGATGCGCATCTTATTCATCACTTCAAACCGGATCGGCGACGCGGTTCTGTCCACGGGCGGCCTGGCCTGGATGCTGGACGCCTTCCCCATGGCGCGGGTCACCGTGGCATGCGGCCCGGCCGCCGCCGGCCTGTTCGAGGCGGTTCCGCGGCTCGAAACCCTGCTGGTCATGCGCAAGCGGCCATACTCCCTGCATTGGCTCGATCTGTGGCGCCGCGTTGCGTTCACGCGCTGGCGCGCGGTGGCCGATCTGCGCGGCTCGGCGACCGCCTATCTCGTGCCGACCTGCCGGCGCTTCGTGCTCGCCGCCGCACGGCCCGATCGGCACAAGGTAAGGCAGGTCCAAACCAGCTTCCGGCTGTCCGAGCCGCCGGCGCCGCGCTTGTGGAGCGGCGATGCGCATCGCCGCCAGGCCGCCGCCGCGCTCCCGACCGGCGGCCCGGTGCTGGCCCTGGCGCCGACCGCCAACTGGATCGGCAAGCAATGGCCGGCCGATCGTTTCGTTGCATTGGCGCGCGAACTGACCGCGCCGGGCGGCATTCTACCCGGCGCGCGCGTCGCGGTGTTCGGCGCCGCCGCGGAACGCGACGCCGCGGCACCCGTTCTCGCGGCGCTCGATCCGAGCCGCACGATCGATCTCGTCGGCCGGACCGATCTGCTGACCGCCTACGAATGCCTGCGCCGATGCGCGTTGTTCGTCGGCAACGATTCCGGTTTGATGCACATCGCCGCGTCTTCCGGCGTGCCGACGCTTGGACTGTTTGGTCCCAGCCGCGACGAATGGTATGCGCCGTGGGGCCCGAACACGCAGGTTGTGCGCACGGATCTCAGTTACCGCGATATCGTCGCGACGCCGGGGTACGATTACCGGCTCAAGCGCAGCTGGATGGAAAGCCTGGCGGTCGAGAAAGTCGCGCGCGCGGCGATCGCGTTGTTCGCTCGAAGCGCCGATGCGGCGCCGGCGAAAACGGGCGAGGGCGCCTGATGCGAATTTTTCATGCCCTCGCGGGCGCACCTCAAGGCGGCGCCGAATTGTTCGTCGAGCGGTTCTGCCTTGCCTTGCAGCGTCACGGCATCGACCAGCGTGTCGCCATCCGGCGCGATGCCGCGCGCGCGGCACGTTTGCGGGCAGGCGGCATCGAGCCGATCGAACTCGCTTTCGGCGGGCCGTTAGATCTCGCCACCAGACCCGCCTTGCGGCGCAGTATTGCGGCGTTCGGCGCCGATCTCGTGATCAGCTACATGAGCCGCGCGACCAAACATTGCCCGCGCGGCGATTTCGTTCATGTCGGACGACTGGGCGGTTATTACGGACTCAAATATTACCGCCACTGCGATCATCTCGTCGCGGTAACCCCAGATGTCGGCCGGCACGTCGTCGACGCCGGCTGGCCCGCCGACGCGTGCAGCGTCATCCACAATTTCGTCGACGATCGCCCGGCGCAGGCACTCGAACGGCGCATCCATGCAACCCCCGATGCCGCGCCGCTGATCGTCGCGCTCGGCCGCCTGCACACGAACAAGGCGTTCGATACCTTGTTGCGCGCGCTGGCCGCCTTGCCTGGCGTTTACCTGTGGCTGGCCGGCGAAGGCCCGGAACACCGCGCGCTGGAATCGCTGGCGCGCCAGCTCGGCATCGCCGACCGTATCCGCTTGCTGGGCTGGCAAACCGATCCCGGACCGGTGTTCGCCGCGGCTGACGTGGTCGTCGTGCCGTCGCGCCACGAACCGCTCGGTAATGTAATGATCGAGGCGTGGATGCACGCCAAGCCCGTGGTCGCAACCGCCAGCCAGGGCCCATCCTATTTGCTGACCCATGGCGAAACCGGCTTGCTGTCGCCGATCGACGATGCGCCGGCGCTCGCGCGCGGCATCGCCGAAGTGCTTGCGGATCCCGCGCTGGCGGACCGTCTCGCCCGCGGTGGGCGGGCAAAGTTCGAGCGCGACTTCACCGAGCGGGCCGTGATCGGGCGCTATCTCGATCTGTTCACCCGGTTGATCGCACGCCGCCGCAAGTGAACGCGGCTTGACATGCGCCGCCTTCGAGCGGCGAGATGCGGTAAGAGGAATGGCATGGCCGAAAGCTTCGATCTGATCGTCAAGGGCGGGGTCTGTCTGACGCCCGCAGGCCGCGCGTCCGTCGATCTCGGTGTGCGCGACGGGCGAATTGCGGCGATCGGCGACTTGGGTCGCGCCGCCGCGGCCGCCACGGTCGACGCCGGGGGCCTGCATGTGCTGCCCGGCGTGATCGACACGCAGGTGCATTTCCGCGAACCCGGGCTCGAACACAAGGAAAATATTGAAACCGGCACGCGCGGCGCGGCGCTCGGCGGCGTGGTCGGCATTTTCGAGATGCCGAACACGAATCCCTCCACCACCACCGCGGCGGCGCTGGCGGACAAGGTTGCCCGCGCCCGCGGCCGCGCGTGGACCGATTTCGCGTTCTTCGCCGGTGCCGCCGGCGACAACATCGCCGAGTTGGCGACTTTGGAGCGCCAGGAAGGCTGCAGCGGCATCAAGATGTTCATGGGCAGCTCGACCGGCAGTCTGCTGGTCGCGGACGACGCCACGGTCGAGCAGGTCCTGGCGCATGGCGTGCGCCGCATGGCCGTGCATTCGGAGGACGAGGCCCGGCTCAACGAACGCAAGACGATGATTGAGGTCGGCGGCAGCGCACACCAGCATCCGGTCTGGCGCGACGAAATCTCGGCCCTGCGTTGCACCGAGCGGTTGCTGCGTCTGGCGCGCAAGACCGGGCGCCGGGTCCATGTCTTGCATGTGACCACGGCCGAAGAAATGCCGCTGCTTGCCGCGCACAAGGACATTGCGACGGTCGAGGTCACGCCGCAGCACCTGACCCTGGCCGCACCCGAATGTTACGACCGGCTGGGCACCTACGCTCAAATGAACCCGCCGATCCGGGACGCGCGCCACCGCGACGCGCTATGGCGCGCCGTCGCCGACGGCACGGTCGACGTGCTCGGCTCGGACCATGCGCCGCACACGCGCGCCGAAAAGGACCGGCCGTATCCGGGCAGCCCGTCGGGCATGCCCGGTGTGCAAACCCTCGTCCCGATCATGCTCGATCATGTCGCCGCGGGGCGCCTGACGCTCGAGCGCTTCGTCGACCTGACCAGCGGCGGCCCGCAGCGGATTTACAATATCGCCGGCAAGGGCCGCATCGCGCTGGGCTATGACGCCGATCTGACGCTGGTCGATCTCGCCGCCAGGCGCACGATCGAGAACAAGTGGATCGCCAGCCGCTGCGGTTGGACGCCGTTCGACGGCATGAGGGTGACCGGCTGGCCGAAGGCGACTATCGTGCGCGGCCATATCGTCATGCGCGAGGACGAGCTGTTGGCAAAACCGGTCGGCGCGCCGGTACGATTTGCGGAAACGCTGCGGCCCGACGCTAGCTAGAAGCCGACAAGCCAGAATCCCACGTCATCCGGAGCCGCGAGCGTGCCGTGCTTTGGTGAGATCGCGATGAGGGGACGCAGGATTTCGCCGGCGGCCCAAGCTTCGACTCGACGCAAGCGCGCCGGCTCGGCATGGGGCCCAAATACATTGGACTCGAATAAAGTCCTTACCGGCTGGTGCGGCAGATATTCTTCAGATCGCGCCATTCCTGATCGGACATGGCCTTGCCGGTGCTAGCCGATTGGTCGCGCACGAATTTCGCGCGGTCGCGGCTGGCCGGATGCGTGGACAGGTATTTCAGCAAATCCGAGTTCGGCTCGTCCTTGCCGATGCGTTCGAAGAACTCGGCGAACGGGCGCGCGTTGATGCCGGCCTTGTTCAACATCGCGACGCCGACTTCGTCGGCTTCGTGCTCGGCTTGGCGGCCATAGGACAGGCTGGCGAGCGTGCCGGCGAAATCGGCCAGGCTGGTGCCGATGGACGACGCGTCGCCGATCATTGCCGAAATGATCGCCGACATGCCGACCTGGCGGATCAGCGCCTGCGTCCCATGGCGTTCCAGCACGTGGCCCATTTCGTGCCCGATCACGCCGGCCAGCTCTTCGGGCGAGCCCGACTTGTCGATCAAGCCGCGGAACACGACGATGTAGCCGCCGGGTGCGGCGAAGGCGTTGACCATCGAATGATCGACCACCTGAACGCGGAACCGGTATTGATGCGCGCGCGTCTTGCCGATGCGCAGGATCAGGTTGTTCAGCGCCGCCTCGCCCTCGGCATTCGCACAGCGCTTGCCGCCGCCGAAGATGGTGAGCGCTTGGCGCATGATCGATTCGCCCCACTTCTCCTCCCAACTGACCGGGACCATGAAGGCGACGGGGCGGGCCATGAGCGGCAATCCGAAGTACATGCCGACCAGGACGACCGCCAGCCCGAACGTCCAACCGACGGCGCGCGGCAGCACGCGGCTCCGGCGCATATCGCGGCCGGACAGGTTTGCGCTGCGCGTGCGCAGTTCCTCGAGGAAATTGTGATCGGTCACGGACAGCCGGGCATCGCCCGCGGCCAAACTGCGCAGGCGCACCGGCTGGTTGGTATAGACTTCCTCCAGCAGGCGAATGGTGCCGTAAGCCCAGCGCGCGATCGGCTGCCGGTCCTCGACGATCTCAAGCCCCTCGGCCATGGCATAGACCGTGACGGTGCGCCGTCGTCCGGTCTTGCCGTCCGTGTAGATGCCGGAATAGCTCGCCATTTGCCTCGTCCGTCAGATCCAGCCGACGCCCATGAATTCGCCGAGCCCCTCGCCGGTGCGCGGCCGCCACTGCGAGGACTGCGCGATCTCGTCGAAATTCTGCTCGCCGACGACGACCAGGTGATTGCCGAGATACTTCAACGTGCGCTGCACGACGATCGGATAGCCCAGCGTCAGCGTGAACACATAGATCAGGATGTTGACGATGGTGAAACCGAGCAGCGAGCCGCCGCGCACGTCGCTTTCGAAGCGCAAATTCTCGAACTGCGTGCCACCGGCAACCGCGCGCAACAGCGCCGCCTGATACCAGAACTGCGCCAATCCGAGCGTCGGGATGGTTAGCAGCCACGTCACGATGAACGTTGTGTACAGCCCGCCGCCGTCCAGGTCCAACTTGAAGTTGCGGTTGCCGATGGTCGTATTGCTGAGGCGGTAGCGCATCAGCCAGGCATCGATCAACGGCCGCAGCAGGCCCAGGCAAATACTATTGAGAATGGAACTGCCGAACGCGCGGGCGCCGTATCCATAGGCCGAGCCGGAAACGGACCCCCGCAAGCCGCGCCATAAGGTCCGCGAGACGCGATAGCGAAACGTGCTGAAGACCGCCACACTGTAGAGATAGAGGAACACGATAAAGAAGGCGACGTTGAGGCCGATCAGCAGGATGAGGTTGTCCCAATCCGGCGCGCCGGTGCGCGCGTCGGGAATCGGCGGGTACTCGATCTGGACGTAGTACAGCGCGGCAAGAAACGGCGCGTAGATCGCCAGCGCCATCAAGAAGCCCAGGAACAATTCCAGGCCCGTGCCGGCATACTCGAAGCGCTCGCCGTGAAGGCTGGTGTGGCTCCAGACGTAGCGCCGGATGCGGGTCTTGCCCCAAAATCGATAGATGCCGAGCGTGACGATGCTGAGCAGCAGGTTGATGATGAAGATCACATACAACTCGCCCAGACTGCCGTCGTAGAGCAACCGATCGCGCGGACCGGTCGGCAGCGGCGGCGCGGCCGGCGCACCCGGGGTGCCGGGCGGTAGGCCGGGCGGCGGGGCGGCAGGCGGCACGGCCGGGGGATAGGCCGCCGGTTGGCGCTGTGGCGGCGCCGCGTGGCCGGCGCTGCGCCAGGGGCCGGACGGTGGCGCCGCAGGCGGCGGCGGTACGGCGGGCGTGACGGGTGCGGTTGGCGGGGACGCGCCCGGCCGGGCCGACTCGCCGCGTTTGACGATCAGAAAATCGCGCGAGCGGCGCTGCTGCACGATGCCGCTCGGCGGCTTCTTGTTCGGATCGTCCTTATCGGCCATGAAAAGCTCGCAGAGTCACTGGCGCGTAGGGCGGCTTGCGCGCGGCGGGGAATGAAGCTCTTATAGCAAAATCCCGGCGTGCTGAAAGGGGCGGTCGCGGCCAAGTTGGTCCCGCGCGACCGTCGCTTCTCCGCCGATGCCGCCCGTTTCAATCGTGAGGAGTCGTGATGAGCTTCAAGGCCATTCTGCTGGAAGAAAAAGACGGAAAAGTGACGTCGTCGGTCGCCGCGCTCGAAGACAACGCATTGCCCGAGGGCGACGTCGTTGTGCGGGTGCATTATTCCGATCTTAACTACAAGGATGGACTGATCCTGAATGGCTTGGCGCGTTTGGTGCGCAAATACCCGCACGTTCCCGGCATCGATTTTTCCGGCGTCGTGGAAAGCTCGCAGTCGTCCAACTTCAAGCCCGGCGACGAAGTGATTTTGACCGGCTGGGGCTTGGGCGAACGTCATTGGGGCGGCTTTGCGCAAAAGGCGCGCGTGAAGGGCGACTGGCTGGTCAAGCTGCCGAAGGGGCTGAGCCTGAAGCGCGCGATGGCGCTCGGCACAGCCGGCTTTACCGCCATGCTCGCGGTCATGGCGCTGGAAGATCATGGCTTGAAAAAAGACGGCGACGTGCTGGTGACCGGTGCGGCCGGCGGCGTGGGCTCGGTTGCCGTCGCGATCCTGGCCAAGCTCGGCTATAAGGTGGCGGCCTCGACCGGCCGCGCCGAGGCGCACGATTATCTCAAATCGCTCGGCGCCAACTCGATCGTCGATCGCGCGGACTTGAGCAATGCCGCGCCCAAGCCGCTCGATACGGCGAAGTGGAAGGGCGTGGTCGATACCGTGGGCGGCGTCGTGCTCGCCAACGCATTCGTGCAGACCGACACGCATGGCTCGGTCGCCGTCTGCGGCAATGCCGGCGGCAACGACCTGAAAGCGACCGTGCTTCCGCTGATTCTGCGCGGGGTGAACTTGTTGGGCATCGATTCGGTTTGGTGCCCGGTGCCGCGCCGGCAAAAGGCGTGGGAGCGGCTTGCGAGCGATCTGCCGATGGATAAGCTCGACGCGATGACCGCGACCAAACCCTTGGCCGACCTGCCGGCGCTGGCCCATCAGATCCTCAAGGGCCAGGTGCGTGGCCGCACGGTGATCGACGTCAACGCGTGAAACCGCGCCGCAGGTCGGGACGCGTCTGCGCGATAACGACCGGTCCTGCGCGGCGCGCGCGAAATGACGCTTTCGGAGACGCGCAGCAATTCCTCATGCTCCGACAAACTCGGCACGAGGAACATTCTATGTTAGCGGTCGCGGCGTCATCTTGCGCACGTACCGCTCCGCCAGCGTGCGCCCGTCGAAGCCGAAGGTCTTGAGCCGTCCGGAATTGTTCAGCAGCAGCAATCCGCTCATGTGGCTGAATGCGGCGACGGCCTCTTCGTTGGCGGAGTCGCGCGGCAGGTCGGTTGCAGCCGCGATCAGGTCGGCAATGTACTGCAACAGGGCAATCAGTCTGCCGTTCAGTTGCCGATTGATTTCCGGCGTCAGGCCGCGCGGACGGATGCCGTTGAACAAATAGAAACTGAGATCCAGCTCGTCGCGATGCGAGAAATAATAATCGTAGAAGGCGAGCGCGGCGCGCGCCATCCGATCGGCGGCGGATTGGCTCGGCGGCGAAGCTTCCTTGATGGAACGAATTAAAGCCGCCAGCGAATCGGCCAGAATGTCGCCGTAGATCGCTTCCTTGCTCGGATAGTAGAAATAGATCGCGGCCGGCGAATAACCCGCCTCGCGCGCGATGTCGCGCACCGATGCGCCGTCGAGACCTTTGGCGGCGAACACGCGCTTGGCCGCGGCCAGAAAATGACCGCGCCGGAACGCGCGGTTGCGGTCCTTGCGTTGTTGCTTGCGGGCCGCCAGGGCGGGCGCAGCACCGCTCATTTGATCTTCCACAACTCGTCCAGATAGGCGCCGCTGTCGCGTTCCTTGACCGCCTGCTGGAAGCCGACTTTCTGCGCGCGCTGGCGGAAGGCGACGCCCTCCGGCGAATGTCGCGTGATGCCGTCGAACAAGGTCGCGATCATCTGCGTCGTGCCCATGCCCATGTTCTCGTAGGCCTGGTTGATCATCAGCTTCTGCATCATGAGCTGGTTCTTCGGCACGCCGGCCATGCGTTCGGCGAGCTGCTCGACGCGCTTATCGAGCTTCGTCTTCGGCACGGCATCGGTGACCAGTCCGATGCGATAGGCTTCCTTGCCGTCGATCAAATCGCCGGTCAGCAGCAGCCGCTTGGCGCGCTCCGCGCCGATGCGATAGACCCACATGGCGGTGGTCGGGCAGCCCCATACGCGCGCCGGCGGATAGCCGATCTTGGCGGTTTCCTCCATGACGACGATATCGCAGCACAAGGCGATATCGCTGCCGCCGGCCACCGCGTATCCGTGAACCTTGCAGATGACCGGCTTGTAGCTCCGCCAGAGCGACATGAAGTCGTCGGTGAAATCTTTCATCGCCGCGTAGTCCAGCATCGGATCCCACGGCATCTTGGTTTGAATGACCGAGCTGCTTTCGCCCTGCTCGGCATAAGTCTTCAAATCGTATCCGGCGCAGAACGCAGCGCCCCGGCCGGACAACACGATGACATGCACCGCCGGGTCGTCGTTGGCCGCGCGCACCGCGCGGGCGATTTCGCCTGGCGTGTTCGCGTTGATTGCGTTCAGCCGTTCCGGCCGGTTGAAGACGATCCGAGCGACGCGCCCGGTCCGCTCGTAGGTCAGCGTCGAAAATGCCATGGCCGCGATGCCTCGAAGTTGCCGGATGCCGTGCGCCACGCGGGGCGGCGGATTAAGCCGGAGAAGCGGATAACTCTAAACATATATCATAAATTTAAACGGTGTTTAAATTAAATAAGGGCGACTTAGGAAGCGGCTGGCTGAGCCCTCACGCGCCGATGCGTCGCAAGCCAACCGGGCCGGCACATACGGCGCGCCCGCACCTGTGGGATTGAGCATTGGGGGCTCCATTGCCCGCGCACGGTTCAGCGCCCGGGCTGCGGGCGCCATGCCGCGCCCGAGGTGCCACGGGCGATCGAACAAACAACGCCGGTGGCGCGGTCGAGCTCCGAGCGGCCCCAGGGGTTTCCGACGACCGGACCGTTGGCGCGGCCCGCGGTGCACGGGCGCCATGCAACCGTCGGACGCAGCGGCGGCAATATTCGGATTGGCGCGCATCGAAGCGCGCGGTTATGGTCGCGACAATCGCGCCGGCCGCCGCATCTTCGCGGGGCATCGACGAGCGCCGAACGTCGGGGAGATTGTCCGCATGTCCGAGTCCACTTCCCCACGCGGCGTCTTTCGCGGCTGGTATGTCGTGCTCGGCACCTTCACCGTGCTGTTTATCGCCTTCGGCGGCGCGTACTCGTTTCCCGCCTTCTTCGAGTCTTTCCAGAAGGAATTCGGCGCCACGCGCGGCGAAGTTTCGCTGGTGTTCTCGATCGCCGGCCTGATCTATTTCGTAGCCGGTGCGGTGACCGGCGTGATCGCCGACCGCATCGACCCGCGCTGGGTCATCGCCCCGGGCATCGTCATGATCGGCGCC
This sequence comes from Alphaproteobacteria bacterium, assembly GCA_050186335.1. Taxonomy (GTDB): domain Bacteria; phylum Pseudomonadota; class Alphaproteobacteria; order Bin65; family Bin65; genus JBFWYO01. Next base: position 15,685 of record JBFWYO010000019.1, on the reverse strand, counting down.
GGGCTGATCCTCGGCAGCTTCGCCGAAAAGCTCTGGCATGTATATCTCGCCTATGGTCTCGGCGTCGGCTTCGGCGTCGGCTTCGCCTACGTGCCCTCGGTCGGCCCGGTGCAGCGCTGGTTCGTCAAAAAGCGCGGCACCGCATCCGGTCTCGCGGTGACCGGCATCGGCGCCGGGACGCTGATCACGCCGATTGTCGCCGCATGGCTCATCGCCGATTTTTCCTGGCGTACCGCGTATTTGGCGCTCGGCATCTTCAGCATCATCGTCGGTGTTCTGGGCACATGGCTGATCGAAGCTTCGCCGCAGAAACGCGGCCTGGCGCCGGACGGGGACCCGGCGCCGACGCATGCCGCCGGCACCCCGCGGCCGCCCTTGCCCGGCTTCACGATTCGCGGCGCCATCCGCCAGCGGCCGTTCGTACAGCTCTATCTGGCCGGCGGCATCATGTCGTTGGCGCTGTTCGTGCCGTTCGTGCACCTGGCGCCGTACGCCAAGGATCATGGCTTGTCCGATGGACTGGCCGTGCTGCTGATCGGCCTGATCGGCGTCGGCAGCACGCTCGGCCGGTTCGTCATGGGCGGCATCGCCGATCGCTTCGGTCGCCGGCAATCGTTGATCGGCATGTTCGTCGGCATCGCGCTGATCATGTTGTACTGGCTGATCGCGACCAAGTTCTGGGAACTGGCGCTGTTCGCGCTGGTGTTCGGCGCATGCTACGGCGGCTTCGTGGCGCTGGTGCCGGCGGTCACGGTGGATTATTTCGGGCCGCGCAACGCCGGCGGAATCATCGGCGCACTTTACACCAGCGTCGGATTGAGTACGTTCCTGGGCCCGGCGATGGCCGGCTATGCGTTCGATTTTTTCGGTTCGTACACGTGGCCGATCGTCGTCAGCGCCGTGGCCGCAATCGTCGGCGCGATCTTCATCGGTCTGCTGACCGACCCAGAAGCCTGGAAGCGAACCCACCCCGCCCACTGACCGAGCCATGAACGATCAAACCTTTCCGTCCGTTGCGGCCGAAGACCAGCGCGTGCGCGTCGGCGGCGACGACATCGCCGTTCGCTGGCTGAGCGCGCGTGGCGCGGCCCCCGATGCGCCCGTCATCGTATTCCTGCACGAGGGCCTCGGCAGCATCGGCATGTGGATGGACTTCCCGCAGAAACTGATCGCGGCGCTCGACTGTCGCGGGCTGATCTACGAACGCAACGGCCACGGCCGCACACTGCCGATCCGCGCGCCGCGCGCACATAGCTGGATGCACGACGAAGCGTGGCAGGTCCTGCCGGCCTTGCTCGAATGCCTGGGTGTGGTGCGGCCGGTCTTGTTCAGCCATTCGGACGGCGCCACGATCGCGCTCCTGTACGCAAGCCGCTTCAAGCCGCGTGGCGTGGTTTCCGAGGCGGCGCACATCTATATGGACGAGCTGGCGCAGAACGGCCTCGACAAGGTCGAAGCCCAGCGCCGCAAAGGCTCCATGCGCGATTTTCTCAAGCAGTTTCATCCCGGCGATCACGATGCGATGGTCGGCGCGTGGCTGGATTTCTGGCGCGAAGGATGCACCCGCAACTGGAACATGGTTGCCGAACTGGCGGGCATCTCGTGCCCGCTGCTGGCGATCCAAGGCGAGCTCGACGAATACGGTACGACGCGCCAGTTGGATGACATCGTGGCGGGCGTCGGCGGCCCGGCGGAACGGCTGTTGATTCCCGGCTGCGGACACGTGCCGCACCTGCAGGCGGAGGAACTCGTGTTCCGCACCTCGGTGCGCTTCATTCGGCCGCTTTTGTCGAATCCCTGAGCTCGGCGGCGAAATAGTCGATCGTCCGGCGCAGGCCTTCCTCGAGCGCGACTTTCGGCGTCCAGCCGAGCAGGCGTTGCGCAACCGCGATATCCGGGCATCTCTGCATCGGGTCGTCGATCGGCAGGTTCTTGTATGCCAGCGTTCCGGCCGAGCCGGCCAGCCGGACGATCGACTCCGCGAGCGAGACGATGCTGACTTCGTGCGGATTGCCGAGATTGATCGGCCCGGTGGTCGCGTCGTCGGTTGCCATCAGCCGCATCAGCCCGTCGACCAGGTCGTCGACATAGCAAAAGGCGCGCGTCTGTAGCCCGTCGCCGTAAATCGTGATCGCCTCGCCGCGCAGCGCCTGGACGATGAAGTTGGATACCACCCGGCCGTCGTTTGGGTGCATGCGGGGCCCGTAGGTGTTGAAGATGCGCGCCACCTTGATCGACAGTCCGAACTGCCGCCGATAGTCGAAGCACAACGTCTCCGCGCAACGCTTGCCTTCGTCGTAGCAGGCGCGCGGGCCGATCGGGTTGACGTTGCCGCGATAGGTTTCCGGCTGCGGGTGTACGCTGGGATCGCCGTACACTTCGCTGGTCGACGCCTGCAGGATGCGGGCTCCTGCGCGCTTCGCCAGGTCGAGCACGTTGATCGTGCCGAGGACATTGGTGCGCACCGTGCGCACCGGATCGAACTGGTAATGAATCGGCGAGGCGGGGCAGGCGAGATTGTAGATTTCGTCGATGCGGCTGTCCTCGAACGGCTCGCAAATGTCATGCTCGCGCAGCGCGAAGCGTCCGGTCGCGTTCAGCCCTGCCACATTGATTTCGCGACCGGTGAAGAAATTATCGACGCAGATAACATTGTGCCCGGATTCGATCAGTCGCGCGCATAAATGCGAGCCGATGAATCCTGCGCCGCCGGTGACGAGAATTTGCTTCCTCATGGCTCGAACCTAAACGGCAAGGCGGCGAAAAGCCAGATGGCGCCGGCAGCGGACTGATCGCGCCGGCACCCGATCGGGGGATATGCTCAAAAGGGCGGCAAGGGTGTTTCGCCTGGCCGCTTTAACGTTAATCGCGTCGGCCGCGGCGGGCCATGCCGAGCGCGCCGTTAGAGCATCACCGAGCGCTTCGGCAGCACGCCCTTTTTTTCCTTGACCGCCTTGGCGTACGCCGTTTCCGAGCGGAACGGGCCGAATTTGCGCAGCTTGCCTTGCTCGACCGGCCGCAGCGTGGGATCGCCCGGGCGCACCATGAAGAACTTCCCGTCGCGGCCCAGCACCGGGAAGCTGCGCTTCCAGCGCGTGAACACGCGGCGCATGGCGGCGCTGTGATCCCTGAACAGGTCGAACGATTCGAAATCGTACAAGAACAGCTTCTCGAAGCCGCGCGAAAACTCGTCCAGGAAGGATTGCTGCACGATCTTCATGTTGGAGATCACCCAGCATTCGTCCTCGAACTCCCAATAATAGGACAGCCCGACGAACTTTTTTTCCTTGGTGATGTAGGGAAAGAACGGAAACGCGCGACATGCGATCGTGCGGTTCTCGCGCTCGCAATGCTCGACGCCCTTGCATTCGATCGCGACGCACGAGGAGTGCAGATCCTTGACCACCTTGCGCGACTCGGCGTCGAACGGCTTGAACTTGTGCCACAAGTCGGAGCGCGTCTGGAGGAACTGGAACTCCTCCTTGTCGGCCAGCGGAATGGCGCCGTCGGTCCGGCAGCAATGCGGCACGCCGTCGTTCAGCGGTGCGCAGAATTGCCCGCAATCGTGGCGGGTCGAGATTGCCGCACTGAACACATCGTAGATTTCGCCGTAATGCTCGGGCTTGATGCGGGGTTGGCGCGCCATTCGGGGGACTTCGCTGGGCAAATCGCCGCGGACGCGGCGTCGGGGTCAGCTTTCCTCCATATTTCGCAAGCCGTCAAGCGCCGGGACTTGAAATTCGACGCGGCGTGACCATCTTTGCCTACCATGACGTACGCACTGTCGATTCTTTCGCGCCTGAAACGGGCTAGACGCTCGCTGACAGGCAACTAACCCGAGGCACCGGCGCCCCAGCAATGCGGCGCAAGCGGACCTCGGCTCTCGAACGTACCTACGTCCTTCCTCCCTCAACCCCGTCTGTCGTCACTCGATCGAGCGTGCAATTCGCGCGTCTCGTCAGGAGGCCATCATGAACGAAGTTCAAATCGCGTCCCCGCAATCGTTGCCCCGCGTCGTGCTCTCGCCGATCGAGCAGGCGCGTCTCATCGACCTGGCCCAGGCCGCCTCCGCCAAGGATGCGGACGTCGCCGCCATGCTGATGAACGAGGCGGACCGCGCCGAACTCGTGCCGGCCTGCCTGATCCCGGACAGCGTCGTCGTCATGCGGTCGTACGTGGAATTCCGCGACGATACGGACGGCACGGTGCGCCAGGTGCAGCTGGTCTATCCGAAGGACGCGGACATCGCGCAGGACCGGATCTCGATCCTGACCCCGATCGGCGCGGCGCTGATCGGCCTGCAGGAAGGCCAGATTATTCCCTGGCCGACCCGCGACGGGCGTGAGCGCACGATCACCGTGCTTCGCGTCGATCGCGTCCCGCTGCGCGCGCCGAAAAAGAAGGCAGTCTGATCTCCGCGCAGTCGAAGCGAAGCTGGCTCGGTCCGTCACGGGACCGAGCCGGCGGAGCTGCGTACGCTCACGGCTAGCTACGACATCCCACTTGCCCAGATGCCGCGTTCGATCGCGGCGATGAAGCGACGGCGAGGATTGTCTTTCGCGCGCCGCTCGGGCGCATGCCCAGATTCGCCCATTCCATCCCGGGACCCTTTCACTGTGGTATTTACATATCGCTTAAGTTGATTCGGGCCGACGACATGCAATGCGTGCAAGTCGGTCATGATCGCTATTGCTTCGTAAGTGGTGACGGCAACTTTTTTGTTAATTGATTTTTGAATTTACTGGAATATTCCAATAACGTTAAATCTACTGAAAGCAGCATTAACAATGAACTCCTTTGCAGCGCCGGTCGAATTATCCGGCCCGATCAATCAGATGAAGAGCGGCGCGGTCTGGCTGGATCGCGACGGCCGGGTCAATTATGCAAACCAGGCATTTCTGAGGTTCCTGCGTCGATCCGAAACCGATGTCGTCGGCAAGCCGGCAATCGATTTGATCGATCCGATCGATCAGGCAGATTACCTCGCCCGCTTCTCCAGGCGCCCGAGCGGTGATCACGAACCCTATCCGATCCGCTTGCGGTGCGGCGACGGGGTTACACGAGCTTCGGTGGCCATTCCGTCGCCCTTGTTCGATGAGCATGGAGACTTTGACGGTTCGTTCGCGATCGTCGACGACGACCCCGCTTCGATCAGCGCCTTACAAGAGTTGGCCGTCGCAAAGCTTATCGTCCGGAATAGCCGGGCGATCGTCTATCGCGCTCGGCTGGTCGATTCGTTCGACGTGGATTTCGTGTCGTCCAACGTTTCGGCCTATGGTTATTCGGCGCAGGACTTCGCATCCGGGCGGATCAAATGGATGGACATCGTTCACCCGGACGATCTCGTTCGCGTGAAATCGGAATTGTTTTCGCGCTACCAAAAGGGCGAGACAATGTTCACGCTGCCGAAATATCGCTTACGCACGGCGGCGGGCGAGTATAGGTGGGTCGACGTTCAAGTCACGATCCGAAACGTTGAGGGGGACGTGCCCGTGCTCGAAGGCGTCATCATCGACGTCAACGACCGCAAGCAGATCGACGACGAACGGCAGCAAGCGTTGGTGCAGACCGTACACGCCTTGGCCAAGACCATCGAGATGCGGGATCCCTACACCTCCGGCCATCAGCGGCGTGTGGCCAACCTCTCGGCCGCCATCGGCGTGCGGCTCGGGTTCGTCGCCGATCGGAATCAAGGTTTGTATCTCGGCGCTTTGATCCACGATGTCGGCAAGATCGGCGTGCCGGCCGAACTTTTGACCAAGCCCGGGCGGCTCAACGGCGCCGAAATGGCGGTCGTGCGCAGCCACGTTTCGACCGGAATCGAAATTTTTCGCGAAATCCACTTGCCGTGGCCGATCGCCGACATTATCGGCCAGCACCACGAGAGATTGGACGGCTCAGGGTATCCGAACGCGCTCGAGGGAATGAACATTGTTCTCGAAGCGCGCATCGTCGCCGCCGCCGATGTTTTGGAGGCGATGTCGAGCCATCGGCCGTATCGGCCGGCCCTCGGCTTCGAGCAGGCTATCGGAGAGTTAAAGTCATTGAGTGGGCGGCAGTTCGACGCATCCGTGGTCGACGCGTGCATTCAGTTGGCGCAGCAAACGAACTTCGACGCGGGAGCGTTTTGGCAATCGTTGGAGATTGGCGCCACGCAGGAGGGTGCGCTCCTGCAAGGCGTCATGTTTGCGTCGAATGACGGCCGCGATTGATCGGGCGCTCAAGGAATCGGCTGGCATCCAAGTAGGGGCGATCGACGGCGCATCGAATGGGTGCGCGGATCGACCGGATCGAAGCCGCTCGCCGATGTTTGTGCCGAGCCGAGAACAATGACTGGTGCCGCTGGAGTGAATCGAACACTCGACCCCGCCCTTACCAAGGGCGTGCTCTACCACTGAGCTACAGCGGCGGCGCCTGAAAAAGCGGCCGGAAAATGCCATAGGCCCCCCGGGAACGCAAGGCGCGCAAGATTTCGCTTGGCGGCCGCAACGGCGGGCTATTTGGCCGCCGGGCTGCGGCGCTTCGCCTCACGCTTTGACTTTTCCGAGCTGGGTTTTTCGGTGCGCGGCTTATCGGCCGCCGGGGTCGGCTTTGCCCGGGCCGTTTTCTTGCCGGCGCGCGGCGGTGTGGCCGCGCCGCTGCGCGTGCGCGGTTCGCGGTGCAAGGCGGGTTGCCGGCTCACCAGCAGTTTGTCGATCTTGAGCCCGTCCAGGTCGACGATCTCGAAGCGCCAGCCGTGAAACGGAAATACTTCGCCGACCTTCGGCAAATGGCGCAGATGATCGAGCACGAAACCGGCCGCGGTGTGGAAGTTGCGTTCGGCGGGCAGGGCGATCTTGAGCAGTTCGGCCAGCGCATCCGCGCTCATCGAGCCGTCGATCAAAAACGAACCGTCCTCGCGCCGAGTCACATGCGCCGTGTCGCGATTATGGTCGATCAGTTCGCCGGCGATCGCGCGCAGAATGTCGCCTTCGGTGACGATGCCCTCGAGCACGCCCTGTTCGTCGACCACCACCACGAGCCGCATCGGCGACTGGCGTATTTGCTCGGTTGCGGTCAACGCGTCGATCGCGTCGCTGACCGCCGGCACCGGCTGGATCAGATCGCGGATGCGCACGCTGCGGTCGTCCAGCATGGCGTCGAGCAATTCCTTGGTCGGCAGCACGCCGAGCACCTTGTCGATCGATCCCGACGCCACCGGCAGGCGCGAATGCGGCGCCTTGCGGATCGCGGCGCGCAGCTCGTCCTCGCTGTCCTCGAGATTGAGCCAGACGATATCGAGGCGCGGCGTCATGATCGCGCGCACCGGCTTGTCAGCCAGGCGCATCACGCCGGAAATCATCGTGCGTTCTTCCGGTTCGACCACGCCCAGACGCTCGGCCTCCGCGATCAGGGTCTTGATCTCTTCGTCGGTCACCGCACCCGCGCGCGGGTCGTGCGTGCCGAACAGGCGCAAGCCCAGGCGCGCCGATCCGTCCAGCAGCCAGACCACCGGCGCGAATATCTTCGAGACCAGACTCATCGGCCCGGCCACCGCGACGGCGATACGCTCGGCGTTGCGCAAGGCCAATTGCTTGGGCACCAGCTCGCCGACGATGACGGAGAAATACGTGATTGCGGCGATCACGACGACATAGGCGACCGTATCGGCCGCCGCCGGCGCCATGCCGAAACCGCGCAAGCCGTTTGCTGCGCGTTCGGCGATGGTGGCGCCGCTGAATGCGCCAGCCGCCAGTCCGACCAGGGTAATGCCGATCTGCACCGCCGAAAGAAAGCGCCCCGGCTCGGCCATGATCGCCAGGGCCGCCTGTGCGCCCTTGTGGCCGCGCGCGGCCATAGCTTCGAGGCGTCCGCGCCGTGCCGACACCAAGGCCAGCTCGGACATCGCCAGGACGCCGTTGACGGCGATCAAGGCGAGCACGATCGCCAATTCAACGTAAAGCATTGCACCCCGTCGACAATCAAATCCGGCCCGCAAGCCGAAGCCATAATATGGCGCGCATGGCCCGGCATTTGTATATCCTCCTTAAGCTATTGATAATACTATTAAAATCAGATTGTCTCGGCGTGCGCGGCGGAGCGCTTGACCGGCGGGCGAGCCGCACGCGACACTTCCCGCATGACCAAGCCGTCGCCCGAAACCGCGCCGCCGAAACTCTCGACCCAAGGCAAATCGCGCCAACAGCAGCGCCAGCAGCGGCTGGCGGCGGCCCTGCGTGCCAATCTGCAACGGCGCAAGACCCAGGCCGCTGGACAGGCCCAGGGCGGTGCGGATTCGCCGGTACCCGCGCCGAAAATTAAGACCTAGATTGGTCTCGTCGGGGCGCCCGCGGGCGCCCCTTTCGCCGCCGCGCGCGTTCCGTTACAAAGCCGCCGACATGCCGCGGTATTGCCGGAATTGCGCGGTATCGGTGGAGTGCTGCGGCCCAGCGATGCCGCGTCAGTACCGGGGACTTTCATGGACAGGATCAGGATCGTCGGCCGACGCCCCTTGAAGGGCGAAATCACCATCAGCGGCGCCAAGAACGCGGCGCTGCCGTTGATGGCGGCCGCCATTTTGACCGATCAGCCCCTGACGCTGACCAACATGCCGTTGCTTGCCGACATCAAGATGCAGGAGCGGTTGCTGGCGCAGCACGGGGTCGCCGTCGAGATCGAGGATCATACCTGCGTCCTGACCGCCAAAGAGATCACCAACACCACGGCACCTTACGATCTGGTGCGCCGCATGCGCGCATCGATCCTGGTGCTCGGGCCGCTGCTCGCGCGCTGTGGTGTGGCCAAGGTCTCGCTGCCGGGCGGCTGTGCAATCGGCGCCCGGCCGGTCGATCTGCATCTCAAAGGCCTCGAAGCGCTCGGCGCCAAGATCGAACTCGGCCAGGGCTACATCATCGCCGAGGCGCCGAAGGGTCTGATCGGCGCGCATTTTAGATTCCCGAAAGTCTCGGTCGGCGCGACCGAGAACCTTTTGATGGCGGCCAGCCTCGCCAAGGGGCAGACGATATTGGAGAACGCCGCGCGCGAACCGGAGATCGTCGATCTCGGCGAATGCCTGATCGCGATGGGCGCAAAAATCAAAGGCCTCGGCACGCCAGTGATCACGATCGACGGCGTTGCGCGCTTGCATGCCGCGACCCATCCGGTGGTCGCCGACCGCATCGAGGCCGGCACGTATGCGATGGCCGCCGCCATCACGCGCGGCGACGTCGAGCTTAAGGGCGTCAAACCAGCTCTGATCGGCGCGGTGATCGAAGTGCTGCGCAAGGCCGGCACCGTCGTCGACGAAACGCCGGCGGGTGTGCGCATTTCCAGCAACGGCGAGCTGCGCGGCGTCGACGTCATCACCGATCCGTTCCCGGGTTTCCCGACCGACCTGCAGGCGCAAGTCATGGCGCTGATGGCGACCGCGTCCGGCGCTTCGATGATCACCGAGACGATTTTCGAGAACCGCTTTATGCATGTGCCGGAACTTTCGCGCATGGGCGCCAACATCAACCTGCACGGGCGTTCGGCCATGGTGCGCGGCGTGAACGACTTGCACGGCGCCGAAGTCATGGCGACCGATCTGCGCGCGTCGTCTAGTCTGGTGCTGGCGGCGCTTGCCGCCAACGGCGAAACCATGATCAACCGCGTCTACCACCTGGATCGCGGCTACGAACAGCTCGAGCACAAGCTGGCGGCATGCGGGGCCGAGATCGAACGGTTGAAGGACGGCATATGACGCCGCGGCTGCGCCTTAGAGCCACCGATCCGCAGGATATGGCGACCATCGCGACGATCCTGCAGGACGCCATCGTGCCGGTGTCGGAGATCGCCTACGTGCCCGCCGAGCGGCAATTCGTCGCCGTGGTGCAGCGGTTCCGCTGGGAGCAGGCCGGCGAGCTGGTGGACGGCAAACCGGTCTACGAACGCATCAACTGCGGGTTGGTGTTCAAGCAGGTAAAGGCGGTCAAACAGCGCGGCATCGATCCGCGTGTCGATTCCGGGGCCAGGGATAGCATGCTGGAATTGCTCACAATTCAGGTTGAACCGGGAGCCGCGGTGCTGTTATTTGCCGGCGCCGCCGCGATCCGCCTTGATCTGGCGGCGCTCGACTGCCACATCGAGGATATCGGCGAGCCCTGGCCGACCCCGCGCAAGCCCGGGCACGAAGCGGCCGAAACGACCGGCGCCTGAACCTTAGTTGCGACGATGACCATGACGAATTCCAACGAACGGCTGATTTTAGCCGTCCCCAAGGGGCGCATCCTTAAAGAGGTGATGCCGTTGCTGCGCCGTGCCGGCATCGAACCGGAAGCCGCGTTCGAGGACGAGGACAGCCGGGCGCTGCGCTTCGCCACCAATCACGACCGTATCTCGCTGATCCGCGTGCGCAGCTTCGATGTCGCGACCTTCGTCGCGTTCGGCGCCGCGCAAATGGGGATCGCCGGCCACGATGTGATTCTGGAGTTCGACTATCCGGAACTCTACGTGCCGCTCGATCTGCAAGTCGGCAAATGCCATCTGGCGGTTGCCGAGCCCGCTGAGATGGTGGCGCGCGACGATCCGTCGACATGGAGCCACGTCCGTGTGGCGACAAAATATCCGGAAATCACCCGGCGCCATTTTGCCGCGCGCGGCGTCCAGGCCGAATGCATCAAGCTGAACGGCGCGCTCGAACTCGCGCCGACATTGGGCTTATGCCGCCGCATCGTCGATCTGGTGTCGACTGGGCGCACGTTGCGCGACAACGGGCTGGTCGAAGTTGAACGCATCGCCGACATAACTTCGCGGCTGGTCGTCAACCGCGCCGCGTTCAAGACCCGTTCGTCGGAAATCGGCGGCTGGATCGAGCGATTCCGCACCGTCGTGGCGGAGCTCGGTCATGCCGCTTAGGCTCGATGCCCGAGCGCCCGGCTTCGACGACGCGTTTCAGAAATTTCTCCGTGCACGCGATCAGGAAGGCCAGAATGTCGATGCGGTGGTCGCCGATATCATTGCCGACGTGCGCGCGCGCGGCGATGCCGCAATCGTCGATTACACCAAGCGATTCGATCGCCTGACGTTGGCGGCTTCCGGTTTGCGCATCGATGCCGCGGAACTGGATGCGGCCGCGGCCCGCGCAGATGCGAAGGCTGTCGCGGCCCTGCAATTTGCCGCCGCGCGCATCGAGGCCTACCACAAGAGATTGCTGCCCGCCGGCTTCGAGTTCGAGGACGTCCAAGGCGTCAAGCTCGGCGCGCGCTGGACGCCGCTCGACGCGGTCGGGCTGTACGTACCTGGCGGCACGGCTGCCTATCCCAGTTCAGTCTTGATGAACGCGGTTCCGGCCAAGGTTGCCGGGGTTGCACGCATCGTCATGGTGGTGCCGACGCCGGACGGAAAATTGAACGACCTCGTGCTGGCCGCAGCACGTCTCGCCGGGGTGACCGAAATCTACCGCATCGGCGGCGCGCAGGCCGTAGCGGCGCTGGCCTATGGGACCGCCACCATCGCCAAGGTCGACAAGATCGTCGGGCCGGGCAACGCCTATGTGGCGTCGGCCAAGAAACAAGTGTTTGGCGCCGTCGGCATCGATCTGATCGCCGGTCCCTCGGAAATTCTCGTGGTGTCCGACAAGCGGAGCGATCCGGCCTGGATCGCCGCCGATCTGCTGTCCCAGGCCGAGCACGACGTCGCGTCGCAGTCGATCCTGATCACCGACGATGCGGCGTTTGCCGACAAGGTCGATGCGGCCGTAAGCGCGCACCTGAAATCCCTGCCGCGCGCCGCGATCGCCGCGCAGAGCTGGCGTGACCACGGCGCGATCGTCGTCGTCGCGAGTCTGGACGCAGCCGTGCCGTTGATCGATCGATTGGCGCCGGAACATCTGGAGCTGTGCGTCGACGCGCCCGAACGCCTGGCGGCGAAGGTCAGGCACGCCGGCGCCATATTCCTCGGCCGCCACACGCCGGAAGCGATCGGCGATTATGTTGCCGGCCCGAATCATGTGCTGCCCACGTCGCAAAGCGCGCGGTTCTCCTCGGGCCTCGGTGTGCTCGATTTCATGAAGCGCACCTCGCTGGTTTCGTGCGACCCGAAAAGCCTGGCGGCGATCGGCCCGGCTGCGGTCACGCTGGCCGAGCATGAAGGTTTGGGCGCGCATGCGCTGTCGGTGTCGATCCGGCTCGGCGGCGGCGCTGCCGTCCGCAACAAGTCCTGAACGGCGGGACGGCCCCCGGTGTCGTCCGACGAACCGAAATCAACGCCTGCGACGCGCATCGCCAAGATCGAGCTCGACGAGCGCACGGTCGTCCGGCGCAGCCCGGACGTCGAGCACGAGCGGGCGGTGGCGATCTACGATCTGCTCGAGGCGAATCACTTCGCGCCGGTCACCGATAAGCCGGGCCCGTATCATGTGCGCCTCGGTATCGAGGACAATCGGCTGATCTTCGACATTCGCGATTCTGCGGATGCCGAACTGCTGCGCGTGCCGCTGCCGACGACGCCGTTCCGCCGCGTGGTGAAAGACTATTTCACCGTCTGCGAAAGCTATTTCCAGGCCATCAAGACCGCCAGCCCGTCGCGGATCGAAGCGATCGACATGGGCCGGCGTTCGCTGCACAACGAAGGCTCGGAAATTCTCAAGGTCCAGTTGGCCGGCAAGGTCGATCTCGATTTCGAGACCGCCCGGCGGCTGTTCACCCTCCTGTGCGTGCTGCACATCAGGGGCTGAGATGGGCGAGGCAATAAAATCGCGCGACCTGCCCGGCAGCATTCTCTTCACCTGCACGATGAACGCCGTGCGCTCGCCGATCGCCGAGGCTTATATGAAATTCCTGCACGGTCGGCGCGTATTCGTCGATTCGGCGGGCGTGCGCGCCTCGGATATCGACGGATTCGCGATCGCCGTCATGGAAGAGATCGGCATCGACATGAAGCGCCATCACGCCAAGACATTCGACGAACTTCACGATTCGTCGTTCGATATCGTCGTCGCACTGTCGCCCGAGGCGCAGCACAAGGCGGTCGAGATGACCCGCACCATGGCGTGCGAAGTGGAATACTGGCCGACCATGGATGCGACCGCCGTCGAAGGCACGCGCGAGCAGAAGCTGGAAGCCTACCGGGCGGTCAGGGACCAGATCATCGCGCGCATCCACAAAAGATTCCCGGCGCCGTTGAAGCCGAGTTGAACCGAGCGGCGCGGGCGTTGGGCCATCGGCAAGATTGCACCCGGTCCGCGCCGTCCACTGCCCGTAGCGTCTGTGCTGCCAAGCCCCTTGACCCCGGCATCCGAGGCGACCATGTTCTCGGCCGGTTGCTGGGCGGTGCCCGGCCAAGGACTGGCCAAACGGGAGTCTCTATGGCGAAGGAAGATTTACTGGAGTTTTCGGGCACGGTGACTGAAATCCTGCCCAACGCGATGTTTCGCGTGAAATTGGATAACGAGCACGTGATTCTGGCCCATACCTCGGGCAAAATGCGCAAGAACCGGATCCGCGTGTTGGCGGGCGACCGGGTGAACGTGGAAATGACGCCCTACGATCTCAGCAAGGGCCGCATCACGTTCCGTTTCAAGTAACCGCCGAATCCGTCGGCCCGTACGGCCGCGAACCCCGCCGCGAAAGCCACAAGAACGTTGCATGGCGCACGCACCCGGCCGGACGCGACTGATCCTCGCCTCGGCCTCGCCGCGGCGCCTCGATCTATTGCGCCAGATCGGCATCGTGCCCGATGCAGTCGATCCGGCGGATATCGACGAAACCATTCCGCCGCTCGAATTGCCCGCCGTGCATGCCCGACGCTTGGCCGGGGAAAAGCTGCGCGCGGTTGCGGCGCGCCATGCGAACGCGTTCGTGCTGGCGGCCGATACGGTCGTCGCCTGCGGCCGGCGCATTCTGCCCAAGTCCGAAGACGAACAGACGGCGCGAAAATGTCTTGAACTCCTGTCCGGGCGGCGCCATCGCGTGTATGGCGGCGTTGCCGTCGCGGCGCCTGGCGGACGCACGGTCGTGCGCGTGGTCGCCACCGGCGTCGTGTTCAAGCATCTGACCGCGCGAGAAATCGATGCGTATGTCGCGTCCGACGAGTGGCGCGGCAAGGCCGGCGGCTACGCCATCCAGGGGCGCGCCGCCGCCTATGTGACCGGCATCTCCGGCTCTTATTCCAACATTGTCGGGCTGCCGTTGTACGAAGCGGCGGCGCTGCTGCGCGGGCTCGGCTATGGCGCGTAGGCTGGTGATCTCCGCTTCGCCCGGCGAGCAGCGCGCGGCAATCGTCGATGCGGAAGGTCGCGTACAGAGGTTCTTTCTCGAGCGCGCGCAGCGGCCGAGCCGAGTCGGAAACATATATGTAGGTCGCGTACGCAGCGCCGTCGCCGGCCTGGCGGGCCTATTCGTCGATGTCGGCGACGCCGAAATTTTCGTTTCCGCGGCCGATGTCCCGCCGCCCGCGATCCTGAGCGGCGCGCGCGCCGCGAAACCGAATCAGCGGAACGCGATGCCGATCGCCGAGGGCGCGCTCATCGTCGTGCAGATCGCAGCCGACGCGGTCGGCGACAAACGCGCGCGCGGCACGGGAATTATCGGGCTGCCGCTGCGTGCTTTGACCTTCCGTCCGTGGACCGGCGGGGTCGCGGTCGCGCGGGGCGCCGCGCCGGCGCGCGCCGAGGCGTTGCGCAAGGCGTTGACGCCGACGCTGAAGAAAGGCGAGGGCGTCGTCGTCCGCGCACACGCGGTATCCGCGCCGCTGGAACATCTGCGCCGCGAAATCGACGCCGCCCGCATCACCTGGCAGACACTGTCAGCCGCAGCGACAAGAAGCATGGCGCCCGGATTGATACATGCGGACCTGCCGTTCGCGCCGCGGCTCGCGCGCGAGGTGGGCGGCGAGCTCGACATCGATGTCGACGACGCTGACCTAGAACGGCAGGTGCGCACGGCCCTGCCGGATGCGCGCGTAACGGTGCATCCCGATTCGCTGTTCGAAACGCTCGGGCTGGAAGACGAATGGCAAGGTTTGCTGGAACGGCGCGTGGCACTGCCCAAAGGCGCTTCGCTGACCGTCGATATGGCTGAAGCCGCCACGCTGATCGATGTCGACGCGACGGGCGGTGCGGGCGAGGGCACGGTGGCGCATCGGCTGGCGGTGAATCTCGACGCAGCCGCGGCGATCGCCCGTCAGCTGCGCCTGCGCGATATCGGCGGCCAGGTGCTGGTCGACTTCTTGCGCCTGGAGCGCGACGCGGATCGCCAGCGTGTGCTGAAAGCGCTGATCGCGTCCGCAAACGACGACGAACGGCCGGTCAAGATCTTGGGCTTTACGCGTCTCGGCTTGGTCGAACTCACGCGCAAGCGCGAAGGCCCCTCGATCGTGGAGCTGCTGGCGCGGCCGGGTCAACCCACATCGCTCGCCAAATCGTTCGAAACCATCGGTCACGAACTGTTGCGCGGTGTGCTCGCCGCCGACCGCGCGCAGCCGGGCCGCGTGCGGGCGGTTGCCGTTTCGGCGGATCTGGGCGGCGCGCTGGACGGCGCCGCGTTGGCGATCGCACGCAGCATTGTCGAACGGCGCCTCGGCCGCGCGCTCGAACTGCGCATCACAGCTGGCCGCGTTTCGGAAGCCTGGCTGGTCGTGCTATAATTACTTGCCATCGAGGTCTGTCATGACGAAGACAAAGAGCGGGCGCTGCCCGCTGTGTAAAGCCGCCTCGGCGGCGAAATTC
>JBFWYO010000018.1:0-56605 GCA_050186335.1 Alphaproteobacteria bacterium | reverse complement strand
CGCGCGGGCATTCGCTGCTGTTCTATACGCCCAAGGACATGACGCTGGCCGGCAGCCGGGTCATGGCCAAGGTACGGCCGGTCACCGTGCGGCGCGAACTCGGCGCGCACGCCAAGCTCGGCGAGCCGATCTCGCTCGATCTCGCCACCGTCGACGTCATCCTGTTGCGTCAGGACCCGCCGTTCGACATGGCCTACATCACCACGACGCATCTTCTGGAACACGTGCATCCGAAAACGCTGGTGGTCAACGATCCCAACCACGTGCGCAACGCGCCGGAAAAGCTTTTCGTCACGCACTTTCCGCAGCTGATGCCGCCGACGGTGATCACGTCGGATCGCGACGAAATCCTGGCGTTCCGGCGCGAGCACAAGGACATCATCGTGAAGCCGTTGTTCGGCAACGGCGGCGCCGGCGTGTTTCACCTGAAGCAGGACGACGAAAATCTCGGCTCGCTGCTGGAATTGTTCACGCAGCTTTATCGCGAGCCGGTCATCGTGCAGCGCTACCTGCCGGAAATCCGCCAGGGCGACAAACGCATCATCCTGGTCGACGGCAAGCCGGCGGGTGCGGTCTCGCGCCTGCCGCAGGACGGCGAAGCGCGCGCAAATTTTCACGCCGGCGGAAGGGCGCAGAAGGCGGATCTCACCAGGCGCGAGCAGGAAATCTGCGCTGCGATCGGTCCGGCGCTGCGCGAACGCGGGCTGATATTCGTCGGCATCGACGTGATCGGCGATTACCTGACCGAGATCAACGTCACGTCGCCGACCGGCATCCAGGAGATCAACCGCCTGTCCGGCACGAAGATCGAGCGCGATATCTGGGATGCGATCGAAGCGCGCCACGCGGCGACCCACGGGCCCGGGCGGGCATAGTCCCGCGCCGCGATCCGCGCCGGCGTCTTAGGCATTCGTCAAATTCTGTCGGTTACGGTCGGCCAACGCGCCCGCAACGGGCAACATCGCGGCAAGGATAGGCGCAGCTTGATCGTCGGACCGAAATTCATCTGGCTGCATTTTCCCAAATGCGGCGGCACGGAAACCGAGTTCGTGCTGCGCAAGCGCTTCGGCGAAGATCCGTTGCTGCGCTTCGATCCGATCGATCCGAACAACATCGTCTGGCATCACGGCGTCGCCGAGCGACGCGCCTACGATCCCCATTTCGAGGTTGCGGGCCGCGAGATCGTGTGCGGCATCCGACGCCTGCCGCACTGGGTGCTCAGCCGCACTTTTTACGAGTACGCGCGCAGTCGCCGCGCGCCGGCTCGGGCGCAGGTGCTGGTCGGCACCATCCTCGAGGCCGATGGAATCCTGAGCACCGCCGATGATTACATGACACAGTACAGTCGCGCCGGCGTCGACCGGTGGATTCGGACCGAGCATCTCGCCGACGATTTCCGCGCCGCGTTCGCGGCGCATCTCGATCTGGCGCGGGTCGATTTCGACGCCGATTTCGCCGGCCGCAACAGCCAAACCTATATCAAGGATCCCGCGTTCTATTTCTCGCCGGCCGAGCTGCGGAACCTCTACGCGCACAACCCGCTATGGTCGGCGTTCGAACGGCAGGTCTATGGCGGGCTGGTCGAAATCTAGGCCGGCCGGATCCCAGGCGGCCGCGCTCTTGTCCGCCCCACGCCCTCGCCCAGCGCATGGTTACCGCGCCAAATGGGCGGGTTGAGGCGAACGATACGGGAAGCGATAGTGCGCCATGCTGAATTCGCCGCACCTGCTGTTGGCTTTCGCCACGTTCTTTTGGGCCGCCAATATCGTCATCGGCAAGGCGGCGTCGGTCGGCATCGTGCCGCCGTTCACGCTGTCGTATTTCCGATGGGTGATCGCAATTTTGTGTCTGGCGCCGTTCGTCTGGCGCCGTGCGCTCGCCACCTGGCCGATCCTGCGGCCGCATTGGAAGTTTGTACTGTTTCTCGCGTTGATCAGCGTCACGGCTTACAACTCGCTGCAATATTGGGCGCTGCACCGCACCGCGGCGATCAATGCCAGCGTGGTCAGCTCTTCCATGCCGGCGACCATGTTCCTGCTCACTTGGCTGTTCGGCCAGGAACGCGCAAACAGGCTGCAATGGCTGGGCCTCGGCACGGTCACCACGGGCGTGCTGGTGATCGCGGTGCGTGGCAGTTTCGACAATCTGATCGGTCTGCAATTCAACCTGGGCGACCTGGCGGTGTTCGTGGCCGTGATCTGCTGGTGCCTGTATTCGGTCCTGATGCGCCGGCTGCCGCCGGAAACCGACCGGCTTGGCCTGCTGCTGATCCTGATGATCATGGGCATGGTTTGCACGGTGCCGCTGTTTGCGTGGGAAGCCGCCACCACCGAACTGCCGCCGATCACCTGGAACATGATCGCGATCCTGCTCTATGTCGGCATCTTTCCGTCGATCGTGTCGTATATCTGTTGGAACCGCGCGTTGGTGCTCGGCGGGGCGAACCTGGCCGGGATCATGAACAATCTGATGGTCGTGTTCACCACCATCCTGGCCATCGTGTTCCTCGGCGAATCGCTCGATGTGCATCAGATCGTCGGCATCGCCCTGGTCGGCCTGGGCATCTACCTGGCAACCATTCTCGGCCGCGCGCGAACTCCGGCCGCACCGGCCGCGCCGGTTGCACCGGTCGCACCGGCGGCGACCGCCAAAGTCGAAAAATAGCCCGCTTGCCCGGCCGGCGCGGGGGGACGACAATCATCCATTGCCGTCACCGTGAGGTCTTCCATGCGTTTCAGCCGTTACCTCTTCGCCGCGCTGTTCGCCGCCGCCGCCGTTCCGGCACGCGCCGAAATTCGGCCGATGCCGATCTTCGATACGCATATCCACTACAGCGACACCGCGTGGGCGACGATCAGCGTGGCCGAAGCCTTCCGCCTGCTCGATGCGGCGGGCGTGCGCATGGCGCTGGTCTCGGCCACGCCAGGCGACGCCGCGCTCCGCCTGCACGCGGCGCAGCCCAGGCGCGTGATCCCGGAGTTGCGCCCGTATCGCACGCGCGCCGACATGCACACCTGGCACGGCATTCCGGCGATCGTGCCGTGGCTCGAGCAGCAGATCAGCGCCGGCCCGTGGAAGGGCATCGGCGAATTTCATCTGAGCGGCGATGCCGCGCGCTCGGAAACGGTAAAGCGCGTGGTCGATCTGGCGGTTGCGCGCGATCTGGTGCTGCACGCGCATTCGGACGTGACGGCGATCAATCATCTGTTCGGGCACAATCCGCGCGCGAAAGTGCTGTGGGCGCATCTCGGCTTCACTGATGCGCAGACCGTCGACGCCATGCTGACGCGCTATGGCAATCTGTATGTCGAAACCGCGATCCGCAGCGATTTCGCCACCGGCGCATCCCTGCAGGCGCCGTGGCGCGCGCTGTTCCTGAAATTTCCGGATCGCATCATGGTCGGCACCGACACCTATATCGTTGCGCGCTGGCAGGGCATCGCCGATACCTCGGCCGAAACGCGCGCCTGGCTGCGCAGCCTGCCGCCGGATGTCGCGGAAAAACTCGCCTGGCGGAATGCCGCGCGGCTCTACAAGGTCGACGAAGCGGCGTTTAAGTAAGCGCGTCCGCCGCGCCTTTCACGATTTAATCCAAACGCACGCTCGGCCGTTCGGCCGGGCCCGTCCCCCTCGCCCGTCGGCATGGCGGTTACGGCGATCCGCATCGACCCGCCGGTGTCGCGGCGGCGGCGTAAATCCGCCCGGAATCTCATGCGTGGCGCGGCGCCGCGGTCCCGGATAAGCTCGATCATTTGCTGGCGACGGCGACTGGCCGCACGTCGCCCAAGAACGAACTGCGCCAAAGCAACGCAACGGAGGAAGCCATGAACGTGCAAACCAAGACCGCAGCGCCCAATTTGCGCTTCAGCCATTTCGGCATGAGCGTGAGCGACCTTGCGCGCTCGGAGGATTTCTACACCCGCGTACTCGGCTTCACCGTGACCGACCGCGGCGAAGCGCTCGGCATGCAGCTCATCTTCCTGAGCCGCAGCCCGGGCGACCATCACCAGATCGTGCTCGCCACCGGCCGCCCGGCCAAGCTGCCGGAGAACACGGCCAACCGCGATTTCGGTCCGTGCATCAACCAGGTGTCGTTCCAGATGGGCAGCCTGGCCGATCTCAAGCTGCTGCATGCCCGCATCAAGGCGGAGAAGATCGAGAAAATCATGCCGGGCAATCACGGCTTGGCCTGGAGCATCTATTTCCCCGATCCCGACGGCAACATGATCGAATGCTTCGTCGACTCGCCCTGGTACATCAAGCAGCCGTTCTTCGAGCCGCTCGATCTCGAGTCCAACGACGACGAGATCTTGCGCACCACCGAGGACATGTGCCGCCGCTCGGAAGGCTTCCGTCCTTACAGCGACTGGCGCGCCGAAATCGCCCGCAAGATGGCGCCGTTCAAACCGCCGGCTTGAGCCGGCGGCCCATCGGGCGAGCCTCCAAAGTTGCCGCCGCCGATGAAGGAAACTTCACCTCGGCCGGGTGCCCGCGATGGCGCCCGGCCGAACCGGCAAATGCCGTAGCAGCGACAGGAACGTCCCCGTGAAAGCGATCGATCTCTTCGATGTTGCCGGCAACGTCGCCTTCGTCACCGGCGCCGCGAGCGGCCTGGGGCTTGCGATGGCCGAGGTGATGGCCGACAACGGCGCGCATGTCGTGATGACCGACGTTAATCCCGCCACGCTGGCCAAACAGGCGGACCGGCTGCGCGCCGAGCGCAAATCGGTCGAAAGCCTGGTGCTCGACGTGGCCGATCTCGCGGCGCTGCGCCAGGCGATCGACGCCACGGCGGCAAAGCATGGACGGCTGGATGCGGTGTTCGCCAACGCCGGCATCAGCGCCGGCCAGGGCTTGCGTGTGGCAGCCGGTCAGCTTGCCGCCGTCGACATGGCGAAGTGGCAGGATGTCCTACACATCAATTTGACCAGCGTGTTCGCCACGATCCAGGCGGCTGCCGTCCACATGAAGCGGCAGCAGCGCGGCCGAATCGTGGTCACCTCGTCGATCGCGGGCCTCAGAGCGGAAGATATGGTGGGCTATGCGTACGCCGCCACCAAGGCCGCCATCGTCAACCTGGTGCGCCAAGCCGCCTTGGAACTCGCACCCCACAATGTTTCGATCAACGCCATCGCACCCGGCCCGTTCAGAACCAACATCGCCAATGGGCGGTTGAACGATCCGGCGGCGGCCCGGGCTTTTGAAGCGATCGTGCCGATGGGCCGGATCGCCGACCCCACGGAGATTCAAGGACTGGCCCTGCTGCTCGCGTCGCCCGCCGGCAGCTATATTACCGGCACGGTGATCCCGATCGATGGCGGCGCCGTCGCCGGCTAGATTTGCGCCGCCGTGGCGGCGCGTGGGCGCTCTGCACTATGATTATTCCGTGTTCGAGGACCGTACGTAAGGAGTTCGGAATGTTCGGGGCGAGACTGCGTTTCTCCTGCGTCGGTTTCGTCGTCGCGGTGCTGGCCGCAACGTCGGTGTACGCCGAAGTCCCGACGCCGGCCGGTGTCTGGATGCACGCCAACCAGCGCATTCGCATCGAGATCGTGCCGTGTGGGGATCGGTTGTGCGGCAAGCTGATCTGGTTCAAGCGGCCGAACGATGCGCAAGGCCTGCCGTTGGTGGATGTGCAGAATTCGAATCCCGCCCTGCGCGGCCGGCCGCTGCTCGGGCTAACCATTCTCGAAGGCCTGCGTCGCAGCGGTGAACATACCTGGGAAGACGGTCGGATATATAACCCCGACGACGGTGAGGATTACCGCGCCCGCATGACGATCGGCGGCGACGGCACCTTGCGCGTGCGCGCCTATGTGCTGGCACCGCTGTTCGGAGAAACGCAGATCTGGACCCGTGTCGCAGCGGGTCAAACCGTTCCGAAATAGAGCCCCGATTGTTTCGGCCAACCGCGGCTCGCGCCGGTCGCGATTCGCCCGCCTGGCCGCGCGCGCCCCGCCGCTTTCATGTGCCGGCCCTGAAATTTTCCGGCACGCGGAAGAGGTCGGGTCCCGTACAATATCGGTGGTTGCAGTGGAATAGGGGCGATCAGGGGGATTTTCGGCGGATGACGGCGCGGGTACAGACAGTCGCGTTTCAGGGCATCGATGTGCTGGATATCGACGTGCAGGTGCAGATCGCCACCGGCCTGCCGGCGTTCACCATCGTCGGCCTGCCGGACAAGGCAGTCGGCGAATCGCGGGAACGAGTGCGCGCGGCGCTCGACTCCATAGGACTCGCGCTGCCGCCGAAACGCATTACCGTCAACCTGGCCCCTGCCGATGTGGCGAAGGAAGGCAGCCATTTCGACCTGCCGATCGCCTGCGGCCTGCTGGTGGCGATGGGCGTGCTGCCGTCGGACGCGCTGGAAAATTATGTCGTGCTCGGCGAACTGGCGCTGGACGGTGCGCTGTCGCCGGTGGCCGGCGTGCTGCCCGCGGCCGTGGGCGCGAACGCGCAGGGGCGCGGGCTGATCTGTCCGGCCAAGTCCGGCGGCGAGGCGGCCTGGGCCGGCGAGATGGATATTCTTGCCCCCACGAGTCTGTTGGCGCTGATCAACCATTTCAAGGGACGGCAGATCCTCACGCCGCCCAAGCCGGGCATCGCCGCCGATGCCGGACACTATCCGGACCTGGCCGACATCAAGGGCCAGGAAAGCGCCAAGCGCGCGCTCGAAGTGGCGGCCGCCGGCGCGCATAATCTGCTGATGATCGGCCCGCCCGGCTCGGGCAAGTCGATGCTGGCGCAACGTCTGCCGGGTCTGCTGCCGCCGCTCGATGCGCGCGAAATCCTCGAAGTCTCGATGATCCATTCGGTCGCCGGCCAGTTGATGGATGGCAAGCTGACGCGACGGCGACCGTTCCGCGACCCGCACCACTCGGCTTCGTTGCCGGCGCTGGTCGGCGGCGGCATGCGCGCGCGGCCGGGCGAAGTCTCGCTCGCGCACAAGGGCGTTCTATTTCTGGACGAACTGCCGGAATTCGCGCGCCAAACTTTGGAAAGCCTGCGCCAGCCGATCGAAGGCGGACGTATTACGGTTGCGCGCGCCAATCATCACATCGCCTATCCCGCGCGCTTCCAGCTGATCGCGGCGATGAACCCATGCCGCTGCGGCCATCTGGACGACGCCGCGCTGGCCTGCAGCAAGGCGCCGCGCTGCGCGCAGGAATATCAAAGCAGAATTTCCGGGCCGCTGTTCGACCGAATCGATCTGCACGTCGACGTGCCGGCGGTCAGCGCCGCGGATTTATCCTTGCCGCCGCCGCGCGAAAACTCCGCGATGGTCGCCGAACGCGTCGCCGCCGCGCGCGAGATTCAAAGTACGCGCTACAAGGACAACAGCATCCGCACCAACGCCGAAGCCGACGGCGAACTCCTGGAAAAAGTCGCCGCCCCCGATGCGCCCGGCCGCGCGCTGCTGACCCAGGCCGCCGAAAAGCTCAAACTCTCCGCGCGCGGCTATCACCGCGTCCTGCGCGTCGCGCGCACGCTGGCCGATCTGGACGGCGGCGGGAATGTGACGCGTTTGCATGTGGCCGAAGCGCTGAGTTATCGGCGGGTCGCGCTCGTGGGTGCGTAAGCCTCCCGGGCCGGGTTATCCGGCACGGCGCTCCGTCGGCCGCCACGCGGCGCGCGGATTCGCAGCTTGCGCCGACTCCGACGGCCGGGCGAAAATTGTCAAATTGCATCGTGACTGCTCCGCTCGATCTTGTTGATCGCTCTAATAGGCGGTTCGGTTCGCCGCCTCGTTCAGTGGAGCCGGAGGATTTTGGCGATGAGTCAGGTGACAAACCAGCCCGAGGGAACGGCCGATACGGCCGCGAGTCCCCCTTCGCGCGCGTGGGTCAGGCGAACGGCAAGGAAACCCTTGGTCAAGGCGGCCCTTGCGGCGGCGGTCGTGCTGGCCGCGATTGTCATCGGCATGTTCGTCTTCGCGAATCGGCCAATTTCCGTACAAGTGGCGTCCGTCACGGAGAATGTGCCGATCCGCGTCTTCGGTCTGGGTACGGTCGAGGCCCGAATCCTCTCGAAGATCGGCTTCGAGGTCGGGGCGGCGCTGGTCGAACTCAATGCCGATCACGGCGACCACGTGATCAAGGGCCAGATATTGGCGCGCCTCAACACCGGCGAACAGGAAGCCAAAGTCGCCAAGGCGCGCGCCGCCTTGCTCATCGCCGAAGCCAACATCACGAAAGCCGAAGCCAATCTCGAGAAGACACAGGCGGTGCTGGCGCAGAAAGAGGCAGTCAACCGACGCAAGCAAACCCTTGCCAGCCGAGATGTCGTCTCCCAGCAGGGCGCCGAGGAGGCGCTCAGGGACGCGGCCGTGGCCAAGGCCGATGTCGCTGTGGCGCTGAGCGAAAAAGAGACGGCGAAGGCGCAGTTGACCGATGCGCGTGCGCAACTCCAGTTCGAGGAGACGCTGCTGCGCCACCGGACGCTCATTGCACCGTTCGATGCGTTGATCATCGAGCGCCATAAGGAGCTCGGCGCGGTCATCAAGGCAGGCGATCCGATATTTACGCTCATCGCGCCCGACACGATTTGGGGCCTTGCTTACATCGACGAAGCGCGTGCCGGTTTCATTCAGGAAGGCCAGCGCGTGGATGCCCGTCTTCGCTCGCGCCCGCAAGACGCGTTCACGGGACGGGTGGTTCGCATCGGCCTGGAGAGCGACCGCGTCACCGAGGAGCGGCGAATCTACATCAAGGGGGACAATCCGCCGCCGCGCGTGTATCTCGGCGAACAGGCGGAGTTTTGGATCACGGTGGCGCGGCTCGATAAGGCCTTGTTCGTCCCGGAAGCCGCGGTGCACGGGTACGACGGCCGCGAAGGCCGGGTCTGGACAGTCGAGGCCGGCCGCTTGCAGCGGCGAATCGTCAAAATCCGGCATCGCACGGAAGACTCGAAACTGGAGATCGTGGGCGGGTTGCCCGAGGGCGCGCGCGTCGTCACGCGCATAGAAAGCGGCTTTCGCGAAGGCCGCTCGGTTCGGATGATCGAAGCAGGCAAACCGTGAATCTTGCCTATCGCGACATTCGGCACGGTCTCGGCAGGTTCGTGTTGACCTGTCTGGGGCTCGGGCTTTTGCTCGGCGTCGTTCTGGCGATGATCGGCATCTATCGCGGCCTTGTCGTAGAAGCCCTGACCGTCGCGCGTTCTCCGGCCGTCGATGTCTGGATCGTGGAAGCCAACACGCGCGGACCGTTTGCCGAAGCGTCGCGCATCCCGGGCGACACGCGCGAGGCCGTGGCGCGCATCGCCGGCGTGGCCGCCGCAGGGAGCATCACCTATCAGACCGTCGAAGCGCAGCATCGCGGCGCAAAACTGCGGCTCTATGTGATCGGCTTTGAACCGTCGCGACCGGGCGGTCCGCCGGAAGTCATTGAAGGGCGCAGCATCGGCCGCAGCCATTACGAGATGGTCGCCGATCGCACCGCCGGCTTCGAGCTCGGCGATCGGTTCACGCTTGGCCGAAGCACGTTTACGGTCGTTGGGCTTACGCAGCATCAGTTCAATACCGCCGGCGACCCGGTGATTTACGTCACGTTGTCCGACGCGCAGAAACTGCAATTCGATCTGGCGCCGCCCGCCGCTCGGGTGTTGCTTGCGCGGGGCGTCGACGGCGCGGGCCGCGACACGGTGAACGCCGTGCTGGCGCGCCTTCAGCCAAACGCCTCCGCCGACGCGATAGCTGAAACGGTACGACGCTGGAAGCATCTCGGCGCGATCACGCAGGCGGAGCAGGAGCAGATTCTTACTAGATCCCTCGTCGATCGTGCGCGGCGCCAGATCGGACTTTTCACCTCGCTGCTGCTGGCGGTCTCCGCCGTCATCATTGCGCTCATCATCTACACAATGACGATGGAGAAGCTGAGGCAGATCGCGACCTTAAAGCTCATCGGCGCGTCCGACCGGACCATCATCGGTATGATCGTGCAACAGGCCTTGGCGCTCGGCTTCATCGGCTTCTCGATCGGCGCCGCGTTGATCTTCAATATCAAGGACAAGTTTCCGCGCCGCGTCGTGCTCGAACCTGACAACGTCTTGCTCCTGGGATTGATCGTGTTCGCGGTGTGCCTGGTGTCCAGCGGCCTTGGTGTGCGCGCGGCGCTCAAAGTCGATCCGGCAACCGCGCTCGGAGGCTGATTTGCCAAACGCCGCCGCGCACCGGCCGCTCGTCAGGCTCGAACGGATCTCCAAGCATTTCGGCGACGGCGAGACGCGCGTCGATGCACTCAGGGACGTCTCGCTGGAGGTGTTTCCCCGGCAAGTCATAGCTTTGCTCGGACCCTCCGGCTCCGGCAAAACGACGCTGCTCAACGTCATCGGCTGCATTCTCGATCCTTCGTCGGGTTCGATGGAACTCGATGGCGAAGTGGTGCTTCGGGACGGGCGCTGGCTGCGCAGCAACCTTCGCCGCTTGCGGCTCGATAAGATCGGCTTCATCTTCCAGTTCCACAACCTGCTGCCGTTTCTCGACGCCACGGACAATGTGGCGATCGTGCTTCAGCTTGCGGGCGCAGATATGACCAGCGCGCGCAAGCGTGCGATCGAACTTCTCGAATATCTCGAAGTGGGGCATCGCAAGAACGCCATGCCGGCCAAGCTGTCCGGCGGCGAAGCGCAGCGCGTAGCGATTGCCCGCGCACTGGCCAACCGACCGCGCATCATTCTCGCCGACGAACCGACGGCCGCTCTCGATTCGAAGCGCGCGCAGATCGTCATGGATCTGATGCGCAAGCTCGCCGTCGAGCAGGACGCCGCGATTATCGCCGTCACGCACGATGAGAAGATTTTCGATCGTTTCGACAGGATTTTCCAGTTGCGCGACGGCCGGCTGGATCGAGACGGGATCGATTCGAGCGGCGCCGGAGCAAACACCGTGGCCGGGTCGAGCGGCTGACGCTCCCGGCGGATGACGGCGGGCAAGCGCGTCCATTATACTATTTGCCGACACGAACGCTGCATTCCGAACTCTGGTGAAACATGGACGCGCAGCCGGTCTTTCGCGCCCGCGGCCTCAGCAAGATCTACCGGATGGGCGAGGTCGACGTGCCGGCGCTGCGCGACGTCGATCTCGACGTCTATCCGGGCGAATTCGTCGTCATGCTCGGCCCGTCGGGCTCGGGCAAGTCGACGCTGATGAACATTCTCGGCGGGCTCGACAGTCCGACATCCGGTACCGCCGCGTGGCGCGATCACGATCTGGTCGGCGCCGGCGACGCCGAATTGACGCGCTATCGGCGCGAGCATGTCGGCTTCGTGTTCCAGTTCTACAATCTGATTCCGAGCCTGACCGCGCGCGAGAATGTCCAGCTGGTAACCGACATCGCAGCCAATCCGATGGATCCGCTGGAGGCACTGCGCCTGGTCGGCCTCGCCGACCGCGCGGAGCATTTCCCGGCGCAGTTGTCCGGCGGCGAGCAGCAGCGCATCGCCATCGCCCGCGCCATCGCCAAGCGCCCGGACGTGCTGCTGTGCGACGAGCCGACCGGCGCGCTCGACGTCGAAACCGGCAAGCTGGTGCTGGACGCCATCGCGCGCGCGAACCGCGACCTTGCCACCACCGCCATTATCATTACCCACAATGCGGCGATTGCCGGCCTGGCCGATCGCGTGCTGCGCTTGGCCGGCGGGCGCATCGCCTCGGTCGAGCGGAATGCGCACAAGATCACGGCAGCGGAGCTGGTCTGGTGAGGGCGCTGAACCGCAAGCTGGTGCGCGAGCTCGGCCGCATGCGCGGACAGACCGTCACCATCGCCATCGTGGTCGCGTGCGGCGTCGCGGCGCTGATCGCTGCCCTTGGCACCTATCGCACGTTGATTGCGGCGCGCGACGAGTTTTATGCGCAGACGCATTTCGCCCAGCTGTTTGCCACGCTCAAACGCGCGCCCGAATCGCTGGTTTCGCGCCTGGTTCGCATCGATGGCGTGGCCGGCCTGGAGACGCGCCTGGTGTTCAATGCGACGCTCGACATTCCGGGCGAGCCGGCGCCGGTTGTCGGACGATTGATTTCCCTGCCGATGGTCGGCGTGCCATCGATCAACCGCCTGACGCTGCGCCTGGGCCGCCTGCCCGATCCGTCGCGTACCGACGAGGTGATCGTCGGCGAAGGCTTCGCCCGGGCGCGCAACGTCGGCATCGGCTATCGCTTCAGTGCGCTGCTGAACGGCAGGCGGCAGAGTCTGCAGATCGTCGGCATCGCCATCTCGCCGGAATATATCTACGCCACGCCGAGCAGCGCGGCGCTGCCGGACGACCGGCGCTTCGGCGTGTTCTGGATGGGCAGGCGCGCGCTCGAAGCCGCGTTCGACATGGACGGTGCGTTCAACGATGTGGTTGTGCGCCTGGCCCCCGGCGCCTCGCTGCCGGCCGCGATCCGAGCCATCGATCTGATCCTCGCACCCTATGGCGGCATCGGCGCGTACGGACGCGACGAGCAGACGTCGAACCGTTTCGTCGGCGACGAAATCGCCGAGCAGGGCGTCATGGCGACGACGATTCCGGTGATCTTCCTGGGCGTCGCCGCGTTCCTCATCAACATTGTGCTCGGTCGCATGATCGGCGCGCAACGCGAGCAGATCGCCGGGCTCAAGGCGCTCGGCTATCCCGATTCCCGCATCGCCGGGCATTATTTCGGCTTCGCGCTGATCGTGGTGATGGCCGGCGTCGCGGTCGGCGTGGTGCTCGGCATCGCATTCGGCCGCGTGATGACCGACAGCTATCAGCCGTACTTCCGCTTTCCCGATCTGCGCTTCCGGTTCGAAATCTGGATCGCCGCCGCTGCCGGCGCCGCAAGCATCGGCGCCGGGCTGCTCGGCGCCGCGGGTGCGCTGCGCCGGATTCTGCGCATGGCGCCGGCCGAGGCGATGCGGCCGCCGGCGCCGGCGCGCTTTAGTCTCACCTGGGCGGAACGCGCGGGGCTGACGCGCCCGCTGCCGGCGCGTTTCGCCTTCGTCATGCGTTCGCTGATTGGCCGGCCGTGGCGTTTCGCGCTCGGCGCCGGCGCCATCGCCCTGTCTGTGCCGCTGGTGGTGATCGCGTTCTTCTGGTCGGACGCGATCGATTTCATGGTCGATCTGCAGTTCAGCCGTGCGGAACGGGCCAACGTGCTGGTCGCGTTCGTCGATCCGCTGAACCCGAGCGTGCTGCGCGAGCTTGCGCGGCTGCCGGGCGTGCGCGAGGTCGAAGGCATCCGTGCTGCATCCGCCACGCTGCGCGCCGGCACACGCAGCCACCGAACCGCGATCGAGGGCATCGGCGCCGAGGCGCGACTGCGCCGGCCGCTGGACGTCAACCTCAATCCGATCGAGGTCACGCAAGGCGGGCTGTTCCTGACCGACCGGCTGGCGGCCAAACTGGCGGTCAAGCCCGGCGATCGCGTGACGATCGAGATCCGCGAGGGCACGCGGCCGGTGCGCGAACTGATCGTCACCGGGACCACGCGGGATATTCTCGGCGTCGCGGCGCGCATGGAAAATATCGCGCTGCTGCGGCTGCTGGGCGAGGGGCCGAGCCTGTCGGGCGCCGCGCTGCTGGTCGATCCGGCGCAAAGCGACGCGCTTTACGCCCGGCTCAAATCGATGCCCAAGATCGCCGCCGTCACGATCAAGCGCGAGGCGATGAAGGCGTTCATGGAGACCGCGATGAGCCTCATCGTCACCTTCAGCCTGATTCTCACCGCGTTTGCCGCCGCAATTACCATCGGCGTCGTCTACAATAACGCCCGCATCGGCCTGGCCGAACGCGGCTGGGAACTGGCGACGCTGCGTGTGCTAGGATTTACCCGCACGGAGGTCAGCTTGATGTTCTTTGCCGAACTCGGGGTATCGCTCGTAATCGCCATTCCTGCCGGTCTCGTGCTTGCCTATTGGCTGGTGGTCGCGATCGTCTCGGGCGCTCAAAGCGAAAGTTTCTGGATTCCGCCGGTCATCGAAGCGTCAACCTACGCGTTGGCCGGCCTCGTCATCGCCGTCGCCGGTGCGGCAAGCGCCGTCGTCGTCACTCGCCGCATCCGGCAACTGGATCTGGTGGCCGTGCTGAAGACGCGGGACTGATGCGCACGCTCTCCGCCCGAACCATCGTCCTTGGCCTGGTCGTCGTTGGCGTACTCGCGGTTATCGGCTGGCTGCTGGTGCCGTCGCCGGTCGCGGTCGACGTGGCCACGGTGAGCAAGGGCCTGTTTCGCCAGACCGTCGAAGAGGACGGCAAGACCCGCGTGCGCGACCGGTTTACCATTTCTGCGCCGCTCGCTGGCGCCTTGCAGCGCATCCGCTTGCGCGTCGGCGATGCGGTCGCCGCCGGCGATACGGTCGCCGTCATCCTGCCCGGCCCGCCGGCGCTGATCGATGCACGCACGCTGGCGACGCTGCGCGAACGCGTCGGCGCCGCCGAGGCCGAGCGCGACGCCGCGAACGTCGGCATCAAGCGCACACAGGCCTCGCTCGACAAGGCGAAGGCCGATCTCGATCGCGCGCAGGCGTTGATGCGCAGCGGCACGATCACGAAAGTGGCGTTGGAGACGGCGGAGCTCGAACATCGCCTGCGCCAGCGCGATGTCGATCTGGCACAGGCGTCGCTGCACGCCGCCGAGCATCAACTGGCCGTCGCGAAGGCAGCGCTGGCGCGCGCCATGCGCCCGGATTCGGGCGAAGAGCTCGAGCCGTGGCAGGTGAAATCGCCGGCCGCCGGGCGCGTGCTGCGCGTGGTTCAGGAAAGCGAGGCGACGGTTGCGATCGGCGCGGCGCTGTTGGAGATCGGCGATCCGCGCGCGCTCGAGATCGTGGCCGAGGTACTGAGTTCGGAGGCGGTGCCGATCGCGGCAGGCGCGCCGGTCGAACTGACCGGCTGGGGCGGTGCCGTGCTGCTCGGCCAGGTGCGCCTGGTCGAGCCCGGCGCGTTCACGAAAGTCTCCGCGCTTGGCATCGAGGAGCAGCGCGTGCGCGTCGTGATCGACATCGCCTCGCCGCCTGAGCAGTGGCAGGCGCTCGGCGACGGCTACCGTGTCGATGCCGCGATCGAAGTCTACCGCCGTCCGGACGCATTGAAGCTGCCGATCGGTGCCGTGTTCCGGCTGGCCGGGCAGGACGCCGTCTATGTCATCGAAGACGGCCGCGCGCGCCTGCGCCGGATCGCGACCGGCCGCCGGAGCAGCAGCGAGATCGAGATCACCGGCGGGCTCTCGCCCGGCCAGCAGGTCATCGCTTATCCGAGCGAACGCATCGCCGACGGCGTGCGTGTGCGGGCGCAGCCGGGGCGGTGACAGTCGTTGCGGTCGTTGGTTTGCCAGTGCGGATGTGTGCGGTCATTTCGCCGCCGCTTCGCTCGTTCGGGGAACCTTCGGGCGGCCGCGCGATTTTACTGGCGTCTCACCGCGCCTGCCGCGGGCGTCGTCGGCTGGCGTTCTCACGTACCCGTCGCCACGGCTCGATGCGGTTCGAATCGGACTAATGCTGAATATGGGGGTTCAAGGAACAACACCGATGCGTATCCGACTGGGCTGTGAACTCAGCTACGAATTCCTCAACCCCACGCCGATGATCGCGACGCTCAACGTGCATCCGTCGCGCGCGGCCGATCTCGAACGGCGGGACAATCTGACCACAGCGCCCAACGTGCCGCTGCACACCTACCGCGACGCGTTCGGCAACGATTGCACGCGGCTCGTGGCGCCGCCGGGCAAACTGGTCATGCGCACGGACGGAATCGTCCGGGTCGACGGCAATACCGATCCCGTGGCGTTCGATGCGATCCAGCATCAGGTGCAGGATCTGCCCGACGATACGATTCAATTTCTGCTCGGTAGTCGCTATTGCGAAACCGACCGGCTGACCGAGGACGCCTGGCGCCTTTTTGGCAATACGCCGCTGGGCTGGGCGCGTGTGCAGGCGGTCTGCGATTACGTGCACGGACGCCTGACATTCGGCTACCAGCATTCGCGCGCTACGCGAACTGCGCACGAAGCTTACAGCGAAAAGCTCGGCGTTTGCCGCGATTACGCGCATCTGGCGATCGCGCTGTGCCGTTGCCTGAACATTCCTGCGCGCTATTGCACCGGCTACATCAGCGATATCGGCCTGCCGCCGCCGTACGAGCCGCAGGATTTCGCGGCGTGGATCGAAGTCTATCTGGGTGGCCAATGGCACGTGTTCGATCCACGCAACAACGCACCACGCCGCGGCCGCGTGCTGATCGCGCGCGGGCGCGATGCCGCCGACGTGCCGCTCACGCACACGTTCGGGCCGAACACACTGGTCGGGTTCAAGGTGTGGATGGAGGAAGTCGTGGGCGGCGCTTAGGCGGCTCGGCCGTTAACCCCGCGCCGTGATCGCCGCCTCGAACACGCGCTTCATCCGCGCCACATCCGGCATCGCCCCGCTGAACAGCCGGAACGACTCGACCGCCTGGTGCACGCACATGCCGCCGCCGGTCAATGTGCGCGCGCCTTGCGCGGCGGCGCGCGCGATGAACGCCGTTTCCAGCGGTGTGTAGATCACATCGGCCGCCCAATGTTGTGCGCCGATGCCGTCCGTCGGCGCCGGCAGGCCGGCGATGCCCTGCATGCCGACGGGCGTTGCGTTGACGATGCCGGCGGCGTCGGGCAGCGCGCGCGTCACGTCGTCGATCGCCTCGGCACGTCCTGTACCGAAATGCATATTCAAGTCGTGCGCCAGCGCGTGCGCCCGCGCGGTGTCGATATCGCGGATGCGCACACGCGCGGCGCCCAGATCGAACAAGGCGAACGCCACCGCCCGCCCGGCCCCGCCGGCGCCGATCAGGATCGCCGTCTTGCCGGCGATCGCGGCGCGGCCGAGCCCGTCCTCGAAGCTGCGACGGAAGCCGATGCGGTCGGTGTTGTAGCCGTGGGTGCGGCGCTCGCGATCGATGGTCACGGTGTTGACCGCGCCGATCTGGCGCGCCTCGTCGCTCACCGCATCGAGCAGCGGAATGACCGCTTCCTTGCACGGATAGGTCACGTTGACGCCGGCAAAGCCGGCCGCTCGGGCCGCGTCCAAGAGTTCCCGCAAGCTGCGCCCGGGCAGCAAGTCCAGATCCATCAGATGGTAGTGGCCGCGAACGCCGAGCGCGGCGAACGCGTCCTCGTGCAGCAGCGGCGAAATCGAACTCTGGATATTGGCGCCGATCAGGCCGACCAGGGCACGCGCGGCGATCTTGGGCGCGGTCATGTCTTACGCCGCCGGTTTCAGGCCGCCGCCCAGGAACAGCTGGCCGATGCGCGGATCGGCCAGGATGTTCGCGGCGGTGTCTTCGATGCGGGTCTGGCCCTGTTCGAGCACGAGTCCAAAATCCGACAGCTCCAAAGCCTGCTTAGCATTCTGTTCGATCAGCAGAATGGTGACGCCCTTGGCGCGCAGGTGCTTGAGGATCGAGAATACTTCCTGGATCATCAGCGGCGAAAGCCCGATCGACGGCTCGTCGATCAGCATGAGCTTGGGATCGAGCAGGAGGCCGCGCGCCACTTCGAGCAATTTCTGCTGGCCGCCAGACAACGTCGAAGCCTGCGCCTTGGCCTTCTCGCGCAGCATCGGGAAGCGGTCCATGATCGCGTCGACGCGCGCCTCCAATGCGACACCCTTGCCGAGCGCGACGCCGCCGAGCTCCAGATTGTGCTTCACCGACAATTCGGGAAACAGGTTGCGCCCCTGCGGGATGTAGCAGACGCCCGCATCCAGCATCTGGCGCGGCGTGAATTTGTCGGTCGCCATGCCGTCGAGCGCAATCGAACCCTCGCGCACCGGCAGCAGCCCGAACACGGCCTTGAACAGGGTCGATTTGCCGGCGCCGTTGGGGCCGATCACGGTGGTCAAGGCGCCCCGGCGGATGCGCGCCGAGGTGCCATTTAAAATCGTCATCTTGCCGTAGCCGGCGACGATGCCGTCGAGTTTCAGGATCGTATCGTCAGTGGCCAAGATACGCCTCGATCACTTTCGGGTCGCGGCGCACCTGGTCGGGCGTGCCCTCGGCGATGATTCTGCCTTCGGCCAGCACCAGAATGCGCGAGCACAGCGCCATGACGAATTCCATATTGTGCTCGATGATCACGAAGGTGGCGCCGGTTTCGGCATTGATGGTCTGGAGCCGTTCGCGTAAGTCGGCCAGCATGGTCAGGTTCACGCCGCCGGCCGGCTCGTCCAACAACACCAGTTTCGGCCCGGCCATGAACGCCATGGCGACATCGAGCAGCTTCTGCTGGCCATAGCTCAATCCGCCGGCCCTGGTTTCCGCCAGATGGCCCAGGCGGAAAAACTCGATCATGCGGTCGGCTTCGGCGGTCAGCCCCACGTCGCGCGGGCCGAACAGGCGGCTCAGCATCGAGCCGCGCAGCTCCTGCCCGGCCAGAATCAGGTTTTCGCGCACGGTCAGTTGCGGGAACACCTGCAACAATTGGAACGTGCGGCCGACGCCGCGGCGGCTCAGTTCCGAA
This sequence comes from Alphaproteobacteria bacterium, assembly GCA_050186335.1. GTDB lineage: Bacteria > Pseudomonadota > Alphaproteobacteria > Bin65 > Bin65 > JBFWYO01. Next base: position 38,157 of record JBFWYO010000018.1, on the reverse strand, counting down.
GCGCGCAGGCCGGTCACGCGTGCGCCGCCGATGGTCACCTCGCCCGCGTTCGGCTCCAGCTGGCCGAGGATGCAATTGAACAGCGTCGATTTGCCCGATCCGTTGGGCCCGATCAGGCCGAGAATCTCGCCCCGGCGCACTTCGAACGACACGCCGTCCACGGCGCGCACGCCGCCGAAGCTTTTCTTCAGTTCGCGCACTTTGAGAACTTCGCTCATGGCGTCGTTCCCGTCGTCGTGCGCGGTCCGCGCAGGGCGCCGGCGATGCGCTCGACAAGCCCGACGATGCCCGAGGGGCAGAACGCCATCATCACGATGACGAGCAGCGCGTAGATCAGCAAATAATAGCTTTCGGCAAAGCGCAGCCATTCGGGCAGCAAGACCGCCACGCCCGCGCCGATGAACGGCCCTATGAACGAGCCCGAGCCGCCGATCACGACCATCAGCAGGAACAACAGCGACGGGCCGAGCGAGAACGGCGCCGGGTCGATGAACTCGACCAGCGGCGCATACAAGGCGCCGGCAAATCCTCCGTACGCCGAGCCGATCGCGAACGCGATCAGCGTATAGCGGCGCACGCCGATGCCCAGGCTTTCGGCGCGGATCGGGTTTTCGCGCAGGGCGGTGAACGCGCGGCCCCAGGGCGAGCGCACCAGCCACCACATGGCGAAGGTCAACAGCGCGCTGACCGCGAGCACGAACCAGTAATAATGAATGGCGGTCTTCAATGGCGCGCCGAACAGGCTCGGCCGGCGCACGTCCTGGATGCCCATCACGCCGCCGGTCAGCCATTCCTCGTTGCGGATGAACAGCCAGACCACGACGGTGAACGCCAAGGTCACGAAGGCGAGATAATGCTTCTGCACGCGCAGCGCCGGGAAGCCGATCAGGAATCCGACCGCGAGCGCGAACGCGCCCGAGGCCAGGAACGCGAACCCGTACGGCACGCCGGCCTTGGTCAGCAATGCCGTGGTATAGGCGCCGATGCCGAGGAACGCCGCCTGCGCGAGGGTTTCCTGTCCGGCATAGCCGACGATCAGGTTGACGCCTTGCGCCGCCACGGCGGTGACCAGCCACAGGCTCAGGATATAGATCCCGTAGCGCTGCAGCCCGAGCGGCGCCAGAACGAGAATCAGCGCGCCGGCGATCAATAGCGCAGAGATCGCGGCGCGGTTCATACCGATCGCTCGTATTTGCGGCCGAGCAGGCCTTGCGGCCGGAATAGAATAATGAGCACCAGCAGCGCCAGCGGTACGGCGAGGCGGTACGACGCGGACACGTACGCCGCCGCCATATTGTCGATCACGCCGACCAGCAGGCCGCCGGCGATGGCGCCGCGCACCTGATTGAAGCCGCCGACGATCGCCGCCACGAAGGCCAGCAGCCCGAGCGTTTCGCCGTTGGTGAATTTGACCAGGTAGATCGGCGAGATCAGGATCGAGGCGATCGCGGCCAGCGCCGCGTTGATCAGGAACGCGTACAGCACCATGCGCTCGACCGGCACGCCCAGGATGCGCGCTACCGTCGGGTTCTGCGCGGTGGCCTGCATCTGGCGTCCGGTGCGCGTGCCGCCCAGAAACCACTGCAGCGCCGCGATCGCCGCCAGCGCGAAAACGAGCACGCCCAGCTGTGCGAGCGAGATCTTCACGCCGAACAGATCGAACAGCCGGTCGGGCAGGACGGTCGGGAACGGTTGCGCCTCGGCGCTGTAAAATTCCTTCACGCCGTCCTTTAGAAGGATTCCCACGGCGATGGTCGAAATCACCAGCGGCAGCACGCCTTGTTTAATGAGCGGATCGACGATCAGCTTCTTGAACACCAAGCCGAGCACGAACATCGACATGGCGATCGCGAACAGGATGGCAAGCGAGAACGGCAGGCCGAACAGCTTCATCGCAACCAGCGCGAAGAACGCCGGCAGCATGACGAATTCGCCCTGCGCGAAATTGATCGTCTGCGAGGTTTGCCACAGCAAGGTGAAGCCGATCGCCGCCAGCGCGTAAATGGCGCCCGTGGCCAGGCCGGCAATCAGCAGCTGGAAAAAATCCGTCATCGCGGGAAGGCGTCGCGGCGATTTCGGCGCCGCGACGCATCCGGCATCCGCGCGTTACTTCTTCAGTTTCGGCAAGGTCTGCGTGATGACCTGCTTGCCGTCCTTCACTTCGGCCAGGAAGCTGATGCGGTCGATCTCGCCGGTATCGTCCCAGGTGGCTTCGATCAGGATGCCGGGTTCCTTGTCGGGCGAAATCGTCAACCCGTGCAGCGCCGCGGCGATCGCCACGGCGTCCAGCTTGCCGGCCTTTTCGGCCGCGGCCTTGATCATGTAGGGCGCAATGTAGCCCTTCACGCCGTTATGGTCCGGCTTGTAGTTGAATTTGGCCTGGAACTTCTTGCCGAATTCCTGCATCGCCGGGATCGGCGCATCGACGGTCAGGCCGACATGGCCGCGCACCCCGTTGGCCGCATCGCCGGCCAGGTCGACGACCTTCTGGCCCAGCAGCGTCGTCTCGCCGATCAAAAGCTTATTCAGGCCCTGCTTTTTGGCCTCGCGCAGAAAGCGCGCGCTTTCCTCTTCGTTCAGGTAGACGAACACGGCGTCGGCGTTCGAACCCTTCAGCTTGATCACGTCGGCCGCGAAATCCGCCTGACCGCTTTCGGTGGAAATATCCGCCGCCACGGTGATGCCGCGGCTTTGCAGTTCCTTGATGATCGCATTCCGCCCGCCCTTGCCGAAATCGTTGTTCACGTAAACGATCGCCAGCGATTTCACTTTCACTTGATCGCGCAAGTAATTGGCGATCTTCGGCATCGAGACGTTCTGACCGAACGAAGTGCGGAAAATATACTTCGAGCCCTGCGACGTCAGGTTCTCCGCCTCGCCGCCGATGATCTGCGGCACCTTGGCGTCGTTGGTCAGCTTGAGCGTGGCGTTAACCGAACCTGAATAGATCGGGCCGAAAATCGCGATCGGTTTGGCGTCCAGCGCGCGTTGAATGGCGGCGCGCGCCTTGCCCGGGTCCGACCCTGTGTCGACAAATTCGAGCACGATCTTCTTGCCCAGAATGCCGCCCTTGGCGTTGATCTCGTCAACCGCCAGGCTCGAGCCGTTTTTCCAGTTGTTGCCGACCGTGGCGCCCGCGCCGGACAGCTCGATGATGTTCGGGATCTTGATCGTATCTTGTGCGAACGCGGGTGCCGCGGCGATCAGCCCGGTCGAAATCAGCGCAGCAAAAATCGTCCTATTGCTCACGTTGTCCTCCCCAAAAGTTGCCATCGGCCCTTTTTCGTTGCGGGCGCGGAATCGGCACGAACCATGCCGTCCGGCGCCAGGGGCCGAACCGTTTCGGTGCCGTCAGTATATCCCGGAACCGCCGTCGGGGGTCAAACCCGGCGAAACACGCGGGCGCCCGCCCGCGCCAGAAAGGAGCCCGCCATGACCATCACCGTCTATTTCGCCACCAACCGCGACCAGCAGGGCCCCGCCAAATCGCCCGTCTTCGGCGGCGGCTTCCACGAAAAAGGCCCGCATTATCTCCGTTTCGGCTGGGCCGAGGTGCGGGCGCCGGCCGCGCCGGACGGCGATTTCGAACTGCTCAAGGTGCGCCTGGCGCCCGAATACATTCCCGCGGCCGACGAACCCAAAAGCAAGCAGGTGCTCGGCAGCCGCACCGTGTTCGACGAGCTGCGCACCGACATGAAGGACGAGGCAACCGATCTCATCGTCTTCATTCACGGGTTTTCGTGCGATTTCGAAACCTCGCTGCTGCGCGCGGCGCAGATCGCGCACAATTACGGCACCGACGAACGCCCGATGAAAGTCGTGGTGTTCTCGTGGCCGGCCGATGGCACGATGATTCCGCTGCTGTCCTATTACAGCGACCGCGACGACGCCAAGATGTCCGGGATTGCGCTCAGCCGGCTGTTCCTGAAGGCGCTCGATTATTTCCGCGATATCGGCCCGAAGAAATTCTGCTGGCGGCAGATTCATCTGGTCGCGCACAGCATGGGCAACTATGTGCTGCGCCAGGCCGTCCAGGCGGTGATAAAGGAACGCGGCGGCGCCAGCCTGCCGCGCGTGTTCGAGAATATCTTCATGATGGCGGCCGACGAGGACAACGACACGTTCGAACTCGACCACAAGCTCAGCCGCCTGCCGGAAATGGGCGCCGCCGTGCACGTGTATTATTCGGCGACCGATCGGGCGTTGACGATCAGCGACGTCACCAAGGGCAATCCCGATCGGCTCGGCAGCACCGGCCCGCGCACCTTGACCAGCCTGCCGCACAAGATCACGCTGATCGATTGCCGCACGGTCGACGAAACCGCGCTGGCCGATGCCAATCATCAATACTACCGCAAGCGCATCGAGGTTTACGAGGACGTGCGCGCGGTGCTGGCCGGCCAGTTGCCGGATCAGATCGCCAATCGCGAGTACATCGCCGAGAAGCTCAGTTATCGCATCCGCGAGAATTGATCGGCGGGCTCAGCGCTCCAACGCGCTTTCGATGCGCGCTGCCACGTTGCGGATGTGCGCGCGCAACAAGTCGGTTGCGGTTTTCGCGTCGCGCGCCAACGCGGCGTCGAGCAGGTCCTTATGCTCGTTCTCGGTCTGCCGCACCGGCGCCGCGCCGTCCAGAATCCGCTCGCGGTGGTAGCGCGCGACCTGGTCGTACACCACGCCGCACAGGCGCAGCAGCCAGTCCGAACCGCAATTCGACAGCAGCGCGGTATGAAAGCCGCGATCCTCGCGCGCCCAATCGCGGAACGCCTCGCGCCGCTTTTCCGCGAGGCCGCGCTGCATGTGGGTCAGGCGGCGGAACGCGGCCACAACGCGCGCTTCCCAATCGATGTCGGCGTTGGCGATCGAGCGCGCCAAGGCGTCGGGCTCCAGCGTCAACCGCAGATCCACCAGCTCGCGATACTCGTCGCGCGAGAGCGCGGCCACGCGATAGCCGCGCTGCGGCAGGGCGACGATCAGACCGCTGGCCGAAATGCGCGACAGCGCCTCGCGGATCGGGCTGGCGCCGAAGCCGTAGCGCGCGCACAACTCCTCGATGCGCAGCTTGGCGCCCGGTTCGTACTCGCCGGCCAGCAGGTCGGCGCGGATATTCTCATACGCCGCGTTCAGCGCCGAGTCCGGCTGCGCCGGCCGCACGGCGGCAGCGGAGTGACTTTCGTCCCGCACGTCAGTAGCCCATCACGTTCTTGTAATGGTGATAGAAGCCGCGAATCGCCGATTCGGTCACCATGTGGCGCTCCTTGCTCGGCCACGGGCTGCGCCCGTCCAGCTCGACCACGGCGACGCCGTCCGGGTTGGGCCGGACACCGGCGCCGCTGAATTCCATGACTTCGCTGTCGTCGATCGAGACGTAGCCCGACGGGCCGGTCAGGTTCGCCTGGCGCAGCCGGCGCAGCTGCATTTCGGCGTCGTCGTCGGCATAGCCCAGATAGGTCCAGGCGAGTTCGAACGCGTCCGGCCCGAGCGGGATGATGTAGCGCAGCTGAATGCTGTTGGTCTGCTGCTGCACGATCAGGTCCGGGAACAGGGTCTGGATCATGATCGAAATGTCGTCCGGGAATTCCTTCACCGGCACCACCATGCGGGGGTCCTTAAGTTCGTAGTCCGCCTTCAGCGAGGCCATTTCCTCGGCGCCCTTGGTGTCGTCGCGCTTGTTCCGGCTCGACGCGAACACGCAATGCGCACCCGTGGCTTCGTCCTGCGTGGTCTTGCCGATCTGGTCGATGCGGTAGATGCCGAAGCTGATCAGGAACACGTGCAGCAAGGTCGCGTGATACGGATCCTTGATGTTCTCCATGTACAGCTTCCAGTTGCCCTTCAACCGCTGGCGCTGATAGCCGACGACGCGCAGCTTGCGGCCGTTGAACACGCGCTTCAGATACGGCAGCATTTCCGGGCCGAGATATTCCGCCAGCGTCGGCGCCGCGGGATCGAACGTGGCGAATACCGCGCCGTTCACCGTTTCGACCCGCAGGCGCTTCAGCCCGAGTTGCGCCGGGTCGAAATCCTCGGAGAATCCGCCCTGGCCCTTCACGCCTCTGCGGAACGGCACGCCGGTCAGGTTGCCCTTAAGATCGTAGCTCCACTGGTGATACGGGCAGCGCAGCGTCGGCCCGTTGTTGCCGAACGCCTTCTGGCACACTTCGGTGCCGCGGTGCGCGCAGCTGTTGAGCAGCGCGTTGATGTTGCCTTCCTTGTCGCGCACCATCAGCACCGAGCGCTCGCCGATCATCGTGCGCTTGTAGTCGCCCGGCTTCTCGATTTCGCACTCGACGCCCAGGTAATGCCAGTGCGGGCCGTAGAAGATGCGCTCCAGCTCGCGCCGGTAATTCTCGTGGTCGCTGTAGACCCACAGCGGGATGCGCGCGGAATCGGCGCTCGGCCAGGCATGGGCGGCGGCGGGTTCGACGTTCGAGCTATCCATCGCGAGATCCTCTTTTTTAGCGTTTCCTGCGGGGCAGGCCTGTCGTCAGACCGGATAAATCAGCGCGCCGGGCGTGCGTTCGGTGTCGAACACGACGACGCGTTCGGCAAACTTAAGATCGTCGCCCTGGGCGACCAGGCGGTCGAAGCTGCGGCCGACCATCAGCAATTCCGAATCGCCGCTGTCCAGCGTGTGGTAGGCGGAGAACATGCTGCGCGTGTTCGCGCCGCCGTCGCTCCGGTCGACGATGCGGATCGAGCCGATCACGTAGCAAAGCGAACGCGGCGCGTAGACCAGGGAATTTTCGATCGCGATGACGCGGTCGACCAGTCCGCCCTTGGTTTCCGCGAACATTGGCCCGAGCAGCATGCCGCGCTCGTGGTTGCTGCGCTGGGTCACGCGGTACAGGCAGACGTCGGTGAAAAACTCCGGCCATTCCTTGATGCGGCCGTCGCAGATCGTCTCCGCGTAGCGCGCATACAGATCGTCGACGCGCGCTTTCCAATCGCCCGAATTCATGTTCCATCCCTTGGCCCGGCGGCGCCGGTTGTGGGGCCGGTCGCGAAAGCCGAGCGTTATCGTTGTCAGACGCGAAGTCTGGCGGAATATCGATATTTTGTCAATTTATCGACAAAATGCGATTCAGGCAAACGCCCGCACCGCCCAAAGACCGAGCAACAATCCGCCGATCGCGCCCACCAGGGACACCCCGACGTAGAGCGCCGCCAGGCCCAGTTCGCCGCGCTGCCACAGCAGGACGGCGTCGAGCGAAAACGCCGAAAAGGTGGTAAATCCGCCGAGCACGCCGGTGGTCAGGAATAGGCGCCAATGCTGGCTCGCGTCGCCGAAGAAGGCGAAGTAACCGCCGATGGCGCCCATGGCAATGCCGCCGATCACGTTGACCGCCAGCGTACCGAACGGAAACGCCGTGCCCCACAGATGCGCCGACGCCAGGTTGACGCCGTGGCGCAACGCGCCGCCCAAGCCGGCGCCCAAAAATACCACCAGATACGTCTGCATGATCCGATCCCCGCCGTGCCGACGATACAAGAGTGTCCGGCGCGGGGAGAACCCAAAAAGCACCCGCCGGCACAATTCGGACGCCAAATCAGCGTTGCGGCGGCGCGCCCCGACCGGCGTATATTTGCCGACCGCGTTACGGAGTCTCCGTCATGCAGACACAGACAGCGCAGTTTCAGGATTGGATTTCCGGTTGGTCGGTCGAACGGCCTCTGCTCATCGATTATGCCTTTGCCGGCGCCCACGCGCCGTTCCGCCCGCTCGGCAACGGGCTGGCAGCGCGTGATCTCGGCTTGCACACGGCCAGCCGCGGCGCCATGGCGGCGCGGCATGTGCGCGCGATCGGCCCGGCCCGGCAAGCCGTGTGGCAAAGCACCGACGCCGGGTTTGCGTTCCTCTATGTCCTGGCCGGCCGGCTCGATCTGAACGACGATGCGGGCGCCACACAAAGTCTCGAAACCGGCGGCGTCGCGGTCTTGCCGTCGGGTGCGTCGCGGGCCTGGCGGAACTGGACCGACGATTTCGCCGCGATCGAAATCACCGCGTCCGCGCGCGACGACCGCCCGGCCCAGGCGCCTGCCCGCAAACCGCTGTTCCTGCCGCAACGGCCGGACGATTTCGTCGTCGGCGCGGGCCCGCGTCGTTACTTCGCCTATCGCGATCTGGGTACCGCGCAACCGACCGGCCGGCGCATCCATATTCACGTGGTCAAGTCGCTCGAGCCGATGCCGGGCGGCACCGGCTGGCATACGCACACGATGAGCCAATTGTTCGTCGTGCTCACCGGCTGGGCCGACCTGCAGGTCGAAGGTAAGGGCGAACGCCGCATGCAGGCGGGCGACGCCATGTGTCTTCGCGCCGGCATGCGCCATAATGTGCCGGCGTTTTCCGCCGATTATACGGTGCTGGAAATGTGCGTCCCGGCCGATTACGACACCACCGCCACCGACGCCCCGGCGGCATAGAAAATCCGGCGCCGCGTTCGCCGCGCCGGGAATTTCCTAGAACCGTCCGGCCTGATAATCGGCCACGGCCTGCATCAGTTCGGCCTCGGTGTTCATGACGAACGGGCCGTATTTGGCGATCGGCTCGTTGAGCGGCCGGCCGGCCGCCAGCAGTACGCGCGTCGGCTTGTCGCCCGCGGCAACCGTCGCGCTCCCGCCGTCCGTCAGCACCGCGACTTCGTTGCGCTTCAGCGGTTCGGCGGCCTGCGCGTCGCCAATGCGCGCATCGCCGTCGAAGACATAGACGAAGGCGGCATAATTTTCCGGCAGCGCGTGCGTGAACGACGCGCCCGGCGCCAGCGCCACGTCGAAATAGGTCGGATCGGTCGACGCCGACGTTACGGGGCCGACATGATTGCCGATACGGCCGGCGATGATCTTTACTGCAACGCCGTCGGAGACTTTCACCGACGGCATTTCGTCCACCGCGATGTCCTTGTATTTGGGCGCGGTCATTTTCTCGCGCGCGGGCAGGTTCAGCCACAATTGGAAGCCCCACATCAATCCGTCCTGCTGCTCCGGCATTTCCGAATGCACAATGCCGCGCCCGGCGGTCATCCATTGCACGCTGCCCGGCCCGAGGACGCCGGAATTGCCCTGATTGTCCGAGTGGCGCATGCGTCCGGCCAGCATGTAGGTAATGGTCTCGAAGCCGCGATGCGGATGATCGGGAAAACCGCCGATATAGTCGGCCGAATCGTCCGAGCGGAACTCGTCGAGCATCAGGAACGGATCCAGGTCCGGCAGGCCGGGCTTGCCGACCACGCGCGTCAGGCGCACGCCCATGCCGTCGCTGGTCGGCGTGCCGCGCAGGATCCGCTCGACGCGGCGCGCTCGGTCGGCGGCGGCTTTCGGGGCGGTCGATTTCGGCTCGGCAGCGGATTTCTGCATGGCAATTCCCTCGTTCGGAACGTTGCCGCCTGATGTAGGAACGGCCGGGCCAGATTGCCACATGCGGGGTCCACATGCAGGGTCCCTGCGCCGCGCATCGTTCGAGGGTGCGGCGGTCATGGCGTACGCCCGACACCGGCGCTCGCCCCGCGCTGGCCGGCCATGCGATACTCGAACCTTGCGATGCGACGAGAGGGGGAATTGTTGCGATGAGTTGGTTGAACGTGGTCGAGGCCGTCATCCTCGGCGTGATCGAGGGCCTGACCGAATTCCTGCCGGTATCGTCCACTGCGCACCTATTGCTGGCCGGTGCGCTGCTGGGCTTCGAGAGCCCGACGCGCAGTTTCGAAGTGTTGATTCAGTTGGGCGCCATCCTGGCGCTGCTGATTGCCTATGCCGGGCGCCTGTGGCGCATCTTCGCCAATCTCGGCGCCGATCCGGGCGCGCGTAGATTCGTTTTGGGCGTGCTGCTCGGCTTCCTGCCCGCGGCGATCGTCGGCGCCACCTTATATAAGCATGTCAAAGCGGTACTCGAAGTGCTGTGGGTGCCGTGCGTGACGCTGATCGTCGGCGGCTTCATCCTGCTGATCGTCGATCGCCTCCGCCTCACGGTGCAGCACACCGATGCACAGAAACTGCCCTTGTGGAAATACCTGGTCATTGGCCTGTGCCAGTGCATCGCGATGATTCCCGGCGTCTCACGCTCCGGGGCGACCATCGTTTCGGCCATGCTGCTCGGCACCGACAAGCGCGCCGCCGCGGAGTTTTCGTTCTTCCTTGCCATGCCAACCATGGCCGGCGCCTTCGCCTACGATCTGTATCGGAATTATGCGTCGATCACGTTCGACCAGGGCGGGCTGATCGTCATCGGGTTTGTCACCTCGTTCATCGTGGCGCTGCTGGTGGTGCGTAATTTGCTGGATTTCGTCGGCCGGCACGGTTTCGCCGTATTCGCCTGGTGGCGCATCGTCGTCGGCACCATCGGCCTCGTCGCACTCGCGGTATTCGGCGCGAAGTAAACGGAGCAAACCATGGAACGGCGTCCGTTCGGTCCGTCGCAGCAGGTCTCGTTCATCGGCCAAGGCACCTGGAACATGGAGCGCGATCCGCGCGCGTCGTGCATCGAGGCGCTGCGCATCGGCATCCGGCTCGGCATGACTCATATCGATACCGCCGAGATGTACGGCTCGGGCAAGGCCGAGGAGATCGTCGCGGCAGCAACCCAGGGCGTGCGCGACAAGGTGTTTATCGTCTCCAAGGTGCTGCCCGAAAACGCCTCGCGCCGCGGCACGGTTGCCGCCTGCGAACGCTCGCTGGCGCGCCTGAAAACCGATCGGCTGGATTGCTACCTGCTGCATTGGCGCGGCCGCCATCCGCTCGAAGCCACCATCGAAGCGTTCGAGCAGCTCAAATCGGACGGCAAGATTCTGTCCTGGGGCGTCAGCAATTTCGACGAAGCGGATCTCGACGAGGCGCTGTCGATCGCCGGCCCGGGACGCATCGCGTGCAATCAGGTGCTGTATCACTTGCAGGAACGCGCGATCGAGCACGGCGTGATCCCGTGGTGCGAACGCAACAGGGTGGCGGTCGTCGCCTACAGCCCGTTCGGCTCGGGCGATTTCCCCGGCGCCCGCTCGCCCGGCGGCAAGGTGTTGCAGGAGATCGCCGCGCGCCACAAAGCGACGCCGCGGCAGGTGGCGCTGCGGTTCCTGGTCAGGCATCCCACCGTGTTCGCCATCCCGAAGGCGGCCGACCCGGCGCACGCGGCGGACAATGCCGGCGCCGGAACATTGACCCTGTCGGCGGCGGAGATCGACATGCTCGATAAAAGTTTTCCGCGCGGGCACCGGCCGCATTCCCTGCCGATGATTTGATCGCGTCGCCGCCGCCCCGCGGGCGGTTCCAGCGGCGAACGGGTCGCGCCTGCGATACCGATGCGTTCGCTCGGCTTGGCGATGTTTTTTCGCACCGCCCGACCGCGCGAGGGAACCCGACGGCAGAATTCGCGTTGCGCTCATGCACAACCCCGCTTCGATGGCGTGGAATCGTGTGCGCTTCGCTGCGTACCCAATTCACACCCTGCCATTCCTCGTCGCGCGTCAACATTTCCAAGGATGACCCCATGCGTTCCATCGCGATCCGCTCCGGCCTCTTCGCCCTCGCCGCCTGTTTCGTCGGCGTGCCCGCAGGCGCACAGGATTTGGCGTCGAAGAACTTCAGCCCGCTGCTGTTCAATCCGAACACCAACGAGGCGGTCTTCCGTATTTCCGGTGCGCCGTGGGTTTGCCCCGCCGCGGAACCGTGTGTCCGGCTGAAGTTCGACAAGATCGCCGATACCGTGCTGCCCGGCGCCGGCATCGTTGCGCTCGGCATCGCCGACCGCAATTTCTATGTCTCGCTGCAGCACACGGCGATCAACGCCGGCCGCGCCGCGGTCTACAACTGCACCAAGGACGGTTGCTTCAGAGACGCGATGGACGTCGGCGAGTTCACGTCGCTCGGCTCGTATTCGGCTCGGCAATCGAATCGCACGGTCGGCAAGGCGGCGATTCTGCGCCGGTCGGATCGCGTCGCAGGCAAGTCGCAAATCTTCTGGTGTTCCGATGCTGCATGCGCGGAAATACCGCTGACGCGCGAAAACAACTACGAGCTCTCGTTCCTCGGTCGCGCCCGCTTCGAAGCGCGCGACCGCGTCTGGCTGCGCGACAAGAGCGGCCTGGTGCTGACTTGTTTTCAGGACGACGTGGACAAGGACGACGAGCTGAAGTGCGAGCCGACGCAGCTCGCCTTCGGGGTCCTGCCGGCCACCGCACAGCCGGTCGATCCGGCCGAACCGAACCAGGCCGCCATCGCGGCAGCCCTGGACGCGGCGTTGCGCGGCGGCAACCTGATCGATGCCGATCGTTGGCTGGGCGAGGGCTTGATGCGCTTCCCCGGCCATCCGACGTGGGCGCAATATCAGCAACGCATCGCCCAGGCGCGCGCACAACAGGCTGCGGCGCAACGCCTGCAGCAAGCGCGCCAATCGATCGCTGAAGCGCGCAGATTTGCCGCGGCCGGCGATTTCGTTGCCGCCGAGTCGATGCTGCAGCAAGCCAATCGCTTGTCGCCCAACCTGGCCGAGATCGCCCAGGCACGCACCGAAATCGCGCGCCTGCGGGTCGAACGCGATCAGCGTTACAGTCAGCGTGCGCAATACGATAGCGCGATCCAACAGGCTCTCGGCGCCTACAATCTGTGGGAAGCCGAACGGCTGCTCGGCGACGCCGGCAGGCGTTTCCCGAACGATCAGGGTTTCAACAACTACCGTACCCGTCTCGCGCAGATTCGCGCCGAAAGGCAGTGGCTGCAGCGCGTCGCGCAAGCTCGCGAGTTCGTCGCCGGTGCGCGGCGATCGATCGCGCTCGGCGATTATATGCAGGCCGATCGGCAATTGAATCAGGCCGAACAGTCGGCGCCGGGTCTGCCGGAGATCGCCCAGGCGCGCGCCGATGTCTCGCGCCTGCGCATCGAAACCGAAATGCGCAACGACGAAATCCGCCAGTTCACCGTGGCGATCAACGCGGAAATCGAACGCCGCCGCTACGCCTCGGCCGAACGTCTGCTGGCCGATGCCAACCGGCGCTTTCCGCGCCATGCGGCGTGGAACGATTTCCGCCGCCACCTGGATCAAGTCCGCACCGGCGACACGCGCCCGGGTGATACGCGCCCGGGCAACCAGCAGGCGCGCATCGCCGAGGCGCGCGACCTGATCGCGGTCGCCCGCCGCTTGGCCGCCGCCGGCAACTTCGCCGAGGCGGAGACGCGCCTCGTGCGCGCTCAAACGCTGGTGCCGGACCTGCCGGAACTGCGCCAGGCCCGGATCGACATCGAGCGCCAGAAGCGCGAGGCCGATGCCAAGGAAACGGCACAGCGCGTCCAGCGGCTCGTCGCCGAGGCGCGGCAGGAAATCCGCCAGAAGGATTTTGCGGCCGCCGACCGAGCAGTGGATCAGGCGGAAAAACTGAGTCCGCGCGCGCCCGAAGTCGTCGCTGTCCGCGCCGAGCTCAATCGCGCACGCGCCGACGCCGCGCGCCAGGAAACCGAAATCCGCACGCTGACCGGTTCGATCGACACGGCACTCGACCGCAAGCAGTTGCCGGAAGCCGAACGCCTGCTGGCCGATGCCGTGCGTCGTTACCCAAACCATGCCGGCTGGACCGAACTGCAGCGCAGGCTGGCCCAGGCCAAGACGGCGAACGAGCGCGACGCGCGCAACAAACAGGCGATCGATTTTGTCGCCGCCGCGCGCCGCGCGGCCACCGTCGGCAATTGGGGGCAGGCCGAACAAAGCCTTAAGCAGGCCGAAACCGCGGCGCCCGATCTGGCTGAAGTGAAAGCCGCGCGCGCCGAAATCGCCCGGCTCAAACAGCAAGACGACGCCAAGCAAGACAGCGCGGCGAAAGCCGCGGCCGAGCGCGTTCAGCGTCTCGTCGTGCAGGCGCGCGAGTCGATCGGCAAGCGGGATTTTCCGGCGGCCGATCGCGCCATCGATGAAGCCGAGAAACTCAATGCCAATGCACCCGATGTCAAAGCCGTCCGAGCCGAATACGCGCGTGCGCAGGCGGAAGCAGCGCGTCAGGACGCCGAGGCACGCGGCTTGTCGGTCGCGATCGGCGGCGCCATCGATCGCAAGCAGTTCGACCAGGCGGAAAAACTGCTGACCGATGCAACCCGGCGCTATCCCAACAATCCTGCGTGGGCCGATCTGCAGAAGCGGCTGACACAAGCCAAGGCGACCACGACTCCGCCGCCGGTCGACAATAATGCCAAGGCGCTCGCACTGGTCGCCGAAGCGCGCAAATCGGCAGCCGAAGGCGACTTCGACGATGCCGAACGCGATCTAAAGTTGGCCGAAGCGGCGGCGCCCGAACTGCCGCAGGTCAAGGCCGCGCGTGCGGATATCGACAGGATGAAGCGCGACGCCACCGCCGCGCCGCCCGCCGCCCGCGTCCAGCGCTTCATCGCGCAGGCGCGCCAGGCGATCCGGCGCAACAACCTGGTCAACGCAGAACGCGCGGTCGACGAAGCGGAAAAACTTGCGCCCGACGCGGCGGACGTCAAAGCGGTCCGAGCCGAACTCGAAGCCGCGAAGAAAGCGGCACCGCCGCCGCGGCGCCAATAGCGCTCGGCCGGCTGCGTGCCGCGTGCGTCCGCTTGCCCCCGGCGTCAATGCCTGGCGGGCGAGCGGATGCATCTGATTTTCGAGGCGCATTGTATACGGGCTTAGTCGTGGACAGCGCGGCCAGGCTCGGCGAACCGACGCGTCCTTATCGACGCCTCTGCCGCAAACGGCCGCTTCGAAGCCGTGACGACCGATCGGTCCAGCACGTACGTGTTTCGTGCCGTCGCCGCCCTGCCGGCGCGTGCCGTCCCCGACGAATTGATCGTCACCGGCGGCATCGCGGCGGGGCCGATCATGGCGCTGCGCCATCGGTCGCTGCCGCTGGCGGCGGTGCAGTTCCATCCCGAGTCGATCCTGACGCAGTCCGGCGGGCACAGCCTGGCTCTGATCTTCAACGCCGTGCGGCTGCTGGCGGACGATCGAGGCCACGCCGGGGCGGGTCTTCGCCGCGCCGCGTCGGATAAATCTGGCTAATAATCCGTAAAACGGCCCCCGCCAATTTACCGTATGGTTGGGTATGCCGATCGTCCCGCTTCTGTTCTGCGTCGATGTCGAACCGGACCTGCGGCAGCCCGATCCGGCGCTGCCGGTCGACTGGGTCGGGTGGCACCTTGCGCAATCGGCGTCGACCGAATGGCGCAGAAACTTTGCCGCCGCCACCGGCCGCGCGGTGCATTTCGGTTGGTATCTGCGCATGGATCCGCAGATCGAAATGCTGCACGGCGATGCGGCCTATCTGGCGACGCGCGATCGAACATTCCTCGACGCTTGCCATGCCGTCGGCGACGAAATCGGCGTGCACAATCATGCGCATCGCTGGGACGCGGCCGCCCGCCGTTGGGTCATCGATCACGGCGACGATGCATGGCTCGACCATGTGGTCGAACTGGGCTGCGCCGCATACGCACGCGCATTCGCTCGCCGCTTGCGCAGCTTCCGCTTCGGCGACGGCTTCATGAGCAACCGGGTAATGACGCGGCTGGCGCAACTGGGCGTGCGGTACGATCTGACGCTCGAGCCCGGCATGCCCGGCATGGCCGGCTATCACGCAACGGAAATGTCGCGCGGGGCGCTGCCGGATCGCGCGTCGGTCTCGCGCGTGCCGTACCGGCCGGCCGCGCAGGATTATCGGCAGGCGGCGCGGTTCCGGCAGCGGCGCCTATGGTCGATCCCGGTCAGCACCGCGCCGCCGCCGAACGGCGCTTGGCCCGGCTATGCCTACGTGCCGATGAACCTCGCGCATCCGCCGCGGCCGACCGCGACCATGTTCGACTGGTTGCTGGCCGAGCGCGAGGCACCCTACGCGGTGCTCGCGCTGCGCGCCGGCGATCTTGCGCAACCGGCGCTGGCGGCGAGCTTCCAGGCCAACATGACGATGCTGCGTGCGCATCCGCGCGCCGCCGATTTCGCGTTCGTCACCCCGTCGGCGTTCGTACGCTGGTACCGACGTTTCGGCCGCGCGCGCGCATGACCGAGATCCCGATCGCCCTGAGCATCGATGCCGCGCCCGGTCTTGACCCGGGCGTCGCTTCGGCCCATCTAATTGGCAAGTCTCCGCGTCAACCGCAGGAACGCAGCCATGTTCATCCAAACCGAAGAAACCCCGAATCCGGTGACCCTCAAGTTTCTGCCCGGGCGCACCGTACTCGAGCATGGCACGGCGGATTTCACCGATGCCGCGGAGGCCGGCCGCTCGCCGTTGGCCCAGGCGCTGTTCGACGTCGACGGGGTGGCCGGGATCTATCTCGGCCGGGATTTCATTACCGTAACCAAGGCCGGCGGCGTCGATTGGCCGGTGCTCAAACCGGCCATTCTCGGCATCATCATGGAGCATTTCTCGGCCGGCCGGCCGGTGCTGCTGGATAACGCCGACCGCGGGTCGGCCGACGGTCATGCCACAGGCGGCGAAGACAACCCGATCGTCCAGCAGATCAAGGAGCTGCTCGATACCCGCGTGCGCCCCGCCGTGGCTCAGGATGGCGGCGATATCGTGTTCCATGGGTTCGAGGACGGGGTGGTCATGCTGACCATGCGCGGCTCCTGCGCCGGCTGCCCGAGTTCCACGGCAACCCTGAAATCCGGCATCGAAAACATGCTGCGGCATTACATCCCGGAAGTGGTGGAAGTCCGCGCGGTCTACTGAAAGCCGCCAGGGTCTAGGAATTATCCTGATAAAACAATATACTAGGCGCAACGTCGCTAGCCAGATCGGCCCGGCGCGGAACTTTTTGTGCGCGATCACGTTATGGTGCGATGCAGCAATATGTCGCGCCGCACGGCTTGCAATGGCGGGGGGTGGACATTAACTTTTCCCCCAGCCCGGCACGCTGTGTCGTACAGCCTAAGGAGAATAGACGGATGGAGAAACCACCCGGCAAACGATCCCTGCTCGGCTCCGGTCTCTCGATCGCCATTGTCTGCGCCTATGCGTCCGTTTTCGCCGCCGGTGTGGCGGCCGCCGTCTACGCGCCCAGCAAGTCCACTTCCGTCCGCCCGTCCTTGTCGATGGTGCCGCCGCCCGCGCCGGAACCCGGCGCGCCGTCACCGATCGATGTGATCGGCGCACCCAGTCTGCTGCCGGTCATCGCCATGGTGCCGCGGCCGGCCATCCGCGCGGCGCTGCCGCCGGCGAGCGAAGCGCAGAAGCTGCTGCACGCGGCCAAGAAAGTCGACGAGCCGGTGCTTGGCTGGCGTGTCGATTCGGTCGACGAAGCGATCGATGTCTTCAAGCAGCACCAGTATACGCTCGACGGCATCCGTCTGGGCGCGCCCGTGCCGCGTTTATATCTGGTTCATATTCCGGCCGACATCCGGCAGGTCACCAGCCTCGAGACGCGCCGGCAATTCTTCATGCGCGCGCTACTGCCATTGATGCTCAAGATCAACGAGCGCATTCAGGCGCAGCGTGCCTTCGTGATCTACGCCCGCAACAAGGTCGCCAACGGTCGGGCGCTCAGCCTCGACGAGCAGTCGCAACTGGCCAAGCTCGCCGCCTACTACAAGGTGAAGGGCGCCAAGTTCGACGAGCTGCTCGACCGCGTCGATATCATCCCGCCGTCCTTGGCGCTGGCGCAGGCGATCACCGAATCGGGCTGGGGCACGTCGGCGTTCGCCGTGCGGGGCAACGCGCTGTTCGGCCAGATCACGGCGGAGACCTGGGGCATGACGCCGATCGCGCCAATCTGGGACGGCAAGGGCGAGCCGCCGTTCCGCATCAAGGCGTTTCCCGCCTTGTCGCATACGTTCGAGGAATACGCGCGCAATCTGAACACCATGCCGCAGTACAAGGCCATGCGCGAAGCACGCGCCAACCTGCGGCGCGCCGATATCCGCATCGACGGGTACATCCTCGCCGGCCAATTGCATGCCTATTCGGAACGCGGCGAAGCCTATATCGCCTACATCCGCAATCTGATGTCGAACGACGAACTGCTCCAATTCGACCTGGACAATGTCCGGCTGGCGCCCCCCGACATGGCGACCAACGACTCGCCCCGCCTCTGACCGCCGTCACATGCCTTGCCTTCCCGCGGTCGATTGGCCAAGCTAGGCCGTTCGGCAAACGGGGGAACCAAGATGAAGCAACTCGAAGATGCGGCGTGGGATTTGCTGTTCCGGAACGGCCGGACGCATAACGAGTGGCAACCGCGCGAAGTGCCCGACGACCTGCTGCGCAAAATCTACGACATCGCCAAGCACGGGCCGACCAGCGCCAATTCCCAGCCGATGCGGATCGTGTTCGTGCGCTCGCCCGAGGCCAAGGCGAAGCTGCTCCCGGCGCTCAGCCCGGCGAACGCCGAACAGACCAGGCCGGCGCCGGTTACCGCGATCTTCGCCAACGATCAGCGCTTCTTCGAACACCTGCCGCGCATGTGCGCGAAGCCCGATGCGCGCACCTGGTTCGAAGGCAAACCCTCGGCGGCGCCGACCGCGATGCGCAACGGCACGCTGCAATGCGCCTATTTCATGATCGTGGCGCGCGGCTTCGGCCTGGATTGCGGCGCCATGTCCGGCTACGACCAGGACAAATGCGACGCCGCGTTCTTCCCGGACGGGCGATTCAAATCGAATTTTCTGTGCAATTTCGGCTACGGCACCGGCGCGAAATTGGCGCCGCGCATGCCGCGCTTCGCGTTCGACGAAGTCTGCAGCATCGTCTGACGCGCAACGTCACATCATCGGCTCCGGCAGCGCGGCATCCGACAGGACCGGATAGTTGCGCGCGTTGAACAGCTGATAGTGCCACCACTCGTTGCGGTAAAAATCCCAACCCGCCGTGGTCATGATGCCGATCAGCAAATGCCGATTGCGCTGCGCGTCCGGCGCGACGGCGCGGTTGCCATGGTGCGACAGGGGCGTGAACGCGTCGAACGGCGTGCCCATGTCCAGGTCTCGGCCCTGCGCGTCCATCAAGGTCAGATCGACCGCAACCCCGCGCGAGTGCGGCGAGCCGCGCCGCGGGTCGGCCAGAAACTCCGGATCGGGCGTGTGATTCCACAGTTTCCATTGCGCCTCGCTCGGGCGAAACGCATCGAAGATCCTGAGCCGAAGCCCGATCGCCGCCGCCAGCGCGATCGCCTCGGCCAGCCTGGCCGCGGCATCCGTATGCAGATAGCAGGCCGCGCGGCGATAGATCGGCGCGCCGGTGAAGTTGCGCGGCGTCGCATACGCAATGTCATGGCCGACATCGAACAGCGGCGGCGCAATTTCCAGCAACGACAGATCGGCCAGCGACGTCATGCACGCGCTCCTTCGGTACGGTTCGGACGCGCGGATCATGCCGCGCGCACCGTCCGCAAACAAGCCGGCGAGCGGCCGCAAATCGCGTGATAAAGTCGGGCCATGACCGGCGTTACGATTCTTGCGTTCGATTGTTCGGCCAACGCGTGTTCGGCGGCGTTGCGGCGCGATGGCGTCGTCGTCGCGGCGCGCCGCGTCGAAATGGCGCGCGGCCAGGCCGAGGCCCTGGTGCCCATGCTCGAAGCCGTGCTGGCGGAGGCGCGCGCCAGCTATGCCGAACTCACGGCGCTGGCGGTCACGGTCGGGCCGGGCGCATTCACCGGGCTGCGCATCGGTCTTGCGGTCGCACGCGGCATCGGCCTCGCGGCGCATCTGCCGGTGATCGGCGTCACCGGTTTCGATGCCATCGCCGAGGCGATCGAACCCGGGCCGCTGCCGATGCTGGTCGCGATCGATACCAAGCGCGGCGATTTTTATTTGCGCTGTTACGATGCCGCCGGCCGAGCCGCGGCGGCCGACATTGTCGGCGCCGCCGATGCCGTGGCGCGGCTGATCGACGACGAAGCCTGGCTGGTGGCAGGCGACGGATCGGCCGCCTTGGCGGCGGCGCTCGCGGAAGGGCACCCGCGCCTGCGCTTCGCGCCGCCGGCGGCACCTGACGCGGTCGCGGTCGCCGCCGTCGCGATGCGCCTGTGGGCCGCCCATACGACGACCGGTGCGCCGTTGCCGCCGGCGGTGCCGTTCTATATGCGACCGCCGGAAGCGAAACTGCCCGCCGCCCGCCGCGCATGAGCCCGCGCGCGCAACCTGCTTCGTTCACGATTCGACCGGCCGGCCCGACCGACGCCTTGGTGGTGGCCGCACTGCACGAGGCGACCTCGACCGAGACCTGGAGCGCCAATTCGGTCATCGACATCATGGGCCTGCCGTCCATGATCGCGCGACTGGCGTTCGGCGGTCCGGCGGCGGCGCCGTCGCCGGCCGGATTCGTCCTGGCGCTGGCGGCGGCGGACCAGGCGGAAATCGTTTCGATCGGCGTCGTCCCGGCGTGGCGCCGGCACGGTGTCGGCCGCGCGCTGCTCGCGGCGGCCGGCGAAGCAGCGCAAAGCCGAGGCGCCAACACATTGTTTCTCGAAGTCGCGGCCGACAATACGGCCGCCCTGGCGCTCTACCGACGCGCCGGATTCCGGCCCGTCGGCCGGCGCTCGGCCTATTACGCCCGCCTCGGCGGCGGGCGCCAGGATGCACTGGTCCTGCAGGCCGATCTGACGCGGTCCTAAGCGGCCCGTCGGTGGCCTTGGGGCAGGGCGGCCGGGTTCCGGCTTCCGGCCCATCCGCTCTGCCGCTTTAAGTAATAATCATGAAATCCGGCCGTATTGGCCCGAAATTTGCAATAAATCGAGCCGCCGGATCGCTTGAGAGGGTCGCTTTTACTGGGATTTTTGAGTAACCGTTGCTGACGCCGATTGCGATACTATATGTTCTTCTTGGCAAGATTGGGCAGGGCTGCGGTAAGGCGCGATGCAAAAGGACGAAAAAAAGGACGAGGATTTACTGGGTCAGACGGTCGAGATCGTCGCCTCGTATGTCGCCCACAATACCGTGCCGGTGAACGACCTGCCGCGGTTGATCGAAGAGACTTACGCCGCCCTGAAAGCGCAGAACGCCGCCGAAACGGCCGAGACGGACCGGCCCAAGCCGGCGGTGCCGGTGAAAAAATCGGTCACACCGGACTATTTGATTTGTCTCGAGGACGGCAAGAAGCTGAAAATGCTCAAGCGTCACCTCAAGACCGCGTATGATATGAGTCCGGAGGAATACCGCGCGCGTTGGGATTTGGCGCCGGATTACCCCATGGTGGCGCCCAACTATGCCAAGCGCCGGTCGCAGCTGGCCCGGGACATTGGCTTGGGCACCGGCGGGCGATCCCCGAAGCGTAAGCCTTAAGCAGTTCGGCCGGATTTCCGGGGGCTTTGGCCCCGAGTCGACTTTGCCTTTATCAACAGTATGATGCTGAGTATCGAACCAAAAGCATGACCGTAATGCCTCACCGAATCGAACAGATGTGCCAGGACAAGGGTCTCAAGATGACCGAGCAGCGTCGCATCATCGCGCGCGTGCTGTCGTCGGCGACCGATCACCCGGACGTCGAGCAGGTCTACCGGCGCGCTGTCGAGATCGACCCGCGCATCAGCATCGCCACCGTCTACCGAACCGTCCGTTTGTTCGAAGAGGCCAACATCCTTTCGCGCCACGATTTCGGCGATGGCCGCGCGCGTTACGAAGAGGCGCCGTCCGAGCACCACGACCATATGATCGATGTCCAGTCGGGCGAGGTCATCGAATTCAAGAACGAGGAAATCGAGCGCCTGCAGGAGCGCGTCGCCCGCGACCTCGGCTTCGAATTGGTTGGCCATCGGCTCGAGCTGTTTGGCCGCAAGTCCGGCCGGCGATCGTGATCAGCGCGGGAGGTCATCGAATCGTGGCGGAAGGCAACGGCGGAAACATGCGTATCGTCGACGAGCGCGCCGGCACGCTGCAGGTGCGC
Source organism: Alphaproteobacteria bacterium (assembly GCA_050186335.1). Lineage (GTDB taxonomy): Bacteria > Pseudomonadota > Alphaproteobacteria > Bin65 > Bin65 > JBFWYO01. The sequence goes on along the minus strand of JBFWYO010000018.1, from coordinate 16,348 downwards.
GTGGCCGAAACCGCCGAGGAAGTCGACGCCGCGCAATTGCTGCGTTACCGCGTGTTCTACGAGGAGATGTCGGCCAAGCCGAGCCCCGAGGTGGCGCGCCGACGGCGCGACGTCGATCGCTACGACGAGTTCGCCGATCATCTCCTGGTCATCGATACCCAGTTGCCCTGGCCCGACGCGGTGGTCGGCACGTATCGCCTGATCCGCCGCCATGCCGCAGAAAAAGCCGGCGGCTTCTATTCCGCTGCCGAGTACGACATTACCAAGCTGGTCGCGCACCCGGGCCCGATTCTGGAACTCGGCCGCAGTTGCGTCGACGCCAAGCACCGCGATCGCCATACGATGCAGCTCATGTGGCGCGGCGTCACCACGTATGTGCTCGGCCACCAGATCGATTTCATGTTCGGCTGCGCCAGCCTGCCCGGCATCGATCCCAAGGCGATGGCCCTGCCGCTCAGCTATCTCTACTACAATCACTTGGCGCCGGAGCATATCCGCCCGGTCGCGCTGCCGGACCGTTACGTCGACATGCGGCTGCTGGAGAAAGAGGCGGTCGACGCCAAGAAGGCCATGCGCCTGCTGCCGCCGATCATAAAGGGCTATTTGCGTCTCGGCGGCTATGTCGGCGACGGCGCTGTCATCGATCCCGAATTCAATACGGTCGATGTCGCCGTGGTCGTGCAAACCGACCGTGTCACCGGCAAATACATCAAGCACTACACGCGCGATCACGGCACCGAGGCGCGCGAGTAGGCCATCCGATGTTCACCATGATCAGCTCGCCCCTGCGCTCGTTCTTTCGCATCGCGGTCTACTTCGCGTGGATCTTCGTCGGCATGCCGCTGCAGGCGATGGCGTTGCTGCTACGCTCCTCGTTCGCCAATCGTTTCCCGCAGATTTTCCATAGCGTATGCATCAAGACCATGGCGCTCCGGATCGAAGTGCACGGTACGCAAATCAAGAAAGGCCCGGTGCTGTTCGTCGCCAACCACTCGTCGTATCTCGATATTTCCGTGCTCGGCGCGCTGATACGCGGCGCCTTCGTCGCCAAATCGGAGGTCGCGACCTGGCCGATCTACGGCTGGTGCGCGAAACTGTCGCGCACGGTATTCGTGAACCGGCGCGCGCGCCATGCGATGACGCAATCGGTCGAACTGAAACGGCGTCTGCAGGAAGGCGATAATCTGATCCTGTTTCCGGAAGGCACCAGCGGCGACGGCAACCGCGTCCTGCCGTTCCGCAGCTCGCTGTTCAGCGCGGCTGAAATTGAGATCGACGGCAAGAAGCTATTGGTCCAGCCGGTCACGGTCGCCTACACGAAGCTGGACGGCATCCCGCTCGGCCGGCATCTGCGCCCGCTGTTCACGTGGTACGGCGACATGGATCTGTTTTCGCATATTTGGACCATGTTCGGCCTCGGCAAACTCACCGTCACGGTCGAGTTTCATCCGCCGGTGACGATCGATCAGTTTCGCTCGCGTAAGGAGATGTGCCGCTACTGCCAGGACCGCGTGGCGACCGGCCTGGCCGCGGCGCTCACCGGCCGGCCGCAGCAAATGCCGGAACTGCCGGCGCATCCGAAGCTGCCGGCGCCGGCCGCCTTTGCCTTGCCGGCGCCGTCATAGGACGATCGTGAGCAAAAAACTCTTCATCAAGACCTACGGCTGCCAGATGAACGTCTACGATTCCGCGCGCATGGCGGACGTACTGGCGCCGCTCGGCTATGCGCCCGTCGAATCGCCGGAGCTGGCCGATATGGTGATTCTCAACACCTGCCACATCCGCGAAAAGGCGGCCGAGAAAGTCTATTCGGAACTGGGTCGTCTGAACGTGCTCAAGCGCGCGCGCGAGCAGGCCGGCGGCGCAATGACGATCGCCGTGGCCGGCTGCGTGGCACAGGCAGAGGGCGCCGAGATTCGGCGGCGGGCGCCGTTCGTCGGCATGGTCTTCGGACCGCAGACCTATCATCGCCTGCCGGAGATGGTCGCGCGTGCGGCGCGCGGGCAAGGCGTGCTCGAAACCGATTTTCCGGTGGTGACGAAGTTCGACGAACTGCCGCGCGAGACGGTGAACGCGGAGATCGCCGCGTTTCTGACCGTGCAGGAGGGCTGCGACAAGTTCTGCACGTTCTGCGTCGTGCCCTACACGCGCGGCGCGGAATATTCGCGGCCGGTCGAACACGTGCTGGCCGAGGCGCGCGGCCTGGTCGCGCGCGGCACACGCGAAATCACGCTGCTCGGCCAGAACGTCAACGCCTATCACGGCGCCGCGCCCGGCGAGACGGTTTGGGGTCTTGGCCGCCTGATACGCGCACTGGCCGAGATCGACGGGCTGGCGCGCCTTCGCTATACCACGTCGCACCCGCGCGACATGGACGACGAGCTCATCGCCGCCCATCGCGACGTGCCGCATTTGATGCCGTACCTGCACCTGCCGGTGCAGTCCGGCTCGGATGCGATCCTCGCCGCCATGAACCGGCAGCACAAGACGGACGACTATCTCCGCCTGATCGACCGGCTGCGCGCGGCGCGGCCCGATCTTGCCCTGTCGTCCGATTTCATCGTCGGCTTTCCCGGCGAAACCGACGCCGATTTTGCCGCCACGCTGGCGCTGATCCGGCGCGTCGGCTACGCCCAGGCCTATTCGTTCAAGTACAGCCCGCGGCCCGGCACCCCGGCTTCGCTGTTGGAAACCCAGGTTCCCGAAGCGGTCATGGCTGCGCGGCTGGCGGAATTGCAGGAACTTTTGTGGGCCCAGCAGCTTGCCTTCAATAAGGCGACGATCGGCCGCACGATTCCCGTGCTGTTCGAGCGTCCGGGCCGCTATGATAACCAAATGGGTGGACGCTCTCCCTATCTGCAGGCGGTGCATGCCGAAGCCGCGCCCGACATGTTGGGCAAAGTCGCCGACATCGTCGTGACCGCGGCCACGCTCAACGCCGTATCCGGGCACCTTGCCCGACCGCCCGAAGCGCAACCGTCCAACGATCTCATCGCGAGGGAAGCAGCCGCGTGAACTCATCCGTTCCCGCCGAGGGCCAAACGCCCGTCTATCTCGAGTTCGATAACAATCAATTGGTCGCCATGTTGTGCGGCGGCCACGACGAACATCTGGCGCGCATCGAAAAGCAGTTGGGCGTCCTGCTGGTGCCGAAGGGCAATCGGCTGGCGATTTCCGGCACGCCGTCGGCCAAGGAGGCCGCGCGCTCCACGATCACCTATTTGTATGACCGGTTGAAACGCGGACTCGACGTCGACGCCGGCGAGGTCGACGCCGCGATGCGGCTCTCGCACCCGCAAGCCTCGGCGCAGGGCGCTTATGATCTCAAGGGCATCAACAGCGAACTTGCGATCCGCACGCGCAAGCGGCTGATCGCGCCGCGCTCCCCGGGCCAGACGGAATATCTACGCGCGCTGCGCGATCACGTCATGGTCTTCGGCATCGGGCCCGCCGGCACGGGCAAAACCTATCTCGCCGTGGCGGCCGCCGTGCAGATGATGCAGCAAGGCAAGATCGAACGCTTGATACTTTCGCGCCCCGCGGTCGAAGCCGGCGAACGGCTCGGCTTCCTGCCCGGCGATCTGAAGGAGAAAGTCGATCCGTATCTGCGGCCGCTCTACGACGCGCTGTACGACATGCTGCCGGCCGAGCAGGTCGTCAAACGGCTGGAGACCGGCGAGATCGAAATAGCGCCCTTGGCGTTCATGCGCGGCCGCACGCTCAGCAATTCGTTCATCATTCTCGACGAGGCGCAGAACACCACGCCGATGCAGATGAAGATGCTGCTGACCCGGTTGGGCGAGAATTCGTCCATGGTGGTGACCGGCGATCTCAGCCAAATCGATCTGCCGCGCGGCATCACTTCGGGTCTCAAGGATGCGTTGCAGATACTCGGCGACATCGAAGAGGTCGCGGTGGTCAACTTCACGCATCGCGACGTGGTGCGGCACCCGCTGGTCTCGCGGATCGTGCAGGCCTACGACGCGCGCGATGGCGTGCAGGCGGAACTCGATCTGGCGCAAAGCGCCGCCGCCGCCGCCAAGCGGTGACCCCATAGATGTCCAAGCTCATGGCCCGCGTCAGCGTGACGCAAGCCGGATGGCGCGGCCTGTTGCCGGCCACCGAGCGCACCGTCGCCCGCGCCGTGCGCGCGGCCGCATCCGGCGCGAACTACCGCAAACCCGCCTTGGTCGACGTGCATCTGGCCGACGACCGCATTTTGCGCCGCCTCAACCGCGCGTATCGCGGCAAGGACATGCCGACCAACGTGTTGTCGTTCCCGCTCGGCGTCGCCATGCCCGGCCGTGCGCCGCGCGTGCATCTGGGCGACGTCGTCGTGGCGCTCGGTACGGTGCGCCGGGAAGCGCACGCGCAGGGCAAGCGGCCGGCCGATCACGCCGTGCATTTGGTGGTTCATGGCACGCTGCATCTTTTGGGCTATGATCACCTGACGCGGCGCGATGCCGCCGCCATGGAGCGCCTGGAAAAGCGCGTCCTGGCCGGGCTCGGCATCGCCGATCCGTATCGCGCGCCCCGGCCGGCGCGCGCCAGGCCCGTATCATGAACGACCAGTCGCACCCGAACCCGCCAGACGTCCGAGCCGATTTCCGCCGCAGCCACCGCTTTCGGCTGTTCTGGCGTCGCCTGCGTCTCGGGCGTCGGGCGCTCAGCGGCCCGGATGTGCGCAACACGATCGGCCAGCTGATCGATACGGCGCCGCCGCAGCAGGATTCGATCGCGCCGCACGAACGCCGCCTGCTTAAGAATATCCTGGCGCTGCACGAACGCACCGTGCGCGACGTCATGGTGCCGCGCGTCGACATCATCGCGGTCGAAGCCGAAACGTCGCTGGCGGGCATCATCAAGGTGATGACCAAGGAATCGCACTCGCGCGTGCCGATCTATCGCGAGAAGCTCGACAGCATCGTCGGCATGCTGCACGTCAAGGATTTGCTGCCGTATTGGAACGCGCGCAAGGGATTCAAACTCGGAACTGTCCTGCGGAAAGTATTGTTTGCGGCGCCCTCCATGCGCGTGCTCGATCTGCTGGCGCAAATGCGCGACACGCGCATTCATCTGGCGCTTGTGGTCGATGAGTTCGGCGGCATCGACGGTCTGGTGACGATCGAGGATCTGGTCGAGGAAATCGTCGGCGACATCGCGGACGAGCACGACGATCAGGAGGTCGCGGCGCTCGAAGACGAGCCGGCCGGCACCATGATCGCGGACGCCCGCCTGCGCCTGGAGGCGCTGGAGCATCGTATCGGCCGCTGGCTCAGCGACGACGAGCGCGCCAACGTCGATACGCTCGGCGGCCTCGTCGTCTACCTCGCCGGTCGCGTGCCGGCGCGCGGCGAACTGGTCAAACACGATTCCGGCATCGAATTCGAAGTGCTCGACGCCGATCCGCGGCGCGTGCGGCGCGTGCGCCTGCGCAATGTGCCGACGCCGGCGCCCGAACACCAGACCGGCAAGTAGCCGCATGCCGTCCGCCGGATGACCGCCGCCTCGCTGCCCGCTTCCGTCCTCGAACCTTTTCTCGTGCGCCTCGCGGCGCGCGTCGCGAACCTTTCGCGCTGGCGCCGGCGCGCGCTGGCGTTCGCGTTGGGCATGCTGGTCGCCGCCGCCATGCCGCCGGTCGCTGCCTTGCCGCTGCTGTGGCCGGCGTTCGTCGGATTGGTCTGGCTGCTCGACGGCGCCGGCAGGGGCCGCGCCGCGTTCGGCACCGGCTTCTGGTTCGGCTGGGGCATGTTCGTGGCCGGCATCTACTGGGTCGCGATTTCGATGACCGTCGATCTGGCGCGCTTCGGCTGGATGATCCCGTTCGCGGTTTTCGGCTTGTCCGGCGTCATGGCGCTGCTTACCGGACTCGCCACATGGGCGGCGTGGCGCTTGCGACCGCGCGGCGCTGGCCGCATTTTTGCGCTCGCGGTGTTTTGGGCCGGTTCGGAATGGTTGCGCGCGCAGACCGCGCTGGCGTTTCCGTGGAATCCGCTGGCGCTGATCTGGACCGCTCTGGACGCGCCGCTGCAGATTGCCGCGGTCGTCGGCACTTACGGCACCGGCCTGCTGACGGTGCTGGTGGCGGCCCTGCCGGCGCTGCTCGGCATCGCCGAGCTGCGCCGCGCCGGCCGGCTGCAATGGACCGCGGCGGCGGTTATTCTGTTGGCCGCGCTCTGGGCGTTCGGCGCGTGGCGGCTGTCCGGCGCGCCGGATGCCAGCGTGCCGGGCGTCCGCTTGCGCCTGGTGCAGCCCAATATCAGCCAGGTCTACAAATGGGACGAAGCACAACGCGCGGAACATCTGCAGACATATTTGACGCTGTCCGGACAAGACGCGAACCGGCCGATCACGCACATCATCTGGCCGGAAACGGCGGTGTTCTATTTTCTGGCCCTGGAACCCGAGATCCGCGCCCGCATCGGCGCGGTCGTGCCGCAGAACGGATTGATCGTCACCGGTTCGCTGCGCACGGAGCGGCAGCCCGGCCGCGCGCGCGATTATTGGAACAGCCTGCACGCGATCGCACCGGACGGGACGATCGTCGCGACCTACGACAAGCATCATCTCGTGCCGTTCGGCGAGTATGTTCCGGCCAGATCTGTTTTAGGCGTGCTCGGCATCGAAAAGCTGACCCAGGGCCGGCAGGATTTTTCCCGCGGTCCCGGGCCGCGGACGCTCAAGACCGCGTCGCTGCCGCCGTTCTCGCCGCTGATCTGCTATGAGACGATATTCCCGGACCAGGCGGTCGATCCGGCGGACCGGCCGGAATTTCTGCTCAACGTCACCAACGACGCCTGGTTCGGCAACAGCTCGGGCCCGTATCAGCACTTCGCGCTCGCGCGGCTGCGTGCGGTCGAGCAGGGTCTGCCGATGGTGCGTGCCGCGAACACCGGCATTTCCGGCGTCGTCGATGCCTATGGGCGCGTCACCGCGCGGCTCGGGCTCGATCGAAAAGGCATCGTCGATGCAGATTTGCCGCGCGCCCTGGCGCGGCCCACCGTGTATGCCAGGTGGGGCGATCTCGGCGCGCTGGCGCTGGGCATCTTCGGTCTCGTCGCGGCGTTGGTGTTCGGCCGGCGCGCAAGGTCCCGGCCGGTTCAATAATCGCCCGACCGAAGCGCAAAATGTTCACTAAATGGATAGTTGCGGGTTCAAATAACTTGAACCGGAATACGCTGTTTCCCTATACTTTCAGCCGCGTAACGAGCCTCCAAGGCGGCACAAGAGACGGACACGGCACGTCTCCCGTGGGCGCGACGCCCAACGGGAACGGGCATGTCAATGCAGGTCCGCACGCCGCGCCATAGGTCGGAGAGCGACACAGGGAAAGGGAACGGTTGCAATGGTTAAACGTGCTCGAAAAGGGCGGCGCGGGGCCACGCGGGTCAAACTGGTTCGCCCGCGGCCGGTCGACGGCCATGTCGGCACGCGGGTGCGTCTGCGGCGCACCATGCTCGGGATGAGCCAGGAAAAGCTGGCGGCGGCACTCGGTCTGACGTTCCAGCAGGTGCAGAAATACGAGCGCGGCACCAACCGCATCGGCTCGAGCCGGCTGTTCGAGCTGACCAAGGTCTTGGACGTGCCGATCAATTATTTCTTCGAGGACATGCCGGCCGAGATCGCCGCCACCGCGACCACCAAAGGCCCGGCGGGCCTGGCCGAGGATGTCGGCCCGGCCTATGAGGCCGATACCATGACCAAGCGCGAGACCCTGGAACTGGTGCGCGCCTATTACAAGATCAAGAATTCGAAGGTGCGGAAGCGCATTTTCGACCTCGCCAAGGCCTGCGCCAAGGCCGAAACCGAGGACTGACCGGCCGCAGGCCGGTTCTGCACAGGCTTCCGCCCGCGCGCCCGAATTGGCGGAATAGAGCCAAAAATCGAGTCTTGCGGGCGCACGTCGCCCCCACTATGTTCGCACTTTCTAAGGCGGGATAGAAATTTTCCGCGAAAAATTTCCGAAAGGGGGGTACCCAGTGGCCAAAGGCACTTTCTTGTTCACCAGCGAGTCCGTGTCCGAAGGACATCCGGACAAGGTCAGCGATCGCATTTCCGATGCGGTGGTCGACCTGTTCCTGTCGGCCGATCCGTATGCGCGCGTCGCGTGCGAGACGATGGTGACCACCAATCGGATCATCGTCGCCGGCGAAGTGCGCGGGCCGCGCGGCCTGGTCGGCAAGGATGGCAAGGTCAAGGCCGAAAAGATCGAAGCCGTCGCCCGTAAGGCGGTCAAGGAGATCGGCTACGAGCAGAAGGGTTTCCACTGGAAGAAAGCCAAATTCGCCTGCTACCTGCACGGCCAGTCCGCGGACATCGCGGTCGGCGTCGACGCCAAGGGCAACAAGGACGAAGGCGCCGGCGACCAGGGCATCATGTTCGGCTACGCCTGCAACGAAACGCCGGAACTCATGCCGGCGCCGATTCAGTTTTCGCAGAATATCCTGCGCGCGCTCGCCGAAGCGCGGCACGCCGGCAAAGAGAAAATGCTCGAGCCGGATGCCAAGAGCCAGGTGACGCTGCAATATGTCGACGGCCGCCCGGTCAAGGCGACCGCCGTCGTCGTTTCGACGCAGCACAACGCCAAGGTCGATCAGGACGAAGTGCGCGAAATCGTCCGCCCCTATGTGCTGAAGGTGCTGCCGGCCGGCTGGATGTGCGACGAGGAACATTTCTACGTCAATCCGACCGGGCGTTTTGTCATCGGCGGTCCGGACGGCGACTGCGGCCTGACCGGCCGTAAGATCATCGTCGACACCTACGGCGGCGCATCGCCTCACGGCGGCGGCGCATTCTCCGGCAAGGATCCGACCAAGGTCGATCGCTCGGCCGCCTATGCCGCGCGCTATCTGGCCAAGAACGTGGTCGCGGCCGGCCTGGCCGACCGCTGCACGATTCAATTGTCCTACGCGATCGGCGTCGCCCATCCGCTGTCGGTCTACGTCAACACCGACGGCACCGGGCGCGTCGACGAAGAGAAATTGTCCAAGGTGCTGCAGGAGCTGGTCTCGCTCAGCCCGCGCGGCATCCGCGAGCATCTCGGCCTTAATAAGCCGATCTATGCGCGCACCTCGTCGTACGGCCATTTCGGCCGCAAGCCGGAGAAAGACGGCGGATTCTCTTGGGAAAAGACCGATCTGGTGAACCAGCTCAAGAACGCCTTCGGCCACTGATCGCCTCGGCGCGCCATCCGCGCCGGAGCCCCGAACGAATGCAGGACGGCGCGGCGTTGGTCGCGCCGTCTTTGTTTTGCTGTATATGCACGCCCATGAACGAGAACGATAACGACGGTGACGCCAAATCCGATTCGCGCGCGAAGCTGCCGATCCGCACCTACGGTCGACGGCGCGGGCGCAAATTGCGCGCGGCGCGGCAGGCGCTGATCGACGAACGTTTGCCGGCGCTGCAAATAAGGCTGCCGGCCGGCGACGGCCCGGTCGAACCGTCGACTTGGTTCGCACAGCCGTTTCAAGATTACTGGTTCGAAATCGGCTTCGGCGCCGGCGAGCATCTGGCGTTTCAGGCGCAGCAGCATCCGACCGTCGGCCACATCGGCAGCGAGATCTTCATCAACGGCATCGGCTCGTTGATCCGCCATATCGACGAGCGCAGACTTGCCAACGTGCGCCTGTTCACCGACGATGCGCGCGAGCTCCTGAAGCGTTTGCCCGAGGCGTCGCTCGGCCGCGTGTTCCTGTTGTTTCCCGATCCATGGCCGAAATTGCGCCACGCCGCGCGGCGGTTCGTGACCCAAGCGAACCTCGCCTTGCTGGCGCGCGCTTTGCGCGACGGCGCGCCGTTGCGCATCGCGACCGATCATCCGGTCTACCTGCAATGGACGCTCGCGCAGATGCGGCGTCAGCCCTGGTTCGAATGGACCGCGCGCCGGGCCGACGATTTCCGCACCCAGCCGGCCGACGCGCCGATCACGCGCTATCAGCGAAAAGCTGTGCGCGAAGGCCGCACATCGACCTACCTCGATTACGTCCGGCGCCCGCGCGGCGCCGGCGGACCGGAATCAAGCATCTGAATTTTATGGGAAATTGCGCTTGAAACCGGCTTCGGGATGGCTATATTGCGGCAACAAATCCCGTAGGGTTGAGTTGAAGTCTTGATCCTGATGCAAGGGTGGGCCTCCGGCCCACTTTTTTTTGTGCCGCGTTCAGGCCCCCTAAAGACCGGGCCGGCGCGCGGCAAAGGCTGGGAAATGGCCGATTTGATGAGCAAGGTCGAGGGCCTGATCCGTCCCACGCTGGAAGCGATGGGCTACGATCTGGTACGCGTCCAGATCATGGGCGGCGGCCGGCCGGTTCTCCAGATCATGGCCGAGCGGTTGGACGGCGGTGGCATGACGGTCGACGATTGCGCCGATATCAGCCGCGCGGTTTCGGCCGTGCTCGACGTCGAGGATCCGATTCCGAGCGCCTACGCGCTCGAGGTCAGTTCGCCCGGCATCGACCGGCCGCTGGTGCGCCTGGCCGATTTCGACCGCTTCGCCGGCTACGAGGCCAAGCTTGAAATGAAGCAGCCGATCAACGGCCAGCGCCGCTTCAAGGGCAAGCTGGCCGGCACCGACGGCGACGACGTGCGCATGGAAACCGAAACCGGTCCCGTGCGCGTGAAGCTGGCGCTGATCCAGCGCGCCAAACTCGTGCTGACCGACGAATTGCTGGCCCAGGCGCGCAAGCAACAGGAGCGCGCCGCGGCGAACGACAAGAGTGCAGACGCTTAAACGACAAACGACGCTTTCATCCGGAAGGTAATCGCTATGAACGCCACGATGGTACAGCCCCGCCCCGATCTGCTGCAGGTCGCCGACGCGGTGGCGCGCGAAAAAGGCATCGATCGCAACGAAGTGCTCGAAGCCATGGAGCAGGCGATCCAGAAGGCCGGCCGCGCCAAATACGGCCACGAACTGGATATCCGCGCCACCATCAACCGCACCAACGGGCATATCGGCCTGCACCGCTACCGCCAGATCGCCGAGACGATCGAGAACGAAGCGGCCCAGCTCACGGTCGAGCAGGGGGCCCGCATCGATCCCAGCAAGAAGCTCGGCGATTTCATCGTCGACGAATTGCCGCCGATCGATTTCGGGCGAATCGCGGCGCAGACCGCCAAGCAGGTCATCGTGCAGAAAGTGCGGGAAGCGGAACGCAATCGCCAGTTCGAGGAATACAAGAACCGCGTCGGCGAAATCGTCCACGGCGTCGTCAAGCGCGTCGAATTCGGCAACGTGATCGTCGATCTCGGCCGCGCCGAAGCCATCCTGCGCCGCGAAGAGCTGATCCCGCGCGAAACCTTCCGCCAGGGCGATCGCGCGCGGTCCTATATCTACGATGTGCGGCAGGAAACCCGGGGCCCGCAGATCTTCCTCTCGCGCACCCATCCGCAGTTCATGGCCCGCCTGTTCGCGCAGGAAGTGCCGGAAATCTACGACGGCATCATCGAAGTCAAAGCCGTCGCCCGCGATCCGGGCTCGCGCGCCAAGATCGCCGTGATGACCAACGATAGCTCGATCGATCCGGTCGGCGCCTGCGTCGGCGTGCGCGGCAGCCGCGTGCAGGCCGTGGTCGGCGAACTGCAGGGCGAAAAGATTGACATCATTCCCTGGTCGCCCGACACCGCGACCTTCGTCGTCAATGCGCTCGCCCCGGCCGAAGTCACCAAGGTCGTGCTCGACGAAGACACCGGCACCATCGAGGTCATCGTGCCGGACGATCAATTGTCGCTCGCCATCGGCCGGCGCGGGCAGAACGTGCGCCTGGCCTCGCAGCTGACCGGCTGGCACATCGACATCATGACCGAAGCCGCCGAATCGGAGCGCCGCCAGGCCGAGTTCAAGCAGAAATCGCAGATGTTCGTCGACGCGCTTGACGTCGACGACGTGATCGCCCATCTCCTGGTCACCGAAGGCTTCTCGACCGTCGAAGAAGTCGCCTTCGTGCCGATGGAAGATCTGACCTCGATCGAAGGCTTCGACGAGGATCTGGCCAACGAGTTGCGCGAACGCGCGCGCGCTTATTTGGAGAAGCGCGACGCCGAGCTGACCGAAAAGCGCAAGACGCTCGGGGTCGACGACAAGGTTGCCGAAATCGAAGGGTTGACCCCGACCATGCACGTCCGCCTGGGCGAGCAGGGCGTCAAGACGCTCGACGATCTCGGCGACCTGACCGGCGACGAACTGCGCTATATGTTGCTGGAGAAGAAGCCGGATCAAAGCTTCGACCAGTTGGACGGGCTCGAGGATCGCAAGCGGAACCAGATCCTGAACCAGTCGCCGCTTTCGGCGGAGGAAGCCAACACCGCGATCATGGCGGCGCGCGCCCATTGGTTCGAGGGCGACGCGGCGGCGCCGGCCAAGCCGGCGGCAGCCAAGCCGGCATCCGACAAGGCCAAGGCGTAGGGCGGAGGCTGCGGAAACGATGCGCGTGGCGCCCGTCATGGCCGAAGCTGGACCGGAGACCGACGAGGAAACGATGCCGGAACGCACCTGCATCGCCTCGGGCGATGTCCTGCCGCCCGAGCGGATGATCCGCTTCGTGGTCGGGCCGGACGCGGTCATCGTTCCGGACATCGACGCGCGTCTGCCGGGGCGCGGTTTGTGGGTCACGGCGCGGCGGGATATACTGGAGCTTGCCTGTCGCAAGGGCAGCTTCGCTCGTGCGGCGCGGCAGGCGGTCCGGCTTCCGGAGAAGCTGGTGGACGGGATCGAGGCGCTGCTGCTCAGGCGCGCGATCGACACGCTGGGTTTGGCCCGGCGCGCCGATCAGGTTTTTGCCGGCTACGAAGGCGTGCGCGAGGCGTTGCGGGCCGGCCGCGTGGCCGTCCTGCTGCAGGCCGCCGACAGCACGGGACGGGACAAGGATGCGCTGCGCACCACCGCGCGCGAATTGCCCGTCTTTGCGGCGCTCAGCGGCAAGGAATTAGGACGCGCGTTCGGCGCGGACGTGCTGGTACATGTGGCGGTGGCGAAAGGCCGGTTGGCCGAGCGCCTGATCGTCGACCTCGCAAGACTCGCCGGACTACGGAATTTGCCCGGCGATGCGCGGGCAGTGAATGACAACGGGAAAGCCTGACGGAATGACCGAAGCAAACGACAGCGGCAAGAACTCACTGAAGCTCAGCCGGCCGGGCCGGCTCGAGCTCAAGAAGACGGTCGAGGCCGGTCAGGTTCGGCAAAGCTTCTCGCATGGGCGCTCGAAGGCGGTCGCCGTCGAGGTCAAGAAGAAGCGCACCTTCACCCGCGGCGAAAAGCAGGGCGAGATGGCCGAGTCGGCGCCGCTCGAGCCGGCGGGCCAGGGTGCCGCCGCGATCGAGGCGTCGCGGCCGGATTTCTCCAACCTGAGCGAAGCCGAACGCGCAGCGCGCCAGCGCGCGCTCGAGGCGCGCCGCGAACAGGAAATCCGCGAGGCCGAACTGGCCGCGCAGCGCGAGGCGGAAGAAAAGGCCCGCAAGGAAACCGAAGCGCTCGAGGCGCAGGCGACCGCGCAGGATCGCGCCCAAGACCAGGCGCGCGAGCGGACCGATCTGGAAGCCCGCGCGCTGGCCGATCAGGAAGTGCGCGGCAAGATCACCGTCGTATCGCCGGCGCCGCCGCGCCCGGTCACGGCCAAGCCGCTGCCCGGCAAGGCCGGCGAGGAAGAGGCCGAAGCCGAAGCCGACGATACGCGGCCGAAGCGCGGCCGCGTCGAAGTCAAGAAACCGGTCGCCGCCAAGCGCGTCGAGCCGCGCCGCAAGGCCGGCAAGCTGACCATCAATCAGGCGCTGCAGGAAGGCGAAGGCATCGAGCGCATGCGCAGCCTGGCCGCCGTGCGCCGCGCGCGCGAACGCGAGAAGCAAAAGCTGCGCGAGCAGATGCAGCCGCAGGAGCGCAAGAAGTTCGCGCGCGACGTGGTGGTGCCGGAAGTCATCACGGTGCAGGAACTCGCCAACCGAATGGCGGAAAAAGGCGCCGACGTGGTCAAGGCGCTGATGAAAATGGGCGTCATGGCCACCATCACGCAGGCGATCGATGCGGATACCGCCGAACTCGTGGTCACCGAATTCGGCCACAAGATCCGCCGCGTGTCCGAAGCCGACGTCGAAATCGGCCTGAGCGGTGCGACCGACGAAGAGGGCGCGCAAGTGCCGCGGCCGCCGGTGGTCACCATCATGGGCCACGTCGACCACGGCAAGACCTCCTTGCTCGACGCGATCCGCAAGACCGACGTCGCGGCCCACGAAGCCGGCGGCATCACGCAGCATATCGGCGCGTATCAGGTCACGCTGCCGTCGGGCGGCAAGATGACGTTCCTGGATACGCCGGGCCACGAAGCCTTCACCGCCATGCGCGCGCGCGGCGCCAAGGTCACCGATATCGTGATTCTGGTCGTCGCGGCCGACGACGGCATCCAGCCGCAGACCATCGAAGCCATCGCCCACACCAAGGCGGCGAAGGTGCCGATGATCGTGGCGATCAACAAATGCGACAAGCCGGACGCCAATCCGCAGCGCGTCCGCCAGGAACTGTTGCAGCACGAAATCGTCACCGAAGAACTCGGCGGCGACGTGCTCGCGGTCGAGGTTTCGGCCAAGACCGGCATGAACCTCGACAAGCTCGAGGAAGCCATCCTGCTGCAGGCCGAAGTGCTCGAACTCAAGGCCAATCCCAATCGTCTCGCGCAGGGCACGGTCATCGAAGCCAAGCTGGAGCGCGGCCGCGGCGCGGTCGCAACCGTGCTGGTGCAGAAAGGCACGTTGCGGCCGGGCGACATCTTCGTGGCCGGGCCGGAATTCGGCCGCGTTCGCGCACTCCTCGACGACAAGAACAAATCGATCGACGCGGCCACCCCGGCCATGCCGGTCGAAGTGCTCGGCCTCAACGGTACGCCCTCGGCCGGCGACGATTTCGCCGTGGTCGAAAGCGAAGCCCGCGCCCGCGAAATCACCGAGTACCGCCAGCGCGTCATCAAGCGCGATGCGGTGGTCGCGCGCGGCACGGTCGAACAGATGTTCACCAAGATCGCCTCGGGTTCGGCCAAGGAACTGCCGATCGTGGTCAAGGCGGACGTGCAGGGTTCGATCGAAGCGATTATCGGCGCGGTGCAGAAGATCTCGACCGACGAAGTGGCCGTGCGCGTGCTGCACTCGGGCGTCGGCGGCATCAATGAATCCGACGTGGCGCTTGCGAAGGCATCCGGCGGTATCGTGATCGGCTTCAACGTGCGCGCCAACCAGCAGGCGCGCGATCTGTCGACCCGCGACAAGATCGACATCCGGTATTACTCGATCATCTATGACATCACCGACGACATCAAAGCCCTGCTGTCGGGCATGCTGGCGCCGACCGTGCGCGAAAACTTCATCGGCAACGCGGAAATCCGCCAGGTGTTCAAGATCACCAAGTCCGGCATGGTGGCCGGCTGCATGGTCACCTCGGGGGTGGTCAAGCGCGGCGCCGGCGTGCGCCTGCTGCGCGACAACGTGGTCGTGCACGAAGGCAAACTGTCGACCCTCAAGCGCTTCAAGGACGAAGTACGCGAAGTGCGCGAGGGCTTCGAGTGCGGCATGGCGTTCGAGAATTATCAGGATATCAAGGTCGGCGACATCATCGAGTGTTTCGAGGTCGAATCGGTCCAGCGCACGCTGGCGTAGGCCGCGGCCCGTTTTCGCGTGCCAGATTGTTTTGTCGTCATCCCGGGCAATGCCCGGCGCTTGCCGGGCCGCGGCCCGGGATCCGGTCGGCGCGCACTGCGCGTCCGCTGGGCCCCGGCTCTCCGCTGCGCTTCGGCCGGGGTGACAAAGCTACATGATCGGATCGACGCCGGATCGACGAGAACACCGGCAGTGGATCACAGGATGACATCATGACCGCTCCCGCCGAAGGCCCGCGTTCCCCACGCCAACTGCGCGTCGGCGAAGAAGTGCGCCATGCGCTGACGCGCATCCTGGCCGAAGGCGGTTTCCGCGACCCCGATCTGCAGGACATCATCGTCACCGTCAGCGAATGTCGGGTAAGCCCGGACATGAAGAACGTCTCGGCCTTTGTCCTGCCGCTCGGCGGCAAGGATGCGGAGAAGATCGTCAAGGCGCTCAATCGCGCGAGCCCGTTCATTCGCGGCCGCCTGGCGCACGAAATCAATCTGCGGCACGCGCTCCGCGTATCGTTCCTGGTCGATCGCTCGTTCGACGAAGCCAGCCGCATCGAGGCCGTGCTGCGCCAGGAGCGGGTGCAGCGCGATCTGAAAAAATCCGACGACGAAGATTGAGCGTTCTCGTACCGCCGACCCCCCTCCCTAACCCTCCCCCGCAAGGGGGGAGGGAATGCGATTGTGCGGTGGTTGCGATGTGCGACACGATTTCTGCC
>JBFWYO010000017.1:0-57369 GCA_050186335.1 Alphaproteobacteria bacterium | reverse complement strand
CCCTGATCCTCGAACATCACTTCGACGCCGCTCTCGTCCACTTCGACCGCCACGGTAATGACGCCGCCGGGCGGGCTGAACGAGATCGCGTTCATGATGATGTTGCGGAACACCTGCACGATGCGGTCTTCGACCGCCATGACGGTGATTTCCAGCGGTTCCTTGGGCAGATCGAGCACCAGCTTGGGCATACCCGGCTTGGCCGTGGTTTCGTGAATGTCCGCCAGCGTCTGCAGCATGCGGCGCAGGTTTATCGGTTCCGGCTGCACACGCGACATTTCGGTATCGAGGCGCGACGCGCGCGAGATATCGGTGATCAGCCGGTCGAGCCGCTGCACGTCTTCCAGGATCACGTTCATCAGCTGGCGCTGCATGCCGGCGTCCTTGACCTTGGACGCGGTTTCGACGGCGCTGCGCAGCGACGACAGCGGATTCTTGATTTCGTGCGAAACGTCGGCCGCGAACCGCTCGATGGCGTCGAGCCGGCGCCAGAGATCGACGGTGAGCTCGCCGAGCGCCCGGGACAAATCGCCGATTTCGTCGCGACGGTCGCTCATGTCGGGAATTTCGGTACGCCGCCCGCGCGCCTTGCGCATGCGATCGGCGGCCGCCGCCAGCATGTTGAGCGGGCGGACGATCGAACGCGCGAGATAGATCGACATCAGGAACGTCAACGCCAGGACGACGGCGAAGATGCGCATGATATCGAGCCGCACGTTGCGCAGGATTTCGTCGATCTCCGCGCTGGTTTTGGACAGCATGAGCGCGCCGACCACGGTCTTGTAGCGCTGCACCGGCTCGGCATGGGTCAGAACCAGTCGTCCATGTTCGCCGCGGCGCACCGCGCCCAACGCCTCGCCGTTCAGCGCCGCCAGCACCTCGCGATAATCGTTGGCTTGCGGCCGCGCCGGCTCGCTGTATTCGGGCAGGCCGCTGCGGTCGCGCGCGAACAGGCTGGCGATGCCGTCGTAGATGTCCTCGAACACGCGATCGAGCCAGGCGCGATTGACCGGCGGCGGCAATTCCTCGATCCGCACGACGCCGCCCGGCGCGCTCAATATCCTGCTATCCGCGATCAGGGCGCCGTTGCGATCGAACAGGCGCGCGCGGATGCGCGTCGGCGCCACCAGCCGGCGCATCATCTGCGTGGCCGTATCGACGTTCAGCGTTTGCTGATCCTGCGACGTGGCCGGGCCGACCGCGCTCTCGCCCAGCGCGCCGGAAAAGATCTTGCCTTGCGTGGCGAGCGATTCGAGCTCGGCTTCGATCAGGCTTCGCTCGTAGGCGCCGAGAAACATCAGCCCGCCGAACAGCGTGGCGACCGCCAGCACGTTGAGCGCCAATATTCTTATCGTCAGCGGTGAGACGCGCCGGCGGCGCCGGCCCTCGGCGCGCGTCGCCAGACTGTCCTCGACGGTGCGCGTGGTCGAACGGCGACTGCGCGACGTGGGATCGCCCCTGTTCGGATCGCCCCGGGTCTGATCGCCCCTGGTTGTTTCGCCTTTGGCCGCATCGCCTTTCGCCGGGCGGCCGATATCGGCGACCCGCTTGGCGAGGCCGCGCGGCGGCGGCTGATTGATCGTGGGTGACGGATCGGTCATGGCGGAAGGCCGATCATGGCACAAATCCGATCATGGTTGGCGGCGCGGCCGGATCATTTTTCGCTGTAGCGATAGCCGATACCGTACAGCGTTTCGATTTTCTCGAAATCGTGGTCGACCGATTTGAATTTCTTGCGCAGGCGCTTGATGTGGCTGTCGATGGTGCGATCGTCGACGTAGATGTTTTCGCCGTACGCGGCGTCCATCAGCTGGTCGCGGCTTTTGACATGGCCCGGACGCGCCGCGAGCGACTGCAAAATGAGGAACTCGGTAACGGTGAGGGTGACCGGCTCGGCCTTCCAGGTACACATGTGGCGTTCCGGATCCATGACCAGCTCGCCGCGCACGACGACGCGTTCCTGCTTGGCCTTGCTGCCGGCGTCCTCGCCGGTATCCGAGCGGCGCAGCACGGCGCGAATGCGCTCGATCAGCAGGCGTTGGGAGAACGGTTTGGTAATGTAATCGTCGGCGCCCATTCGCAGACCGAGCACTTCGTCGATCTCGTCGTCCTTGGAAGTCAGGAAAATGATCGGCACGCGCTGATGCGCGCGCAGCTTGCCGAGCAGTTCCATGCCGTCCATGCGCGGCATTTTGATGTCCAGGATCGCCAGATCGACCGGGCGGCTGGTGATGCCCTGCAGCGCCTCGGCGCCGTCGCTGTAGGTGCGCACGTTGAAGCCTTCGGCCTCGAGCGCCATGGCGACGGAGGTGAGAATATTCTTGTCGTCGTCGACGAGGGCAATGGTACGGCGCATGCTTTTCGGTCCCGCTCTGATACTGCCGGCTTCGGGCCGGTGCTTCGGTGTCCGCGCCGCCGGTCCACTTCCGGCGACGCCGACCTTACGCCGCGCGGGTGTAGAGCCCGAGTACGGCGGAATTGCGACAGCAGATAGGCACATTTGCGCCGTTTCCAAGGCCCGTCAATAACTTAGCGAGGACGCCCGAAACCGGACGCGGGCACTCCTTGGATTGACCGGGCACCGCTTCCTCCATAATGTCTGGCCCCGGTGGTTCCCTGCTAGGGGATCAAAAGGGAACGTGGTGCGCCCGCCCGGGTCGAAAGCCCGGGTTTCAAGCAAAGCCACGGCTGTGCCCGCAACTGTAAGCAGCGAGTGACCCGTCGCAATCGAAGCCACTGGTGCGTCCCTTGGGCGCACCGGGAAGGCCAGACGGTCCACCATGACCTGTGAGCCAGGAGACCTGCCACCGGCACTCGTCACCCTCCGCCTTTCGGGGACAAAGGGTGGGACGGACCTCCGTTAGCGGTGATGAAACCGAACCGGCCGTTGTGCGGCCGGACGGAGGTTTTGTCGGGGGGTTGCGCCGTGGACCGCTTTTTTCCACATCGTCTCGCCCGTGCCAGCGCCGCCGCACCGATGGGGATCGGGCGCGGCTGTAAGGCCGCACGTACAAACGCCTGCGTCCGTCCGCCCGGGTCGATCCGGTCTTCGCCACCGATCGAACAGGGGAGACGATCATGATCGGAATCTTGAAACCGTTGCTGACGACCGCCGCCGTGGCGGCGCTGCTGCTGCCATACCAAGCCGCTATCGGACAAACCACGCCCGAGAGCAAAGACGATTACCTGGTGACCGCAACGCGCGTGCCGACGCCGGCGGATCGCATCGCAAGTTCCAATACCGTGGTTTCAAGCCAGGAGATCCGGGATCGCGGTTATCGCGATCTCGGCGAGATCCTGTCCGCCGTGCCCGGCATGGTGGTTTCGCGCTCGGGCGACCGCGGCAAGCTTTCGTCGGTGTTCACGCGCGGCACCAATTCTAACCACACGCTGTTCCTGATCGACGGCGTGCGCGTGATGGATTCCTCGGCCTCGAACGCCAGCTTCCAGCTCGAGCATCTCGACGCCGCGAACATCGAACGCGTCGAAATCATCCGCGGCCCGCAGAGCACCCTGTACGGATCGGACGCCATCGGCGGCGTGATCAACGTCATCACGCGCAAGGGCGCCAAGGGTGTCGTCGTCTCCGGCGAGGTCGAGTTCGGCACGCGCAAATCGTACCAAACCACGCTGGGCCTGGACGGCACGTACAAGAATTTCGATCTCAACCTGCACGGCAGCTATTTCAACGGCGACGGCATTTCCGTGCTGCCGCCGCGCATCGCCGGCACCGGCGATCCGGAAAAGGACCCGTATCGCAACTCGACCGCGTCCGCGCGCGCCGCGTGGCGCCCGACGAACTGGCTCGAATTCACCGGCTTCTATCAAAACATCCAGACCAAGTCGCGGCTGGATGCGTTCGGGGACGATCCGAACGCGTTCGATCGCACGCGCCACAACCTGGCGATCGCCGAGGCCAAGCTGGTCGACCTGATCGACGGGCGGCTGAACACGACGCTCCGCTATTCCTATTACGGGGTGCGCCGCACCAACAAGAATCTGGCGGACGCGCTCGATCCGTTCACCGACCAGGTGTTCTACGACCGCAGCGACAAGCAGAAGTTCGAGCTGATCAACAGCTTCATCGTGACCGAGAACCACACGCTGGTCGCGGGCGCCGAGATCGAATGGGAGGAAGCGGCGACCGGCGGCAATTCGTTCTTCGCGTTCGACAAGAGCACACGCAATCGGGCGCTCTACTTCCAGGACCAGTTCCAGTATTTCGACCGCATTTTCGGCACCGTCGGCTTCCGTATCGACGACAACGACCGGTTCGGAACCCACTGGACCTGGCGCGTAGCCCCGCTTTACTGGCACAAGGAGACCGACACTAAGATCAAAGCCAGCGTCGGCACCGGCTTCAAGGCGCCGTCGATCGAAAACCTGTTCGGCTTCAACCCCGGCTTGCTGCCGTTCTTCCCGCCGACCGTCGGCAACCCGAACCTGCGGCCCGAGACCAGCCTGGGCTTCGACGTCGGCTTCGAGCAGCGGCTGTTCGCCGGCGACGTGATCTTCGGCGCGACGTTCTTCTATAACAAGATCAAGAACCTGATTCAGTTCAGGTTCGACCCGGCGTTGAGCACGGTCGAGAATGTCGGCCGCGCGCGGACCTACGGCGTGGAATCCTTCATCCAGTTCGACCTGACACGGCACTTCGATTACCCGCTGCGCATCAAGCTCGACCACACCTATACGGAAGCCGAGAACGAGGACACCGGCGGCGCGCTGTTGCGCCGGCCGCAGCACAAGTTCGGCGCCAGCGTGTGGTTCAAGCCCATGTCGGCGGCGACGGTGACATTCGGCTTCCAGCATATCGGCCCGCGCATCGACGCCGACTTCTTCACCGGCGCGCGCAAGAAGGTGCCCGGCTACAATCTGGTGCGCATCGCCGGGTCATACGAAGTGATCAAAGGCGTGTCGCTGTTCGCGCGCGTCGAGAACCTGTTCGACCGCACGATCGAGGATCCCGACGGGTTTCAGCAGCCGGGCATCACGGCGTTCGGCGGCATCCGCGTGCAACTCAACGTGCTGCAATGAAACAGCGGCGCGGCGTCGGCATGATCGTTGCGGTTTGGCTTGTCGCCGCCGCTTCGCTCGCCTGGGCCGCGCCGTCGTCCGCGCAAGCCGATGCCAAATCGACTCCGCCGCAGCGCGTGATGTCGCTCTACCTCTGCTCCGACCAATTGCTGCTCGCCCTGTTGCCGCGCGAGCGCATCGCGTCGATATCGTACCTCGCGGTCGATACGTCGATTTCATATTACGCGAAGCAGGCGGCCGGCCTGCCGGTCAACTATGGTCTGGCCGAGCAGGCGATCGCCGCGCGC
Organism: Alphaproteobacteria bacterium; assembly: GCA_050186335.1. GTDB lineage: Bacteria > Pseudomonadota > Alphaproteobacteria > Bin65 > Bin65 > JBFWYO01. Next base: position 52,045 of record JBFWYO010000017.1, on the reverse strand, counting down.
GCGGATCTCGTTCTCACCGGCCCGTTCGCCCATCGCAGCCAGATCGATCTGCTGCGCAGCCTCGGGCTCAACGTGCGCTCGGTCGGCTACCCCAACTCGTTCGAGGGCGTCCGCAAGGAATTGCGCGATCTGGCCGCATTGCTCGGCACGGAAGACGTGGCGGAAAAACTCCTAGCCGAGATGGACGCGCGCCTCGCGCGCATTCCGCCGGCCCCGCCGCGCCGGCCGCTCGGCGCGATCTTCCTGGGCGGCAGCGCCACCATCGGCAAGGGCGAGTTCGTCGGCGACGTGATGGCGCGCGCCGGCTTCGACAATCTGGCCGAGCGGATCGGCATCGTCGGCGTGGCGCCCTTGGACATGGAAATCCTGCTCGCCCACGAGCCCGATCTGCTGATCGTCGGCAGTTCGTGGGACGGGCGCGTTTCGCTCGCCTCGGACCGGCTGTCGCATCCCGCGCTGCGCCACGCCTTCGCCGGCAAGCGCCTGGGCCACATGCCCGAGCATCTGTGGACCTGCGCCGGCCACTGGTCGGTCGAAGCCGTCGAATTGTTGGCGGCGCAGCGTCCTGAGGCGCGCCTCCAGCGCGGCCGGTGGACCCGATGACGGCACAGCCGACATTGAAACCGGTGCGCCTGTTGCGCCTGAATCTGCTTCTGGCGCTGCTGGTGGTCGTGCTGTTCGTCGCCTCGTTCATGGCCGGACAGGCGCCGCTGAAGTTCGCCGACGTGTTTCTCAACCTGCTGTCCGACGACCGCAATGCCGCCGCCTTGGTGGTGCAAGAAATCCGCCTGCCGCGCTCGATCCTGGCAGTGCTGATCGGCGCCAGCCTGGGCATGGCCGGGGCGGCGTTGCAGGGGCTGCTGCGCAACCCTTTGGCCGAACCGGGCTTGATCGGCGTTTCGGGCGGCGCGTCGCTCGGCGCGGTGCTGATGTTCTATTTCGGCGTCTCGTCGACCTTCGCCTATGCGCTGCCGCTGGGCGGCATGATCGGCGCGTTTGTCGCCGCGTCCGCGCTGTATGTGCTGGCCGGACGCGCCGGCTCGATCTTTACGTTGATCCTGGCCGGCATCGCGATCAACAGCGTGGCCGGGGCGCTGGTTTCGTTGGCGCTCAATCTGGCGCCGAGTCAGTACGCGGCACTGGAGATCGCCTATTGGCTGCTCGGCTCGCTGGCCGACCGCAGCCACGATCATGTGCTGCTCGCGGCGCCGTTCATCCTGATCGGCTGGCTGCTGATGCTGTCGACCGGTCGCGCGCTGGATGCGCTGACCCTGGGCGACGAGACCGCGGCCAGCCTCGGCTTCGATTTGCGCGCGGTGCAGTGGAAACTGATTTTAGGCATCACGCTGGCGGTCGGCGCGGGTACCGCGGTGGCCGGTGGCGTTGCCTTCGTCGGCCTGATCGTGCCGCACCTGATCCGGCCGTTCGTGCAGCACCAGCCGAGCAAGCTGCTGCTGTCGAGCGGCTTGGGCGGCGCGGCGCTGCTGCTGGCCGCGGATATTTTCGTGCGCGCCGTGCCGCTCGGGCCCGAGTTGAAACTCGGCGTCGTCACCGCGCTGATCGGCGCGCCGTTCTTCTTGGTCCTGGTCCTGCGCGCGCGGGGGACCACGGCATGAGCCTGCTGGTCGCCAGGAATATTTCCGTCAGCTACGACGACCGCCGCGCGCTCGACGGCGTGGATTTTTCGCTCGCCCGTGGCGAACTGGTCGGTCTCATCGGCCCGAACGGCGCCGGCAAGACCAGCCTGGTCCGCGCGCTGGCCGGCAACCTCGATTACACAGGCGACATCGCCGTCGACGGCGTCGCGTTCGCCGATCTGCCGCGGCGCGAACGCGCGCGCCGCATTGCCTATCTCGCGCAAGGCGCCGAGGCGACCTGGCCGATTCCAGTCGCGCGCCTGGTCGAGCTCGGCCGATTGCCGTATCTCGGCCCGTTCCAGAAAACGACCGATGCGGACCGGGAAGCGATCGACCGCGCTCTGATCCAGGCCGACGTCGCACATCTGGCCGCGCGGCGGGTCACGCATCTATCCGGCGGCGAACGCATGCGCGTCTTGCTAGCCCGCGCGCTCGCCGTCGATGCGAAAATCCTGCTCGCCGACGAGCCGATCGCCTCGCTCGATCCGCTGCATCAATTGACGCTGATGGAAAGCCTGCGTGCGCGCGCCAAGGACGGCGCCGGCGTGGTCGTCGTGCTGCACGATCTGACGCTCGCCGCCGGCCTGTGCGACCGGCTGGTGTTGCTGCACGAAGGAAAAGTCCTGGCCGAGGGCGCACCGGCCGACGTGTTAAGCGAGGCGCATCTGGCGCGCGCCTACGGCATCGATGCGCTGATCGAGCAGCGCGGCGCGCGCCTGCTGGTCGTACCTTGGCGCGTCAAGGGAGCGGCGCCATGACCGTCGCGCTGGTCAGGACGAAAGGTAAAATGGGGCCGGCCGTGTCCACCCCGGGCCGGCCCCGGCCCCCCTTAAATGCAGCCCCAATAGGTTTCCGTGGACGGCCAATCGGTCTGCTGGATGACGCGTCCGCGTCGATCGCGGCGAATGCGAATTTCCACACCCGGACGGACAAACCAGCCGCATGTGGCGACCTTGATTTCCGCCTTACCGTCGATTGTCGCGGCCTTCGGCGTCGCGCCGCGGTCATCCAAACGGTTATCCGGGGCTGGAATCGCCAAGGCGGATCCCGCGACGAGGCACATGGTCGAGGCGGCAAGCAAGGTGTTACGCATGAAAATCCTCCTGGGGCGGTTCGGTCTCGATCGCAAGATCGCTTTATTAACCGAAAATTAACGACGATTGAGCAGGCAAAATCTAGGCGGATTCGTTGGGGTTCCGCCAGCAGAATCGCCCGGTACGGCATTACCGGCGCAGGCTACGGACAGCGATGCCATAATTTGAGTATTGCATGCACTTTAATCGCCTGCCGGTATCGGCGATCGACGAACGCCGCGCCGCGCGCCAGGCCGGGAGCGCCGCATGCGTAGTCGTCGCGATCGCTTGACGCCCGCCGCGCTCATCGTCTCGCTGACGGTGCATGCCGCCGCCGCCGGCGTCTTGTTCGTCGAATGGGGCGGCAGCGACAAGCCGCTGCCATTCCCGACCGTTGTCGTCGAACTGGTCGACGGGCCGCCCGGGCAGCGCAGTACCGTGCAGGATCGGACGCCGCGCAACAGCGGCGTCGCGGCGCAGTCCGAGCCGCAGCATGAACCGCCTGCGCGAGCGACCGCGAGGATACCGGACGCACACAGGCCGCAGCCGGCCGATAACGTGCCGCCGCCGCCCGACGCGCAGCGCCCGCCGACACTCCAACCCGAAACCAAACCGTTGCCGGAGCCAACGCCGCAATTCCAGGCAACCTTGCCGGCCCCACCGCCCGAGCCGCCGAAACGCGCACACGTGCAGCCCGCCGCCAAACCCGCAACCAAGCCCGCGCCGGTCCAACCGCAGATCGCAGCGCGGCCTACCGAGCCGTCCACTGCCGCATCCGCCGCCGCAACGCCTGGCGACCTGACACCGCCCCGCTTCGGCATCGGCGCCGGGCAAAACCCGATGCCGGCATATCCCGATTACGCGCGACGGCGCGGCTGGGAGGGGCGCGTGGTCCTGTCGGTCGACGTCGACGAGGCCGGGCGCAGCCGCTCGGTCGTCGTCAGGCAGACCAGCGGCCATCCAGTGCTGGACGAGGCGGCGCTGGCGGCGGTGCGCAGCTGGCGCTTTGTGCCCGGCATGCGGGGCAACACACCCGTTGCGGCGCAAGTCGATGTGCCGATTCGCTTTCGATTGGAAGACATGCGCTGATGGCCCGCTTCATATTTGCGCTTGCTTTCACGCCCATCCGGCGCAAGTTTTCGCCGTCCCTGACCGCCCCCTGACCGCCGAGGAGCCGACCATGAAACTGTTCGCTGCCGCCGCGTTGAGCCTGTTGTTCGTCGCGACTGCCGGTGCCGAGAATCGGACCGTCGGTAACGTCACGATCTCGGATCCCTGGGTCCGCGCAGCGAAAACCCAGACCAGCGCCGCATACGTGATGATCGACAACAAAGGGACGGCGAAGGACCGATTGATCGGCGCCAGCTCGCCCGCCGCCGACCGCGTCGAACTGCACACCACGGAGATGGACGGCGACGTGGCGCGAATGAAGAAGCTCGACGGCATCGAACTGCCACCCGGTCAGCACGTCATGTTCAGGCCCGGCGGCATGCATATTATGCTGATCGGCGTGAAGCGGCCGCTGGAAGAAGGGCAAAGCATCAAGCTCACCCTGCAATTCGAGAAGGCCGGCAACGTGGAATTGGACGTGGCGGTGCGCAAGGGCCCGCCGATGCTCCACAAGCACTGAGTCGCGGCCAGCGGGAGGCGGGCATGGACCAGGCCGAGGCGGCGATGCGCGCGCGACAGGTACTGCGTGCCGCCGATCGCGCGACCTTGGCGACGTCCTCGGTCGACGGCGCGTGGCCGTATGCGTCACTGGTCATGCTGGCGTGCGACCACGACGCAACACCGATCCTGCTGCTGTCGACCCTGGCCGAGCATACGAAGAATCTGTTGGCCGACGGTCGCGTTTCGCTTTTGGTCGACGCCACCGCCGGATTGGACGAACCGCTGACCGGCGCGCGCGTGACGATCTTGGGCCGTTGCGAGCGCACCACCGAGCCGCGCCACCGCGCGCGCTATCTGGCGCGCCACCCAAGCGCCGCGATGTTCGCCGACTTCAAGGATTTCGCCTTCTATAAAGTCACGCCGACCAAGGCGCATCTGGTCGCCGGCTTCGGCAAGATCACCTGGATCGATGCGGCGCAGTTGCTGTTCGATGCGCGGCCGACCGCCGCCCTGGCCGAAGCCGAGCCCGGCATCGTCGCGCACATGAACGGCGACCATCCCGATGCGGTCGAACTTTATGCGCACAGGCTGCTCGGCCTGTCCGGGGCAGGCTGGCGCATGACCGGGATCGACCCGGAAGGCTGCGATTTGCGCGCCGGCGGACGTACCGCCCGGTTCGCCTTCGAACGCACGATCGACGGCGCCGAGGCGGCGCGGGCCGAACTGGTGCGGCTGGTCAAGAGCGTGCGGGAAATGCCCGGATAGCGACGACGCGCGACCCGGCTTGGCCATAGCGCCGTATTGGTGCATGATTCCAATAACTCCCGATCATCCTCGGAATGCCGGTTCATATGTCCCGGTCGCCGCTTCGGTTAGGCAAAATTAAACCATGGCGCGTCATTATCCGGCCGCAGAGGTAATGAATGTATGATTCCCGATAAGCTGGTCGCCTTCCTGCACGGACCGGTGGTGACGTGGGTGGGCACGCGCGATGCCCGCCTTCGGCCCACGGTCACATGGGCGTTCGGCGTTCGCGTCGCGGCCGCCAGCGGCGAAATCACCGCGTTCGTACCCGACGTCGAGATCGCGCGGACGAAACGCAACCTCGAACACAACGGCCTCGTCGCCTTCACCGTGGCCGATCCGGTCTCCCACGAAGCCTACCAGTTCAAGGGCAAGCTGACGGGCATGCGGCCGAGCAATGACGAGGAACGCGCCGTCCAAGACATTCATCGCAGCAAGCTCATTAGCCACACCATGAAATTCTCGGCCGGGCTGTTCGCGGGCTTCACGCTTTATCCCAGCACCGCGCTGACGTTCCGGGTCGAACAGATCTTTGTCCAGACGCCCGGCCCCGGCGCCGGCCGGCTGCTGGATCCGACGGCGGAAGCGGGAGGTTGAGGCGATGCTTCCGGAGGAAATCAAGCCCGCGATGCAAGGGGTCTACCCCAGCACGATCGTCACCTGCTCCCTTTCGGGCGTTCCCAACGTCACCGACATTTCGCAGGTTTGGTATGTCGACGCGACGCACGTCGCGCTATCCCACCAGTTCTTCAACAAGACGCATCGAAACGTTCGCGAAAACCCCTTCGCCGAAGTCATCCTCCGCGACCCGACGATGCTCCAGGAATGGTACATCGAGGTCCAGTACGATCATTCCGAGGAATCCGGATCGCTGTTCGACGCGATGGACATGCAGCTCGAGGCGATCGCATCGCTCACCGGGATGAGCGGCATCTTCAAGCTGCGCGCCGCTGACGTCTATCGCGTCCTGTCGGTGCGCAAGTCCAGGTCGCGCGCGTGACGCCCGAACCCGACGCCGCGCCGACCGCCCGCGAGCAGATGATCGAAAATCAAGCGATCATCGACCGCCTCAACGCCGCGCTCGCGCGCAAGACCGACGAGGTCCGGATCATCCAGCAGATCTCCGCCGAGATCAGCGCGACGCTCAGCCTCGACCGCATCCTCGCCATTAGCCTTGAAGCAATGGATTCTGTGCTCGGGTTTCGGCACAGCCTGATCCTACTCGCAGGCGAGGGTGCCGCGATGCTCCGAGTGGCGGCCTGCCGGGGGTACGACGACGGCAAAACGGGCGCCACCGTACCGATCGGACAAGGCGTGTTCGGCGTCGCGGCGCGGCGCCGCCGCGTCATGCGCATGGGCAATATCGGCGCGCAGCGGACCTACCTCGCCGGCGTGCGCGCGCGCATGGAAGCCGGCGGGCACACCGGGCTGGAGCCGGCGGCCGAAATGCCAGGCCTCGTCGACGCGCAGAGCCAACTGGGCATACCGCTGGTGGTGAAGGATCGCCTGGTCGGCGTGCTCGGCGTCGAGAGCGCCGCGCCAAACGCGTTCGACGAGCTCGACGAGATGCTGCTGTCGATTGTCGGCAATCAGGTCGCTAACGGAATCGACAATGCCCAGCTCCACCAAGCGGCGATCGAACGCTCGCGCGAACTCGATGCGGCCAATGCCGCGCTGTTGCGGCTCAATGAGACGTTGGAGGCGAAAGTCGACGCGCGCACGGTCGAGCTATCAGCGCTGCTCGAACAGGTGCGTCGCGAGAAGGATCTGAGCGAGAGCCTGCTCCGTCGCATGGCGCCGCCCGAGGTGATCCCTCTCATGCTGCAGGACAAGCTGCTCGCGCAGCGGCTCGACGTCACCGTCATGTTCACCGATCTCGAGGGCTTCACCGCTTACGCTTCCGGGATGGAGCCGGACGAGGTGTTTGCGCAGCTCAACGAATTTTTCGGTTCGGCTGGCGAGATCATCAAGCGCTACCGCGGCTACATCAACAAGACCAACGGCGACGGCATAATGGCTCTGTTCGGGGTGCCTTTCGAAAGCGCAACCCACCGCACCGATGCCGCGCTCGCCGCGCTCGCGCTGCAACACGAGGTCGAGACGCGGTTTCCCTTCAACATGCGGGTAGGCATCAGCAGCGGCGCCGTCACCGCAGGCATGTTGGGCCCGGCCGACAAGAGCCTGTACGACGTACTCGGAGATGCCGCCAACGTCGCAAGCCGGATGGAGGCGATTTGTCCCCGCGGCGGCGTCTGCATCCCGCCCGGCAGCGCGGAGGCGCTCAAGCCGTGGTTCCGGCTCGAACCGCTGGCGGAGCAGGAGGTGAAAGGCATCGGCCGCGTGACCTGCCTTACCGTGGCCGGGCTGCGTCCGATCGGCGGGGACGCACGACGTGTCGATACGACCAGCCGTTTCGCGACGGACTATCTGCAATTGGTTGAGGAGATCGAGGCGTTCAAGCGGGACCGCCTCGGCGTCATAGACTTCATCAGCCTGCAGGCGCGCGATTTGGCGTTACAGCACAACGAGGCGGTGGCGAGTTACGCGGTTGCATTGCTGCGCGCGCTGCGTAAAGACGGCGCCGGCGGAGCCGACTGGAACGCCGTCGACGAGGCGGCGCTGATCGCGGCAGCCCTGCTGCACGATTGCGGCAAGCACGCGCTCGATCCGACGCGACTCAACGATCGCAGCCTCGACAGCGGCGCGCGCGACCGCCTGCGCGGCGACTTGCTGGACGGCACGTCGAAGACGCTGCGGCAGCTCGGCCAAGACGACGTGGCGCCCGTCATTGCCGAGCTTTACCGGTTCGAGGCGACGCGCGGCGCGGACGGCAGCTACCGGCCCGAGGTTGAAATTCTCGCCGCCGCCGACATCTACGACGCGCTGACGGCGCCGAAGATCTACAAGGGTTCGCCGTGGAGCATTGTGGGAGCGCTCGCCGAACTGATGCGCCTGCCCTACTGTCAAGACCACCTGCGCCCGGCGTTCGTCGCCTTCGTCGAACTGATGAAGCCTGCCGGCGCAACAATCGCGGTGCGCGCCCGTCCCGACGTCATAATCCGGTAAGCGCCGCGCCGCGGGCAGACTCGACCGGGCAATCGAGATTGGCTGGCGCTCGGTCGAGCAGGGGCAGCGAGGGCCCGAACGGGGCGCCCGGGGGCGTCGTCCGCCCGAGCGCTAGGCTCATATATCTGTGGCATATCGTCGAGCGCGTTGCGGCGCGCGGGGATTCCGCACTGCAACACGGAAAGCCGCGAGCCTTGCGTCTGGCGCAAGCGCGGCAAATTGCGCGTTTTTGACCCCGAATGCCGGTTGCCGAGGGCCGGACCAGCGACTATTTTTCGGCGTCCCGTTAGCGCGCCGCCGTTCGATGATCCCGCCCTTGGGTGGGGACGTGGCGGATATTACCTTGGTGGGTGAGGCGCGCGTCTTCAGGAGGTGTGTAGTGACGGAAGTTGGCTTGGTATCCCGCCGCGCGGGGCTGGATCGGATCGGCATCAAGAATAACAAGACGGTCTATTGGAATCTGCCGGTCGAGGCCCTGTACGAAGAGTCGCTGCGCCGCGGCGAAGCCACCTTGGCCGCCGGCGGCCCGATCGTCGCTATCACCGGCGAACACACCGGCCGTTCGCCAAACGACAAATTCTTCGTCGACGAGGCGGGCAGCAAGGCGAAGATCGACTGGGGCAAGACCAACAAGCCGATCACCCAGGAGCATTTCGACCGGCTGTACAAGAAGATGCTGGCGCACATGGCCGAGCGCGACCTGTTCGTGCGCGATTGCTATGCCGGCGCCGATCCGACCTACCGCATCAAGGTGCGGGTGGTGAACGAACAGGCTTGGCATAACCTTTTCGCGCGCCACATGTTCCTGCGCCCGGCGCGCGAAGAACTGCCGGATTTCGAGCCGGACTTCACGATTTTGCAGGCGCCGTCGCTGCTGGCTGACCCGAAAACCGACGGCACCGCCTCGGGCACGTTTATCCTGGTCGATCTCGGCAAGCGCATCGTGCTGATCGGCGGCACGTCGTATGCGGGCGAGATCAAGAAATCGGTCTTCACGCTGCTGAACTACCTGCTGCCCGAGCGCGATGTGCTGCCGATGCATTGCTCGGCCAATATCGGTCCCAAGGGCGACGTGGCGATCTTCTTCGGCCTGTCGGGCACCGGCAAGACGACGCTGTCGGCCGACAGTTCGCGCACGCTTATCGGCGACGACGAGCACGGCTGGTCGGACCACGGCGTGTTCAATTTCGAAGGCGGCTGCTACGCGAAGGTCATTCGCCTGTCGCCGACCGCCGAGCCGGAAATCTACGCGACCACGCATACGTTCGGCACCGTGCTGGAAAACGTGGCGATGGACCCCGAAACCAAGATTCTCGATCTGGATAGCGCGCAATACACCGAGAACACGCGCTCCTCGTACCCGCTGGATTTCATTCCGAACACCAGCCCGACCGGCCTCGGCGCGCATCCGCAGAACATCATCATGCTGACCGCGGATGCGTTCGGCGTCCTGCCGCCGGTGTCGCAGATGACCGCGGAACAGGCGATGTATCATTTCCTGTCGGGCTACACGGCGCGTGTCGCCGGCACCGAAAAAGGCCTCGGCAAGGAGCCGCAGGCGACGTTCTCGACCTGCTTCGGCGCGCCGTTCATGCCGCGCCATCCGTCCGCCTATGCCAAGCTGCTCGGCGAGAAGATCTCCAAGCACGGCGCCAAGTGCTGGCTGGTCAACACCGGCTGGTCCGGAGGCGCCTTCGGCGTCGGCGAACGCATGAAGATCGCCCACACGCGCGCGATGATCCGTGCCGTGCTGGACGGCAAGCTGGCGCAGGTCGGCACGGCACCCGATCCGAATTTCGGCCTGTTCATCCCGCAGGCCTGCCCGGACGTGCCGGCCAACGTGCTGAACCCGAAAAACACCTGGACCGACAAGGGCGCCTACGATCGAGCGGCGCGCGACGTGGCCCAGCGTTTCGAGAAGAACTTCGCCCAGTTCATGCCCTACGTGGACGACAAGGTGAAAGCGGCGGCGATTCGCGCCGCGGCGTAATTCGCCCGCCTTGCACGAAGCAGACGCAACCGGCGCCCGAGGGCGCCGGTTTTCGTTTTTGCGTTCCATGCTACAAACACTCGCATGAAAACGCCGTACGACATCGACGCGGTGGCGCAAACCTATCGGGCGGAACGCATCCGCACCGAAGGCTATGTCGATACCTATTTCAATCTGGTGGCGCTCAACGTCAATTGGCAGCTCGCGCGCGAGGCACCGGTTTCCGCCCTCGACGTTGGCTGCGGCGCGGGCGGCGGCTATAAGGTGCTGACCGGCAAGCTGATCGACGATGCGGGCGCGCTGAACTATTTCGGCATCGACGAATCGGCGCGCCAGATCGAGCTGGCCCAGGCCGACTATAAGGAATCCGGGCGCGTCAAGTTCCGCCAGGGCCCGGCCGACGCGCTGCCGTTCGACGCCGCGAGCTTCGATACGGTGTTCGAGTGCCGGCTGTTCCAGTTTCTGCAGCGGCCGTTGCAAACGCTCGACGAGATGGCGCGGGTGACGAAGGAACTCCTGATCGCCACCGTGTTCACGTTCGAGCGGCGGCTCGATTGCTTCCATCCGTTCTTCACGCGCTTCGACCTGGACGACAAGCACCGCATCACCGCGGGCGGCCAGGCGCTAAAGGAGCTCAAGCAAAGCGAGCTGATCGGCCATTTGCTGATGCGCGACGGCCAGACCAACCATTACGAATACGTCTTCGCCAAACAGAAGCGTACCCTGCCCGCCCACGACGAGCTGGACGCCTTCATCGCGCGGTTTCCCGGCCGGCTGATGTACCGCAACGTGGTCGCGCAGGCGCTCGAGACGGTGATCGGCGACGGCGGCGCAACCGGACCGACCACGGCCACCGACAAGCTGGAACGGCCGATCGTGCGCTGGCAGACGATCGTGCTGCGGAAGCACTGAACGGCGCGGCATTATGCTTCGGCCCGCTCGGCTTGAGGCTCTTGTTCGTGCGCGGCGTTCTTTTCGAGTCCCTCACCCCGATAACGTCGAAGGGTGAGCATTGCAGGCGCATAGGCCGCCGACTTCAATATTTCGGTTTCTGAATCCATACCGGCTGCAATTCGGCCGTGCCTTCGGCGTTCTTCACCGGCGCGATGCAGCACAGCACGAAATCGACGTGCGCGAAGTCGTTGGCGATCCCGGTGAACAAGCCTTCCCACCATTGCGGGTCGCGCTGGGTGCAGTGGGCGTTTTCGCCGGTCGGCAATTTGGCCATCGCCGGATAGCAGGCGATGTTGCAGAACACGAACTTGTTCGCGAGGCTGAACATCTCGCGCACGATCCACGGCACGTCGCCGGCATAGCAATGCTCGAGCACGTCGGTCGAAACCACGCCGTCGCTTTTTTCCGTCGGCAGCTTGCTGAACTCGGCGACGCCCGGATCGAAGCAGGTGATGCGCTCGACGCCCCAATACGCGCCGATCGACTCATATGTCTTGCCGTCCGGCGTCTGTACCTTGGCCGGGCCGTACTGACGGCCCTTGCCCGAGCCGTAATCCAGAATCGTGCGCGCCTGATGACGATCGATCAGCTGCTTGATCGGACCGATAAACTTGGGCAGCTCGTTGCCGGGAAACGCCTGCCGCGCGGAAAGCTGGCGCGCATTGCCGTGATCGTCGACCGAATAGCCTTCGCTGTGCATCTGCCCGTAATGCTTGAGCAGCGCATGATATTGCGGCGTCGGCCGCGCGCGGGTGAATTGGAAGTCGGTCATGGCCGGGCGGTCACGGGTTCAGGGGGACGGCCGAGCCAGAACGCCGATCGAACGGCTCAGCACAATTTCAGCCCGGCCAACTCGAACATCTTTTCGAACGCCGGAAACATGAAGTTGGTCCAGACATCGGCGGCGATGGCCGCGGCCGGCTCGCCGATCGCCAGCGCCAGGCCACCGCCGACGGCGATGGCAAGCAGATGCAGCCGCAGGCTGGACGGCAGCTTCGGCGGCGCAGCGAGCGGATGCGTATCGGGATCGGTCGGGCGCATAAACATAATATAGGGTGCTCCGCCCGCGTTTGCCAGCGCACGGCGCCGACCGCTGCGCAGTCGGCGGCGCGGACCGGCTCGGCGGGCGGATTACGCCATGCCGCCGTTGATCGCGACAATCTGGCCGCTGATATAGGCGGCCTTCGGCGACGCCAGAAAGCCGACCAGATCGGCCACTTCCTCGGGCGTCCCGGCGCGCTGCATGGGAATCAGCTGCCGGATGCGTTCGGCCGGGAACAGCTTGGCGGTTTCGTCGGTCAGGATCACGCCGGGCGCCACCGCGTTGACCGTAACGCCGCGGCTGGCGCATTCCTGGGACAGCGATTTTACCGCGCCGTGCAGACCGGCCTTGGCCGCGGCGTAATTCGACTGGCCACGATTGCCCATGATGCCGGACACCGAGGTGATCGCGATGATCCGGCCCCAGCGCGTGCGCAGCATCGGCAGCAGCAGCGGTTGCGCCACGTTGTAGAATCCGTTGAGCGATACGTCGATCACCGAGCGCCACGTGGTTTCGCTCATCCCGGCCATGGGCGCGTCGCGAAAGAAGCCGGCGTTGCTGACGAAGATCTGGATCGGCCCGCCGGCGAGCATTTTCTCCGCCGCGTCCTTGGCCGCCTTGTTGTCGGTCACGTCGAAGCCGATCGCTTCGGCGCTGTCGCCGGCCCGCTTGATTGCATCGGCGACGGAGTCGGCGCGCGCCACGTTGCGGTTGCCGTGCACGACGACATGCGCGCCGAGCGCCGCAAGCTGTCGGCAGATTGCGCCGCCGATAGCGCCGCTGCCGCCGGTCACCAGGGCGCGCTTGTCGCGCAACGGCTTTTCCTCGGTCATTCCCGCACCCGTGATGCCTGAGCCGGTCATGCCAATACGACAGCTGCCTGGCCGGTCACGACCTCGACGCCGCCGGCCTTGACGGTGAACCCGTAAATGAACCGATCGTTCGCCGGCAGCAGGATCTGCGCCCGGATCGTCAAGTCGCCGGCGATTTCGTCCAGCCGGGCCTGGTGCAACTTCACGTCGCGCACACTGGCCAGGAAGCCGCGCCGGCCCGGCCGATCGGGTGCCGCTTCGCGCGCGCGCAGGGCCGCATGCAGCGCCATGGCCTGGGCGCCGTATTCGACCGCGCACACGGCGGCCAATTGCCCGTCGCGCCGCAGCGGGTTGTCGGCGCGGCGATGCGATTGCGTCGCGCAGACGATGTCGGTTGCGGACCAATGCTCGACGCGGTCGAGCAGCACCATGGCGCCGGCGTGCGGCAGCAGGGACGCGATGTCCGCGCCGCTCAGCATGGGCGGACCCGAAGCTGCAACGTCGCGTCGCGCGGATACTCGATGGCAATGTCGCCCTCGGTTCGCCGGGCCAACGCTTCGAGCAGCGGTATCGCGCGCGCCGCGGGATTTTCCCGCCAGATGCCGCGCAGGGCCGCGAGCCTGGGCGGCGTCGCCGCGGCCGCCTCGCCGTTGCCATGCGCCAGCGCGATTTCGGCGATCGCGCGCTCATGGCCGGTCGGCGCCAACACCATGGAAGCGGCGAAGATACAGCCCATCGGCCGCTCGCTGTGCAACGGCTCGGGCAGCGGATCGTCGTAGACGGCGATCAGCACCGGGCGCCGTTCGGCGGCGATCTGCACCGCGGCTTTCAGCAGCACCGCGCCGAAGGTGAAATCGTGCGCGGTGATCGAGGTTGCCGCGTGGACCGAACCTGCGCCGATCGACCAGTAGCCGGACGGCGCATTGTGCACCGAATTGTGAAATGTCGTCGGCGACACGAGCATGTCGGGCGTGCTCAACTGTTCCATCAGCTTGTGCGTCATCAAGCCTTCGCCGTTCGACGAGCCGAACACGATCGGCAGATCGGCCGCGTTCAAGCCGCTCTCGGCGACCGCCGCCTGTGCCACCGCGAGCGCCAGGCGCACGGACGGGCTGGCTCTGCGGCGTTCGCGCGGATTGAGCACTTCGGCATCGGCGAATTCGACCTTGGTTTCGACAAAAGGCGACTCGCCGGACAGGATCGGCCGGCTGCCCGGCCACAGGTTCAAGCCGGGCCCGATCACGCCGATACCGAGGACCGCCATCGCGATCACGACGGGCGCCCGAACACGAGGCTGCAATTATTGCCGCCGAATCCGAATGAGTTGCTCATCACCACGTCGATGTCGGCGCGCCGCGATTCGCGCAACACGTTGCTGCGGAACGTCGGATCGAGCGTTTCGAGATTGAGGTTGCGCGGCAGGAAGCCTTGTTCGATGGCGATGAACGACAGGGCAGCTTCGACGATGCCGGCGCTGCCCAGCGCATGGCCGGTCCAGCCCTTGGTCGAGCTTACAGGCGTCGTATCGCCGAACACGGCAAGCACGGCCGCGTCCTCGATCCGATCGTTGATCGGCGTGCCGGTGCCATGCAGGTTTATGTAATCCACGCGCGACGCTTCGAGTTCGGCGCGCGCGAGGGCCGCGCGCATGGCGCGCTGCGCGCCGAGACCTTCGGGATGCGGCGACGACATATGATACGCGTCGCTGCTTTCGCCGTAGCCCAGCAATTGAATTGATCTCCCCGCCGCGCGATCGGCGCGTTCCAGAATTGCAAATCCGGCGGCCTCGCCGATGTTCAACCCCTTGCGCGCGACGTCGTTCGGCCGGCACGGCTCGGGCGAAATCAGTTCGAGCGAGGCAAAGCCGCGTAGCGTCATCAGGCACAAACTGTCGACGCCGCCGACGACGACCGCATCGGCCATACCGCTTTCGATCAGCTGGGCGCCGTCGACGAAGGCCTTGGCGCTCGACGAACAGGCGGTCGAGACGACGAACGCCGGTCCGCGCAATCCGAGATAGCGGTGCACGAAATCGGCCAGCGCGTAATAGTCCTGCGTCTCGTTGAAATTGAACTCATCCGGCAGAGCGCCGGTGATCGGGCTGCGTGCGCGATACGCCGCCTCGCCCGACTGCAGCCCGGACGTGCTGGTGCCGAGCACCAGCGCCACCCGATCGGCGCCGTAGCGGCTGACCGCATCGGCGACCGATTGATCGAAATTGTCCGCCTTGAGGCCCATCTTGGCTAGCCGGTTGTTGCGGCAATCGAACGCCGAGAGATTGTGCGGCAGAGCCTCGCTCTCGATGCCGTCGACCCGGCCGATCCAGCCGCCGCCGGGGGCCCATTCGAGGTCGTAAGGGCGCAGGCCCGACCGTTCGGAGGCGAGCGCCGCCCAGGTCGCGGCGCGCCCCCGCCCGAGCGGACTTACCAAGGTGTAGGAGGTGACGGCAAGCGGTTGCATTTTAACGGGAAAGGCCTGTTCATCGTGGGCCGACTATGCAAGTGGAAAAACCGGAAAGCAATCGCCGCATGGCAACCGTTTCTCGGTCCGGGGGCGGCTAGCGCGCGGCCGCGATCTTGATCACGGTGCGGTCGCCCGACGCCTCGAGCACTTCGATGTCGACCGGCCGGTTGCCGACACCACGGATTCGTACGACCTGAACCTTGTCCCGGATCGCCGCGTCCTTCGGCTCGAGGATCAGCAGCCAGTTGCCCTGATCGCCGGACAGCTGGATGGCGTAGCCGCGCTCCAGTGCGGCCCCGTCGCCGGCGAACAGGGCGCGCAGGGCCACGATGAAGCCCGACAGCGCCGGGTGATCGGAGACGCGCGCGCGCAGCGTGCGCCCGTCGCTCTTGCGCTCGACGGTCAGCGTATCGCCGTCGATCACCATGCGCTCGTCTTCCGGCCGCAATACGTGCTTCTCCAGGCGCGACGGCGGCGTATAGCCGAGCGTGCCCTCGCTGATCAGCGGCACGGTCAACTGGCGCAGGTGGCGCTCCTCACGGAACTCGACCACCCCCGGCGGCACTTTGGCCATGGCCTGCATCAGGCGGGCGAAATTCCACGCGCCCTCCTGAGCGGCCGCGGGCGCCGCCCCGTGGACCGCGCAGGCGGCGAGGCAGAGCAGGATGAATCCGATCCGCTTAAGGCGCATTGTCGGCATCGCCCCAGAAATCATAGAAGTTGAACCAATTATAAGGTGCGTCGCGGCAGAAATGTTCCAGGCGTTTGGCATAGGCGGCGATCGCCTGCTCCATGTCCATCTCGCCGCCGCCGCGCCACCCGCCGCCGACCCGTTCGGTCAGCTTCTCGAAATAGACGTCGTAATGGTTGCTGCCGCGATAGATGCCGAAAAACAGCACCACCGGCACCTTGAGGATGACCGCAAGCTGCATCGGCCCGAGCGGAAACAAGGCCGGCGCGCCGAGAAAGTCGATCGTAATCTGCTTGCCCGCCTGCACCGTTCGGTCGCCCAGGATGCCGACCATGCCGCCGCCGCGGATATGTTCGGCGACCTCCAGCATCGCCGTCGGCGTGCCGAGATCGATGAACAGGCTCATCAGTTCGGGATTGAGCTTGCCCCAGACCGCGTTGATCCGCTTCGAGTTCTCCGGAAAATTGAGCACCTTGATCGGCAGCGACTGTTCGCGCACGCCGAGCACGCGCGCGACTTCGAAACTGCCGAAATGGCTGCCCAGCAGAAGACATCCGCGCCGTTCGGCGACCAGCTCGCGGAACACTTCGCTGCCGTGCACGTCGATGCGGAACCGATTGAAGCCGTTGGTGAGAAAATAGACGCGGTCGTGGATCGTGGTCGAAAACGTCAGATAGTGCCGGAAGATGTCGAACCAGTTCGCCCTGCGGCCGAGCGCGCGCGTCAGATATTCGTGCGATGCCTTGTGCGCGCGGCGCGAAAACACGACGAAATAGAACGCGATCGGATACAGCAGCGCGCGCGCGAACCCGCGTCCGGTGCGCAGGCTGAGCCAGACGTAGAAATTCAGCAGCTTTTCGCTGCCGCGTTCCGCTTGGCCGAGCCAGGACGTGCTCATGACGACGCCTTCAGGCGCAACACGGCGTTGGCGACGGGCCCGGTATCGCTGCCGCACGCGACGCGAACCACGGGCACGGCGCGCGCGTCGACGGCGATGCGGCAGACTTCGCCGGGCGCCAGCGGGCGCAGGAACTTGGCTTGCGCGATCTCGGCGACCGGCATGCCGGTCGCCGAGGTCGCGGCTGCGATCATATGGTCGAGAATGACGGCGCCGGGCACGATCGGATGGCCGGGAAAATGCCCCGGGATCGCCGGATGATCCGCGGCGACGACGAAGCGCGTGATTGCATTGCCCGGCACGGCGGGCGGTGGCTGGGTCTTATCGTCGGTCATCGGTTGCCGCGCAGGCGCAGGCGGCGCGCCAGATCGGCGAGCGCCGCGTGCGGCAGCTTACCATTTTCGTCGCGCGGCAGGGCATCGACCCGGTGGATCGTGCGCGGCACGAACGCCGGATCCATGCGTGCGCGCAACGCGCGGCGGATCGCTTCCGTGGCCTGTCCCGGCGCCACCACCAGCACCGCCAGCCGGACCGTACCGGCGGCATCGGCGTCGGGCACGAAGAACACCCCGTCCTGCACGCCCGGGGTGGCGGCCAGGATCGCGTTCAAACCGGCCAACGACGCACGCTTGCCGGCGATGTTGACCATGTCCGCGCGCCGGCCGGCCAGCGCCACGTGTCGATCGTCGATGCGCTCAAGCACGTCGCCGAGCGGCACGGGCTGCGGTAGATGCGGGGCTGCGATCGAGGCGAACTCGCCGTCGATCGCCGCCGTCATGTCCGGCGGCAGCAGCCAGCGATTGCCATCGACGGTGCGGCGGGTGGCGACCAGGCCGATTTCCGAACAGCCGTAAACTTCGCGCACCTCGGTCGAGAACAGGCGTTCCGCTTCGCCCGCGAGCGCCGTCGACAGGGGTGCCGTGGCCGACAGGATCAAGGCAAGCGCGGGCAGCCGCGCACGCGCGTGAACCAGCGCCTGAATATGGATCGGCGCGGTGACCAGCAGGCGCGGCGCCGGCGCATCGGTCAACGCCCGCTCGATGTCGCCGGTAAAGAACGGCGTGCGCGCGACGATCACGGTCCGCCGCAGCAGCGGCAGCAGGATCGTCGATTCCAGGCCGTAGGAATGTTGCGGCGGCACCGTACCGACGATATGCGCAAACGGTTGCCGCGCCAGGCCGAACGCGTCGTGGTAATGCCGCGCGCCGGCGACGAGCCAGCGCCAATCGCGCGTATGCGGCGTGGGTTCGCCGGTCGACCCCGACGTGAACAACGTAACCGCCTTCTGCGTCGCGGGCAGAATCGGTTCAGATTCGGATTCGCCGACAGCGCCGTCGCAAGCAACCTCGACCGACGGCACCCGCGCCGGACGCTCGGCGCCGTCGCACAGGACGTAGAGTCCGGCGTGGCCGGCGGCCAGCTTGTCGATGGTGCCGGCGGATCGGTCCTGCGGCAGCAGCGTCAACTGGCCGCGCAGCAGCGTCGCGACGAGCGCGCATAGGAACCGATACCGGTCGGTGCAGTAGTTGAGCGCCACGCCGCCGGCCGGCAGCGTCGCCGCCAGGCGCTGGGCATCGGCCAGCATAGCGGCGCGGGCGATATGGCGGCCGTTGCGCAGCGCGATCGGATCGCGTGGCGCGGTTTCGCCGAGCAGCGCGAGGTCGCGCGTCGCGGGATCAACTGCGGTCATGGTCAGCGCCGGTCATGCGTCGGCGCTTCGGCCCGCGGACCGACCCAACTGGACGGCAGCATGATCACGCGTAGCGTCGAGAACGGCGAACTGGGCCCGCCGAACCGCTTCGGCCGCAGCAGATGTTCGCCGATGAAAAAACCTACCCCGAGTCCCGGACCGACGATGTTCACGGTCCACGACCAGACTGTCATGTTGCCGATATCCGAGAACGCCGCGAACATGATCGAGGCGGCGGTCATGACCAGGAACAGCAGCGCCCAGGCGAGCGTCAGCCGGCGCATGTAGATCAGCGCTTCCGGCGGCGGGTCGCCCTTGACCAGGCGGCGGAAGCGCGTGATCAGCGGCTCGCGCCCGGGCAGCAGCGATACGCCGAAAATGTACAGCAGGAACCCGTTCACCAGCACCGGCGGCACCAGCACGACCGACGCGATACCCGGATAGGCGAAGTATCCGACCAATGCCAGCGTGACGAACGCCGCGCACAGGGACGCCCACACGATCAGCGCGGCGCGCCGCCCCTTGCGCAGCGCCGCCAACGCCAGATTTATCGCCGCGAACAGCGCGAGCGCACCGAGCACGAGCAGCGGCCGCTGTAACATGACGGCGATGTGCACCAGCAGGAAGTACAGGATCGGGCCCGCGATGCTGAGAACCCGCGCGGCGGCGTTCACAGCCTCAGCCCTTCCGGTGCCGGCCGATATACTCGCTCAGCGACTGCACCGAAGCGAAGGACGCGGTGGCCTCTTCGTCGTCGGACCGGATTTCGACCGCATATTTCTGCTGTATCGCGAGCGCCAATTCCAGCGCGTCGATGGAATCCAGGCCCAGGCCGCCGTCGCCGAACAATTGATCGCCCGGCTTGATGTCCTCCGGGCGGACGTCCAAGTTGAGCGTGGTCACGATCAGGTCGGCGACCTCGCGTTGAAATCCGGACACGTCCGACAACCTGAATTCTCCACTCTTGCGGCACCGGGGTAGAGGCGTCGGCCCGGCCCCACCCGAGCCGCCCCGACCGCCGGAAAATGGCGACGCGGCCGATCTATTAACGACGCCACGGACCGGGTGAACGACGCCACTTCCGAGCCGGTTTCTAAGCATAAACCGACGCCTGGACAAGGGACATGGGGGCACACGCCCCTTGCAAAGCGGACGCCGTCAGCCAGTTTCGTGCCGCTCCCGGCGATGCGCGCGGGTCGCGCGCCAGAATGTCAGGCTGGCGGCCCAATAAACCAGGCGGAACACCAGCAGGGAGAAATCGGTCTTCAGATTGCGCCCGAATACGTCGCCGGCGAGCAGGCGGAATACCGCCCGGCGCATGCCGAAGGCATCGGCCGGGTGAGTGAACATGAACTGGATGGCCGGGCTGGTGAACCGGTAGATGAACCAGGAAAACCGATTGATGCCGCGCCGCAAGCGCCGTCCGACGGCCGGGAAC
Source organism: Alphaproteobacteria bacterium (assembly GCA_050186335.1). Classification (GTDB taxonomy): domain Bacteria; phylum Pseudomonadota; class Alphaproteobacteria; order Bin65; family Bin65; genus JBFWYO01. Next base: position 31,876 of record JBFWYO010000017.1, on the reverse strand, counting down.
GCCTGCCGCGCGGTGGCCTTGCCGGCCAGGATCCGGTCGATCGCATCGACCGATTGCTCGGCATGATCCATCGCCAGGAACACGCCGCTGGAAAAGATCGGATCGACGAACGCGTAGGCATCGCCGATCATCACGTAATTTTCGCCGTACATGCGCGTCGAGCTGTAGCTGTAGTTGCCGGTGGCGACCGCCGGCATGATCATCCTGGCGCCCTCGATGCGCGCCGCGACAGCGGCGCTGCGCCGCAGCGTCGCCAGCAGGAACGCGCTCGGGTCGAGGCCGCTGGCCACGCGCGATTGAAGATATTTCGGGCGGCACACCGCGCCGATGCTCATGCTGCCGTCCGGCAGCGGGATCATCCAGATCCAGCCCTCGTCGATCCAGTAGATGCTGATATTGCCGGCCTCGTCGCCGGGCCGGCGAACCACGCCGGCGAAATGCGAATAGAGCGCAGCGTGATTGTGTTTCGGGTTGCGCTGCTTGGTCTGCAGCCGATTGCCGAGCCAGGTATCGCGTCCGGACGCATCGACCAGAAAGCGCGCGCGCCACGCAAACGCGTTGCCGGCATCGTCCTCGGCGGTGACCTGCACCCTTCCGTCGTCTTCGAACGTTACGTCGCGCGCCCGCGTCCCCTCGAGCACGCGCACCTGCTTGCGCTCGGCATTGCGCAACAGCATGTGGTCGAACTCCGCGCGGCGCACCTGATATGCGAAGCGACGTTCGCTGCCGGTATCGAGCGCGAACTGGAACAGCTGATAGCGGTCGCTGCCCGGGATGGTGAAATCGGCGCCGCGCTTGGTGACACCCATCGCCTTGAGTTCGTCGCTGACGCCCAGCCGGTCGAAGATCGGCAAGTTGTACGGCAGCAGCGATTCGCCGATGTGGAAGCGCGGATGGCGATCCTTATCGATCAAGACGACGTTCCAGCCGCGCTCGCGCAGCAGCGTCGCCGCCGTCGAGCCGCCCGGTCCGCCGCCGACCACCAAGACATCGCATTCGGATACCGCAGGGATCGCGTTCATGTCACTCGAGCGAAACGGTCATGGCGGCAATCGGTTGCCGATCGCGGCCGCTTTATTATTATACGCGCAGATCGGCCTGCCCGATGTCGCTTTTTGCCGACGCAAGCGGGGAAAACTCAATTCGCCGCGGCGCGCGGCGGGGCCGACAGCCACCACGGCTTGGCATCGGCGCCCGACGGCAAAGGCGCCACCGGCTGCCGGATCCAGGCGGCAACGTCGTGCTGCACGACCGGCCCCTGCAGATCGCGCAGCAGCATGTGATAACCGCGCGGGTAGATCGCCACGCGCCGCAGGCCGGCGGTTTCGTCCGGCAGCCGGCGCAGCATGGCCTGGATCGACTCGGCCGGCACCAGCTCGTCGCGCGCGCCGATCAGGATCAGCGCCCTACCCTTGAAGCGCCGCGCCGCTTCCGTGGCCCGATCCATCAGATTGACCAGGCCATAGACCGCGTCGACGCGGGTTTCCTTGATGAACAGCGGATCGCGGCCGTTGGCGCGCAGCATGGCGATGTTGTCGGACGCGATGCGATTGAAGCCGCGGCCGGTCAGCGTGTACCACGGGATCGTGTGGGCGCCGAACCATCCGACCAGATTGTATTCCCACGGCAGAAATTCGCGGCCCCACACGGCGGGGGCGACCAAGATGGCGCCGGCGCTGTCGGTCAGCCTGGCTTCGGCAAGCGCGCTGAGCACCACCGCGGCACCCATGCTTTCGCCCAGATGATAGATCGGTACATCCGGATGCCGCGCGCGCACGTGTTGGGTGACTTCGACCAGATCGGCCAACAGCCGATCGTCGCCGGGCCACAGGCCGCGATTCACCGTGCGCCCGAAGCCGCGCTGGTCGTACGCATAGACTGCGATACCTTGCTTACGCCAGGTTTCGGCGCTGGCGGCGAACGCGTTCGAATAGTCGTTGAAACCATGCACCGCGATGATCACCGCGCCGATCCTGCTGTTCGCCGGCAGGGCGATGCGCATCGGCAGGCGATAGCCGTCCACGGTGACAAAGGCGTCGACCGACGCGCGCGACGGTTCCAACCCATCGCCGGGCGGCTGCAACTGCGGCGCGCACGCCGCGAGGAGCAACGACACGCAAAGCGCCAGCGCGGATGCAAGCGCGGCAAAGGCATACGGCCGGATGGCGTGTCGTCGGATCATACCGGTGCGGCCTGGCTGCGCGTGAGTTCGAGAAACAGATCTTCGAGATCGCTTTCCTGCGTGGTCAGATCGCCGATATGCAGGCCGGCGTCGCGCACCGAGCCGAGAATATCGCGGATTCGCGTCTGGCTCGGCCGGAAATGGAATACCAGCCGGCGCGGCTTGTAGAGCACCACGTCGAACTTGCTCAGTTCGTCGGGCACGCGCTCCAGATCCTCGGTCAGGATGATGGTCAGGCCCTTGCGATCCATGCGCTCGAGCAGCGCCTGCGTGCTGTCGCAGGCGATGACCTTGCCGTGATCGATGATTGCGATGCGGTCGCACAGTTCCTGCGCTTCCTCCAGATAATGCGTCGTGAGGAGAATGGTGACACCGCGCCGGTTGAGCTCGCGCACGTTGGTCCATAATTGCTGGCGCAACTCCACATCGACGCCGGCGGACGGCTCGTCGAGCACCAGGACCGGCGGCGAATGCACCATCGCCTTGGCGATCATCAGGCGCCGTCGCATGCCGCCCGACAGCGTGCGCGCATAGGCGTTCGCCTTGTCCGAGAGACCGACCATGGCGAGCAACTCGTCGGTTTTCCGCTGGCTCGGCGGCACGCCGTAGAACCCGGCCTGCAGGTCCAACAGTTCGCGCGGCGAGAAGAACGCATCGAGATTGAGTTCCTGCGGCACCACGCCGATCGCCGCGCGCGACTGGCGCGGCTGCCTGGCGCTGTCGATGCCCCAGATCCTGACCAGCCCTTCGGAGCGGTTGACCAGGCCAGCGAGAATGTTGATCAGCGTCGACTTGCCGGCGCCGTTCGGCCCGAGCAGCCCGAATAGCGAACCGCGCGGGATTTCCAGATCGACACGATCCAGCGCCGGCTTTCCGCTCGCGCGCTTGCCGGTGTAGATTTTCGTCAGGCCCTTGATCTCGACCGCCAGGGGCGTCCGAGCGGGCGCCGTCGCTGGATCTCCCGGGGCGGCTGAACCATTTGATTTGATTGGCAAATTAAGCCTCGCGGCGACACCGCACGCATGCAGCGAACAAACTTGCAGCGGCGTCGGCAATCGTTATCATCCGCGTGCTTTTCCGGTCAACGATATCGGGGATCAGCATGCAAGCGGACGTGCCCAAGGCACCGTCGGGCGGTTCAACGCCGCCGGAAACGATCGACGTGACGGATGCCGTCGTCGCCTGCGACGGCGGCGTCGGGGCGCTCGGCCATCCGCGCGTGTTCCTGCACATCACCGAGACCGGTCATATCGATTGCCCTTATTGCGGCCGCCGCTACGTGCTCAAAGGCGGCGCTGTCTCGGGCGCGCACTAGAACACATTCGCCGCGGCCATTCAGGCGCCGCGGCTCAGCAAAGGGAAATTCCATGAAGCTCGCCAGTTTCAAACTCAAGGGCAAGGACACCTGGGGTGTCGTGACCGACGCCGGCGTCATCGATTGCGGCGCCAAGTTCGGCAAGAAATATCCTGACCTGAAGGCGCTGATCGCCAGCAAGGGCATCGCCGAGGTCAAGGCCTACGCCGCCAAGCGCAAGCCGGACGCCAAGCTGGCGCAGATCAAGTTCAACCCGGTGATCGGCAACGCCGACAAGATCCTCTGCGCGGGCTTGAACTACAAGGACCACATCGCGGAAACCGGCCGCAGCGACAGCGCGTATCCGACCTTCTTCACGCGCTTCAACAATTCGCAGGTCGGCCACAACCAGCCGATCGTCCGCCCGAAGGCCTCGCACCACCTGGACTATGAAGGCGAGCTGGCAGTCATCATCGGCAAGAAGGGCCGGCACATCAAAGCCGCCGACGCGCTGAAACATGTCGCCGGCTATTCCTGCTACAATGACGGCTCGATCCGCGACTGGCAGCGCCACACCACGCAGTTCATCCCGGGCAAGAACTTCCCGGCGACCGGCGGCTTCGGCCCGTGGATGGTGACCGCCGACCAGATCAAGGACCCGACCACGATGACGCTGATCACGCGCCTGAACGGCCAGGAAATGCAGAAGACCACGACCGACCTGATGGTGTTCCCGATCCCGGTGCTGATCGAGTATTGCTCGAGCTTCACCGAACTGGTCCCGGGCGACGTGATCGTCACCGGCACGCCGGGCGGCGTCGGCTTCAAGCGCAATCCGCCGGTTTATATGAAGCCCGGCGACATCGTCGAAATCGACATCACCAAGGTCGGCGTGCTCAAAAACACCATCGTCGACGAAAAATAGCCGGCGCCGCGGATTGCGGCACAATCCCGAAACCTGAAAGTGTCTACACCGGCACCCCATGCCACGCGCTGGTCCATCGTCATGGTGGCCTTCGGCGCGGGCGTGGTGGCCGCATTCCAGGTCGGCAAGATGCCGGCCTCGCTGCCCATCCTGCGCGTCGACCTGCAGATATCCCTGGTCACTGCCGGCTGGATGGTCGGCATGTTCAATTTCATTGGCGGCTTCATCGGCATGGCGGCGGGTGCGCTGGGCGACAAGCTCGGGCATCGGCGCATGATGCTGCTCGGCCTGGCCTGCATGGCGCTCGCCAGCCTGGGCGGTGCGGCGGCGACCGGCGAAGTCGGCATCGTCATCTCGCGCTTCTTCGAAGGGCTTGGCGCGATCATCGTGTTCGTGGCCGGGCCGCTGTTGATCGTCAGCGCCACCGCGGCCAGGGACATGCGCTTCGCGTTCGGCATCTGGAGCGGCTACATGCCGGCCGGGGCCGCGATCATGATCGCGCTGACGCCTTTATTACTGGGCCCGCTCGGCTGGCGCGGCGTGTGGCTGGTCAACGGCGCGCTGCTCGGGCTCTACGCGATCATTCTGCTGGTCGCCACGCGCGGTATTTCGTTCGGCGGCGGCGGCAGGACGCTGACCTTGTGGAAGGATATCGGCCGCGTGATCCGCGCGCCGGCGCCGCTGCTGCTGGGCTGCATCTTCTTCGGCTACACCGGCAGTTTCCTCGCCATCACCGTGTTCCTGCCGACCTATTTGATCGAGATCCGCAACGTCGCCGCCTACGAAGCGGCGCTGATCACCGCCGCCGTGGTGGCGTGCAACATCGGCGGCAACGTGCTGGGCGGCTGGTGGCTGACCAAGGGCGCCAAGCGCTGGGCGCTGATCTGCCTCGCCTCGCTGTGCATGGGCGGGACCAGCATCGTGATCTATGCCGGCGGCACGCCGGACTGGCTGCGCTACGCCATGTGCGTGCTGTTTTCGTTCGGCGGCGGCTTGCTGCCGGCATCCGTGATCGGCGGCGCGCAGGCCATGGCGCCGTCGCCGCAACTGATCGGCACCTCGAACGGGCTGGTGATTCAGCTGGGCAATTTCGGCCAGCTCGTCTCGCCACCGGCATTCGCCGCGATGGCGACGCATATCGGCTGGCAATCGGCGCCGGTCTTGATCGCCGGCGCCATGGGCACATGCATCGTGCTGGCGATCTTTTTGCGCCGCCACGAGCTGCGGCTGCTGGCGAACGCCGCGAAACCGTAACGCGCTAAAAAATCTTCAGCACATCGCCGATACCGCCGAGCACCCATCGGCCGCCGGCGAATAATCTGTATCTCGCGGCGAACGGGTGCGCGTCCGACCAGCGGTCGGCGGCCAATAGCAGCCACGCGTGCAGCGCCGCCTGCGTTGCCGCCCCGGCGGCGACGCGCGCGGGCGTCTGTTCGCCGATGCCAAATCTGCTGGCGGCGACGGCGGCCGGGCCGATGGTGACGGAAGTCGCTTCGGCGATCACCCGATGCACCGTGCGATCGAGCACCGCCGCACCCAGGAGCGCCTGCGCGGCGTCGGTCAGTTCCTGTCGCAATTCCTCCTCGCGCTGCCACCAGGCGCGCGACCAGTCCTCGCCCTGGATCGCTTGCGTGGCGGCGGCGAACGATTCGATCCATTCGATTTTCGGCGCCGGGTCGAGCAGCTCCGCGAGCATGCGCGCGTCCGCCAGTTCGCCGTCGGCCGGCACGGCACCGAGCGAGACGAACCAGGATTGCTTGCGCCATTCCTCGGCGAACGCATCGAGCCGCGCGCGGGTTGCCCCGAGCGCGGCAAGATCGGTGACGTTGGGCGGTGTCTTATCAGCCGGCGCGGACAGGATCGTTGCCCCGTTGCTCGCGCCACAGGCCAAGCTTCAACTGCACCGGCCGGTCGGAGAAGCTGAACAGCACCGCTTCGTCGTCGGCTTCGTGGTGGTGCGGCATCCAGCTCGGGATCACGAACACGTCCTTGGGCTGCCATTCGATCGCCTGGCCGCCGACGACGGTGCGGCCCTTGCCTTCGACCGGCGAATAGATCGTGCCGTCGGTCGAGCGGTACGGCGTCGTCTTATAGCCCTTGGGCAGCAATTGCATGAACGTGGCCATGGTCGGCATGGCGAAATCGCCGCTCGACGGATCGACGTACTGCACCTTGAGGCCGTGGCACGGATCCCATTCCTCGTTGCGGCGCATCGTTTCAAGCGCCTCGCGCGTGCGCTCGTACGGATAGTTGAAGATCGGCGAGGTCTTGTGCGGGTTGACGTAGCCGAGCGGCACGACGCCCTGGCCGTAGCGCGCCAGCGCGTCGCCGACCGGGCGGGCCAGCGGCTGCACGGCCTGCGGATGATGTTCGAGGAAGCTGGCGTCCAGCGTGTTCACCAGCGGCACGTCGAGCCCGTCCATCCAGACCATCGGCCGGTCGCTTTCGTTGCCGTGATCGTGCCAGGTCCACGACGGCGTGATGACGAAATCGCCTTCGTTCATGATGGTTTTTTCGCCGTCGACCGACGTGTAGGCGCCCTTGCCTTCGATGATGAAGCGCAGGGCGGACGCGGTGTGGCGATGCGAGCGCGCGATCTCGCCCGGCAGGATGAGCTGCAGGCCCGCGTACAGCGTATGCGTGATGCGCGACTGGCCGCGCAGGCCCGGGTTCTCGAGCACCAGTACGCGGCGTTCGGCTTCCTCGGCGGATATGAGTTTTCCCGCTTCCATGACGTGCGGGCGCACATCCTTGTAGCGCCAGATGAACGGCTTGGCGGGCGTGACCGGTTCCTTGGTCACCAAGCCGGCGAGCACTTCCCAGAGCGGCGCCATGTTGGTGGTCGAAATCTTGTCGTAGAACGCGGTGCGTTCGGTGTTGCGCGCGGGGGCGGTGGACATGGGCATCTCCTCCATCTTGATCTGGGGCCGCTTGTTCCCGCCGACAAGAGACGCCCTTGCCCGGGGGGATTCGGTCCACCTTGAATTGGATTATTTAATCAGTATACAGACGATTTGTCACCGGGTGAAAAGGTCGCGGAAAGGCTCGGTTTTTGCGCCGCATTTCAGCGCCGACACGCCCGCCCTCATGCTTCGACAGGCTCGGCATGAGGGCAGCGCCGGGGCTCGCGCAAGAACCAGACCCTCACCCTGCGCCGGCCGAAGGATGAGGGTCTTCAAGCTACGCTACGCCGCTTCCTTGACCGCCGGCAGCTTCAGCCCGAGCTTCTCGACCAGCTCCTTGGCGCGGCGGATATAGTCGTCGCGCATCTCTTCGTTGGTGCGCTTCTTGAGACCCCATTTGCGGTACATCGCGTTGTTGGCCGAGCCTGATTTGCCGAAGAACGCCGGCAGCGACGGGAAGATCTTGTCGAGCGCTTCCTGCACCTCGGCCTTGCCCTTCCGCTTCTCGATCAGGTCGCGGGCGAAATCCTCGCCGAACTGGGCGTGGAAGCGTTCTTCCGGCATGGTCATGCGGGCGAGATTGCGCAGCGGGACGAACGAGCACTGCACCAGATCCTCGACCTGCAGAATTTCCGCCAGATCGCCGACCATCTTGATGACCACGAAATCGGTCCAGGTTTTCATCTTGAAGGCGAAGATCGATAGCGGCTGCTTGGCGGTCATTTCCGGCAGCATCTTGCCTTCGGCAATGCCCATCTCGCGGCCGAGCTCGAAGAACCGGTAGTGATGGCCGTATTCTTCCATGGCCACGCGGCAGGTCAGCCACTTGGCATAAGGATTGGGCGCCAGCGCGATCGCCGGCTCGTCGAACACGCGACAGCCGTAGAGCTCGTTGATGGCGTGGCTGATGACGATCTTCTGGCAGGCGCTCTGGTATTCGGCGGGCTGATGGTGCAGTTCTTCGCACGTGGCGACAGTCGGGACTTGGCTCATGTTGCTCTCCTGTGCTGCAATTTCGGTCAGATCACCGGCTCGGCGTTGAAGTGTTCGAGGTCGGTGGTGAGGTCGGTGAATTTCGGCGCGAAGTCTTTTTCGTAGGCGGCGGCCAGGCTTTCCGGCGTCCAATCGGCGTCCGTGCGCACAATGCGCGCCGCCGGCCGCGGTTGCGAGAACAGCCAGTGTTCGCGCCCGCGCACGGCGACGACCTGGCCGGTGATCTTGGCGCCCAAATCCGACGCCAGCATGGTCGCCAGCACCGCCACATGCTTGGGCGAAATGCGCAACGCGCCCTTCTTGTATTTCGCGAACGCCGGAATGTTGTCGGGAATCGTGTCGGTGATGCGCGAATAGGCGAACGGCACGAGCAAGTTCGAGGTGACGCCGGAGCGCACCATTTCCTGCGCGGTGATGCGCGTCAGCGCCAGCAGTGCCGCCTTCGTGGCACCGTAGGCGATCTGGCCGTGATTGCCATAGAGCCCGGCCGTGGAACCGATATTCAGAATCCGGCCGAACGCGCGACCGGCCTTGAACTGATCGCGCAAGACGGGCGATGCGGCGTTAATCAAAAAGAACGGCGCCAGCAAATTCGTCTGCACCACGGCCTGAAAATCGCCCGGGTCCTGCTTGAACACCAGCGCGTCGCGCAGGATCGCCGCGTTGTTGACCACGATATCTAGCGCGCCGAATTGATTCACCGCCAGATCGACCAGAGCTTTGGCGGCCGACGGACTGGCCACGCTTTCGGTGAACGCGAGCGTATTGTTTCCAAGCGCCTTGGCCAGATCCTGCGCCGGCTTCGGATCAGCACCCTCGCCCGCAGCGCTGGTGCCGTTGTCGGCGATCACGACCTTGGCGCCCTGCGCTACGAAATCTTCCACCAGCGCCTTGCCGATACCGCGCGCGCCGCCGGTGACGATGGCAACCCGGTCTTTCAGCAAACCACCGCTCATGAGGCTTTCTCCAGTTTGGCTTTGTCGGCTTCGGTATAGAACGCGTCGGCATGGATATCCTGTCGGCGCAGCCCGGCCGCTTCGAGCGCGCGCGTAGCGGTTTCGACCATGATCGGCGGGCCGGCGAGATAGGCCTTATAGCCGTCGAGATTGCCAATATCGGCGGCGATGGCATCGGCCAGATAGCCGGTGCGCCGCACGGTCTTGCCCGTGGGCTCCGACAGTACCGGGATGAATTTGAGATTCTTGTATTTGGCTTCGAGCGCGCGGAATTCCGCTTCCAGATAAAGGTCGCGCTCGTCGCGTACGCCGAAATAGAGGCTTATCGGTTGCGCCGCACCTTTGGCCAGCGCCGTCTCGACGATCGATTTGATCGGCGCGAGACCCGAGCCGCCCGCGCCGGCGACGATCGGCCCGGTATGCTTTTCGCGGAAATACGCGGTGCCGAACGGACCTTCGAGCTTCACGTGGTCGCCGATTTTCAACACGTTGGCGACATGCGGAGTGACCGCCCCGCCCGGCAGCAGCCGGATGTGGAATTCCAGCGTCGCGTCGTCGGGCCGGTTCGCCATCGAGTAATCGCGCGGCGGCAGGCCCGGAAACGTCACGCGCGCGTACTGGCCGGCGGAAAAATCGTACGGCCCGCCGCGCTCGATGTTCAACCGGATGCGCTTGATGTCGTGGGTCATCCGGTCGACCGCGGTTACCGTGCAATCGAGCACGCGGCTGGCATGGACCGCCACCTCGTCGGGCTCGAGCCATGCCACGTCGCAATCGGACCAGGGCACCGAGCGGCACGCCAGGATCAGGCCTTGCGCCTTCTCGGCGTCGGACAGCGCGAATTCGGAGTAAGGCGACATTTCCACATCGCCGTCATACAGCGTCGATTTGCACGCACCGCAATTGCCCGACTGGCAGCCGAACGGATAGGCGATGCCCTGGGCCAGCGCACTGGCCAGAATCGTGTCGCCCATCTCGACCTTGATCGGCTTGTGGGCGTTGCGGATGGTGACGGTGAACGACATGGCGGCGCGCTTGGCCCCTCCCAGGATGGGCCGACTATGGCGGGTATTGATTGGCTAGTCAAATAATTTGTGTTACAAACAATCCCAGGTATGTTATAAACGCAATGCCATGACCTTCCCGGCCCGCTCCAAAACCCACACGCCCGATCTCGTCCCGACCGCGGACGACGATCTGTCGCGCGGCAAGCTGCCCGACCTGCTCGGCTATCATTTGCGCCGGGCCCAGGTGTTCGCGTTCCAAAGCTTCGCCGCGGCGCTGCAAAAGTTCGGGATCAGCCCGGGCCAGATGGGCGTGCTGCTGCTGGTCTCCGCCAACCCCGGGATCAACCAGACGCGCGTCGGCCAGGCGCTCGGCATCGACCGTTCGACGCTGGTCGCGGTGATCGACCGGCTGGAGCAGCGCGCCTACATCGTGCGCAACCCGTCGCCCAGCGACCGGCGGTCGCACGCGCTGCAGCTCACGCCGGCCGGGGTCAAGTTCCTGCAGCAGATGATGCCGTCGCTCGATCAGCACGAAGCCGAACTGGCGCGCGAATTATCCGCCGCCGAACGCGCCGAATTGATTAGATTGCTCGGCCGGGTATCCGCACCTTAAAAAAAGCCTCGGGGGAGGGACATGCTGACGGGCGATATTCTCCGCCAGACGGCGCTGCGTTCGCCGGCCAAGGATGCGGTACGTTCCGCGGGCCGCGCAATCTCATACAACGCGCTCGACCGGCTGGCCGACCGGATTGCGAACGCGGTGCTGGATCTGCGCCTGCCGCGCAGCAGCGTGACCGCCATCCTGTCGACCAACCAGCTTGAATATCCGGCGATTTTCTTCGGCCTGGCGCGCACGCCGCACATTCTGGCGCATCTCTCGGTGCGCTACACGGAAGCCGATCTGGTCTACGTGCTGAACAAGACCGGCGCCGTGCTGCTGTTCGTCCATGAGGATTTCCTGCCGTTGGCCCAACAGATTCGCGCGCGCGTGCCGACGCTGAAACATGTCGTCGCGTTCGGCCCCAAGCGCGACTACGGCGACGCGATCCCGTTCGACCGGTTCGTCGAAGCCGGCCGCGACCTGCCGCCCGCCGTGTCGATCACCGCCAACGATCCGTTCGCGATCACCTTCACCGGCGGCACCACGGGATTTCCCAAGGCCGTGTGCGTCACGCACAAGCAGCGCGTGGCCGCGTCGCACATGGCGGCGGCACAGTTCGGCCTGCGCCCTGACGACGTGTTTTCCTGCGTGACGCCGCTGTTTCACGTCGCCGGAATTTTCTCCTGGTACCTGACCGGCGTGCTGGTCGGCGGCACGTTCGCGTTCGCGCAGCGCTGGGACCCGGCCGAATTCGTGGCGCAAGTGCAGCGCGAGCGCATCACCTGCGGCTTCCTGGTGCCGACCATGATCAACATGCTGGTCGCGCACGAAGCGGCGACGCCGGAGAACCTGAAAAATCTGCGATATCTGAATTTCGGCGGCTCGCCGATGCCGGCGGCCATGCTGGAGCGCGCGATGCGCAAGCTGCCGCACGTTCAGTTCCTTGAGCATTACGGCCAGTCGGAAGCCGGCGTGCTCGCATTGCGCCCGTCGGAATTCAACGTCAGCAAGGCGGACAGCATCGGCCGCGCGTTCCGCGGGCTGACGCTCGAAGTGCACGATGCAAAAGGCCGGACGCTAAAGAGCGGCGAGCTCGGCGAGCTCGTGGTCAACGGCCCAGGCAACCTGCTCGGCTACTACAACGATCCGGAGCAGACCGCCCTGCTCTACAACCCGGCCGCGCCCGGCTGGCTGCGCACCGGCGATGTCGGCTTCATCGATGCGGACGGATTCGTGTTCCTGGTCGACCGCTCGAAGGACATGATCATCTCGGGCGGCGAAAACATCTATCCGACGGAAATCGAAAATACGCTGTTCCAGCACGAGGCGGTCGCCGAATGCGCGGTGTTCGGCATCCCCGATGCGACCTGGGGCGAAGTGCCCGCCGCGCACGTTGTGCTCAAGCCCGGCGTCGAGGCCAGCGAGGATGAGATCATCGAATTCTGCGCCGCCCGCATCCAGCGCCACAAACGCCCGCGCGTGGTGAAGTTCGTGCCCGCGCTGCCGAAAACCGCGATCGGCAAGATCCAGAAGAACGTGTTGCGCGAGCCCTATTGGCGCGACCAGGGGCGACGGATTTAGCGGCACTGCGAGTCTTGGTCGGCCGCCGACCGAGCCGCGTCTTGCACGCCTGGCGCCGTAGCGCGCGTGCCCCTATGCCCTGGGTGACAATCGGCAACATCTGTAACATGCGGTAGGGTGGCGCGCGGCAGAAGGAAGCATCTCGATGGCGAAGAAAACCGGCAAACCGACAGGTGCGGCGCGCACGACCGGCCTGGTGCCGCCCGGCCCGGCGACCGGCGCGGCAAACGGCGCGCCGCCGACGCCCGACAATGGCCGGCCCAAGCATCTCTATCTGGTCGACGGCTCGGCCTATATCTTCCGCGCCTTCCACGCGCTGCCGCCGATGACGCGGCCGGACGGCACGCCAATCAATGCCGTGTTCGGCTTCACCAAGATGCTGATGAAGCTGATCGACGACGCCAATGCCGACGCCGCCTTGGATTATGTCGCCGTGGTGTTCGATACCGCGCGCGTGTCGTTCCGCAACGAGATCTACGGAGCCTACAAGGCCAACCGCCCGCCGCCGCCGGACGAACTGGTCCCGCAATTCGCGCTCGTGCGCGATGCGACGCGCGCGCTCAATCTGCCCTGCATCGAAATGCAGGGCTTCGAGGCCGACGACATCATCGCGACCTATGCGCGCCAGGCGGCGAAGACCGGCGCCAAGGTGACCATCGTTTCGTCCGACAAGGATCTGATGCAGCTGGTCGGCGGCACGATCGAGATGTTCGACCCGATGAAGAACAAGCCGATCCGCGACGCCGAGGTGCGCGAGAAATTCGGCGTCGGACCCGACCGGGTGATCGACGTGCAGTCGCTGGCCGGCGATTCGACCGACAACGTGCCGGGCGTGCCGGGCATCGGCGTCAAGACCGCGGCCGAGCTGATAAATACCTACGGCGATCTGGAAACCCTGCTGCGGCGCGCGGGCGAAATCAAGCAGCCCAAGCGCCGCGAAACCTTGCAGCAGAATGCCGAGAAAGCGCGCATTTCGCGGCAGCTCGTCACCTTGCGCGACGACGTGCCGATGCCGCTGCCGTTCGACCAGTTGCTGCTCAAGCAGCCCGAGCCGGCCACGCTGATGAAGTTTCTGCAGGAGCAGGGCTTCCGTTCGATGGTCACGCAGATGGCGTCGAAGCTGGGCATGGCGGCGGACGCGATTCCAACATTGCCCAGCGCATCGAAGCCGGCCGACGAAAACGGTCAGGACGAACCGTCCGCCGCAGCGGCGCCGCGCAAATCGCCCGTGCCGGCCACGGGCCCGGCGGTGTACGAGCTGGTCCAGGACGAAGGCGCGCTGAAGCGATGGATCGAGCGCGCAAATTATGTCGGCGCCGTTGCATTCGATACCGAAACCACGTCGCTGGATGCGATGCAGGCGGAACTGGTCGGGTTCTCGCTGTCGATCGAGCCGGGGGCGGCGTGCTACGTCCCGGTCGGCCATGTCGGCCCGCGGACCCAGGGCGCGTTCGATCTCGGCGACGGTGGGGGCCGGGATGCCGGGGGCGGCGGCGGCAAGGCCGACGGCGCGCCCAAGCAGATCAAGCGCGAGCGCGCGCTGTCGCTGATCAAGCCGCTGCTGGAAGACCCGGCGGTGCTGAAAATCGGCCACAACATCAAATACGATCTGCTGGTGCTGAAAAAATACGCCGTCGACGTGACGCCGGTCGACGACACGATGCTGCTGTCCTATGCGCTGGAGGCCGGCAAACACGGCCACGGCATGGACGAACTGGCGCAGCTCATTCTCGACCACAAGACGATCAGCTACGACGAGGTCACCGGCACCGGCAAGGGCCGCATCTCGTTCGCCGAAGTGCCTTTAGACCGCGCGCGCGATTACGCCGCCGAGGACGCCGATATAACCTTACGCCTGCACCGCGCGCTCAAGCCGCGCCTGGCGCTGGAGCGCGTGACCAGCGTGTACGAAACGCTCGACCGGCCGCTGATTCCGGTTTTGGGCGAAATGGAGGCGCTCGGCATCAAGGTCGACCGCGCCGAATTGCAGCGCCTGTCGGACGATTTCGCCGGGCGCCTGCGCGAGTTCGAAAAAACCATCTACAAGCTGGCCGGCCGCGAGTTCAACATCGGCTCGCCCAAGCAGCTGGGCGAAGTGCTGTTCGACGAGATGTCGCTGCCCGGCGGCAAGAAGGGCAAGACCGGCGCATACGGCACCGGCGCGGATGTGCTGGAGGATCTGGCGGCGCAGGGCCACGATTTGCCGGCGCGGGTGCTGGATTGGCGGCAATTGGCCAAGCTGAAAAGCACCTACACCGACGCGCTGATGACGCAGATCAACCCGAAATCCGGCCGCGTGCATACGTCGTACGCGATGGCGATCGCCTCGACCGGGCGGCTGAGTTCGACCGACCCCAACTTGCAGAACATCCCGATCCGCACCGAGGAAGGCCGCAAGATTCGCGGCGCTTTCGTGGCCGACAAGGGCCACAAGCTGGTCTCGCTCGACTACTCGCAGATCGAATTGCGGCTGCTGGCGCACGTGGCCGACATGAAGGTGCTCAAGGACGCGTTCAAGGAAGGCCTCGACATTCACGCGCTGACCGCCTCGCAGGTTTTCGGCGTGCCGATCAAGGGCATGGACCCGATGGTCCGGCGCAAGGCCAAGGCGATCAATTTTGGGATCATTTACGGCATCTCCGCGTTCGGCCTGGCGGCGCAGCTCGGCATTCCGCAGGGCGAGGCGGCCAAATACATCGCCGCGTATTTCGAGCGCTATCCGGGCATCAGGGATTACATGGAGAAGACCAAGGAGATCGCGCACCGCGTCGGTTATGTGACGACGCCGTTCGGCCGCCGGGTGCATGTGCCGGAGATCAATTCCAAGAACCCGGCACAGCGCAACTTCCAGGAACGCGCCGCGATCAACGCGCCGCTGCAGGGCGGCGCGGCCGACATCATCAAGCGCGCGATGATCCGCATTCCCGACGCGCTGGCGGCGAAACGGCTTTCCGCGCGCATGCTGCTGCAGGTGCACGACGAATTGCTGTTCGAGGTGCGCGATGCGGAAATCGACGACACGATCGCGACGGTCAAGAAGGTGATGGAGGGTGCGGCGCTGCCGGCGGTGGAAATTTCCGTCCCGCTGGTGGTCGACGCCGGCACCGGGCTGAGCTGGGCGCAGGCGCACTGAGCAACAACGAGTCCTCATCCTGAGCTTGTCGAAGGATGAGCCCGTTCGCCGCGCGTGAGCGCACTCATGCTTCGACAGGCTCAGCATGAGGTATTGTGTTGAACGGTCGAAAGACGAATCCTCATCCTGAGCCTGACGAAGGATGAGCTTGTCGAAGGATGAGCTTGTCGAAGGATGCGGTTCGATCGGCGCTTCAGCGGCCGCGCAGCAGCCTGATCAATCCCGCCGGATACATGCCGCGGCGCAGCAGCTTGCCGGCGACCATGAACACGATGCCGGCGATGTCGGCGACCGGGCGGAAATGGCTGGCGCGCGGCGGCGCGCGGTCGTACAGCGCCGGGATCGGCACGAAGCGCGCGCGCACGCCGGCATGCGCGGCGGCGATCAGGAACTCGCTTTCGAACACGAAGCCGCGGCCGTCGGTGGGCACGGAAATCTTCTCCAGCGCCGCGCGCGGATAGACGCGGAAGCCGCACTGGCTGTCTTCGATCGGATAGCCGCTGGCCCACGACAGCCAGAAATTGGCGATCCGATTGGCGCGATAGCGCGACGGCGGAAACGCCGCGCGATCGGCCAGACGCGAGCCGATAATCAAATCGCCCGGGTGCGCGCGCATGGCGGCGAGAAAGCGCGGAATATCGTCCGGCCGATGCTGGCCGTCGCCGTCGAGCGAGACGATGGCGGTCGCACCTTCGGCCAGCGCCTTGCGGAACCCGGACATCAAACTGGCGGCCTTGCCGCGATTGACCGCATGGCGAACCACGCCCGCACCGGTGCCGGCCAGCAGTTGCGCGGTGTCGTCGGCCGAGCCGTCGTCGACCACGACGACGTGCGCCACGTGATGCTGCACGCGCCGCACCAGATCGGCGATCGTCTTGGCTTCGTTGTAGGCGGGAATCACCACGAAGATCTTCTCGCCCAACGGCGCGGCTTCGACAACCGCGGTATCGACCAGCCGAAGGGTGCCGTCGTCCATCGCCTAGTTCTCCGCCTTCAGCGAGGCGAGCTTTTCGGTCAGCGCGTCGATCAGGCCGTCGATGCCGCGGCCGCGCTGTTCGATCACGGCGGCGAACTCCTGGCGATAGGTGAGCGCCTGGCTGATGCCGGCGATGCGCACGTCGACCACGGCCAGGCGGTTGCCCTTCTGGCGCACCTGCCAATCGATGCGGAACAGATCGCCGCCCTTGCGATTGATTTCGGTGTTGACCACCAGATCGGTATCGCCGATCGGCGTCGTGCCGACCACGCGGATGATGTCGGCGGCCTTCAGGTCGTCGCGAATCTTATGTGCGTGAATCAGCAGGCGGTTGCCGTAGGTTTGCAGGATGTAATCTTCCAGTACCGTCAGGTAACGCTGCAACTGGCTTTCGGTTCCCTGCCGGCGGTAGCTGCCGAGCGCGAAGCGCCCGATCGTATCGTGATCGAAATAGGTCACCAGCACCTGGCGCAGGCTTTGCAGCTTCTGGGCGCGGCTGGGGGCTTTGGCGCGCAGGATGTCGATCGCCGCGTTGATGCCCTGGAACACGAAGGCGGCGGCCTTGTCCTCGGCCGGGCGCGCGGCCGCCGGGCCGGGATGCGCGGCGGCCAGGCCGAACAGCGCGCCGGACAGCGTCAGGACGATCAGAAAGCGGCCGAGCGTACGAACCGACATGCGCAAATTCCTCTCAGCGGCCCGGGCCCGCCGAATTCCATCCTAATCTTAGTACGGAAGCCGGGTCTCGCCGCTTCCCTCGCGTCCGCCCTGGGATGCTGGCAAACCACACTTGCCGGTCCGGCGTCAATCCCGCGGCGCGCGGGCCTTCCGGGCCGCCCGTCCCAAATGCGCGGCTACGGGAACCGCCAGGCCCCGAGCCACGTTCCCGCCGCATTCTGCGTATATGGGGAAAGCGGGTGGGGGCGGCGTGCAGGGCGCCCCGCCGGTCATGCCGGTAAGGCGTGTCAACGAGAAGAGAGGATCGGAACGATGAATCTACCCCGATGGTCGAAACTTTCCGCGTGGCTGCCGGCCGGACTGGCCGCCGGCCTGACGGGCGCCGCGATCGGTTTGCTGGCCAGCGCGCCGGCAGGCGCACAGCAGGAAGGCGAAGAAGGCGTCCGCATCAACTGCTTCAAATGCGATTTCGGGTTCTGCTACGAGTATCAGTACAAGACCGTGGCGCCGCGCGTGCTGATCACCAAATTCCGCACCTATACCTGGTTCCCGCGCACCGACGAAACCATCGTGCCCAGCACCAACGGCCAGTGGACCGAGATGCAGCGGGGCCGCCACACCGTGGCCGGCTACGATTACGTCGAGGTCAACCTGTCGGTCGGCCCGCGCAGCAGCAGCTACATCGCGACGCAACACTGCAAGACCGGCTGGCCCACGATCAATTGACGATCATTTGACGCGGCCCGCGACGCGGCGGCAAGCAGAAAGCCGGCGGCGGAAATAATTCCGCCGGCGGCCGTTACCGTTTTTTGTCGCCTTCGCGCCTGATCCTGCGCTTGACGGCGGCGCTCGCGTCGGCGAGTTCCTGCCGGGTGATCTTGCCGTCCTTGTCGGCATCCAGCCTGTCGAACGATTCGCGGGCCAGGGTCTGGCGCTCGGACGTCGAAATCACGCCGTCGCCGTTCCGGTCCAGGCGCTTGAACGCGGCATCCGCCAGGCGCTGGCCGCGCGCCATGCTGGCGGCGCGGAATTCCTCGCGCGAAACCGCGCCGTCCTTGTTGCCGTCGAGCGCGTCGAAGAACTTGGCGCGCCGCGCCTGCGCCGAGGCCTTGGCGCCGGCCTGGAATTCGTCGCGCGAGACGCTGCCGTTCCTGTCCTTGTCGAAGCGCTTGAAGAAGCGATCGGACATACTCGCCGACTGTGCCTGGTAGGCGGCGGCGAATTCGTCCCTGGTGATGTTGCCGTCCTTGTTGCGATCGAAGCGCAGCGCCAGCGTGTCGCGCGCGGCGAGCCATTCGTCGAACGTCAGCGCGCCGTCGCGATTGGTATCCGCGCGCTTGAACATGGTGGTACCGCGCGGCTCGGGCTCGCGCTTTTCCGCCAGCGCCGGGCCGGTCCCCACGGCCGCCGCCAGCGCCGCCGCCAGGGCGGCCAGAACTGCCTTCCGCATTTCGCATGCTCCTGTGGTCTTGTCCGCTTCGGCGCGCCCGCATCCAAGTCCGTCCCCGAGGCGGCACCTCGTGAAACTATACGGAACAGGCAGCTCTGCTATCCCCCGCGGCGAACCCGCGCGCCGCACCGGTGGCGGGCTTCGGCGGCAAACCCACGCGCAGCACCGGCCGTTGTCCCGCGGCGGCGCGCCCGTCGAAGCCCCCGCCGAACCCCTTCGGCGCCGCCCGTGCGCCCGCAGAGCCTTGAGTTTGCTGGGGTTTTCGCCGCACTTCCATTTGCTTTGGCGGGCCGTTTCGGTTAAGACTGCCCCCGCAAGCGCCCGTAGCTCAGCTGGATAGAGCGTCGCCCTCCGAAGGCGAAGGTCAGGGGTTCGAATCCCTTCGGGCGCGCCAATTCATACGGATCAGCGAACGCTCAGCCGCGCCTTCTCGATCGCGGCGACGTCGATCTTCTTCATGTGCATCATGGCTTCGAACGCGCGTTTCGCTTCGGCGCCGCCGGCGGCCATCGCCTCAGTCAGCACGCGCGGCGTGATCTGCCACGAGACGCCCCATTTGTCTTTGCACCAGCCGCACGCGCTTTCCTGCCCGCCGTTGCCGACGATGGCGTTCCAGTAGCGGTCGGTTTCCGCCTGATCGTCGGTGGCGATCTGGAACGAGAAGGCTTCGCTGTGTTTGAAGATTGGCCCGCCGTTCAGGCCGAGACAGGGAATCCCGGCCACCGTGA
This sequence comes from Alphaproteobacteria bacterium, assembly GCA_050186335.1. Classification (GTDB taxonomy): domain Bacteria; phylum Pseudomonadota; class Alphaproteobacteria; order Bin65; family Bin65; genus JBFWYO01. Next base: position 12,472 of record JBFWYO010000017.1, on the reverse strand, counting down.
ATTCGACCGTCAACACGTCGCCTGCCTTGCCGGACGGGTAGTCGCTGGGCGCACGGTGGACGGCGCCGACCGAGCTGTTGGGAAAGACTCCGGCGTAGAAGCGGGCCGCAGTCTAGGCGTCCTTGTCGTACCACACGCAGATCTTGTTCTTGGCGGTTGCCATGGCGTGTCCTTTCGCTTTGCAGTCGATACCAGCCGGCTTCCTGCACACTCGGGCGGTTCACAGTCGGCGTCAACGGCGCATCACGAACCGAGAATGCGCTTGTGCCATCCGATGTTCCGCAGCGGCACCTGAAAGATCGGCGCGGGATGGCAGAAATTCGGCAACGCGCTTCAATGGAGCGTATGCCTATTGGCCTCGACGCCGTTTTGCAGTGCCCTTTGCACCGCCGCCAGATTTACCGATCGCTTTTACTTTACGTGCGCTCGGCCGACGTTCGTCGGCGACGATCGTGGCGACGGCGCCGACCAACTCGGTGAGATAGCCGACTTCGGCTTCAAGCCGGCGCTCGGTATGGCGCAGCGCCCATTCCTGTGCCACGCCGATATAGGGCAGCGCTTGGGCGATCATGCGGCGGCGTGCTTCCAGCAGCGCCGTCATTCGCGCCAATCGATCCGACAGCAGCGCGGGTAATGCGTCGAGTTCGGCCCGATCGCTGCGCGTAAGCGCCAGGTCGAACGGATCGTATTTGAACCGGATCTCAGTCAAACCCTCGCGCCTCAGATCGGCCAGCGCACGACGCCCCGCCTCGGTGATCTCGTAAAGTTGGCGCGTCGGGCGATTGCCGGCTTTTTCGCGACCGGCCTCGCGCAGCAATCCTTCGGTCGCCAGCCGCTTCATCGCGCCATAGACGGCGCCCACCGGAATGTCGGTCCAGAACGATACATATCGCTGCTCCGCCTCCATGCGCAGCAAATGGCCGTGCATCGGCCCCAAATCGGCGAAGGAAGACAGAATGAACAGGCGGATGGACGACATATTGCTCTTACGTGAGTAATCTGTTACGAGTATATAATTGTACGCAAACGTCCCGACGTTTCATACGACAAAGCGAGGAACGCAGAATGGGCGACATCGCACAAGCGGGCACGTTCACGCTCGGCGACCGAAGCGTCAGGCGTATGGGCTACGGCGCGATGCAGTTGGCCGGCCCGCATGTCTTCGGCCCCCCGAAGGACCGCGCAGCCGCGCTTGCCGTCTTGCGCGAAGCAATAGCCGCCGGTGTCAACCACATCGATACGAGCGATTACTATGGGCCGCACGTGACCAATCAAGTCATCCGCGAAGCGCTGCATCCCTATCCGGATGGCTTGGTGATCGTGACCAAAGTCGGCGCCGCGCGCGGCAAGGACGGATCCTGGCTACCCGCGCAGACGCCGGCCGATCTGACGCGCGGCGTTCACGATAATCTGCGCAATCTCGGCGTCGATGCGCTCGACGTGGTCAATCTGCGCGTCGGCAGCACGCTGGGCCCGACCGAGGCATCCATCGCGGAAAAATTCAGCGCCTTAGCCGAACTTCGACAGCGGGGATTGATCCGGCATCTCGGCCTGAGCAACGTTACCGCCGCGCAAGTCGCCGAGGCGCAGCGCATTGCGCCGGTGGTGTGCGTGCAGAACAACTACAACCTCGTGCACCGGGCGGATGACGCTCTGATCGACATTCTCGTCGAACAGCGGATCGCCTACGTGCCGTTCTTCCCGTTGGGCGGCTTCAACCCAATCCAGTCCGACGCGCTTTCGGGCATCGCGAAACGGGCCGGCGCCACGCCGATGCAAGTGGCGCTGGCATGGCTGCTGGAGCGCGCGCCCAACATTTTATTGATCCCCGGCACGTCGCGCCTCGCGCATCTGCGCGAAAACCTCGCCGCCGCCGAATTGATATTGCCGAAGGACGCGATGGCTGAACTGAACCGCATTGCGCGGGACCGGCAGTAATCGGATCGCCGCCATGATCGGCCATAACGGGCGCAGGGTCGGCGCCCAAATGCGGATCGAAGAAGTTCCGTCATTCTCTGTGTCCGGTTTGCCGCACGAATTGGCGAGGAACATATAGCTCCACGCCTCACGCACTCTCCTTCCGCTTCGCAAACCACCTGTTCTCCGGCCGCGCAAGGCCCAGATTTTCGCGCAGCGTCTTGCCCTCATATTCCTTTCGGAACAGGTCGCGGCGCTGCAGTTCGGGGATCACCTGGTCGACGAAATCGTCGAGGCCGGCGGGCAGATAGGGGAACATGATGTTGAACCCGTCGCTGGCGCGCGCTTCGAGCCATTCCTGCATTTCGTCGGCGATCGTCTTGGGCGTGCCGACCATCGCGAGACCCGTGTAGCCGCCCAGGCGCTGGGCCAGCTGGCGCACCGTGAGTTTCTCGCGCGCGGCCAATTCCAGCACGCGTTCGCGCGCGCTTTTGCTGGCGTTGGTGTCCGGGATCGGCGGCAGCGGCGCGTCGGGATCGAAGCCTGAGGCATCGTGGCCGAGCGCGATCGAGAGCGAGGCGATCGCGCTGTCGTAATGCACCAGGCTATCGAGCAGCGCGCGCTTGCGCCTGGCTTCGTCGACCGTTTCGCCGACCACGACGAAATTCGCCGGCAAAATCTTCAGATCGTCGGGCGAGCGGCCGAGCTTTGCCATGCGGCCTTTGACGTCGGCGTAGAATTTCTGCCCGGAGGCGAGCGAGCCCTGCGCGGTGAACACCGCCTCAGCGGTTTCGGCGGCGAGCTGCTTGCCGGCTTCCGAGGCGCCGGCCTGGACGATGACCGGCCAGCCCTGCACCGGGCGGCCAATATTTAAGGGCCCGCGCACGGAAAAATACCTGCCCTTGTGATTGAGCGTGTGCAGCCGCGCCGGATCGAAATAGATGCCATTCGCCACGTCGCGGATGAACGCATCGTCGGCCCAGCTGTCCCACAGGCCGGTGACCACGTCGATGAACTCGCGCGCGCGCTTGTAGCGCTCGCCGTGTTCCATGTGCTCTTCGCGGCCGAAATTCAATGCCGCGTCGGGGTTCGACGTGGTGACCACGTTCCAGCCCGCACGGCCGTTGCTGATGTGATCCAGCGAGGCGAAGCGGCGCGCGACCAGATACGGTTCCTCGAACGTCGTCGAGCCGGTCGCGATCAGGCCGATATGGTCGGTGACCGCGGCGAGCGCCGGCAGCAGGGTCAGCGGATCGAACGAGGTGACCGTGGCGCTGCGCATCAGCGACTGGATCGGCATGTTGAGCACGGCCAGATGATCGGCCATGAAGAACGCATCGAAGCGCCCGGCCTCGAGCTTCTGCGTGAAGCGCTTGAGGTGCGCGAAATTGAAGTTGGCATCGGCATAGGCGCCGGGATAGCGCCAGGCGCCGGTGTGGATGCTGACCGGCCGCATGAAGGCGCCGAGGCGCAGGCGTTGTTTGCTCGTCATGGTGCTTTCTTTCTCTCTCGGGGCGGCGCGCGGCCAGGCGATTTTCCGGATGCGCCGCGGCAATTCATATAACCGGCATTCTGCGTCGGCCAAGTTGCGCCCTGCGCACGGCGGCCACGGCGATTTTGCGCTAGCGGCGGGCGCGCCGGTGCCCGCCGGGACGCGGCCGCGACGCCTGGGCGCGGTAGGCGCCGGGGCTGACGCCGAACAGCGCGCGGAAACCGTGGTTGAAGGTCGACAGGTCGCCGAAACCCGAATCGAACGCGACGGTCGAGACCGGCAGATCGGTGGTGCCGAGGCGCAGCGCGGCGCGGCGCAGGCGCAGGCCCAGAAGATAATGATACGGCGTCACGCCGACCGCGCGGCGAAACGTGCGCAGGAAATGATACTTGCTCATGCACGCGATCCCGGCCAACGCGTCGAGATCGAGCTTGTCGTCGACGTTCGCCTCGATATGGCGCAGCGCGGCGCCGATGCGCCGTTCGTCGCGCGCGTGCGGCGCCGCCGTTTCGGCGGTGGTGCCCGCACACATGCGCAACACATTTTCGACGAAATCGATCGCGCGTTCCTCCAGCGCCGCGTGACTTGCGCCGCGCGCGCCGGCCTGGATCGCCACGATCGGCACGGTCAGCGCCGGCAAGGCCGGCAGCATCGCGGCGGCAAACCGGAAGCGCGACGAGCCGGCGATCGAAGCGGCGATCTCCTCGAACAAGGACGGCGCGAACTGAAACCCGATGCAGCGGTCGCCCACCCCGTGCGCGTGGCCGCATTCGAAGCAGGTGCCCGAATTGCCGAGCATGACCGCGCCCGGATAGAGCAGCGCCTTGCCGGTATCGGCGCGGTACTGGAACGTGCCTTCGACCACAGCCGAGATCGCGACATCGGCATGGCGTTCCTCGAACGGGCGCACGTCGGGGCCCGCCGTGCAGACGAATTCGCTGAGCCGCCAGCCGTTGCCTTCGGCCAGCACATGCGCAACCGGCCGCCGAGCGTTATCGGCGGCGGCGCCCGCGGCGGAACGGGCGGCGGGGTTTTCCGCCGTGGGCTGGGCGTTGTGATGAGCAATACGATTCATGGCCTAAAAAGAGCAATTTTCCCCAAGCCGGAACCGGCCGGTTTGCCTAGAACCGGCGGCGACGGACGCAACCATGCGTCCGAGCTTCGAGCGGACAAGAATAGGTCGCTTTTCACGACAGGAGAAGACGATGTTCAACCACATATCCATCGGCGTGCGCGACGTGGCGAATGCCAAGCGGTTCTACGACGCGGCGCTGAAACCCTTGGGCTATAAGTGTTTGAGTCACGGCGACGAATCGCTCGGCTATGGCAAGGACGCGGTCGCGCTATGGGTTCTGGCCAGCGCGCGGCCGGTCAAGCCCGACGCGAAATCCGGCCTGCATTTCTGCCTGGATGCGCCGTCGCGCAGCAGCGTCGATGCGTTCCATGCCGCGGCCCTCAAGGCCGGCGGCGGCGACAACGGCAAGCCGGGCCTGCGGCCGGATTACGACAAGCATTACTACGCCGCGTTCGTGACCGATCCCGACGGCTACCGGATCGAGGCCTATTGCGGCAAAGCCAAGGGCTGACGGCGATGATCGTTTCCGCGCACATGTTTCTCGATGCGCTGGCGGCCGAAGGCGCGGCCGCGGACCGCGGCGCGAACATGAATCTCTACGGCTGGCTGATCGGCTCGTGGGATCTGGATGTGAGCCGCTATCTGCCGGACGGCACAAGGCGCGAGCGGCCGGGCGAATGGCATTTCGGCTGGGTGCTGGAGGGCCGCGCGATCCAGGACGTGTGGATCGTCCCGCCGCGGGGGCCCGCGCGCGCGGGCGACGCCGCGCGCAACGCCAACGCCTACGGCACCACGCTGCGGACCTACGATCCCTCGATCGATGCCTGGCACATCCAGTGGACCGAGCCGGTGACGCAGACTTATCTGCGCATGATCGGCCGCCGGCAGGGCAACGACATCGTGCAGCTCGGCACAGGCCCGGACGATACGTCGATTCGCTGGAGCTTTTCCGGCATCGCGGCGAACGCGTTCCACTGGCGCGGCGAGATATCGGCCGACCGCGGGACGAGCTGGCGCACCAACGTGGCGTTCGCCGCGCGCCGCGCCGCCGCATGACACGGCGCCCTGTTCCGCGCCTTCGGCCATGCTAGATTGCGTGCCGAACTTTCTTTCCGCTGCGGGAGACAGGTTGCCATGGCGCTGACTTTTTACTACGGCTCGGGTTCGCCTTATGCGTGGCGCGTGTGGTATGCGCTCGAACACAAGCGCATGCCGTACACGTTCAAACTGCTGTCGTTCGACGCCGGCGATCTGCAGACGCCCGCGTTCCTGGCGCTCAACCCGCGCGGCAAGGTGCCGGTGATCGTCGATGGCGATTTCATCCTGTATGAATCTTCGGCGATCATGGAATATCTCGAGGACACGGCGCCCGAGGCGCCGCGCCTGTTCGCCGCCGATCCGCGCGCCCGGGCCAGGCAGCGCCGCATGATCCGCGAGGCCGATGCGTATATCGGGCCCGCGATGGAGCATATGGCCGAGGCGATCCTGTATCCGCCCGACGGCAAATCGTCGGACGCCGAGATCAAGAAATCGGTCGACGAGGGGCGCAAGGAATTGGGCCTGTGGGACCGCGCGATGAGCGGCGAATACCTGGCCGGCGATCTTTCCGCGGCCGATTACACGCTGTATCCGTTCGTCGCCCTGATGCTGCGCTTCGCCGCGCGCAAGCCGAGCCCGCTGACCGAGAATCTAATCGGCCCGAAACTGTCGGCCTGGGCCAAGCGCATGGCGGCGCTGCCGATCACCCAGAAAACCCGCCCGCCGCACTGGAAGTGAGCGGCGCGCGAGCGCTTACGTCGCCGCCGCGATCGGCAGCACGTAGAACAGGATGGCGAAGAAATGCAGGATGCTGCCGGCGAGCACGGACGCGTGCCAGAGCGCGTGGTTGTACGGCAGTTTGCGCCAAGCGTAGAACACCAGCCCGCCGGTGTAGCAGACGCCGCCCAGAATAATCAGATTCACGCCGGCCTGGCCGATCTGGTCGATCAGCCGGCCGCCGAACGCGGCGCCGATCCAGCCCATGACCAGATACAGGCCGAGAATCACCGCGTGCATATCGCGCAGCCAGATCAGCCGCAGCGCGGTGCCGAACACGGCCAGGAACCAGATCACGCCGAACAGCGCCCAGCCCTGCCAGCCGGGCAACCCGACGAAGCAGATCGGCGTATAGGTGCCGGCGATCAGAAAGAAAATCCCGCAATGGTCGAGCGCCAGGAACACGCGCTTGGGCTTGCCGGGCAACAGGCTGTGATAGAGCGTCGAGCTCAAATAGGTGGCGATCAAGGTGGCGCCGTAGATCGCCGAGCCGACGATGGCGGATGCGCTGTCGGCCAGCGCGGCATAGGCGATCAGCACGGCCAGCGCCGCGATCGAGAGGGCGGTGCCGATGCCGTGGGTGATCGCATTGGCGATTTCCTCGCCCAGCGATTCGACGTGGTGCGCGTGCGGTTTGGCCACCGGCGGCTTTGCGGCCGGCGCCACGTCATCGGCGGCGGGAAAAGTCGGGTTGGGTTCGGTCATCGGTCTCGCGGTGGCTGCAGTCCCAGCATATAGGGCGGAACGCGCCAAAAACGAGGCGCGATCCCTATCGGTGCCGAGGTTTGGACCCACCGGAACGGTTGTTCCCGATGCGTTCCTGGGGCTAACATGACCGCTGACCCCCTCAAGACCGACCAGCCTCGACCACAGGACCAACATCATGCGCGGCGCATCGGAGCCCATGGCACACGGCGAACCGGGCGGCGAACCGGCCGCCGAGCTGCCGTTGGCCGACCGGCTGGCGCGCGGCGTGTCGCGCCGGTTGCGCGATATCGGCTACGGCACGCTGGTCGAATTTCGCGTCGGCGCCGAGCGGCGCGTCGACGTGATCGGGCTCGACCAGTTCGGCCGTTTCGCCATCGTCGAGATCAAAACGTCCGAGGCGGATTTTCGCGGCGACCGCAAATGGCATGAATATTTGCCGTTCTGCGATCGATTTTATTTTGCCGTGCCGATGGAATTTCCGCGCGAGATCCTGCCGGTCGAGCACGGCTTGATGACCGCCGATGCGTTCGACGCCGCGATCATCCGGCAATCGCAGGATCTGACCATGAACGCGGCGCGGCGGCGCACGCAGATTCTGCGCTTCGCGTTGGCCGCCAGCGGCCGGCTGCACTACGCCAGCGATCCCGAAGCGAGTCTGGATCGCAGCTTCTGGTTCGGCTGACTCAATCGGGCACGCGCCGATCCTTCAGCCCATCCTTCGGCCCATCCTTCACATGGCCGCGCCAGGGCACGAACGCCGGCACGCGCGCGCGATACGTGGCGTAGGCCGGCCCGAATTCGCGCAGCAGTTTGCGTTCCTCGAAATATGTGCCGATCAGCAGGTACAGCGACGCCCACAGCGCGGTCGCCAGTTCCAGCTCGTTGCTGACGCGACCCCAGAGCACAAGGAACAAGCCGGCATAAAGCGGATGCCGCACGTAGCGATGCATGCCGTCGACGACCAGCGGCTCGGGCGCGCTGGGCGGCAGCTTGCGCGCATGCTCGCGCATTTGCGTGAGCCCGAGGAAACGCCCCATATCGTACTGGCCGAGGGCAAACAGGATGATCAGCCAGCCGAGGATTTCCGCCGCGATCGCGGGCACCGACCAGAACCACGGCCGGTCGAACTTCAGGCTGCCGGCGGCACTGAAATACTCGTACGACAGGATTGCGGCCAGATGCACGCCGGCCGCGATGTTGTAGACGACCCGGTACAGCCCGCCCAGTTTCGGCTCCACCCGCCGTTTGAAGGCGGGCGACGCGGTCACCGAATGCACCGCGCCGAAGCTCAGCCAGAGCAGACCCAGAATCAGTTGCGCCTGCGCGTTCATGGCGTCGTTCCGCGCGGCGCCGCAGCATCCGCCAGATCTGTCACGGCGACATCTTCTTGATCGTGGCCGTGGTGCTGAAGCCCGGCACGATCTCGGCCAGCACCACGCGCCCGCCGTACGACTGCACGAACGCCGCGCCGACCACCTTGTCGATCGTATAGTCGCCGCCCTTGACCAGCACGTCGGGCCTGATCGCCTCGATCAGCTTGATCGGCGTGTCGTCGCCGAAAATGACCACCGCGTCGACCGCCGACAGCGAGCCGAGCACGGTTGCGCGCGCGGCTTCGGTCTGCACCGGCCGGCCCTCACCCTTCAGACGCTTGACCGAGGCGTCGCTGTTGAGACCCACGATCAAGCGATCGCATTCGCGCCGCGCCTGTTGGAGCTGCGCGATATGGCCGGGATGCAGCAGATCGAACACGCCGTTGGTGAAACCGATCTTCTGCCCGTGCCCGCGCCACGCCGCGACGCGCGCCCGGCATTGCTCGATCGTCAGGGTCTTCGATTCGGCCGACAGCATATCCTGATGATGCAGGGCGGCGGCGATCTCGTGCGGCAGCGCCACCGCCGTGCCGGCCTTGCCGACGACGATGCCGGCGGCGACGTTGGCCAGTTCGACCGCCTGGTCCAACCCGAGCCCCGCGGCGAGGCAGGCGGCCAGCGTGGCGATCACCGTGTCGCCGGCGCCCGAGACGTCGAACACCTCGCGCGCTTCGGCGGCGAAATGGCGCACCGGCTTGCTGCGCTCGATCAGCGTCATGCCCTGGGCGCCGCGCGTGGCGAGCACGGTATCGACGCCGGATGCGTCGATGATCTTGCGCGCCGCGGCTTCGACGCGCGCGTCCGAGTCGGTCGGCAGTTGCGCGGCTTCGGCGAGTTCCTTGCGGTTCGGCGTGACGATGCCGGCGCCGCGATAGCGGCCGTAATCGCTGCCCTTGGGATCGACGAGCACGCGTTTGCCGGCGGCGCGCGCGGCTGCGATCAATTCATCGACCACCGACCTGGTCAGCGCGCCCTTGCCGTAATCCGACAGCACGAGGACCGCGCAATCGGCGAGCGCCGCCTTGGCGGCGCGCAGCAGATCCTGCTCGCGATGCGGCGACAGCGGATCGGCGCGCTCGCGATCCGCGCGCAGCAATTGCTGGGCACCGGCGATGTAGCGCGTCTTGATGCTGGTCGGGCGATCCGGATCGGAGATCAGATGCACCGCGGTCTCCGGCAGATTGCCGAACAAGGCGGAGATTTCGCGGCCGGCCTCGTCGTTGCCGACCACCGAGACGAACTGCGCCGTGGCGCCAAGTGCGGCCAAATTGCGCGCGACGTTGCCGGCGCCGCCGAGCATGGCTTGTTGCCGCTCGACGATCAGCACCGGCACCGGCGCTTCCGGCGACAGGCGCTCGGCGCTGCCATAGACGTAGCGATCGAGCATGACGTCGCCGACCACGGCGACGCGCGCGCCCGCGAGTTTCGGCAGCAGATCGGCGAGTTCGGAACGGCCGGTCATGTTCGCTAACCCGGCGGCACGAGCCCGAGCTCGAGCTCGAGCGCGCCGCACAACATTTGCCCCAGCAGGATATGCATTTCCTGAATCCGCGCCGTGGTGGTGGACGGCACGATCAGCAGGGGATCCGCCAGGCCCGGCAATTGCCCGCCGGTGCCGCCGCTGAGTGCGGCCGCGACCAGCCCGCCGCGCTTGGCCGCCTGCAGGGCGAGCAGCACGTTCGGGCTTTTGCCCGAGGTGGTGATGCCGAGCGCGACATCGCCCTTGCGGCCGAGCGCGTCGATCTGGCGCGCGAACAGATGATCGAAGCCGAGATCGTTGCCGATGGCGGTCAGCGCGGACGTATCGGTGGTCAACGCCATGGCGGCGATCGGCGCGCGGTCGCGCTTGTATCGCACGGTCAATTCGGTCGCCAGATGCTGGGCGTCCGCGGCACTGCCGCCGTTGCCGAACAGCAGCAGCTTGCCGTCGGCACGCAAGCTGGCCGCGCAAACCCCGACCAATCTGGCGAACGGCGCGGCCAGCGCTTCGCGCGTGGCCTGATGCACGCGCGCATGCTCTGCCATTTCGTCGGCGAAAAACCGGTCCGGATCGAATGCCACGGCGCTCCCCTTCGGCGGCGAATCTACGGCCGATCCGCAGGGGCTGAAAGGATAAAAGCAGCGCCGCCGAGGCCGGCGGCCGCGTTAGGAGCCGATCGCGCCGCCGTCCCGCTTGGTGATCGCGAGCACGGATGGGCGCGGCGGCACGCCAGGCGTGAAATCGGGCCAGGCGGTCGACGGCTTGGCGAAGGTCGACCCCTTGCCCTCGGCCGGATGCTGCACGGCGACGAACAGCGTCTTGCCGTCGGGCGTGAATTCCGGGCCGCACAATTCCGCGCCGAGCGGACAGGCGAAGAACAAGCGTGTCAGCGCCTTCTCGGCGCCGTCGGTATCGCAGGCATAAAGCCCGTCGGGAATCTGCGTGTCGCGCTGCAAGGCGCCCTGATCGGTCGCGATCCACATCCTGCCGCCGGGATCGAAGGCGAGATTGTCGGGCGCCGCCAACCATCCGTTTGCGGACACACCGGGATGATACTTGGCGCCGTGCGCTTCGACCGCGGGATCGCCGGCCAGCAGGAAGATGTCCCAGCGCCCGTTCGGCGCCGCGTGATCGAGCGCACCCGCCGTTGTGCGCGGCGGGATCATTTCGACGATATGGCCATACTTGTTGTTGGCGCGCGGATTGGCCTTGTCGACCCCCTCCGGCTTGCGGGCCCGGTTGTTGGTCAATGCGGCGAACACGTGGCCGGTTTTCGGATGCGCCTCGATGTCTTCGGGGCGATCCATGCGCGTGGGCTTCAGGAGGGCGGCGGCGCGGCGCGTTTCGATCAAGATGTCGGCCTGGCTGTGGAAGCCGTTCGCCGCGATCAGCGGCCCGGTGCCATGGACCAGCGGCAACCACTCGATCGTGCCGTCGTCGTTCAGGCGCGCGACATATAACGTGCCGTCGTCCAGCACATTTGCGTTGGCCGCGCGATTCGACGGGTCGACCCTGGCGCGCGAGACGAACTTGTAGATGAACTGGTCGGCCTCGTCGTCGCCGCTGTAGACCACGAGCCTGCCGTCGTCATTGACGACGCAGGCGGCGCCTTCGTGCTTGAACCGGCCGAGCGCGGTGCGCTTGATCGGCAACGAGCCGGGCGCATACGGATCGAGTTCGACCACCCAGCCGAAGCGGTTGGGTTCGTTCGGCTCCTTGCCCATGTCGAACCGGTCGTCGAACCGATGCCAGGCATAATAGGACGGTCGATCGAGCCGCAGGCTTCGATAGTTCTCCGCTTCGGCCGCCGGCACTGGGCCGCCGAAGTAGAAATTGAAATTCTCCTCGCCGCTCAAGATCGTGCCCCACGGCGTCTTGCCGCCGCTGCAATTGTTGATCGTGCCGACGACGCGGGTGCCGGTCGGATCCTGCCGGGTGCGTAGCCGGGCGTGGCCGGCGGCCGGGCCGGAAATGCGGAACGTCGTCGCGCCCGCCGTCACGCGGCGATTATAGGCGCCGGCAACGACGCGCCACGCGCCGCCGTCCTTGCGCAGCTCGACGACGCTGAGTCCGTGCGCGGCCATCTCGACCTCGACCTGGGTTTTGGTGACTTTTTCCAGTCCCTTACGGCCTTCTTCGATGCCGGCCCACATCAATTCCGCGTTGGTATATTCGTGGCTGGCAACCAGCAGGCCGTGTGTCGAACTGCCCGAGCCGTAGGGCAGCGGCAGAAACGCCAGGAAATCGTTGTTGTAGCCGAACTGGCGCGCCTGGGCCGCGGCCGCCAAGGCGCTTGGGTCGAACGCGGGCGCGCCGGCCAGTACGGCGTCGCCCCAGCGCAGCAGGATCTGCGATTCATACCCTTCGGCGACATGGTGCCGTTCGTCGAGCCGCCGGGCGACTTCCTTAAAGCCGGCGCCAGACGCGAACGCATCGCCGACGCGCAGCCACGGCAGCGCAGCGGCGCTCGCGGCGACGCCGCCGATCAATTTGAGCGCGCCGCGCCGGCCCAGGCGTCGGTCCAAGACCTCGTGGAAATGCGGGCCTGGTGCGGCGGCGCGGTCGGTCGGCGGGGATCGGTCGGTCACGGTATTTCCTCTTGAGGCGCGGCA
>JBFWYO010000016.1:0-59348 GCA_050186335.1 Alphaproteobacteria bacterium | reverse complement strand
AATCGGCCACGGCAAGCTCGCGTGGCGCGCCATCCGGCCGTTGCTGCCGACCAAGGAAGAGTTCCCGTACACGATCCGCGTGGTCTCCGAGATCACCGAATCGAACGGTTCGTCTTCGATGGCGACCGTGTGCGGCTCGTCGCTGGCGCTGATGGATGCGGGCGTGCCTCTGAAAGCGCCGGTCGCCGGCATCGCCATGGGACTCATCAAGGAGGGCGACAAATACGCCGTCCTGTCGGACATCCTGGGCGACGAAGACCATCTCGGCGACATGGATTTCAAGGTCGCCGGCACGGAAGCCGGCGTCACCTCGCTGCAGATGGACATCAAGATCACCTCGATCACCAGCGAGATCATGCAGGTGGCGCTCAACCAGGCCCGCGACGGCCGCCTGCACATCCTGAGCGAGATGGCGAAGGCGCTGGTGCAGGCCCGCGAAGGCGTCAGCCAGCACGCGCCGCGCATCACCACGATCAACATCCCCAAGGACAAGATCCGTGAAGTGATCGGCACCGGCGGCAAGGTGATCCGCGAGATCACCGAGCAGACCGGCACCAAGATCGACATCGAGGACGACGGCACGATCAAGATCGCCGCCGTCGGCCACGAGGCGATCCAGGCGGCGATCGACTGGATCAAGGGCATCGTCGCCGAGCCGGAAGTGGGCGCGATCTACAACGGCACCGTGGTCAAGGTGGTCGATTTCGGCGCGTTCGTGAACTTCTTGGGTTCGCGCGACGGGCTGGTCCACATCTCCGAACTGGCGCCCAATCGCGTCAACAAGGTCGGCGACGTGGTCAAGGAAGGCGACAAGGTCAAGGTCAAGTGCCTCGGCTTCGACGATCGCGGCAAGGTCAAGCTGTCGATGCGCCTGGTCGATCAACAGACCGGCGCCGAATTGCCCGACACCCGTCCGCCGCGTCAACCCCGCGAGGGCGAAGGCGAGGGCGATGCGCCCAGAGGCGAACATCGCGGCGAGCGCCGCGACCGCCGGCCGCGCTAACGGCGATACGCTTCAAGCAAAACGGATCGGGCCACCCTCGGGTGGCCCGATTTGTTTTTGCGGCGTTGAGTGCGTCCGCGGCACCCGCTAGCTTTTGCCGATGTCCGACAAGTTACCCGTCCTGCACTTGCCCCGCCTGATCGGCCATCGGGGTGCGGCGCGCCTGGCGCCCGAGAACACGCTGGCCGGTTTTCGCACGGCGGCGTCGCTCGGCGTGACGTGGGTCGAATTCGACGTACAGTTGAGCGCCGACAACGTGCCGGTCTTGATGCACGACGCCACGCTGGAGCGCACCACCAGCGGCACCGGTCGCGTGCGCGACCGCGATTACGAAACGCTGGCCGAACTGGATGCCGGGCTATGGTTCGCCCTGGAATTCGCCGGCGAGCGGATCCCGCGGCTCGATCAGGCGCTCGATTTGCTGGTTCGCCTGGGTCTTTCCGCCAATGTCGAGCTGAAGCCGCTCACGGGCGACGAGAAGCTTACCGCCGCCGCGGTCGCCGCAACGCTGGCGCTGCATTGGCCGAAACACCGGCCGCTGGTTGTCTCGTCGTTCAATCGCCGAGCACTCCGGGCGATGCGCGCGGCCGCCCCGGAATGGCCGCGCGGCTTCCTGGTGCGAAAACTGGACCGCGCCTGGCGCAAGCAGGCCGAGGCGATCGGCTGCGCCTCGATCCATTGCGCGCATCAATACCTGACCGAAGCGAAGGCGCGCGCGGTCAAGCATGCCGGCTATCCGCTCGCCGTCTATACGGTCAACGACGCGCCCGTCGCGCGGCGCCTGTTCAGGTGGGGCGTCGACGGCGTCTTTACCGACGATCCGCATTTCCTCTCTAAATCGCTCAAATATAAGCAAAAATCCTGAATCGGCGGCGCCGTCGCCGCGGCGAAAAAAGATTCGTTTCGGGGCGCGCCGCGTTCTATATCCAAGTTACCAGGGAAGGTGTTTGCGCCCTCCGCGTGCCTGCCGCCCCTGGTCCCAAAAGCTGCGTTTCATCGCTCAGCGACGGGAGGATCGGGGCGTTTGCCGTTGCCCGGGGCACCGGGCCCGCCGCGCCGATTGACCGACTTTGGGTGTGATCATGTTGGACCAACCGATGGCTGATTTCCGGACCAAGAGCAGCTTTTCCTACGACGACCTGATCGAGTGCGGCCATGGCCGCCTGTTCGGGCCGGGCAATGCGCGCCTGCCGCTGCCGCCGATGCTGATGTTCGACCGCATCGCGCACATCGCGCAGACCGGCGGCACCTACGGCAAGGGCGAAGTGGTCGCCGAATTCGATATCAAGCCCGATCTGTGGTTCTTCGGTTGCCATTTCGAGGGCGATCCGGTGATGCCGGGCTGCCTCGGCCTGGACGCGCTGTGGCAGTTGACCGGCTTCCATCTCGGCTGGCTCGGCCTGCCGGGCAAAGGCCGCGCGCTCGGCGTCGGCGAAGTGAAATTTTCCGATCAGGTGCTGCCGACCGTCAAACGCGTCGTCTACACCGTCAACGTCAAGCGGGTGATCAACCGAAGACTGGTTTTGGGCATCGCCGACGGCACGCTGGCGGCCGACGGCAAGATCATCTACGAAGTGGCCGACATGCGCGTCGGCCTGTTCGGCGCTGGCATGGCCAGCGCGGAATAAAGTGAGCGCGGTTTCACGTCCAAGGATTCACTGATGCGTCGCGTCGTCGTCACCGGTCTCGGCATCGTCTCCTCCATCGGCAACAACAAGGCCGAAGTGCTGGAGTCGCTGCGCCGGGGCAAATCCGGCATCACGTTCTGCGAAACCTACAAGGAAATGGGTTTCCGCAGCCACGTGCACGGCTCGATAAAAATGGATCCGGATACCGCGATCGACCGCCGCCTGCGCCGCTTCATGGGCGACGGCGCGGTGTACAACTACGTCGCCATGGCCGAGGCGATCAAGGATGCCGGGCTCGAGGAAAGCGACGTTTCGAACGAACGCAGCGGCCTGATCATGGGCTCGGGCGGTCCGTCCACCAAAGACCAGGTTTCCGCCGCCGACACGCTGCGCGAGAAGAAATCCACCAAGCGCATCGGGCCGTTCATGGTCCCGCGCACCATGTCGAGCACCAATTCGGCGACGCTGGCGACGCCCTTCAAGATCAAGGGCGTCAACTATTCGATCTCGTCGGCCTGTTCGACGTCCGCGCACTGCATCGGCAACGGCGCGGAAATGATTCAGTGGGGCAAGCAGGACATCGTGTTCGCCGGCGGCGGCGAGGAACTCAACTGGTCGCTCTCCATGCTGTTCGACGCCATGCCGGCGCTGGCCGCCAACTACAACGACAACCCGCCCGGCGCCTCGCGCCCGTACGATATCAAGCGCGAAGGTTTCGTGATTTCCGGCGGCGGCGGCTGCGTCGTGCTGGAAGAACTCGAGCACGCCAAGGCGCGCGGCGCCAAGATCTACGGCGAATTGATCGGCTACGGCGCCACCTCGGACGGCTACGACATGGTGCAGCCTTCGGGCGAGGGCGCGGTGCGCTGCATGAAGTTGGCGCTCAAGGGCATCGACGTGCCGATCGATTACATCAACACCCACGGCACCGGCACACCGATCGGCGATATCAAGGAATTGCAGGCGCTGAAAACCGTGTTCGGCAACGGCGGCGGCAATCAGATGCCGTATTTCACCTCGACCAAGTCGCTGACCGGCCACGCGCTGGGCGCGGCCGGCGTGCACGAGGCGATCTATTCGCTGCTGATGATGGAAAACAGGTTCATTGCGGCCTCGGCTAATGTCGAGGAGCTCGAGCCGGAAGCCGCCGGCATGCCGCTGGTCACCGAAAGAAAAGACGACGTGCCGATCGATGCGGTATTGTCCAACAGCTTCGGCTTCGGCGGCACCAATGCCTGCCTCGTGTTCCGCCGCTACAACGCCTGATTGACCGGACTCACACGCCCCATGGCCGCCGCATGACAACGCCGCATCGCTTGATGGAAGGCAAACGCGGCCTCATCATGGGCGTCGCCAACGATCGGTCGATCGCGTGGGGCATCGCGCGCGCGGCCCATCAGCACGGCGCGCAGCTTGCCTTCACCTATCAGGGCGAAGCGTTCGGCAGGCGTGCCAAGCCGCTCGCCGAATCGCTGGGCGCACCGATCGTCCAGTCGTGCGATGTCGAGGACGAAGCCTCGATCGATGCAGTGTTCGAGACCATCGGGAAGACCTGGGGCGGGCTCGACTTCGTCGTGCACAGCCTGGCGTTCTCCGACAAGGACGAACTCAAGGGCCGCTATCTCGATACCACGCGCGCGAATTTCCGCCGCTCGCTGGATATTTCGTGTTTCTCGTTCACCGCGATCGCCAAGCGCGCCGAGAAATTGATGAAACCTGGCGGCTCGCTGATCACGCTCACCTACGACGGCTCGCAGCGCGTGATTCCCAACTACAACGTCATGGGCGTGGCCAAGGCGGCGCTCGAAGCCTCGGTGCGCTATCTGGCGTCCGATCTCGGCAAGCAGGGCATCCGCGTCAACGCACTCTCGGCCGGGCCGATGCGCACGCTGGCCGGTGCGGTGATCGCCGACGGCCGGCACGTTTACACCTGGGCCAACAACAACGCGCCGCTGCGCCGCAACCCCGGCCTCGAAGAAGTCGGCAACGCGGGATTGTATTTGATCTCCGACCTGTCCTCGGGTGTGACCGGTGAAATCCATTACATCGATTGCGGCTACAACGTCATCGGCCTCGGCCTGCCGCCCGGTGCTGCGAAGGGTTCGGCGGAGTGAGGCGGATTGCGGCGTGCCCGGCCTCGGCACCGCGCGGGCCGTTAATCGCTTAAAACAGCACGGAATTTTGCACCGCCGGCGGCCCACCAGTGCGGGCAAGGGCAAACCGGCTTCCTAGATTCATTCCATAAAACCGCCCAGGCGTTTAAAGGGGCTTTAAATTTTCGGGCGGACACCCTATTTTTGGGTGATGGAACCTATGCGCCCCTATGCCACTGCCTTGCAGCGCCTGCGCGGCGTCGGTCTTCGGCCGACGCGCCAGCGCCTGGCGTTGGCGCGGCAATTGTTGGAAGCCGGCGATCGGCATGTCACCGCCGAGCAGGTGCACGAGGAGGTGCGCAAGAGCGGCATCTCGATCTCGCTCGCCACCGTCTACAACACGCTGCATCAGTTCACCGATGCCGGGCTGATGCGCGAAGTGCTGGTCGAGCCGGGCCGTTCGTACTTCGATACCAACACGGCGCACCATTATCACTTCTACCATCACGAAACCGGTCTGCTGCAGGACATCCCGCAGGACCAGCTCGCGGTGGCGCGCCTGCCCAATGCGCCGGCCGGCACCTCGGTCGACCGGGTCGACGTGATCGTCCGCGTCAAGCCGAAGCGCTGAGTTTTTTCCGCTTCCGCCGGGCCGCGCAGGCGCTTGTCGCGAGTCGTTCTCATTGTTTAGAACAGTTCTAATTTATTGACAAACCCGTTCCGCCGGGTGAAGATAATTCACCCATAACGCAGCACCGATGGAGGAGAGACCATGCAGCTCAAGGGCAGCAAGACCGAAGACAATCTGAAAGCCGCGTTCGCCGGCGAATCGCAGGCCAATCGCCGCTATCTGTATTTCGCGCAGAAGGCCGACGTCGAAGGCTACAACGATGTGGCCACCGTGTTCCGCTCGACCGCCGAAGGCGAAACCGGCCACGCGCACGGCCATCTGGAATTCCTCGAAGCCACCGGCGACCCGGCGACGGGCGAGCCGATCGGCCCGACCAATCTGAACCTCAAAGCCGCGATCGCCGGCGAAACGCACGAATACACCGATATGTATCCGGGCATGGCGCGCACCGCACGCCAGGAAGGCTTCGATGAGATCGCCGACTGGTTCGAAACGCTGGCCAAGGCGGAAAAATCGCACGCCGGTCGTTTCACCAAGGCGCTCAACGATCTGAAGTAAACGCATCGCGCGACGTCGTTTATCGGATCCTGCGATTCGATCCGGGGGTCCGGCGCCTGGTTGTTCGACCGACGCGCCGGGCCCCCGGTTATTTCCGACGGATTATCCGGTGTTTGATCGCGCGCGAAGCGCGGCCGGTTCTACGGGGAGAGAGTCATGCGCGAGGGCAGCCTGGAAGCGCCGACCCGCCATCCGCTCGATTGGCACAATCCGGATTTCTACGACGAAGCGAAGCTGGACGCGGAAATCCATCGCGTGTTCGACATCTGTCACGGCTGCCGGCGCTGCTTCAATCTGTGCGACTCGTTCCCGCGCCTGTTCGATCTGGTCGACGCGGCGCCGTCGGGCGAGCTCGATACCGTCAACAAGGCGGACCTGAAGCAGGTCGTCGACGCGTGCACGCTGTGCGACATGTGCTACATGACCAAGTGTCCGTATGTCCCGCCGCACGAATTCAATCTGGATTTCCCGCATCTGATGCTGCGCTACCGCGCCGTCGAGCTGAAAAAGCAGGGTGTCGGCTTCTTCGAGAAGCAGCTGACCGAAACCGATCGCAACGGGCGCATCTGCTCGCACATTTCGGGCTTGGCCAACTGGGCGACCGACACCGAAAATAAGCTTTCGCGCACGGTGATGGAGAAAGTCGCCGGCGTGGACAAGAACGCGGCGCTGCCGGAATACCACGCCAAGACGGTCGAGAAGCTGGCGAAGCAGCAGCCGGTCGAAGTCAACAAAACGGCACCCGCCTTCGGTAAGCGCAAAGTCGCGCTCTACGCCACGTGCTTCTCGAACTACAACAACCCGTCGATCGCCATGGCCGCGCGCGCGGTGCTCGCCAAGAACGGCGTCGACGTCGAAGTGGTCTATCCCGCCTGCTGCGGCATGCCCCAGCTCGAACAAGGCGATCTGGCCCGCGTCGCCGACAGCGCCAAGACGATCTCCGCAGCCTTGGCGCCCTATATCGACAGGGGCTACGACGTGGTCGCCGTGGTGCCGTCCTGCGCCCTGATGATGAAATTCGAATGGCCGCTGATCGTGCCGGACGACGCCAACGTAAAGAAACTCGCGCAGAACACGTTCGACATCACGGAATATGTCGTGGATATCGCCAAGCAACACGGCCTCGCGCCGGGCCTCGAAAAGCTCGACGGCGGCGTTACGCTGCATCTGGCGTGCCATGCGCGCGCGCAGAACGTGGGCCAGAAGGCGGCGGAAATGCTGCGCCTGATCCCCGAGAACGATCTCGCGGTGATCGAACGCTGCTCCGGCCACGGCGGCTCGTGGGGAATCTTGAAAGACAATTTCGAAACCGCAATCAAGGTCGGCAAGCCGGTCGCGCGCACCGCCGCACGCAACGCCAAGAAATATGTCGCCTCCGAGTGCCCGCTCGCCGGCATGCATATCCTGCAAGGCATGGAACGCGTCGCCGACGAGATCAAGGAAGGCGAAGCGAAGCCGGCGGTGCCGGATCGCGCGCCGCATCCGATCGAGCTGTTCGCGCGGGCTTACGGGCTGTCGGTTTAGCCCGCATTTTCGCGCGTTCGCACCTTTCGAGGATTTTTGCCTGATGGCGAACAAAAGCAACGGCAGCGCTTCTCCCGGCAACGCACCGGCGGCCGCCGGCCGCACCAGGATCACCCGCGCGGATGTCATGCCTGCCGCCGAGTATGCGCGCCAGCGCAAGGAGATGCGTGCGCACGTCACCGCGCTCAAGCGCGACCGGCGCGTCGAAGTCGGTCCCTACTGCACGTTCTATTTCGAAAGCTGGGACACGATGCGCCACCAGGTGCACGAAATGCTGCATATCGAGAAAGGCGGCGAGGAACAGATCCAGGGTGAGCTGGATGCCTACAACACGCTGGTGCCGAACGGCGCCGAACTGGTCGCCACGGTGATGTTCGAAATCGACGATCCGGTGCGTCGAGCCAACGTGCTCGCGCGCCTCGGCGGCGTCGAAGAAACCGCGTCGCTGCAGTTCGCCGGCGAGACGGTGAAGGGCGTGCCGGAGGCCGACCAGGACCGCACCACCGAAGCCGGCAAGGCCTCGTCCGTGCAGTTCATCCACTTCCCGTTCACCAAGGCGCAGATCGAAAAATTCAAGCAGCCCGGCATGCAGGTGATCCTGGGATTGGCGCATCCGAATTACGGCCACCTCGCCGTGCTGCCCGAACCGGTGCGCGCGGCGCTGGCCGGGGATTTCGTCTAAAAACCCACTCGCCCAAAGCCCTCTCAAAGGGAGAGGGTGGCGCGCAGCGCCGGGCGAGGGGAATAAAAGCGGACCTCGCCCCGAACCTCTCCTTCAAGGGAAAGCGGGAAGATCGCCGGCGCTTGCTCCCTCCTGTCACCCCGGACAAGCCACGCGCAGCGGGGCGCCGATCCGGGGTCCAGCGCGGCAACACGTTCCACTGGACCCCGGCTCTACGCTGTGCTCCGGCCGGGGTGACAAATGAAAAGGTTCGCCAGGCGCGTTCGCGCTCATGCATATTGCGGAATTGCCCGCGTCGTCTGAAGCGGCCGCCGTTCCCGCCAGTCTGGTTTACACATCGCGTGCTACACTGCGCATCGTTCGCAGCGCCCATGCCGTTTAGCGCCGCCAGCCGCATCGCCCGGTAACGATTTGATGACCTCGAATACCTCTCCCACGCGCAACGATGCCGAACTGCGCGAGGCCAACAGGCAATTTTACGATCCGCTGTGGACGGGCGCCAAGCTGGTCCAGCCGCACCGCTTCAACACTTGGCCGCTGTTCGGCGCGCTGGCCGCGAAGGCGCCGCGCCGGCTCGAAGTGGCGCCAGGCCTTAGGCCGCGCCTGCCGCTCGCCGGCACCCGCTTCGTCGACATCAGCTTGCCCGCCATCCAAAAGCTCCGCGCGCGCGGCGCCGACGCGATCGCGGGCCTGGTCTCGGCATTGCCGTTCGCCGACGCCAGCTTCGACCTGGTCTGCGCGCTCGATATCGTCGAGCATGTCGAGGACGACGAGGCTGCGCTGGCCGAACTGGCGCGCGTCGCGGCGCCGGGCGCCGTGTTCCTGTTTTCCGCCCCGCTGCATCCGGCCTATTGGACCGCGTTCGACGATTTCGTCGGCCATCGCCGCCGCTACGAGCCGGCCGACATTCTGGCCAAGCTCGCGCGCCACGGCTTCCGCGTCGAGCAGAGCGCGGTCTACGGCATGGTGCCGAAATCCACGCGGCTGCTGCGGCTCGGCATGTGGTGGCTGACCCACCGGCGCGCCCAGGCGATGCGCTGGTACAACCGCCTGTTCATGCCGCTCAGCGTGCGCCTTCAGAAGCCGCTCGCATTCCGCGACGGCATGGTGCCGACGGAGAATGTCGGCGAAGTGCTGATGGTGTGCCGGAAGTCCGCCGGCTGATACCAGATCATTCATTCAAACCTTACGCTTGTTCGCCGAAAGGCGGATATCGCCGATAGATTAACCAATCGCAGTCCCCTGCACGCGGCCGGCGCCGGCTTCATTACCGTCCGGCAAGGTGCTATCGTGACGCGTCGATGGGGGGAGCGTTGGCGCGAAAACAGCCGGAGATACGGGCGGATCGCGGTGCCGTTGTCGAGCTCGAAACGGCGCTCGCCGCGCGTACCCGCGATCTGGATGAAGCGCTGGCCCGCGAAGCGGCCACGCGCGAAGTGCTCGCTCTCGTCAGCCTGTCGACCCATCAGGTCAAGCCGGTGCTCGACAGAATTGCCGAAATTTCCGGCAAGCTTTGCCGTGCCGACACAACCAACATCTGGGCGCTCGAGGACGGCAAGTTCCGCCTTGCCGCGACCGATCGCATGGAGCCCGCGTTTGCGGAGTTTCTGGCGCATAATCCATCCGAATTGAGCCGCGCCACCGCATCCGGGCGCGCAGTGCTCGAACGGCGCACCGTCCATATTCACGATGCGTTGAGCGATCCGGAGTTCCGCTGGGCCGAAGCGCAGAAAGTCGGCCATTTCCGCACCATGCTCGGTGTCCCGCTGATGCTGCGCGGCGAGCCGATCGGCGCGATCGTGTTGACGCGGCTCCAGGTCGAACCGTTCACCGACAAGCAGATCGAGCTGATCACCACCTTCGCCGACCAGGCGGTAATCGCAATCCAGAATGCGCGCCTGTTCGAGGAGGTGCAGGCGCGCACGCGTGAGGTGACAGAGGCGCTCGAGCAGCAGACGGCGACGGCCGACGTGCTCAAGGTCATCAGCCGTTCGGCGTTCGACCTGCAGGCTGTGCTCGACGCGCTGCTGGAGTCGGCGGCGCGCCTTTGTGGCGCGGATATCGGGACGATCCGGCAGCACGACGGCGAGATCTATCGCCTCGCGGCCACATATGGATGCTCGCCGGAATGGCGCGATCATTTCGCTACATACACGCCTAAACCCGATCGCACCTCGATGTTCGGGCGAACCGTACTCGAAGGCCGAACGGCGCATTCGCCGGATGTTCTCGCCGATTCCGAATTCAAACG
Organism: Alphaproteobacteria bacterium; assembly: GCA_050186335.1. GTDB lineage: Bacteria > Pseudomonadota > Alphaproteobacteria > Bin65 > Bin65 > JBFWYO01. The sequence continues at coordinate 48,978 of JBFWYO010000016.1, read as the reverse complement.
CCCCGCCGCGCAACGGCTCATGGGATTTCGGGCGGCGCTCAGCGTGCCGATGCTGCGCGACGGCGATGTGATCGGGGTCATCAATCTCTTCCGCTTCGAGCCGGGCTCCTTCACGCCGAAGCAGATTGAGCTCGTCGAAACCTTCGCCGACCAAGCGGCGATCGCCGTCGCCAACGTGCGGCTGTTCGAGGAAGTGCAGGCGCGCACGCGCGAGGCAACCGAGGCGCTCGAGCGACAAACCGCGACCAGCGAAGTGCTCGGTGTCATCAGCCGCTCGCCGTCGCAGCTCGAGCCGGTGACGAATGCCATCGTCCAAATCGCCGGGCGCTTGTGCGGCGCCGATCTGGCGATGATCTTCCTGTTCGAGAACGGCGAGATCAGGCTGATCGCCGCGAACCACGTGGAAGCGGAAAGCATCAAGTACCTGGCGCGCAATCCGCTTCCACTCACGCGCAGCTCGCTCGTCGGGCGCATCGCGCTTGAAGGCCGCACGCTGCAGATTGCCGACGTGCAGGCCGATCCGGAATACCAATGGCACGATGCGCAGTCCGTGCTCGGCATCCGTACCGCCATGGGCGTGCCGCTGGCGCGCGATGGCGTCACGATCGGCATGATCACCATGGTGCGCAAGGCGGTCCACCCGTTCACCGACAGCCAGATCGAGCTGGTCAGCACGTTCGCGGATCAGGCGGTCATCGCGATTCAGAACGTCCGCCTGTTTCAGGAATTGCAGGCGCGCACGCTCGCGTTGACCGAAGCGCTCGAGCAGCAGCGCGCGTCGGCCGAAGTGCTGAACGTTATTAGTAACTCCGTGTCGGACGCCCAGCCTGTGTTCGAAAAGATCGTGGAAAGCTGCGAACGGATCTTCGCCACGAGCCGGGTGGGTCTGAACCTGATCGGGCCTGATGGGCTGGTGCATGCGGGCGCGTACGGAAAATTTCCCGGCGCCGAGAAGCTGCAAAGGGAGAACTACCCCCATCCGGTTGAGGGGTCGGCGACCGGAAGCGCGATCAGCGAGGGCCGGCCCATTCAATACCCGGACGCCCTTGGCGACCCCGATGTGCCGCACTACGCACGGCGCGGTGCCGAAACCGTGGGTTTCCGGTCCTTCATCATGGCGCCGCTGCTTTCCGAAGGACGCGGCCTGGGCGCGATCTTCGTCGGCAGAACGACCCCTGGCACGTTTTCCGAGAAAGAGATCGCGCTCCTGAAGACATTCGCCGACCAAGCGGTGATCGCCATCGAGAATTCGCGCCTGTTCAACGAGACAAATGAGGCGCTCGAGCGCCAGACCGCGACCAGCGAGGTGCTCGGCGTGATCAGCCGGTCGGCGACTGAACTGCAGCCGGTGCTCGATACCATCGTGCAAACCGCGGCACGGCTGTGTCGCGCAGAATACGCGATGATCTTCCGCGTGTCGGGCGAGCATTGCAGCGTCGCGGCGGCCAATCAGGTCGATTCGGCGCACATCGAATACCTCTCGAAGCATCCGGTCGCCATCGACCGCAGCTCGGTAGCCGGGCGCGTGGCGCTGGTGCGCGACACAGTTCATGTTTTCGATATCCTGAAGGATCCGGAGTTCAGCCATCCCGAGTGGCAGCGCATCGGCCGGCAACGCACCGTGCTCGGCGTGCCGCTGATCCGCGAAGGCACGCTGCTCGGCGTCATCATCCTGGCGCGAACCGTCGTCGAGCCGTTCGCCGACAAGCAGATCGAGCTGATCACCACCTTCGCGGACCAGGCGGTGATCGCGATCGAGAACGTTCGGCTGTTCGAGGAGGTGCAAGCGCGCACGCGCGAAGTGACCGAAGCCCTTGAGCGCCAGACCGCGACCAGCGAAGTGCTCGGCGTCATCAGCCAATCGAAATTCGACATCCAACCGGTAATGGATACCATCGTGACGACGGCGGCGCGGCTGTGCCAATCGGAATGGGCGGTTATTTTTAAGCTTGGAGCGGACGAAAAGTATCACCCGCTCGCGGCGACCAATACCGATCCCGAGTTTTTCAAGTTCCTGAAGGAACATCCGCTCGACGCCGAGCGCGGTTCTGTCGTGGGCCGCGTAGCGGTCGAGAAGCGGGTCGTCTGCCTGCTCGACGTATTGGCCGATCCGGAGTACGCGCACGTCGAAATGCGGCGGCGCGGCCGATACCGTTCCTGTCTGGGCGTCCCGCTGATGCGCGAAGGGCAGGTCATCGGCGCCATTTTTCTGGCGCGGACGATCGTCCAGGCTTTCACCGAAAAGCAGATCGACCTCGTCAGTACGTTCGCCGACCAGGCGGTGATCGCGATCGAGAACGTGCGATTGTTCGACGAAGTCCAGGCGCGCACGCGCGAGCTCTCCGAATCGCTCGAATACCAGACCGCGATCAGCGACGTCCTCGGCGTGATTTCCAGTTCGTCGGGCGAACTGGAGCCGACGTTCCAGGCCATGCTGACCAACGCGACGCGCATCTGCGAGGCCAAATTCGGCGTCTTGTTCGATTATGCCGACGGTGTTTTCCGCTCGATCTCGTCGCTCGGCGTGCCGCCGGCCTTCGCCGACTATCTCGCTGTGCCGCGCGTCTGGCCCCCGGACACCGCGTTGGGCCGGGCCGTCGTGACCCGGCAGCCGGTGCATGTGGCCGACACGCGGGCGGATCGCGCCTACACCGAACACGAACCCGGTCGCATCGCTTCGGTCGAGCTTGGCGGGGTGCGGTCGCTCGTCATCGTGCCCATGCTCAAGGATGACAAGCTGATCGGCGCGTTCAGCATCTACCGTCAGGAACTGCGCCCGTTCACCGACAAGCAGATCGATCTGGTGACCAGCTTCGCGCGCCAGGCGGTGATCGCAATCGAGAACACCCGCCTGCTCAACGAACTGCGCGAACGCAGCGCCGAATTGGCCCGCTCGGTCGAGGAATTGCGCGCGCTCGGCGAAGTCAGCCACGCGGTCAATTCGACGCTCGATCTGCAGACCGTGCTCACCACCATCGTTGCCAAGGCGGTGCAGATCTCGAATACCGACGCGGGCGCCATCTATGTGTTCAGCCAGCATCGGCAGGAGTTCCGCCTCCGCGCGACCCACGGGTTGGATGCGGCCGTGACCGCTGCGATCCGCGCCCAGCGCATCGGCAAGGGCGAAACCATCGTCGGCCAGGCTGCCGAACAGCGCCGCGCGCTGCAGGTGCCGGATCTGCGCGAAGACCGGACCGCGCAGGTGCACGCGCAAATCCGCGCCGCCGGCTTCCGCGGCCTGCTCGTGGTGCCGCTGCTGCGGCCCGACCGGATCGTCGGCGCGCTGGTCGTGCGCCGCCGCAAGCCCGGGCTGTTTCCGGATGCCGACATACGCCTGCTCGAAACCTTCGCCGCGCAATCCGTGCTGGCGATCCAGAACGCCCGGCTGTTCTCCGAGATCGAGGAGAAGAGCCGCCAGATCGAGGTCGCCAGCCAGCACAAATCGCAATTCCTCGCCAACATGAGCCATGAGCTGCGCACGCCGCTCAACGCCATTCTCGGCTATACCGAATTGATCCTCGACAACATCTACGGCGAGATGCCGGAGAAGGCCCGCACGGTGCTCGAACGCGTGCAGAGCAACGGCAAGCACCTGCTCGGCCTGATCAACGACGTGCTCGATCTGTCGAAGATCGAAGCCGGCCAGTTGCAGCTCTCGCTGGTGGATTACGCGATCAAGGACGTCGTGGTGAACGTGCTGAGCGCCGTCGAAGCGCTCGCGGCCGAGAAGAACCTCGCGCTTAAGACCGACTTGCCTGCCGATTTGCCGCTGGCCCACGGCGACGAGCGTCGCATCGCGCAGGTGCTGCTCAATCTGGTCGGCAACGCGATCAAGTTCACCGAGAAGGGCGAAGTCGGCGTCGGGGTATCCGCATCGGACGGTGTCTTCACAGTCGCCGTGCGCGACACCGGCCCCGGCGTGGCCGAGGCCGACCTGACGCGCATCTTCGGCGAATTTCAGCAGGTCGATAGTTCCAGCACGCGCAAGAAGGGCGGCACGGGCCTCGGCCTGTCGATCTCCAAACGCATCGTCGAAATGCACGGCGGCCGCATCTGGGTCGATTCGGTCGTCGGCCAGGGGTCGACCTTCTTCTTCACCGTGCCCGTCAACGTCGAAAAGCAAGTGACCGCCGCATGACCCATCGCATCCTCGTCGTCGAAGACCAAGAAGACAACAAACAGATCCTGCGCGATCTTTTGGGCAGCGTCGGCATCGAATTGGTCGAGGCCGATAACGGCCAGGCGGCCATTGAGATGGCCGAGGCGCACAAGCCCGATCTGATCCTGATGGACATCCAATTGCCGGTCATGGACGGCTACGAGGCGACGCGCCGGATCAAGGCGATTCCGGCGCTCAAATCGATCCCGATCATCGTGGTCACGTCCTATGCGCTCAGCGGCGACGAAACCAAGGCGCGCGCGGCCGGCTGCGACGCGTACGTGACCAAGCCCTACAGCCCGCGCCAACTGCTCGCCGCGATCCGCAGATTCCTGCCGCAGGATTCCGGGCCCGCCCCGGGGAAAGCGGCACCTTGAGCGAGACGGCGCGCATCCTGGTGGTCGACGACAGCGCGACCAACCGCGACATCCTGACCACGCGCCTGGGCGCGCACGGCTATGCGACCATCGAGGCGGCCGACGGCGAGGAAGCGATCGAGGTCGCGCGGCGCGAGCGGCCGGATCTGATCCTGCTCGATGTCATGATGCCGAAGCTCGACGGGTTCGAGGTGTGCCGCCGGCTGCGCGCCGATGCGTCGCTGCCGTTCATGCCGATCATTCTGGTCACCGCCAAATCCGATTCCAAGGATATCGTCGCCGGGCTCGATGCGGGCGCCGACGAATACCTGACCAAGCCGATCGATCATGCCGCGCTGCTGGCCCGGGTCCGGTCGATCCTGCGTCTCAAAAGTCTGCACGACCGGGTCCAGGCGCAGGCCGCCGAACTGGCGGACTGGAACCGCACGCTCGAACAGCGCGTCGCCAGCCAGCTCACCGAGCTCGAGCGCATGGGCCGCCTGAAGCGCTTCCTGGCGCCGCAGATCGCGGACAGCATTCTGGCTTCGGGCGACGAGGGCATCCTGAAGAGTCACCGGCGCGAGGTGACGCTAGTGTTCTGCGATCTGCGCGGCTTCACCGCGTTCGCCGAAACCGCTGCGCCCGAAGACGTGATGGATGTGCTGGACGAATACCACCGCAGGCTCGGCGCGCTGATCTTCGCCTCCGAAGGCACACTGGAACGCTTCGTCGGCGACGGGCTGATGATCGTGTTCAACGATCCGATCCCATGCGCCGATCCGTGCCTGCGCGCGGTTCGGATGGCGGTCGACATGCAGGCGGCGCTGCGCGAACTGCTGGCGCAATGGAGCAAGCGCGGCTTTACGCTCGGCTTCGGCATCGGCATCGCCCACGGCTACGCCACGCTGGGCCAGATCGGTTTCGAAGGCAGGCGCGATTACGCGGCGATCGGCACGGTTGCGAATCTGGCCGCCCGCCTGTGCGGTGAAGCCAAGGACGGGCAAATCCTTATAGACAGCAAGGTGTGCGCCGCCGTCGATGCGCATGCCGAATTGGTCCCGCTCGGCGAACTGTCGCTCAAGGGCTTCCACCGGCCGGTGGCGGCGTTCAATGTGAGCGGGGTAGAAGCGCCACGAAATAGCCACTCATAGTTACAATAGAGGTGCGTTTAGAGAATGCCTTTCGAAATTACTGATGAGAATTGGGCAGCAAACTATGAAGCCGTCGGGCAAAGCTCGGCACAATGGGTTATCGTTGCTGATTGGCTTAAGAGATCGGCAGACTTGTTAAACTGCAAATGGCTTGAAGGGCAGCAGGCGTTCATGAGCGCTGACTTCAACGACGATGTACTTCCTGAAGTATTTGAAAAATCTAAGAACCTGCCCCGCACGAGTTATATGTTGTTCGCCTTTGCAATCGAGAATTTACTGAAGGCACGTATCGTGAAAGAGGCCTCCTGTCTTGTTTCACAAGAACAACTCGATAAGTCTTTACGAATACACAACCTACTGAAGTTGGCAGAGCGCGCGAACGTAACTCTTTCTCCCCGCGAGGAAGAGATTATGCGGAAACTTACGAACTTTGGTGTGTGGGCTGGTCGCTATCCGATACCCACGAATAGGCCGGTCGGAAAGTCGCATGTCGACGATATCGCATTCAGTACAATTGACGGGGGAGCAAGAAGTCTGGAACTCGATGAAATCAATGCACTATTCGAGAAACTAAGAAAGCACGTTCTTACCATAATGACAAATGAAGAGCGGATTACCGCAACAAACGAAACGATATCCCTGCGCGACTAATTCCATGTCCTATTGCTACGGATATCTATGAAGTCCTCGCCGGTTTCACCGCACCCTTCATTATCCGCTCACTCTTGCTCTTGATTTGCCCGCTTGAGGCCATAATGTCGCGGCCACACGTCAGCTTCTATGATGCAAACGTTCGTAACGCGGGAATTATGCAATCGGGTAAGAAAAGCGGCCTCTCGTGCTGAAATTCACCCCATAATTTGTCAAAGAAATTTTTCAACGGCTTTGAATTTCCGGAATCCGCATCCATGACAATAACTTCATCGATAAGCTGGTCGACCACACAATCTCCGACAATTCCCGTCGGGTGGCCCCACTGCTTGTCTGCGGGAGGGTTGGGAAGCGCAATTTTGTACCCACGAATTCCGGTCATGCCGACGATAATTTTCAATGGAGGCTTTAATCTCAAGTCCGCCAAAATAAACTGCAAATATTGCTGTAGTTTATTGCAGTATCGTTCTTCAAAATCTCGAGGCACGACCTTGTGATCGAGTGAACGTCCATCGATACCCCATACCTCGCCGTTACGAAATATCTGTGAAACATTTCTAACGGTCTTTGCGCTCAGATCGACATGTGACGCAACTACAGCACCAAATTTATTTCCTTTTATAAACAGTGCGTCAGGTACGTCAAAGGGCGCAATTTTGCCGCTCTGCTGCATGAGTTCTGTCAGCTGCAACGACGTATAGGAATTTGGATGTTTTGAGGGGATGACCCGAAGGAACATCTGCGGTCCGTCTTTCCATTTTATTGGATCATGCGGATCACTGAGCCAATCTCCCCGCAAATCTAGAACCTCGTCATTTTCATTAAAGCAACTTGAAGCGCGGCTGGCGGGCTCCTGCGCGTCAAACAGTATCTGCGGTAGCTTGATTGAGGGGGCATTTTCCAATACTAGATTTATGGCGTTGGCCAATGCTTTGATCAGTTCGTCTTTAACGTCGCTCTTTGCTTTCTCGGCCGTGCTCGGCGACAAATGGTACGAAATTGGGCGTCGAACACCCCTAAGGTCAAACGGAAGATTTTGCGACCATTCTCCACATTCGCCGAACGCCGTATTCATTACCAAAATAATTCTTTCGAAGCCCAGTCGAGCGCGAGCATATCCATATTCAATTAAGACATTAGGATTTGGCGTATGTCGGCCACCGTCTGATTGAGCAACGAAAGAAATATCTGCAAGAAAAATTGTGCAGTTATCTATCTTTCGAAAAATTTCGCCCGTGATGTCTGGCGTGCCGGGGACGTTCAACGTATCTTTGTCCAACGTCAACTTTGAATCGGCGCTCCTCTCGCGATCGGGCGATTCGATCTCAAGTGCTTTTTTGCGAACTGCAAGTGCCTTCCTGATCGCGTCTTCAATAAATGAGCGGTTTACTGAAGCGTGATGATCGCTTTGCCAGGAGTAAAAAAGTGTTCGTGCCATTGACCGAGACCAGTTCGTTTTCACCACTTTCTGGAGCACAAATATGCATTTGCTTTCGAGGGAGAGCAATCTACAGCGATTAAACTAGACCCTCGAACGCCACCGACGCCCCACGCTGTGTGTCAACGATTCTTGGAAGCATCGCAGCTTTTCAGGAGCTCAATCTGGAGCCGGCTTCGCGCCCGCGCTCTTCCTGACCCGCTCGCTCTCGCTCTTGAGCTGCCCGCATGCCGCCATGATGTCTCAGCAGCGCGCATGTTGGGACGGCCGAGGTAATGGCAAAGGCGGCCACGAGGTAGGCGAACGTATTGGCCAACATTCAGTAAGCGCCTTCGAGCTGCGCGTTCAGCCAAGAATTAAACGGATTCAAGTTCATCTTGACCGGAGTTTGCCAAAGCCGGCCGACGCGCGTGGGGCGAACTCCATCTGTCACTAAACCTCGCGGACCGGCGCCTTCTTGCTGCCTTGCACAAGCTCGATCCCGTGCAGGCAATCCGCCTTGTTGTGGTAGCCCTCGCCGCAATTGGCGATGATCTTGTTGTTTGTCGCCTCGAGCCGCCAGCGCCATTGATTGTTGGCATCCTTGTACATGTAATAGGTCATGGGTTCCTCGTGACAGATGAACGGCTTGCTACGCACTTATTCGCGTGTACCTGCTCTTCCCGCCGGTCCTGGGCGTAATACTCAAACAAATCGCAGAATACAGCACCGCCGCCGCCGAATCCATGTTCGGCGGTCAATCTCGGCGTTCGAGTTCGCCGGTTCGGTGCGTTAACTATAGGCTCGGGCGCGGTCGCGGAAGTTCGGCGGCGAAACCGCAGGCATCGTCGCGGTGTGAGGCTTCACCCGGCCGCCGGCTTCGCGCCCGCGCTCTTCCTGACCCGCTCGCTCTCGCTCTTGAGCTGGCCGCACGCCGCCATGATGTCGCGGCCGCGCGGGGTGCGGACGGTCGCCGTGATGCCGAGGCTGACCACGAGGTCGGCGAATTTTTCGATCTGCTCCTCCTCGGAACACTCGAACGGCGCGCCCGGCCAGGCGTTGAACGGGATCAGATTGACCTTGGCCGGAATGTGCTTGAGCAGGCGGGCGAGCTGGCGCGCGTCGGCCAGGCTGTCGTTGACGCCTTTCAGCATCACGTACTCGAACGTGATGCGCCGCGCGTTGTGCACGCCCGGATAGTCGCGGCACGCCTGCAGCAGTTCCTTGATCGGATATTTCTTGTTGATCGGCACGATCACGTCGCGGATCTCGTCGGTCACCGCGTGCAGCGACACCGCCAAGTTTACGCCCAGTTCGACGCCGCAGCGCTGCATCATCGGCACCACGCCGGCGGTCGAGAGCGTGATCTTGCGCTTGCTGATCGCCATGCCTTCCGGGTCCATGACGATCTTGAGCGCCTTCGCCACGTTGTCGAAATTGAACAGCGGTTCGCCCATCCCCATCATGACGATGTTGGTGATCTCGCGGTCGTCGCGCGCGCCCTCGCCGGGCGTCGGCCACTCGTGCATGGCGTCGCGCGCCACGATCAGCTGGCCGACGATCTCGGCCGCCGACAGGTTGCGGACGAGTTTTTGCGTCCCGGTGTGACAGAATTTGCACGTCAACGTGCAGCCGACCTGCGAGGAAATGCACAAGGTGCCGCGTTCGCTGTCGGGAATGTGCACGCACTCGGCCTCGTTGCCGTCGCCGAAGCGCAGCAGCCATTTGCGCGTGCCGTCGAACGATTGAAGGTCTTTCTGGGCGTGCGGCCGGTCCAGCGTATAGGCGGCGTCCAGCTTGGCGCGGCAGGATTTGGCCAGGGTGGTCATCTGTTCGAACGAGGTCGCGCCCCGGTGGTAGATCCAGTGCCAGATCTGCTTGGCGCGGAACGCGGGCTCGCCCAGCCCGGCCACCAAGGCGGCCAGCTCGTCGCGGCTCATGCCGACCAGGCTGGGCTTTCCGGGCATTTGCAGCCGGGCCACGTCGATCGCAGCGGTCTTTTCCACTAGGTTCATGGCCGGAGATATAGGCGGCCGGGGCGGCGATGGCAATGCGGCGAACGCGCCTGCCGGCGCGCAAGATTTCTGCGGAAGGCGCCGTTGGACGGCCTTCCGAGGAATGGCCCCCGAGAACTGGACCCCCGTGGTCGAGTCCTTGGGGACCATTCCTCGGCGGCCAGTCGATTCGGTAACAAGCGTAACAAATGTAGCGGCGATCTTGATTTTGCTTGCGCGCGTGCTAACTAGGCGGCGGCGATTGCGGACGCATTGTCGCGCTTTCCGCATTCCGTTCTTTCACAGCGTGAATCCGAGTCGGTAAAAACCCGTTTGGCGGGATGCGCGACCCTAAGGACCCTAAGGTGGGGGTGAGAATCCGTAACAAACGTAACACGCATTAGGGTAGCCCCGCCGACAGCCGCGGCCCGCGGCGGCTTCGCGCGACGAACCAAACGTCGACGGCGCATGAAGGACGCGTCGATTGCGCCGAAAGCCCCGAAACGGCGAATTTTTGGCACATTCCGCACAGCCGGGTGCAGCGCGCATCACTTGATGCCGCACGCCTCGTTTGCGGCCTTGATCGCGGCGGCAAAACCCTTGAGCGAATAGGCGTCGGTCAGTTTGGCGCCTTTGGCGCTGGTCGACTCGATGGTCAGCGTCTTGCCGGCCTTGAGCGCGGCGACGATTTCCGCATCGGTCTTGGCGTCCTTGGCCCAGGCCTTGTTTCCCTGCACGAACAGCGGCACGGATTTCTGGTCGATCTTGAGTGCCGCGCCGGTGTCCTTCTTGAGCGCGAGCCCGGCGGTGAACTGCACCACGTTGAGCTTCTTGTCGCCTGGCGCGTGGTAGACCATCAGGCTGGATTCGCCGCGCGGCTTTTCATTGTCCGCGGCTTTGGTCGGCAACGCCACGACGTAGCAAAGATGGTCCTTGCCGGCGCCGGTCGACGACGCATCCCAATCGTCGAACTTGCCGAGAAACTTGTCCTTGGCCGTGGCGCCGCTCGCGCCGAGCAGGCCGAGAAGCGAAATCGCGATGATCGTCGTGCGCAAGTTGATGGCTCCCCGTTCAATCGTTCTTGTTCTGCCTGCCGCGCACCGCTGTCTTGGCCGCGCCGAACACGTGCTTGGGCTTGTCGCCCGGCTTCGGCCCGCCCGGCATCAGCGGACGTGCAGGGTAGTTGCCCAGGCTCTTGAGGCGGTCGTACATCACCAGCGCCCCGGCAAGCGCCACGTTGAGCGAGAATTTGGTCGGAATTTTGACCACGTGCGCGCAGCGCGCCAGCAATTCCGGCGACAGCGAACTGCGCTCGGCGCCAAGCACATAGGCCGCGGCGTGCGGGTGATGGAACGACGGCAGGTCGATCGCGTCCGGCACGATTTCGACGCCGACCAGCACGCAGCCCTTGGGCAGCCGGAACTCGGCCAGGGTCGCGAATTCGTGCAGCGGCACCTGGCTGGTGGTATCCGACGTGTCGGCCCGGCGGCCGATCTGCCGCTTGTAGGCGGCGTCGATGGTGAACACGAAGGCGGCGCCGAAGGCATGCGCCGTGCGGAACAAACTGCCCGCGTTCATGGGTTTGCTCAGTCCTTCCACGCCGATGCCGAAATAGCCGCGCATGGGCGGAGTGTAGCATCGGGCGATACGGCGTGCAGTTCTTCCATTCCGGCCGGGGCGACAAGTCGTGGGGGTGAGGGACGCTTGACTTGCTTGCCCGCTCCTTGTTCCTTGCCAAACCGAATGGATACTCACGTGGCGCAACAGAACCCGATCCTGGTCGAAGTCACGCGCGGGGCGGCGGTCGAAAGCCGCCATCGCGGCGCGGCCGCGGTGTGCGACGCAGGCGGCCATGTGGTGGCGGCATGGGGCGATGTCGATGCGGCCGTCTTCCCGCGTTCGGCGGTCAAGATGTTCCAGGCGCTGCCGCTGGTCGAGTCGGGGGCGGCGGATCGCTTTGCCGTCAGCGCCGCCGAATTGGCCCTGGCCTGCGCATCGCACAATGGCGAACGCGCGCATGTCGATGCCGCCGCCGGCTGGCTTGCGCGCATGAATCTATCCGAACGCGATCTCGAATGCGGCGCGCATGCGCCGATGTACGAACCGGCCGCGACCGAGCTGCTGCTGAAGGCGGAGACGCCGAGCCAGCTGCACAACAACTGCTCTGGCAAGCATGCCGGCATGCTGTGCTGTGCTGCGCATCTGAACGCGCCGACCAAGGCCTATATCGACCGCGATCATCCGGTGCAGCGCGCGGTGCGCGCGGTGCTGGAAGACATGAGCGGCTGCGATCTTGCCGGCGCGCCGGTGGGCATCGACGGCTGCAGCCTGCCGACGATCGCCATGCCGCTGGTTTGCCTCGCACGGGCCATGGCGCGCTTTGCCGATCCGGCGTCGCTCGGCGCCGCGCGCAGCCGGTCCGTGACGCGCGTCCGCGGCGCGATGCTCGCGCATCCGTTCATGGTCGGCGGCAGCGGCCGGTTCTGCACCGTGGCGATGCAGACGCTGGGTGGCAGGGTGGCGATGAAGACCGGCGCCGAAGGCGTCTACACGGCCGCGCTGCCGGAGCGCGGTCTCGGCATCGCGCTCAAGATCGACGATGGCGCCAAGCGCGCCTCGGAAGTCGCCATCGGCGCATTGTTGCGGCATCTCGGCGTCATCGAGTCGCCCGCCGCGCGCGCGCTGCAATCGTTCCTGAATCCGACGCTGGTCAACCGCAAGGAGCGGACGATCGGCGAAATACGGCCGGCCGCCGGCTGGCTCAACTGACATCGAGGGAGGACACAATGCGCGCAGTCGTTTGCAAGGCGTTCGGCGGACCGGACACGCTCTCGGTCGACGAGTTGCCGGTGCGCGATCCCGGCCCCGGCGAGGTGCGTGTGGCGGTCCATGCGGCCGGGCTGAATTTCGCCGACACTTTGATGATCGAAGGCAAGTACCAGGAGAAGCCGCCGTTCCCGTTCTCGCCGGGCCTCGAAGGCGCCGGGGTGGTCGATGCGGTCGGCGCCGGTGTCACGCGCGTCAAGAAGGGCGACCGCGTGATGGCGATGGCCGGCGTCGGCTCGTTTGCGGAAATGATGATCGCGCCGGAAAAGGGCGTGACCAAGATTCCCGACAACATGGATTTTGTCGCCGCGGCGGCGTTTCCGGTTGCCTACGGCACGTCGCACCTTGCGCTTCATCATAGGGGTGGCTTGAAGGCCGGCGAGACGCTGCTGGTGCACGGCGCCGCCGGCGGCGTGGGGTTGACCGCGGTGCAGATCGGCAAGGTCATGGGCGCCACCGTGATCGCCACCGCGCGCGGCGCCGATAAATTGCAGATCGCCAAGGCCAACGGCGCCGATCACATCATCGATTATTCCACCGAGGACGTGCGCGAGCGCGTGTTGGCGATAACCAACAAGAAGGGCGCCAACGTGATCTACGATCCGGTCGGCGGCGACGTGTTCGATGCGTCGTTGCGCTGCATCGCCTGGGAAGGGCGGCTGCTGGTGATCGGCTTTGCCGCCGGGCGCATTCCGACCGCGCCGGCAAACCTGCTGCTGGTCAAGAACTGTTCCGCGGTCGGCGTGTTCTGGGGCGCCTACATGAAGAACGACCCCAAGACCGTGCACGCGTCGTTCGATGCGCTGCTCGCCTGGTACGCGCAGGGCAGGCTCAAGCCGCACGTCTCGCACGTGCTGCCGATGGAGAAGGCCGGCGAGGCGCTGAAGCTGCTCACCTCGCGCGCATCGACCGGCAAGGTGGTGCTGAAAATTCGCTGACGCTTACGCCGGCATGTGCTCACGGACGTAATGGATGAAATCCAGTGGCGGCGGCGCCACGTCGGTGGCGCTCAGCTGGTCGTGCACCTGGCCGCGATGATGCGTCTGGTGATTGAACATGTGCGCGAGTCCCAGATCGTAGCGCACGCGCGCTTCGCCCGCGGTCAGCGATCGGTAAACCAACACAGTCGACAGTTTCGCCGCGTCGAAATTTTCCAGCGCGGCGACGATGCGCGCATCTTCCGCCGCGCGCGCGCGACGTAACGAGTCGAAGTCGTCGTGCAGGATCTGATCGAGCGATGCGATCCCGCTGGCGCCGCCTTCGAAGCGCGCCATCCACACTTTATCGCCGACCAGCAGGTGATTGAGGGTGTTGCGGATCGAGCCGAAGAAGCTCGGGCGCGTTTTGCGGTATTCGGAATCCGTTAACCCGGCTACGGCATGATACAGGCGCTCGTTGGCCCATCGGTTGTAGCGGGCCAGGGCTGCGACATAGGCCGGGCTCAACATCGCATTCTCCGTCTTGTCCGGATGCCAAGGAATCCGGGCCGTTCCGGGCGGGTGCACGGTCGGCGCGGCGGCCACGTATACAGTCTCGTTCGGGGCAAGTCCAAGGGGAGCGCAAGAAGGATACGTCCATGCCCATGTTCATGCCCATGTCCATGCGCCTTGCTTCCATCGTCGCCGTTCTGCTCGCCGCCGGCGCCGCCGGTTCGGTCGCGCGGGCGCAATCCGGCCTGCTGGTGCTCGAGCCGCACGACGTGCGCGCGGTGTGCGACGGCGCGCCCGCGCCCGACGTCAAGCGCAATCATACCTTCGTCCAGCTCGGCAAGATCACCGAGGCGCAGCGCGCCGCCTGTGCGATCGAAGTCGATTTCGTGTTCCGCAGCGGCACCGATCAGGATCGCTTCCGCGCGCAATGGGCCAAGAACGGCTACCTCGAATTCATGGCATTGGGCCGCCAGCGCCCGTCGTTCCCGCACCGCGTCAACGCGGGCGAGCCGGTTGCCGGCGTGACGCTCGGCGAGATGGCACCGCCGCTCGGCGGGTATCGCGTGCGCGTCGCGCTGGCCAGCCTGCTCGGCGGGCCGGAGCTGACCCAAGCCTGGCTCATGATCGGCAACCGGTTCGGCGAAAAGGCGGACGCGAAAAGCTATTTCAGCGTCTCGATGCATTTCGACGCCGGCGATCCGACGCTCGCGCGCAAACAGGCCAAGCGGCCGGGCTTCTCGATCGAATAGGGTTTTTGCGGCAACGATCAGTAGACGACGATCGCCGCATACCAGTACGGCGCCAGCCGCTCGAACGGCAGGCGCGCCGGCAGATAGCCGATCGGATCGTTGATATGCAGCACGGCCTGCATGCCGTATTGCGTCGCGCGCCACGACATGCCGCGCAGCACCACGACATGGCCGGTATACGGCGTCGATCGCACGGCGAGCACGATCGGCCGACCCTGGCGCAATTGTTCGTAGAGCGCGTACGGATCGCTCGGGCGTTGAATTTCGTTGTAGCGCTTGCCCCAATTGGCGATCAGCTGCTGGATCTGCACCAGCGAGCCGGGCCGGATGCACGCCGGATTGTACGGGCAGCACGCGCTCGGATACTGGCCGTTGGCCATCGCCACCAGGGCGCATTGCGGCGGCGATTTTCGGCCCGATGCGTTGATGATCTGCTGCGCCACCGCCGCCCAGCACCAGACCTGGGTTTCCTGGCGCAGGTTGGGAATTTTCAGATCGACCGGCGGCAGGCTGCGGTAGATCGGTTGCGACGAATATGCCGGGATCTGGTCCGGGATCGGCTCCGGATCGGCGTTGGCCGGCGGCTCGGCTTCGCCCGGCGGCGGCGTGCCCGGCTGGTAATAGGGCGGCGTCGATTGCGCCGGCTGCAGCGGCAGACGCAACGGCTCGGCCGCGGCGATGCCGACGGCGAGGCAGGACAGGGCGACGGCCAGGAAATAAACAACGCGCATGGAGTTCGGTCGGCCTCGGAAGGGCGGGGCGAGCGGGTACAGTATAGATACGCAGCCGGCGCGTTTGCCATCCGCCACGTCCGCCGTCCGCGGCCGTTCCCGGGTCACAGGCGCTTGAGCGCGCTTTCGATCCGGTCCAGCGCGGTCGACAGGGTCGCCGCCTCATTGGCGAAGCACAGGCGCAAATAGCCCTCGCCGCCGGTGCCGAAGGCGATGCCGGGTGCCAGGCCGACCTTGCCCTCGGCCACCAGTCTGCGCGCGAAGGCAAAACTGTCGGTCATCCCGTCCACGGCGAAGAAGCTGTAGAAACCGCCCTGCGTCGGCACCACGCGCACGCGATCGATGGCGCTCAGCCGCTGGTAGACGAGATCGTGCCCGCGCTTGTAGCGCTGGGCCGAAGCGCGGATGAACTCCTCGCCCTGTTCCAGGGCTATGATCGCCGCGTCCTGCACGAACATCGGCGCGCAGCTGAAATTGAACTCGATCAGCTTGCCGAACACCGCTCCGAGTTCGGCCGGGGCGACCACCCAGCCGAGGCGCCAGCCGGTCATGCACCAGGTTTTCGAGAAGCTGTTGAACACGATCAGCGCATCGTCCGGCGTCGCGATCTCCAGGAACGACGGCGCGTGAATGCGGTCGAACACGATGCGGTCGTAGACCTCGTCGGCCAGCAGCCAGATGCCGCGCGCGCGGCAAAAATCCAGGATCACCTGCTGCTGTTCGCGGCTCAGCATGAAGCCGGTCGGATTGTTCGGCGAATTGACGAGGATCGCCTTGGTCCGGTCGTCGACCTGCGCGAAGAACCGGTCGAAGTCGAACTCCCAGGTGCCGGCGCCCATGGTCAGCGGCACGGCGCGCACTTCGCCGCCCATCACGCGGATCGATTCCAGGCAGTTCGGCCACAAGGGCGAGTGCAGCACCACGTTGTCGCCGGGCTCGATCAGCGCTTCCATGGCGATCATGATCGCCGACATGCCGGACACGGTTGCGCTGACGCGCTCCGCTTCGAGCGGGATGTTCAGCAACCGCGACAGATAGCTCGCGATCGCCGAGCGCAGCGCCGGAATGCCCTGGTTCTCAGTATAAAAAGTACGCGCGCGGTCGAGCGACGCCTTCGCCGCCTCGCGAATGAACGGCGGCGTCGGCTGGTCCGGTTCGCCGAACCAGAGCGGGATGATGGACTTGTCGCCCATCGATCCTTCGGAGACGTCGCGGATCTTCGACGACGGAATCGCCAGCGCGCGTTCGCGCACCGAAGGTCGCGGAATGCGGCGCGGGTCGGCCAGTCCGGCTTTGAGCGGCATCCGGCTCAGCGTTTCTTCTTCTTTGCGGATTTTTTCGCCGGCGCTTTCCTGGCCGGCTTCTTGGCGGCCGCCGGTTTGGCGGCGGCGCGCGATGCTTGCGCGGCGACGACCTCGATCTCGACGTGCCATTGCGGCCCGGCCAGGCCGGCGACCAAGACCAGGGTCGAGGCAGGCTTGACCTTGCCGACCATGCGGTTGCGCACGGCGCGGAACGGCTCGATGCCTTCGCGCGACGTCAGATACGCGTTCATGCGCACGATGTCCTTCAGGTCCATCCCGGCGTCGTTCAGGATCGCCCTGATGTTGGCCCAGGCGATCTCGTTCTGCTGCACCAGATCGCTCGGCGTCGTGCCGTCCTTGGTCGTGCCGACCTGGCCGGCGCAATACAAAATGCGCGTGCCCGGCGGCAGTTCGATGCCGTGGCTGTAGGGGCTTGCGGGCGTCATGATCGAGGCGGGATTGATGCGCTTCAGCATGTTCGTGCTCCCTGGTTGATTTTCAGGCGGCGTCGCGCGGGCGCAGCGCCACCAGTTGCCGGCCGAACCAGGTCAGCACCGCTTCGCCGCGCTGGTTGTTGACCGTGTACACAATATCCACGATGCCGCGGCTGCCGTTCGGCGTCAGCTTGGCTTCGACCACGTCGGCAATTGCCGTGATGGTGTCCCCCGGACGCACCGGCTTCAGAAAATTCATCTCCTTCAGGCCGGGCGAAACCACGCCGCCGCCGTGCAGGAATCCGGTCTGCACGACCTGGCGGAACGCCAGCGCCGCGGTCAGCCAGCCGCTCGCGATGATGCCGCCGACCGGCAGCTTTTCCGCCCCGACCCGGTCCATGTGGATGACTTGAGGATCGTATTTCTTGGCGAAATCGAGCATGTGGCTTTCGGTCACGGTCACCCCGTCGGTGACCAGCCGGTCGCCTTTTTTGAAATCTTCGAAATAGCGCGGTTTCATGTGCGTACGATTGCTGCGGTTGAAGCCGTTAGTTGCGGCGTTTGGGCTCGGGCTGTCAAGGTGGTGAAGGCGGGTTCGGCGCGTGCGTCCAAGAATGCGAAGCCGCTTCGATAGCGCCACCTGCGCGAAACCGGTGCCGCGCCGATCGGCTCAGCGCACCAGCAGCAAGCCCAGCCGCAATCGAGCCAAAGCGGCGCCGGCGCGCCCGGCCTGGAGTTCCGCAAGACTGGCCGGCAGGACCAGGACGGTATCGCCGCCATGCCGCTCGGCGATGGCGGAAATATGCGCGAGATCGCCTTGCGCCAAGGCGATCGCCTGGCCGCGTCCGCCCAAGGCGCGCACGATCGCTTCCGCCTGCTTCGCCAATTGCGCGCCCGCCGCCGGCGCTGCGCCGACCACCAGGATCGTCATCGCCCGTTCGGGCGCCAACGCGTATGCAGCCGCCAGCGCGCGCCGCCCGGCGTCGCTGCCGTCGTAGACCACGACGATGCTGCGCGACAACGGCGGCCGCGCGCCCAGCATGAACACCGACGCCGATGCCGCCATGGCGCGCTCGGCGCGTGCCGTCAGTTTTTCCGCCAGGGCCGCCGCATTGCCGCACATCAGCCAAAGATCGTTCTCGTCGGTCGCGGCGAACAAGTCGCGCTCGGCCTGGCCGCGCACCACGTCGAAGCTCCATTGCAGGCGAAGCTGCGCCGCCAGCTCCGCCAAGGTGCGCTGCGCGGCGCGCTCGATGCGCCGGATCTCGCGCGCCATCTCGGTTACATCGAAATTGCGCCAGTCGGTGGCGCCCGGATCGAAGCAGCGCACGAACGGCAACGCGGCGCTGCGATAAATGTCCTCGTCCTCGACGAATACGGCCGCCAACTCGGCGTTGAGACGCGCCGCCAGCGCGGCAGCCTCGCGCAGCACGCGCGCAACGTCGGATGCCGGATCGAGCGCCAGCACGACGCGCCGAACCTTGAACTCCCGCTCCGCGCGCTCGGCCATGGCCTAGCCCTTTCCTTTGGCCTCGGGCTCGTCGGCGCCGTCATCCTTGGAAATGGCGAAGCGCCGCGCCAAGGCATAGAAACGGTCCAGCCGCGCGGTCACCCGGCCGTAGATGCTGTCGGCCGGATACTTCCCGTTGGCGTCGGCGACGCCGGCCGCGACGCCGGTCAGCAGCTCGATGCCCTCGGCGATGGTGGCGACCGGGTAGATGCGGAATTTTCCCGCCGCGCAGGCATCCACCACGTCCTGCCGCAGCATCAGGTGGCGCACGTTGGTCGATGGAATCAGCACGCCTTGCCGGCCGGTCAATCCCTTGCCGCTGCAAATGTCGAAAAAACCCTCGATCTTCTCGTTCACGCCGCCGATCGCCTGCACCTGGCCGAACTGGTTGACCGACCCGGTGACGGCGAACGACTGGTCGATCGGCGCCTCCGCAAGCGCCGATAGCAGCGCGTACAACTCGGTCGACGACGCCGAGTCGCCGTCGATGCCGCCATAGGATTGCTCGAACACCAGGGAGGCGGCGAGCGACAGCGGCCGTTCCGCGGCGAACGTGGCGCCCAGGAAACCGGTCAGGATCAGCACGCCCTTGGAATGCAGCGGCCCGCCCAACTCGACGCGCCGTTCGATGTCGACCACTTCGCCGCGGCCCATGCGGACGCGCGCGGTGATGCGGCTCGGCTTGCCGAACATGAAGCCGCCCAGCTGCAACACCGACAGCGCGTTGACCTGGCCGACCGCGGTGCCGTCGGTATCGATGAACATCGTGCCTTCGGTGATCTGCTCGTGCATCGCCTCGCGCACGCGGTCCGATCGGTAAATCTGGTGCGAAATCGCCTTCTCGACATGGGCGCGCGTGATGATCGTGGCGTGCCGCTGGGCGGCCCAGTAATCCGCCTCGTGCATGACGTCGACCAGCGAGCGCAGATGCATCGTCAGCTTGCCGCGGTCGTTCGCGGCGCGCGCGGCGTACTCGAGCAGCCGTTCGACGCCGCTCGGGTCGAGCGGTCGAGTCTTCGCGCGCCGCGCCAGCGTGGCGATCAGGCGGGCGTACATGTGAATCATCTCGTCGCTGGTGTCGATGCGGTCGTCGAAATCGGCCTGAACCTTGAACAGCGCGCGAAAATCGGGGTCATACGCGCTCAACAGCATGTGCAGCATCGGATCGCCGATCAGCACGACCTTGACGTCGAGCGGAATCGGCTCCGGCTCCAGCGATACCGTCTGCACCATGCCGGCGATTTCGCCGACCGTCTGGGTGCGGATGTGCTTGGCGGTCAGCGCGCGTTTCAATTCCTCCCACGAGAACATCTGCATCAGCAATTTGCGCGCATCGAGGATCAGGTAGCCGCCGTTGGCCTTATGCAGGGCGCCCGGCTTGATCAGGTTGAAATCGGTTACCAGCGTGCCGAACATCGCCGTGTGTTCGATGCGGCCGATAACGTTGCCGATCACCGGATGATCCTCGAACACCACCGGCGCCCCCGTCGCAGCGCCGTTGTCGACCAGTACGTTGACGCGGTAGCGGCCGAACGGCGTGCCGTCGGGTCCCAAATTCTCGCGCATCGCCGCGGCCATTGCGGCCTGCGGCCCCGCGGCCTGGGTTTCGCGCCCGGCCAGCAGCGGCCGGATGAAATCCAGCGCGTTGTTCACGACGTCCTTTTCCACCGCGTCCAGATAGGCCAGTACGATGGGCAGGTCGGCAAACCGGCTGCGCACGGCGGCGATCAGATGGCCGGCGGCGCGCTGCGTAACCTCCTGGTTGAGCGTCCGTATGCGGTCGCGCACTTCCTTTTCGAGCAGCGGCAACTGTCGCATCGCCTGCTGCAGGTCGGTCTGCAGCGCTTCGATGTCGGTCTTGATGCGCGCCTGATCCGCCTCCGGCAGTTTGGCGAACGTCTCCGGGTTCAGCACCTCGCCTTCCTTAACCGGCGTGAACACCAGGCCCATCGGCGTCTGCATCAGCGCCACGTCCTTGGCGCGCGCGCGTTCCTGGATCTGCTCGATGATCTCCTCGTGGCGCCGGCGCAGCTGGCCTTCCAGCATCTGCCGCCGGTTGACGTAATCATCGCTCTCGAACACGGCGGGGATCGCGGTCCTGAGATCGTCGATCAGATGCGTCATCGCATCGCGCAGCTGCACCGCGCGGCCTTTCGGCAGGCGCAGCGCGCGCGGGCGCTGCGGGTCGGCGAAATTGTTGACGTAGCACCAATCGTCTGGCGCCGGGCTGCGGTGCGCCTCGCGCTGCAAATATTCGGTGACGATCACGTGCTTGCCCGTGCCCGGCGTGCCGACGGCGAACAGGTTGTAGCCGTCCTGCTTGATGCCGGTGCCGAAGCGCAAGGATTGCAGGGCGCGATCCTGGCCGAGCAGCCGCGACAGATCCGACAATTCGTCGGTGGTGGCGAACCGCAACGACGTCACGTCGAAGCGGCGTCGCAATTGGTCCTGCGTCAGCGGTGCGGCCGGCATCTTGTTCCCCTCGTTCAGCTCTGCGCCTCAATGCGCTCCATGTCGTCGTCGGACAATCCGAAGTGATGGCCGATCTCGTGGATCAGCACATGGCGAATGATGTGCTGCAGATCCTCGCCGGTCTCCTGCCAATAATCGATGATCGGCATACGGTAGAGGAAGATCATGTCGACATCGTGCGCGATATAGGAACTGCCCTTGTCGCCCACCGCAACCCCGCGATACAGGCCGAGCAGATCATATTCGCTCTCCAGCTCCATCTCGTCGATAGTTTCGTCGTCGGGAAAGTCCGCGATGCGGATCACGACGCCCTCGACGAAGCGGCGCATTTCGTCCGGAATCGATGCATAGGCGTCGAGCGCCACGGCGTGCATTTCGTCCAGGGTCGGCAATCGGTGCATGGGTCCGAAACAGTCTCGAAAGGCGGGCAGATTGGGCGAAACGCGCACGCCGCGCAACCGGCCGGGCAGCCGCCGGCCGCCTCTAATGTGGGGAGCCGAGGGTGCGCCGCCCAGGGCGCATGTTAGCCGGAGCTCATGTTAGGATATCTGACAGGCAAGGAGGCCATTGCCATGCTGAAAAAACTGGAACCCGCCGCGCGCGCCGCTGCACTGGCGGGCCTGGCCGGCTGGGTCGACGTCGCCGGCCGCGACGCCATCGTGCGGGACTTCAAGTTCAAGGATTTCATCGAAGCCTTCGCGTTCATGACGCGTGTGGCGCTCTACGCCGAACGCATGGACCATCATCCGGAATGGTCCA
Source organism: Alphaproteobacteria bacterium (assembly GCA_050186335.1). GTDB lineage: Bacteria > Pseudomonadota > Alphaproteobacteria > Bin65 > Bin65 > JBFWYO01. Next base: position 27,035 of record JBFWYO010000016.1, on the reverse strand, counting down.
ACGTCTACAACAAAGTCTCGATCACGCTGACCACGCACGATTGCGGCGGGCTGTCGGAGCGCGACGTGAAGCTGGCAAAATTGATCGACGCGGCGGTGTGACGGCGCGCGTCATTCCGAGCGAATCTTTCGATTCGCCGGGAATGACGGTCCGAATTGGTTACCGCGGCGGCATGCGCGTGCCGGCGTCGAGGCGAATGCAGTCGCCGTTGAGCAGCACGTTATCGACCATGTGCGCGCACAGCTTGGCGTATTCCTCGGGCTTGCCGAACCGCTTGTTGGGGAAGATCTGCGCGCTCTTCAAGGCTTCCTGGAACTTCGGCGGCACTGCGTCGAGCAGCGGCGTGTGCACGTAGCCGGGCGCAATGGTCAAGACGCGGATGCCGTATTTGCCGAGTTCGCGCATCACCGGCACCATCAGGCCGGCGACGCCGCCCTTGGAGGCGGAATAGGCGGCCTGGCCGATCTGGCCTTCGAATGCGGCAACCGAAGCCGTGTTGATGATCACGCCGCGCTCGCCGTCCTCAAGCTCCGGCAGCTTCGCCATGTCGGCGGCGGCCAGGCGAAGAACGTTATATGTGCCGATCAGGTTGACGTTGATCGTCTTGATGAACAGATCCATGCCCGACGGCTCGAGCGTCTTGGAATTCACCACCAGCTCGCCCGAGCCGATGCCGGCGCAGTTGACCAGCACCCGGGCCGGGCCCACGGCGGCGCGCGATTTCGCGAACGCTTCTTCGGTGCCCTTGACGTCGGAGACATTGCACTGGATCGCCGCCCCGCCGATCGCCTTGGCGACACGCTCGGCACCCTGCATGTTCATGTCGAAGATCGCGACCTTGGCGCCGAGCTGCGCGAACAGGCGCGCCGTCGCCTCGCCCAGGCCCGAGCCGCCGCCGGTGACGATGGCGCTGTGTCCTTTGAGATTCATTGTGTCCCTCCGATAAAGCGGTTTCTCGTTGCGCGTTCTCTTAGCAAATGGGCGGGTCGGAAGGCGAGTAAATTTGTCGCTGATCTCAATTCGGACGCGCTTAACCGACAAGCCTTCAATCGAATGACATTCCGTTGACTCGCGAAATAGCTTAATTTCTAAAATGGGTACAATCAAAGATTAATCAAAGGGGGACATTATGAGGGTGATTTCGGCGACTACATTGGTATCCATTTCAATGGCGTTGACAGCATGTACGGGAACAAATACTGCCGATTATCGGCCGGCGACTATGCATGAAATTCGAAATGAGAAAGTTGTGGATCGGCCATTTGCTCGTGTTTGGGACGAGTACGTTGCTGCGCTTTCAAAAGAATTTTTTGTCATAAACAACATTTCAAAAGATTCTCGAATTATAAACATTTCGTTCGAAAGCAGCCAACCTGGACAGTACGTAGATTGTGGCGAAACTACGAGAACCGTGAATCATTTGGCGATTGGAACCAGAACAATAAATTACAAGGCCGCTGAATCATCGCAGTTCGTTTGGGCAGGCACAAACAACAGCCTATGGAATCTCGATAGACGCACGCGCATGATTGGGAGAGCGAACATTTACCTCGCGCCGGAAGGATCAAAGACGTTAATTCGGGTGAATGCACGTTATGCATTTACCGTGAACACCTTTGCCACCAGCATTAATCCTCCTGGACGATCAGAACAGGCACCAACAATCACTATTGATTTTACAACTCAAGAGCCGGGAACTTACACGGATCGGGTCGGTACTGCGCGTTGCTCCTCACGTGGAGAACTGGAACGCAAACTCCTCGGTCTCGTTAATTAAGTCGCTCCTCAGCGATCCGGCTCCTGCGCCGCTGCGGTCGCCGGCCGGGTGGATTTGCGCGTTGCCCGCGCCACCTGCGCCTCCCGGTAAACGATGTAGAGGCTCGAGCCGATGATGATCGCCGCCCCGACCCAGGTCCACAGGTCGGTTTTCTCGTCGAACCACAGATAGCCCATGATCGACACCAGCACGATGCGCGAGTAGTCGAACGGCATCACGGCCGACGCATCGGCCGCGCGGAACGCCCGCGTCATGCACAGGTGCGAGACGGTGGCGATCAGGCCGATGGCGATCAGGATGCCCCAGGTCAGCGGGCTCGGCCACGACCAGACGAACAGCGCCGGCGGCAGCGACAAGGGCGTCATGAAGATCACCATGTAGGCGACGATGCGGGCCGGCGGCTCGTCGCGCGTCAGCGCCTTGATCGACATCGACGAGACCGCCTGCGTGATCGCCGAGAACAGCATGGCGGCTGCCGGCCAGCCGATTTCCCCCGAGCCGGGGCGCAGCACGACGATCACGCCGATGAAGCCGACGACGACGGCGATCCAGCGGCGCGCGCGCACTTTCTCGCCGAGCATGAATACGGCGAAGATGGTGGCGAACAAGGGCGCCGTGAAACTGAGCGCGACGCCTTCGGTCAGCGGCATCCGGTTGATCGCCCAGAACCACGACAGCATCGAGACGATGCCGACCGCCGCGCGCCCGACATAGAGCCACTTGCGCTTGGTGCGCAGGCCGACCCAGCCGACCTGCACCAGCCACGGCAGCATCCAGACCAGGCCGAAGAAGCTGCGGAAAAACGCCACTTCGAACGGGTGAATGTCCGAGCCGGCGAAGCGGATCAGCCCGATCAGCGCGGTGAAGCCCAGGCTGGCGGCGAACATCCACAGCGCGCCGGCGATAATGCCGGTGCGGAACGGTTTGGCGGGAACGGGCGGTTTCTCCTGCATTTTTCCGACTATAGCCCGGGCGGATCGGCGCCCACCATCCCGCAACCGCGCAATGCCCGCCCTACGCTTGAACCGGCCCAGTTCACTTGTTAGGAGTAACCATGTACAGCCTCGCCCGTCGCGCATGCGGCGACCGGGCTGCGAGTTTGGCGTCTTCTGGCGTGCTGCAGCCGCGCCCCGAAGACAACGCGACACTGCGGAGCTTCGCCCGTGACCGATACCCCACTTTGGCAGCCCTCGCCCGAGCGCGCGCGCAACACCAACATGGCGCGCTTCATCGCGCATGTCGCGAAGCAGTGGGGCGTTGCGCACGCCGACTACGCGTCGCTGTGGCGCTGGTCGGTGAACGAACGCGCGAAGTTCTGGACCTCGGTATGGGACTTTGCCGGCGTCCGCGCGACGACGCGCGGCGACCGCGCGATCGTCGATGCCGACAAACTGCCCGGCGCGAAGTTCTTTCCGGATGCCAAGCTGAACTGGGCCAACAATCTCCTGCGCCGGCGCGACGATACCGCCGCGCTGATCTTCCGCGGCGAGGACAAGGCCAAGAGCCAGATGAGCTGGCGCGAACTTTACGACAACGTCTCGCGGCTGGCCCAGGCCATGCAGGCGCAGGGCATCAAGAAAGGCGATCGCGTCGCCGCCTATACGCCGAACATGCCCGAGACGATCGTCTGCATGCTGGCGGCAACCTCGCTGGGCGCGGTGTTCTCGAGCTGCTCGCCGGATTTCGGCGTGCGCGGCGTGCTCGATCGCTTCGGCCAGATCGAGCCGAAAATTCTTATCTGCGCCGACGGGTATTTCTATAACGGCAAGACCCATCCGACGCTCGACAAGCTGCCGGATATCCTCGCCGAAATGCCGAGCGTCGAGCGCGTCATCGTGCTGCCCTATACGCAGGCGCGCGCCAGGCTGGACGGCATTCGCGGCGCGGTGCTGCTGCCGGATTACGTGGCGCCGTATGCCGCGCAGGATATCGCGTTCGTCGATACCGCGTTCAACGACCCGCTCTACATCCTGTATTCGTCCGGCACCACCGGCGTTCCGAAGTGCATCGTCCACGGCGTCGGCGGCACGCTGCTCAAGCATTTGAGCGAGCAGACGCTGCATTGCGACGTCAAACCCGGCGACAAACTGTTCTACTTCACCACCTGCGGCTGGATGATGTGGAACTGGCTCGCCTCGGGGCTGGCCTCGGAAGCGACGCTGGTTCTGTATGACGGCTCGCCGTTCTATCCGGACGGCAACCGGCTGTTCGATTACGCCGACGAGGTCGGCATCGACATCTTCGGCACCTCGGCAAAATTCATCGACGCGATCAACAAGGCCGGCGTCGAACCGATCAAGACGCACAAGCTGGCGCGCATGCGCACCATCATGTCGACCGGCTCGCCGCTGCTGCCCGAAGGCTTCGACTACGTCTATTCCAAGGTCAAGCGGGACCTGCATCTGGTGTCGATCTCGGGCGGCACCGATCTGATCGGCAGCTTCGTCGGCGGCAATCCCCTGGGGCCGGTGTGGCGCGGCGAGATCCAGTGCAATCTGCTCGGCATGGCGGTCGACGTGTTCGACGACGACGGCAAGTCGGTCGCCGGGCAGAAGGGCGAACTGGTCTGCACCAAGCCGTTCCCCTCCGTCCCGCTCGGCTTCTGGAACGATCCGGGCGATGCGAAATTCCACGAAGCGTATTTCGCGAAATATCCGAACGTGTGGCGCCACGGCGACTGGATGGAAGTCACCAAGCACGGCGGCATGGTCATTTACGGCCGCTCGGACGCGGTGCTCAACCCGGGCGGGGTGCGCATCGGCACGGCGGAAATCTATCGCCAGGTCGAGCAGCTCGACGAGGTGGTGGAGTCCCTGGTGATCGGCCAGGATTGGGCCGGCGACGTGCGCATCGTGCTGTTCGTGCGCCTGCGCGGCGGCGTGACGCTCGACGATGCGTTGAGCGCCAGGATCAGGCAGCAGATCCGCAAGAACACCACGCCGCGGCACGTGCCGGCTAAAATCGTCCAGGTCGCCGACATACCGCGCACCAAGAGCGGCAAGATCGTCGAACTGGCGGTGCGCGACGTGGTGCACGGCCGCGCGGTGAAGAACCAGGAAGCGCTCGCAAATCCCGAAGCGCTCGATCTCTATAAAAATCTGCCGAGCCTGGCTTCGGCCTAGACTCGATGCGGATGAAGGGGAGCGAAATGTCCGAGCCGATCTGGCGACCGTCGCCCGAACGCGTGGCGGCCAGCAACATGACCGCGTTCATGAAACACGTTCACAAGCAGTGGAACGTGGACGTATCGACTTACGACAAGCTTTGGCAATGGTCGGTCGACCAGCTCGAGCAGTTCTGGCTCAGCATCTGGGATTTCTGCGAAGTGATCGCCGAGACGCGCGGCGCGCGCGTGGCGGCGGATATCGACAAGCTGCCGGGCGCGGTCTATTTCCCCGACGCCAAATTGAACTTCGCGGAGAATTTCCTCCGCCGCACGGGCGGCGAGATCGCGATCTTCGCGCGCAGCGAGGGCGGCGCGCCGGTCGATGTCAGCTTCGATGCGCTGCACGCCGAAGTCTCGCGCCTGCAGCAGGCGATGCGCGCGGCCGGCATCGTCCCGGGCGACCGCATTGCGGCGTTCATGCCGAACACGTGGCAGATCGTCGCCGTGATGCTCGCGGCGACGTCGTTGGGCGGCGTGTTCTCCAGCTGCTCGCCGGATTTCGGCGTGCGCGGCGCGCTCGACCGCATCGGCCAGATCGAACCCAAGCTCCTGTTCGCGACCGACGGGTACTTTTACAACGGCAAAATCCACGGCAACGACGACAAGCTGCCGGAACTGGTCGCCGGCCTGCCGACGGTACAGAAAACCATCGTCGCCGTGCATGCCGGCGCGCCGATGAACGTCGCCAAAGTGCGCGGCGGCCTCATGTGGGACGAATTCATCGCGCCTCACAAAGCCCGCGCGGTCGAATACACGCGCCTGCCGTTCAATCATCCCGTCTACATCATGTATACGTCGGGCACCACGGGCGTGCCGAAATGCATCCTGCACCGCGCCGGCGGGTTGCTGCTGCAGAACATGAAGGAGGCCAAGATCCACGCCGACGTGAAGCGCGGCGAGCGCTGCTATTTCTATACCAACACCAGCTGGATGGTCTGGAACATCGCAGTGGCGTATTTGTCGGTCGACGCCTCGATGGTGGTCTATGACGGCTCGCCGTTCTATCCGTCGGCCAACATGCAGTTCGATCTGATCGATGAAACCAAGGCCAATCTGTTCGGCTCGTCGGCGAAATTCTTCGACGCCATCCTGAAGCAGAAGCTGCGCCCGATCGAAACCCACGATCTCTCCAGCCTGCGCATCATCACCACCAGCGGCTCGGGTCTGTTGCCGGAGGCGTTCGAATACATCCACCGCGACATCAAGCGCGATATCCACGTGGCCTCGGTCTCCGGCGGCACCGATCTCGGCGCGGGGTTCGCGGTGTGCAGCCCCATTCACCCGGTCTATGCCGGCGAGATGCAGGTGAAGGCGCTCGGCATGGCGGTCGACGTGTTCGACGAGCACGGCAAATCGATGCGCCGCGGCATGGGCGAACTGGTGTGCACCAAATCGTTCCCCTCGCTGCCGCTGTGCTTCCTCAACGATCCCGGCGACGTGCGCTACAAGGAAACTTATTTCTCGATGTACCCGAACGTCTGGCGCCACGGCGACTGGATGGAATTCACCGAGAACGACGGGCTGGTGATCCACGGCCGCTCGGATGCGACGCTCAAGCCGGGCGGCGTGCGCATCGGCACGGCGGAAATCTACCGCCCGGTCGAGATGCTCGACGAGGTGGTGGAAAGCCTCGTGATCGGCCAGGATTTCCCGCCCGACGTGCGGGTCGTTTTGTTCGTGCGCCTGCGCGACGGAATCAAACTGGACGCTGCGCTCGAAGACAAGATCCGCAAGCAAATCCGCACGCACACCACGCCGCGCCACGTGCCGGCGAAGATCATCCAGGTCGCCGAAATCCCGCGCACCAAGACCGGCAAGATCGTCGAGCTCGCGGTGCGCGACATCGTGCACGGCCGCCCGGTGCGCAACCGCGATGCGCTGGCCAATCCCGAAGCGCTCGAGTTATACAAGGATCTGCCGCAGCTGCGCGATTAGCGCAAAATCGCGCGCGCTCGTTTCCGCAACGCCGGAATCACTTCGGCCTCGAACCACGGATTTTTCTTCGCCCACGCCAGCGTGCGCCAGGACGGATGCGGCAAGACGAAAAAATCCGGCAAATGATCGCGATAGGCGCGCACGGCATCGGCCAGGGTCGCGCCGCGCGCGGGCCCCAGATAATGCGCCTGCGCGTAGCGGCCGACCAGCAGCGTCATTTTCACGGCGGGCAACAGCGCCCTTACGCGCGCATGCCATTGCGGCGCGCATTCCGTGCGCGGCGGCGCATCGCCGCCGTTGGCCAGCCGCCCGGGATAGCAGAAGCCCATCGGCATGATGGCGATCCGCGCGGGATCGTAGAATTCGTCGCGCGACATGCCGAGCCACGCGCGCAGCCGGTCGCCGGACGGGTCGTTCCACGGCAGGCCGGTCGCGTGCACCTTGGTGCCGGGCGCCTGCCCGATGATCAGAATGCGCGCCGCAGCCGACAGCCGCACCACCGGGCGCGGGCCCAGCGGCAGTTGCGCGGCGCAGGTTGTGCAGCCGCCGATCTCGCGCGCGAGCGCGGCCAGCGCGCGGTCGGGCGCCGGCGCCGCCATCGCGCTACCAGCCTTTGGTCAGCAATTTGTCGACGTAGGCGGGCACCATTTCGGTCGCCGGCCCGTAGATCGCGTCGTGGAACAGCGTCGCCCCTTCCGACGGCTCGAGATTGAGCTCGACCGTGTGCGCCCGTGCGCGCAGCCGCGCCTCCTGCACGAAACCGGCGGCGGGGTACACGTTGCCCGACGTGCCGATCGAGATGAACAGCTGGCATTCGGCGACCGCGGTCGAAATCCGGTCCATGTCGAGCGGCATTTCGCCGAACCACACCACGTGCGGCCGCATGCCGGCGGGCTCGTTGCAGGCGGGGCACAAGGTCTCGAGCGACAGATCGAAATCGCACGGCACGATCTGCCCGCAATGATCGCAGCGCGCCTTGAACATTTCGCCGTGCATGTGAATCAGGTTCGTGCTCCCGCCGGCTTCGTGCAGGTGATCGATGTTCTGCGTCACCAGCAGCACGTTGCCCTGCCATTCGCGTTCCAGCCGGGCCAGCGCCTTGTGCGCGGCGTTAGGCTTGATGTTGTCGGTCTTCAGTCCGCGCCGGCGCTCGTTGTAGAATTCGTGAACCATCTTCGGGTTGCGCGCGAAGCCTTCGGGGGTCGCGACATCCTCGAGGTTGTACCGGCTCCACAACCCGTCCTTGTCGCGGAACGTGTCGATGCCGGATTCCTTCGAAATTCCGGCGCCGGTCAGGATGACGATATTGCCGAACAAGTTGATGCCGAAGCCGCGCATGATGGTCCAATGAAAGCGTCGAAAGTGTCGGGTCGCGAGGTTGCGTTGGTCAAGGTGGTATTCGTCTGCACCGGCAATATCTGCCGGTCGCCCACGGCCGAAGCCGTGTTTCGGCATATGGTGCGCGAAGCCGGGCTTGCCAAGCGCATCGGCGTCGATTCGGCCGGCACGCATGATTTTCATATCGGCGAGCCGCCCGATCCGCGCAGCCAGCAGCACGCGGCCAGGCGCGGCTACGATCTGTCCGATCAGCGCGCGCGCCAGATTGCCGCGGCCGACTTCGCCGAGTTCGACCTGCTGCTGGCGATGGATCGCGGCCATCTGCGCCTGCTGCAGCGGGCCGCCCCGGCGCATTCGCGCGAACGCATCCGCCTGTTCATGGAATTCGCGCCGAGCTTCAAGCTCGCCGATGTGCCGGATCCGTATTACGGCGCGGCCGGCGGGTTCGAGGCGGTGCTCGATATGATCGAGGAAGGATCGCGCAACCTGCTCGAGACGATCGTGCGCGAGCGATTCGGCAGCTAGGCACGCGTCGTCGCTTTACGCGTACAGCCGCAGCGGATATTCGACCAGCGGCGTGTAGATCGAGCCCATGTGGCCGACGTCGCTGCGGAACAGCGTGACCTCGTCGATTTCGACGGGGCCAAGGCGCATCGTGTTGTGCGCGGCATGGAATTGCGCCAGGTGATGCCCCATCTCGCCTTTGAGCCGCGCCAGCGTGACGTGCGGCACGAACTTGCGTTCCTCGCGCGGCAGGCCGGCGCGGGCGATGGCGCTTTCGACGCGGTCGCGCAGATAGTTCAGGTTCGGTTCGGGCGCGATGCCGGCATACAGCAGGCGCGGCTTATGGCCGCCGAACCAGCCGATGCCCTTGATGGTCAATTCGAACGCCGGCGCATCGAGCCCGAGCAGCGCCGCGTCGACGTCCTGCGCCTCGGATTCGCTCACTTCGCCGAGAAACCGCAAGGTCAGGTGCAGATTTTCTTCCGGCGTCCAGGCGGCATCCGGGATGCCGTGGCACAGGTCGGCGAGGCTCCGCCGAATCTGCCGGGGTAGGGCTAGGCCAACGAACAGTCGCAACATGAGGCAAGGCCCGTGTCGATGCCGCAAACCCACCTTAACGAACTTGGCGCCGAAGCCCAAGCCCGGTGGAGGCCAAGGCGGCCGGGCGGCGGCGCCGCGCTGCCGGTCGCCGGACCCCCGGGGCCGGGCCTTGCCGGTCGTAGGTTCAGGGGCCTAAAACCGAGGCATGCAGAAGAAACGCCAGACCGTGGCCGATGCCGCCAAGCTGCTGCAGGAGGGCTATTCGGCCGAAGCCGAAGCGGTCTGTCAGGAAATCCTGGCGCAGCAGCCGAACAATGCCGGCGCGCATTTTACCCTCGGCCGCATCGCCCAGCGCCGGCAGCGGCTGCACGAAGCGTTGTCCGCCGCGTCGCGCGCGGTCGCCATCGAACCGGTCAACGCCGGATTTCATTGCCTGCTCGGCGAATGCCACGCCGCGCTCAAGCAGCTCGACGAGGCCGAAGCCCATTATCGCGAGGCGATCCTGCTCGATCCCGGACAGGTGCAGGCCTACACGCAGCTGGCATCGCTGCTGCGCGGCCGCGGCGACGACGCGGGCGCCGAGAAAATCTATCGGCAACTGGTGGCCGCGCGGTCCGATGCCGCGTCCGGCTGGATCGGCCTGGGCAATCTCGCGCGGCGACGCGGCAACGCGCAGCAGGCGGAAGAAAACTACCGTCGCGCAATCGCGGCCGAACCGGATCAAGCGCCGGGCTACAACGCCTTCGGCGTTTTCGAATATGAGCGCCGCAACTATGCGCAGGCGATCGAGCATTATCGCAAGGCATTGTCGCTGGCGCCGCATTTCGTCGAAGCGCGGGTCAATCTCGGGCAAGCTCTCCTGCAGGCGCACCGGCTCGACGAGGCGATCGAGGAATTGAACGCCGCGATCAAAGCCAGACCCGATCACGTCAAGGCGCGCGCGGCGCTGGCCGCGGGACTGGCCGACGCCGACCGCAAGCACGAAGCGGTCGATACCTATCGCGCGCTGCTGGAGCACACGCCCGATTACCTGCCGGCCTTGATCAACCTCGCCAATCTACTGAAGGACGGCGGGCGGCCGGACGAAGCCATCGCGCTCTACCGTCGCGCGCTCGAAAAGCAGCCGAACTTCCCGCCGACCTACAACAACCTCGGGGTGGCGCTGAAGGATCAGGGCCGGGTGGAGGAGGCGCTGCCGCTGTTCCGCCGTGCCTACGAACTGGACGCCAAGTTCGTCGAGGCCGCCGGCAACTACGTCATGGCGCTGAACTACAGCATTGATCTGCCGCCCCGGAAGATCGCCGAAGAGCATGTGCGCTGGTTCGAGCGTTTCGCCAAGCCGTTGGTGCCGAAAGTGCTGGTGCATGGAAACGATCGCGATTCCGAGCGGCGTATCCGCGTCGGCTTCGTCTCGCCGGATTTTCACGCCCACTCGGTCGCCTATTTCATCGAGCCGCTGTTCGCCGCGCACGATCGCGAACGCACGGAAATGATCGCGTTCGCGGCGCAGGGCCGCGACGACGAGATCACCGAGCGCCTGCGCAGGGGCGCTGACCGCTGGTTCGACATCAACCGCCTGTCGGACGACGACGCGGCGGCGCTGATCAGGCGCGAGCGGATCGACATTCTCGTCGATCTCGCCGGCCACACCGCGCGCAACCGGCTGCGCCTGTTCGCGCGCAAGCCGGCGCCGGTGCAGATGACCTGGCTCGGTTATCCGGCCACCACCGGCATGAAGGTGATCGACTACCGCATCACCGACGCCTGGGCCGATCCGCCGGGCTTGACGGAGAGTCTGCACAGCGAAAAACTGCTGCGCCTGCAGGACGGGTTCCTGTGCTACCAGGCGCCGCCCAAGGCGCCGGCGGTCGCGGCCGCGCCCGCCGCGCGCAACGGCTATGTCACGTTCGGTTCGTTCAACAATCTGGCGAAAACCTCGCCGACGTTGATCGCGCTGTGGGCGCGCATTCTCGAAGCGGTGCCCCGCTCCAAACTGGTCATGAAGGCGCCGCCGCTGGCGGATCAGGGACCGCGCGATTATTTCGCCGGGCTTTTCAAGCGGCACGGCGTCGATCTGGCGCGTATCGACATGCGCGGCCGCACGCCGACCACCGAGGAGCATTTGGCGGTCTACGGCGATATCGACGTGGCGCTCGATAGTTTCCCCTACAACGGCACGACGACGACCTGTGAGGCGTTGTATATGGGCGTGCCGGTGGTGGCGCTGGCCGGCGCGGCGCACGTCTCGCGCGTCAGCTACGCGCTGCTCGCCGCGCTCAAGCACGATGAGCTGCTCGAGCGCCTGATCGGCGCATCGACCGACGAATACGTCGCCAAAGCCGTGGCGCTTGCCGGCAACGACGCCTATCGCGCACAGCTGCGTTCGTCGCTGCGCCGGCTCATGCAGGACTCGCCGCTCATGGATGCCGATTGGTTCGCGCGCCGGTTCGAGGCGGGCGTGCGCGAAGCGTGGCGGCGCTGGTGCCGCGGCGAGGCCGCGCCGTGAGCCAAAGCCCGGAAGCAGCCGGCGTGCAGGAATGGTGGCGCTCGGCGGTCGCCGCGAACAACGAAGGCCGGCTCGACGAAGCGGCCGAGTTGTGCGGCCGCATTCTCGGCGTGTCGCCGGCGATCGGCGAAGCCCAGCATCTGCTCGGCGTCGTACGCGCGCGGCAGGGACGGTACGCCGAGGCGGCCGAGATTTTGGAACAGGCCGTCCGCGCCAATCCGCGCGGCGCGCACGCGCAGAATGCGCTGGGCGAGGTTCTGCGCAAGCTCGGCGCACGCGACCGGGCCGAGGCGGCGTTCGCCGCCGCGGTCGGCGCCGACGCCAATTTCGCGCGCGCGCGCCAGAATCTCGGCATCATATTGGCCGAGCGGTTCGCGCATGCCGAGGCGCTGCCGCATCTGCAGCAGGCGGCAGCGCTGCAGCCTTCGGCCCAGGCATACAATAATCTCGGTGCCGCGTGCCGGTTCCTCGGGCGGCTGGACGATGCGGCGCGCAATTTCGCCGCGAGCCTGGATATGCAGCCCGGATTCGCCGAGGCGATGAGCAATCTGGCTTTGGTGCTGCGCGATCAGGGCCGCGTGGCGGAAGCCTTGCTCCTGCTTGAAGAAGCCGCCACCCAGGAGGCGGCAAAGCAGGCGGTCTACGACAACTACCTTTGGATTCTGCATAACAGCGCGGCGATCCCGGGCGCCGAGATCGAACGCCGCCACCGCGCCTGGGGCGAGGCGTTCGCGAAAAACGTGCGGCCGATCGCACGCGCCGCCGCCGATCTGTCGCCGGACCGCAAACTGCGCATCGGCTACCTGTCGCCGGATCTGCGCCAACACGCGGTGGCGCATTTCATCGAGCCGCCGCTGGCGCGCCACGACCGGCAGCTTTTCGAGATTTTCATCTATGCCAACGTGCCGCGCGCGGATCGCGTCACCGAGCGGCTGCGTGCGCTGGTACCCAACTGGCGGGATATTCTCCCGCTCGACGACGACGCGGCGGCCGCGCTCATCGCGCGCGACGGCGTCGATATTCTGGTCGATCTGGCCGGCCATACCGGCGGCAATCGGCTCGGCGTGCTGGCGCGCAAGCCGGCGCCGATTCAGATGACGTGGCTCGGTTATCCTAACATCACCGGCCTGCCGACGATCGATTATCACCTCACCGACGCGACCGCCGACCCGCCCGGCGTCGATGCCGGAACGTCCGAGCGCAAGCTGCGCCTGGCCGACGGGTTTCTGTGTTACCGCCCGCCGAACGACGCGCCGCCGGTCGCGCCGTCGCCGTGCCTCGACGCCAAAACCGTGACCTTCGGTTCGTTCAACGCGCTGGCCAAGGCGAGCGACCGCATCGTTGCGCTGTGGGCGCAAATTCTGCAGCGCGCCCCGAATTCGCGCCTCGTGATCAAGGCCCACGCCCTGGCCGATGCGGCCACGCGCGAGGATGTGCGCGACCGCTTCGAATCGCTCGGCGTCGCCGGCGCGCGTCTGGAACTGCGCCCGCCGACCGCTTCCACCCGCGACCATTTGGCGGCCTATGCGGATATCGACGTGGCGCTCGATACGTTCCCTTACACCGGCACCACCACCACCTGCGAAGCCCTGTGGATGGGCGTGCCGGTCTTGACCCTGGCCGGCCAGCATCATGTGGCGCGGGTCAGCGCCAGCATCCTGCATAACGCCGGCCTCGACGAAATGATCGCCGCCACGCCGGACGATTACGTCGCCAAGGCGGTCGCCTGGGCGGCGGACCCGCAACGGCTGGTCGCCTGGCGCAGCCAATTGCGCCCGCACTTGACCGGCCGCGCGCTGCTCGACGCCGCGCGGTTCACGGGCAACCTTGAAAACGCCTATCGCGAGGCGTGGCGCGAATGGTGCGCGCGCGCCCGCGCGGTCGAGCGGGCGGCGCCGGCACAAAAGGAAAATTCGATGGCGATCAGACTCCATATCGGCGGCAGGCAGGCCAAGCCGGGCTGGCAGATCCTCAACATCCAGCCGGGACCCGGCGTCGATTACGTCGGCTCGGTGTCCGACCTGTCCCGCTTCGCCGACAACAGCGTCGAGGAGATCTATGCCTCGCACGTCATGGAGCATCTCAGCTACGCCACCGAGTTGCTGCCGGCGATCAAGGAAATTCGCCGTATACTCAAACCCGGCGGCGCGTTCCGCATGAGCGTGCCGGATCTCGAAATTCTGAGCGCGCTGTTCATCGACAAGCAGCTGCCGCTGACCGAACGCTATCGCGTCATGCGCATGATTTTCGGCGGCCAGATCGACAAGCACGATTTCCACAAGGCCGGGCTGAGCTGGGATATCGCGGTCGAACTGTTCCGCCAGGCCGGCTTCGCGCAGGTGTCGCGCGTCGAATCGTTCAATCTGTTCGAAAACGACGCCAGTTCCACGCGCGTGCAGGGTCGCCTGATCAGCCTGAACGTGGTGGCGACGAAATGATCAGCCGCGCTTGGCGGCGATCAATTTTTCGACATAAGGCAGGATTCGTTCCACGATCATGTCCACGCCCTGCGCCGTCGGGTGGATGCCGTCGGCCTGGTTGAATGCCGGATGCGCCGCAACGCCTTCGAGGAAGAACGGATACAGCGGCAGATCGTGCTTCTGCGCCAGCGCCGGAAACACCGCGTTGAATTCGTCGCCGTACTGCTTGCCGAGATTCGGCGGCGCCATCATGCCGGCGAGCAGGATGCCGACCTGCTTCTCCTTCAGCGCCACGATGATGGCCTCGAGGTTTTCGCGCGTCTGCCTCGGCTCCAGGCCGCGCAAGCCGTCGTTGGCGCCGAGTTCCAGGATCACGAAGTCCGGCTTGTCGGCCAGCGCCCAGGCGAGACGCTGGCGACCGCCGGCGCTGGTGTCGCCGGAGACGCCGGAATTGACCACCTCGGCCTTGATGCCCTTGGCGCGCAGTGCGGCTTGCAGCTTGGCGGGAAACGCCTCGTTCAACTTCAGCCCGTAGCCGGCGGTCAGGCTGTCGCCGATGGCGACGATCTTGACCGGCTTGGCGTCTTCGGCGGCAATCGGCGGCGTCGCGGGCAGCAGCCACAAAAAGCACCCGGCCGCGACCGCGAAACCATTGAAAATCCGGCGCAAAGCGCCATGTTTGATCATGTCCTCTGGCCTTTTCCCGCGTCCCGCACCGGCTTGCCGGGGCGTCAGCCCCGGGTTCACATTGATGCCGCAATTTGCCCTACAGATGGGAACGATGAAACGATTCTTCCAGCGCCCGCGCGCGGGACGGCCGACACGTCCATGATCCAACTTGACGATGTGCATCTGACGCTGCCGTCCAGCGCCGGCGACGTGCAGATTCTGCGCGGGCTGAATCTGACCGTCGGCGCAGGCGAGGCAGCCGCCGTGGTCGGTCCTTCCGGCAGCGGCAAATCGACCATGATGATGGTCATCGCCGGGCTCGAACGGCCGACCTCGGGGCGCGTATCGGTCGCCGACACCGATCTCGGCGAACTCGGCGAAGACGCGCTGGCGTTGTTCCGGCGCGACAATGTCGGCATCGTGTTCCAGAATTTCCATCTCGTGCCGACCATGACGGCGCTCGAGAACGTCGCCATGCCGCTCGAATTCGCCGGCCGCCCCGACGCGTTCGATGTCGCGCGCGCGGCGCTCGAGGCGGTCGGTCTCGGCCATCGCCTGACGCATTATCCGGCGCAGCTTTCGGGCGGCGAACAGCAGCGCACGGCGCTCGCCCGCGCCACCGCCGTGCAGCCGAAACTGCTGCTGGCCGACGAGCCGACCGGCAATCTCGATACCGCCACCGGCGAAAGCGTGATGGATCTGCTGTTCGCGCTGCACAAGCGGCTGAACACCACCTTGCTGCTGATCACCCACGACAAGTCGCTCGCCGCGCGTTGCCAGCGCGTCATCAGCCTCGCCGACGGGCGCATCGCCGACCCCGGCGTGCCGGCGCAAGCCGGCGCCGGCAAGTCGAACGGCGCCGGGCGATGAGCCAGTTCGGCCTCGCCTTGCGCCTGGCCTTGCGCGAGATGCGCGGCGGCATCCGCGGCTTTCGCATTTTCCTCGCCTGTCTTGCACTCGGCGTCGCCGCCATCGCCGCGATCGGCACGTTGGCGGAAGGCGTGCGCGAAGGCTTGAAGGCGGACGCGCAAAAAATCCTCGGCGGCGACGTCGAAGTTCGGCGCCTGTACCGGCCGTTCACGCCCGAACAACGAAGCTATGTCGAACGCGCCGGGCCGGTGTCGACGGTGATCGAAATGCGCGCCATGGCCTATGCCGCGCGCAACGGCGCGGGTGAAGCGCGGCCCGAAGGCCAGCGCGATCGGCTGCTGGTCGAACTCAAGGCGGTCGACGGCAGGTACCCGCTCTACGGCAGCTTCGAACTCGGCGAGACGCTCGAGCCGAAATCTGCCGCGAGCCTGGCCGCGGCGTTGGCGGTGAAGGACGGCCTGCCCGGCGCCGTGGTCGACGATTATGTGCTGACGCGGCTCGGGCTGAAGCTGGGCGACAGGATCAAGATCGGCGCCGCCGACTACCAGATTCGCGCCACGGTCGGCCGCGAGCCGGACCGCGCGCTGCGCGCCTTCACGCTCGGCCCGCGCATCATGATCGGCGAGCCGAGTCTGGCGGCGACCGGATTGATCCAGCCCGGCAGTCTGGTCTGGTACCACTACCGGGTCCAGTTTCCGCCCGGCTTCGATGGCGCCGCGTGGGCCGAAGCGCTGGCGAAAGCGTTTCCCGGCGCCGGCTGGCGCGTGCGCAATCTCAGCGAAGCGGCGCCCGGCACGCAGAACATCATCAATCGGATCGCGCTGTACCTCACGCTGGTCGGGCTGACCGCGCTGCTGATCGGCGGGCTCGGCGTCGCGAACGGCGTGCGCACGTACCTGGAAGGCCGTACGGACACCATCGCCACGATGAAATGCGTTGGCGCGCCCGCCGGGCTGGTGTTCCGCACCTATTTGATTCAACTGCTCTTCATTGCCGCGATCGGCATCGTGGCCGGGCTGGTGCTCGGCAATCTGCTGCCGCTGCTGCTCGGCTCCGCGCTCAGCGACATCCTGCCGATCAATCTGCGCCTGGGCATCTATCCGGGGCCGCTGTTGCTGGCCACGGCGTTCGGCGTGCTGACCGTGCTGGCGTTTTCCCTGTGGGCGCTGGCGCGCGCGCGCGAAGTGCCGGCGGCCACCCTGTTCCGCCACGCCGTCATGCCGGGCGTCGGCCGGCCGAAGCCGGTTTATGCGTTCGTCACCGCGGCGCTGGTCGCGGCGCTGGCGGCGCTCGCCGTGCTCACCGCGGTCGATAAGATACTGGCGGCGATCTTCGTCGGCGCGTGCGCGGCGGCGTTCCTCATTTTCCGCGTCGTCGCCTGGCTCGTCACGCGCACGGCGAAACGCGCCACGCGCCCCGGGTCGCGCCTGGCGCGCCGCGCCGCCTGGCGTTTCGCGCTGACCAATCTGTATCGGCCGGGCGCGCCGACCGGCAGCATCGTGCTGTCGCTCGGCATGGCCGTGACCGTGCTGGTCACGGTCGCGCTGATTCAGGGCAACCTGGCAAATCAGGTGCGCAGCCGCATGCCCGATGCCGCACCGAGCTTCTATTTCATCGACATCCAGCCGGATCAAGTGCGCGCGTTCGATGCCTCGATTCGCGCGGTCGACGGCCGCGCCGGCATCGAACGAATGCCGATGGTGCGCGGCAACATCGTCAAGATCAACGGCGTGCCGGCCGCCGAATGGAAATCGGCCGAGAACATCCGCTGGGCGCTGGAAAACGAACGCGGGTTGACCTACTCCGCGGCGCCGGTCAAAGGCATGCAGATCACGCAGGGCGACTGGTGGCCGGAAAACTACACCGGTCCGGCGCTCATTTCGTTCGATGCGGAAATTGCCAAGGGGCTCGGCATCGGCATCGGCGATACGATCACCTTCAACGTGGTGGGTAAGGAGATCGACGCCAAGATCGGCAATCTGCGCCGGATCGACTGGACCACGCTGGGCATGAATTTCACCACGATCTTCGCTCCCGGCACGCTCGAAGCGGCGCCGCACATGCACATCGCCACCGTGCGCGTGAACCGGAACGCGGAAGACACGCTGCTCAACAAGGTCACCGACGAACTGCCCAACGTGTCGGCGATCCGCGTGCGCGATGCGCTCGATGCCGCGTCGCGCATTCTCGGCAACATCAACCTCGCCGTGAACAGCACCGCGTCGGTGACCATCCTGGCCGGGCTCCTGGTGCTGGCCGGCGCCGTCGCCGCGGGGCATCGGCGGCGCGTCTACGATGCCGTCGTGCTCAAGGTGCTGGGCGCCACGCGCGGGCGCATTTTGCGCGCCTTCCTGCTCGAGTACGGTTTGCTGGGCGCCGCCACCACGATCGTCGGCGCCGTCCTGGGCACCGCCACCGCTTATGCGCTGATGAAGTTCGTCATGCGCGGGGAATGGGCGTTTCTGCCGGTCAATGTCGTGGTCACCGGTCTGCTGTGCGTGTTCGTCGCGTTGTCGTTCGGCTTCGTCGGCACGGCCTGGGCGATGGGCCAGAAGCCGGCGCCGCTGTTGCGCAACGAATAGCGCGCCCGCCCGCGAAATCGCCCGCGGGCGCGCCCCATGCGGACCACCCCGCGCGGACCGGCCGGAATCCGCCGGCAATTGTGGCGGGATTGTGAAAAGCCAATAAAAACAAGTATATGGACCTATTGATTTTGAGTCGAACCATGCCAAAATACAGCGCATCGCAAGGCCGGAGGCAGGCGCCTCCGACAACCAGAGAGGTCTTAGAAATGGATCCCCGTACGCAGGGTGGAATTATCACGGGTCGCGGCACCACCGCTCAGGCGGAGGTCGATCTCGGCCTGCGCGCGCATATGCTCAAGGTCTATAACTACATGGCCCTGGGTCTGGCGCTGACCGGCGTGATCGCCTACGCGTTCTCGCAGTATCTGCTCAGCAACCCGGCCGCCGCCAAAGCGGTGTTCGGCAGCCCGCTGGTGTGGGTCGTCATGTTGGCGCCGCTCGCCATCGTGTTCTTCCTGAGCTTCCGCATCCACAAGATGAGCCTGGGCACGGCGCAGATCAGTTACTGGCTGTACGCGGCCATCAACGGCATCTCGTTCGCCGCGATCTTCCTGATGTACACGCAGGCCAGCGTGGCCAAGGTGTTCTTCATCACCGCGGCGTCGTTCGGCGCGCTCAGCCTGTACGGCTACACCACCAAACGCGATCTGTCGGGCATGCGCTCGTTCCTGGTCGTCGGCGTGGTCGGGCTGTTCATCGCGATGATCGTCAACATCTTCCTGAAGAGTTCGGGACTGGATTTCGCGATCTCCGCGATCGGCGTGCTGCTGTTCGCCGGCCTCACCGCCTACGACACGCAGAAGATCAAGGAGATCTACTACGGCGTCGCGGGCGATGCGACCAGCATGGGCAAGGCCGCGATCATGGGTGCGCTCCAGCTGTACCTGGACTTCATCAACATGTTCCTGTTCCTGCTCCGCCTGTTCGGCGCCAGCCGCGAATAAGCCGCGGAACATACCTAACGCAAAACGCCCGGGCGCAAGCCCGGGCGTTTTTGTTTGTAATGGCCCTCTCCCCTTGAGGGAGAGGGTGGCGCGCAGCGCCGGGTGAGGGGTCAGTCGCGAAGCGACAATAAATTGCTCGCTAACACGCCTTCGGCATTCTCCAGCACATCGTTATTCCAGAATCGCAATACGCGAAATCCGTGTTTGCCAAATTCGGCGCTCCGCTCTTCGTCCCGTTCGGCGCGTGCAACGTCGGCGTGCTGACCGCCGTCGAGTTCGCTAATCAATTTCTTCTCGAAACAGACGAAATCGGCAATGTATCGGCCGAGTCCGACCTGACGTCTGAATTTGAATCCGTTCAATTGCCGGTCGCGTAGCCGAGACCATAAGCGGCGTTCGGCATCGGTGGATTGCTCTCGTAGAGTACGCGCTCGATCGACGGTCATAGGTCAAGATTCTTTGTCGCTCCGCGACGGACCCCTCACCCGGCATCGCTCGCTGACGCTCGCACTGCCACCCTCTCCCTCAAGGGGAGAGGGTTTTGTCGGCGTGCTGTGTTCCTCTCACACGTCGAGGTTCGAGACTTCCAGCGCGTGGGTCTGGATGAAGTCGCGGCGCGGTTCGACCACGTCGCCCATCAGCGTGGTGAAGATGCCGTCGGCGTCTTCTGCGTGATTGACCTTGACCTGGAGCAGCGAGCGCACGTTGGGATCGAGCGTGGTTTCCCACAATTGCTGCGGGTTCATTTCGCCCAGGCCCTTGTAGCGCTGGATCGTCATGCCCTTGCGGCCCAATTGCATGACCGCCTCGATCAGTGCCACGGGGCCGGTCACGACGATCTCGGCGTCGGGCGTCTTGAACTTGCCGTGGCGCGCGTAGATCTTCTGCAGCGCGGCGGCTTCCTCGTCGATCCGGCGCGCTTCGGCGCTGCGAATGACCGCGCCGTCGATGCGGTAGCGTTCGGCCACCCCGCGCAGGGTGCGGGTGAATTCCAGCCCGCCGTCGGGCAACGCCGCGCCCTGCCAGCCGCGCTCGTACTCGTGCGACAGCGCATCGAGCCGGTTGGCGATGTACTGCGCCGCCGCCTGCGATTTCTTGGCGTCGGACAGGATATCCGGGTTGAGCGCGCCGGCGATCGCCGACTGCTCGACCACGTGGTGCGAGCCGATGTGGCGGATTAGCGGCTGCAAATAGATCTTCACCTTGCGCGCCTGCTCGACCAGCGCCTTCAGATCCTGGCGGCTGATCTGCGTGCCGGCATAGGTGTGGAACACCGCTTCGGCGAGCGCCGATTCGATGAGGAAATCCTCCAGCGCCTTGTCGTTCTTCAGATACAGCTCGGACTTGCCGCGCTTGACTTTGTAGAGCGGTGCCTGGGCGATGTAGAGATAGCCCTTTTCGATGATGGCGCGCATCTGGCGGTAGAAGAACGTCAGCAGAAGCGTGCGGATGTGGCTGCCGTCCACGTCCGCGTCGGTCATGATGATGATCTTGTGGTAGCGGATCTTCTCGATGTTGAAATCCTCGTGGCCGATGCCGGTGCCCATGGCCGCGATCAGGGTTCCGATTTCGGCCGAACTCAGCATCTTGTCGAAGCGCGCGCGCTCGACGTTGAGGATCTTGCCCTTGAGCGGCAGGATGGCCTGAAAGCGCCGGTCGCGGCCCTGCTTGGCCGAGCCGCCGGCCGAATCGCCTTCGACGATGAACAGTTCCGACTGCGCCGGATCGCGTTCCTGGCAGTCGGCCAGCTTGCCGGGCAGCGAGGCCATGTCGAGCGCGCCCTTGCGCCGCGTCAACTCGCGCGCCTTGCGCGCGGCTTCGCGCGCCGCGGCGGCTTCCAGCACCTTGCCGACGATCTTCTTGGCGTCGGCCGGATGTTCCTCGAACCATTCTTGCAGCTTCTCGTTCAGGAAGCTCTCGACCGCCGGCCGCACCTCGGAGCTGACCAATTTATCCTTTGTCTGCGAGGAGAATTTCGGATCCGGCACCTTGACGGAGAGCACGCAGGTCAGGCCTTCGCGCGCGTCATCGCCGGTCAGCGCCAGCTTCTCCTTTTTTGAGACGCCGCCCTCGTTGGCGTAGTGGTTGATCTGGCGCGTCAAGGCGCCGCGGAAGCCGGCCAGATGCGTGCCGCCGTCGCTCTGCGGGATGTTGTTGGTAAAGCACAGCATGGTCTCGTGGTACGAATCGTTCCACTGCATGGCCATTTCCAGGCCGATGCCGTCCTTCTCACCCTTGACCACGATCGTCTGGTGCAGCGGCTGCTTGTTGCGGTCGATATATTTGACGAACGCCTCGATGCCGCCCTCGTAATAGAGCTCGACGCGCTTGGCCTCGACGCCGCGCGCATCCGTCAGCGTCAGCCGCACGCCGGAGTTGAGGAACGCCAGTTCGCGCAGCCTGTGTTCGAGGGTGGCAAAATCGAATTCGGTCTTGGTGAAGGTCTGCTTGGACGGCAGGAAGTTCACCTGCGTGCCGCTGCGACCCGGCGCGTCGCCGACCACCTTGATGTCGGCGTCCGGCTCGCCGTGCCGGAACACCAGGAAATGCTCCTTCTCGTTGCGCCAGATGCGCAGTTCGAGCTTTTCCGACAGCGCGTTGACCACCGACACGCCGACCCCATGCAGGCCGCCGGACACCTTGTAGGTGTTCTGGTCGAACTTACCGCCGGCGTGCAGCTGGGTCATGATGACCTGCGCCGCCGATACACCTTCTTCCTTGTGGATTTCGACCGGGATGCCGCGGCCGTTGTCGGTCACCGTCACCGAGCCGTCCGGGTTGAGCGTCACGTCGATCTGCGTGCAGTAACCGGCCAGCGATTCGTCGATCGAATTGTCGACGACTTCGTAGACCATGTGGTGCAGGCCCGAGCCGTCGTCGGTGTCGCCGATATACATGCCGGGGCGCTTGCGCACCGCATCGAGGCCCTTGAGGACCTTGATCGATTCGGCATCGTAGTCTTCCGCGCCCTGGCGTTTGGCTTCGGCGGATTTCGCATTCATGGCGTCATTCCATTTCGTTCGGCACCACCGCCCCGTGGGCGACGGTGAGAAATTGAGCGCGGCCCACAAGCGGCGCAAACAGAGCGGTATCGGTGCCGGTCAGCCAGGCCTGGCTGCCCAGCGCCGTGATCTCGTCGAACAGCTCGCGGCGGCGGCGTTCGTCCAGGTGCGCGGCGATCTCGTCGAGCAGCAGGATCGGCGCGGTGCCGCGCACTTTCTTGATCAGGCGCGCGGTCGCCAGCGTCAGCGCGATCAGCAGCGCCTTCTGCTCGCCGGTTGAACACAGTTCGGCCGGCATGTCCTTTTCCACGTGGCGCACGCGCAGGTCGCTGCGGTGCGGGCCGACCTGCGCGCGGCCCGATTCGGCGTCGAGCCGTCGGTTGCGCGCGAGCGTGGCCTTGAACCAATCCTCCACGGCCAGCGCCGGGGCCGCCGCCAGCCGTTCCTCGAGCGCGCCGGCCAGCGCGATCGACGGTTGCGGAAAGGCGCCGTGGGTTTCCGCCACCGCGTGATTGAGCTGCGCCAACACCATCAGCCGCGCCGCCGCCACGGCGACGCCGTTTTCGGCCAGCGCAAGTTCGAGCGCCGCCAGCCACGATGCGTCGGCGGGCCCGTCGCGCAGCAGGCGCTGGCGCTCGCGCAGCGCGCGCTCGTAGGCATTTAAACGCCGCGCGTGGTCGGGCACGAAGGCGAACGCGATGCGGTCGAAAAAGCGCCGCCGTCCGCTCGCCGAATCCATGAACAGCCGGTCCATCTCGGGCGTCAGCCACAGCATGGTCAGCAGCCCGGCCAGGATCGTCTGGCTTTTCGCCGGCGTGCCGTTGAGGCGCACGACGCGCCGTTCGGTCGCCGCCGTCTCGCCCGCCTCGTCGTCGTCCTCGTCGCTGCTCTCCGCGCTCTGGCCGCCTTCCAGGCCGGTGCCGATCTCGTGGGCGCCGTCGGGCGTGTCCAGCTCGATGGCGACACCCCAGCCGCGCCCCAAATGCAGCCGGTGGCCGACATCGCTCAGGCGCGCCCGGCGCAGCCCGCGGCCCGGGGCCAGGAACGAAACCGCCTCGAGCAGATTGGTCTTGCCGGCGCCGTTGCCGCCGGTCAGCACCACCGGCCGCGCGTCAACCGCCAGACGCAGGCTGGCGTAGGACCGGAAATCGGTCAGCGCCACGCGGCGCAGCGCGTATGCGGCCGCCCGCGCGTCCGTGACACCAATGGCAACGGAAGCGGCAGCGGACGGAACGACGCGTAGCGAAGCGGACAGGGCGGTCACCTTGGGTCATGAAAAGCGCGCGCGGCCGGCGTCCGGCCGGCGGCGCTAAACACGCATGGGCATCAGGACGTACAACGCACTTTGGTCGGCGGCGTCGCGGATGATGGTCGGCGATCCGGCGTCGGCGAACACGAACTGCATCGAGCCGCCTTCGATCTGCTGGGCGATATCGAGCAGGTAACGCGAATTGAAGCCGATCTCGATCGGCGCCGCGGTGTAGCCGACCTCGAGTTCCTCGCTGGCGCTGCCGGCATCCGGGCTGGTCGCCTGCAGGCTGAGGCTGCCCTTGCCGAGCATCAGCTTCACCGCGCGGGACTTTTCGGTCGAGATGGTCGAGACGCGATCGACCGCCTCGGACAGCAGCTTGGTGTCGACTTCGAGGATCTTGTCGTTGTTCTGCGGAATCACGCGGTCGTAATCCGGGAACGTGCCGTCGATCAGTTTCGACGACAGCACCACGCTTTCGAAACTGAAGCGGATCTTGGTGTCGGACAGCGCGATCGTCACCGTCTCCGCGGTCTCGTCCAGCAGCTTGCGCAATTCGCCCACGGCTTTGCGCGGCACGATGACGCCCGGCATGTTGGCGGCGCCCTCGGGCAGCGGCATTTGCAGCCGGGCCAGCCGGTGGCCGTCGGTCGCCACCGCGCGCAGGACCTTCACGCCGTCGGCGCTGGCCGCGTGGCAGTAAATGCCGTTCAGGTAGTACCTTGTTTCCTCGGTCGAAATGGCGAAACGGGTGCAATCGATCAGCGTCCGCAAATCCTCGGCCGCCAGCTGGAATTCATGCGGCAGGGCGCCCTCGGCGATGACCGGAAAATCCTCCTTCGGCAGGCACGAGAGCGAGAAATTCGAACGCCCGGCGCGCAGTTGCAGCAGGCTGCCGTCGTTGTTGAGCGACAGTTCGGCCTGCGCCCCTTCGGGCAGCTTGCGCACGATATCGTAGAGCGTGTGTACGGGCGCCGTCGTCGAGCCCTCTTGCTTGACCGCAGCCTCGCTCGAATCGACGATGGCGATATCCATGTCGGTGGTGGCGAGATGCAATCGTCCGTCTTTGGCTTCGATCAGCACGTTGGACAGGATCGGAATGGCGTTGCGCCGTTCGACCACGTTCTGCACGTGGGCAAGCGAGCGAAGCAGGGCGGCGCGTTCGATGGTCAGTTTCATGGCGGTGCTGGTCGATTGTTTTGGTTGTTTTGACCGAAGGGGAGTTCAACTAAAAGGCGCGGCCGGCGGCTTGCCCCGGCGGCACCGAAAGTGCCGACCCATGGGCCGCCGAAACCACTGCGCAAAGTATAGCAAAAACGGCCGTGTACAGGATAATTTTCGCAGCGCCGAAGGCGCCGCGAAAGCCGCAGAAATACTGGGGTTTTTACCGTGTTTTCGGCGCCACCGGATCGCTCGCGCGCACCGATGCGCCGGGCTCAACCTTCGAGCATCCGGCGCAGCAAATCGAGGTCCTCGGAAATGCCGTTATCGAGCGAGCGCAGCTCCTCGATCTTGCGCACGGCATGCATCACCGTGGTGTGGTCGCGGCCGCCGAATTTACGTCCGATCTCCGGCAGCGAGCGCACGGTCAATTGCTTGGCCAGGTACATCGCCACCTGCCGCGGGCGCGCAACCGCGCGCGCGCGCCGCGCCGTGTGCATGTCGGCCATCCGCAGATTGTAATGTTCGCACACGCGCTTCTGGATTTCCTCGATCGTGACATGGCGATCGTTCGCGCGCAGCACGTCGTGCAGCGCCTCCTGCGTGGATTCCAAGGTTATTTCGCGGCCGACCAGTTGCGCGTGCGCGACGATTCGGTTGAGCGCACCCTCGAGCACGCGGATGTTCGCCGTGATCTTGTGGGCCAAAAATTCCAGCACCTTGGGCGGGATCGCCACGCCCTTGCCGTCGGCCTTGGCCTGCAGGATCGACAGGCGCAGCTCGTAATTGGTCGGATGCAGGTCGGCGACCAGGCCCCAGCCCAGGCGCGAGCGCAGCCGTTCCTCGAGCCCTTCCAGGTCGGACGGCGATTTGTCGGCCGAGATCACCACCTGGCGGTTCTGATCGACCAGCGCGTTGAACGTATGGAAGAACTCTTCCTGGGTCGAATCCTTGCCGCTGATGAACTGCACGTCGTCGATCATCAGCACGTCGACCGAGCGGAATTGTTCCTTGAAGGCCATGGTATCCTTGAACCGCAGCGCGCGGATGAACAGATACATGAATTTTTCGGCCGACATATAGACGACGCGGCGCTTCGGGTCGCGCTGGGTGATGCGCCAGGCGATCGCGTGCATCAGGTGCGTCTTGCCGAGGCCGACCCCGCCGTACAGGAACAGCGGGTTGAACGGCACCGACTTTGCATCGGCCACGCGCAGGGCGGCGGCGTGCGCCAACTCGTTGGATTTTCCGACCACGAAGCCTTCGAACGTGAAGCGCTTGTCGAGCAGCGCGCCGAATTCGCCGTTGGTCGCCGAATCTTCCGGACGCGGGCCGAAGCTCCGGTCGGGCGCAACCCGTAGCGGCTGCAACGGCGCCTTATCGACCGCCTCGTCGCGCCGGGCCGCCGAACTCGCGTGCGGCGTGCTGTCGACGAACACGTTCAGGCCCGAAATGCCGGGAATTTCCTCCCGCCAGAGCGCCTTCAGGCGCTCGCCGTAATTATTGACGACCCAATCGCGCAAGAATCGCGTGGATACCGCCAGCTGTACGCTGCCATCGTGAATTCCATGCAGAGTCAAGGGCTTAAGCCAGCTCTTGAACGCCGCATCGCCGAACTCGGTGCGCAGCTTGGCGCGCACGCGCGCCCACTGAGCATCCAACTCCGGACCCTTATTCTGCTTGACGGTCATGCATCCCCTGTCCCGTGAACTTTTCTTCTTTTTCGGCCATCGCCCGGCGGCGCGACCGTTTAACCCCCACTGCCCCCTCGCAAAGCCTTCAGCTTTGCCTCCGGGGCGGGCCAGCGGCCTGCCTGCCGCCGGTCGCACCCCGATGTCTAAGCCCGTCCAGATCGCCCCCGAACAGATCGCCCTCGAAACCGCCCGAGGCGTCGAAGCAGGCGCCGACGCCCCGGCGCGCCCGATCCGCAAACGACGGGTGCTGCGCCATGCTCGGAGAACTCCGCCACTCAACCAATACGGGCTGCTTGCCGGCTCGCGAAAGATCCGGCACGCCCACGAACTTCGATTCGGGTTTGGCGCGCACGACGATCGACACGGCATCGTTGTCCGTGGTGATCGCCTGCCACGCGTCTTGCGGTGTGACGTCGCCGCCGTATGACAAAGTCCGCTCCGTCAACGTCGTTTCCACCAGTTTGCTCCGACAAACTTTTCCCCGCCTCGATTCGCGTCGCAGCGTTCCGAGTTTGCCGAACAAGAAACCAACTTTTTGAAGCCTATCGAAAAACGAATGCGGCGCGGATGATCGTAGCGGGAAGAAAAATTTCCTTGAGCGAAATTGGAGTGAGAGAAATCGACGACGAAAAATACGACGCTCTTTAATGTCACTGGAATGTAACGACGCACGTG
>JBFWYO010000015.1:0-59448 GCA_050186335.1 Alphaproteobacteria bacterium | reverse complement strand
AACGAGCGCACCTATCCGAACCTGATTTCCCTGTTTCGCCAGCTCGGCGTTGCGACCGAGGCCAGCGACATGTCGTTCTCGGTGTCGGTGGCGGACGGAAAGTTCGAGTATGCCGGGGCTTCGAAATTGCGCGGCCTGTTCGCGCAGGGATCGAACGTCGTCAGCCCGCGCTTTTGGGCGCTGCTCGGCGAGATCTTGCGCTATTACCGCGCCCATCGCGGGCGCGGCGCGGACGCTGGCCTTGAACATGTTTCGCTGCGCCAATTGCTCGATGCCGGCGGCTATTCGGAGGATTTCCGCAAGCTGCATCTGCTGCCGATGGCCGCCGCGATCTGGTCGGGTACGATGGACTCGCTGCTCGATTACCCGGCGGCGAGCTTCCTGCGCTTCTGCGACAATCACGGACTCCTGCAGGTCGCCCGGCGGCCCCGCTGGCGCACGGTCACCGGCGGCAGTCGCCGCTATGTGCAAGCCATGGCGGCTTCGATGGCTTGCGTCGTGCACACCGCGACGCCGGTTACGTCGATCCTGCGCGCGGCGGGTCAAACGCGGCTCTTCACCGAGCGTTTCGGCTGGCAAGGCTTCGATCATGTGGTCGTCGCGGCGCACGGGGATCAGGCCTTGCGCATGCTCGCCGACGCGGACGGGCGCGAGCGGGCGATCCTCGGCGCCTTCGCCTACCAGCCCAACCGAGCGGTGCTGCATCGCGATCCCGCCCTGATGCCGGTGCGCAAAGCGGCCTGGGCGAGCTGGAATTACCTGGCCGACTGGAACGACCAGGGGAACCCGGACGCAGGATCGCCGGTTTCGGTTACCTATTGGCTCAACCGGCTGCAGAACCTGCCGGCGAATTCGCCGCTTTTTCTCAGCCTCAATCCGCTGCGCGAGCCGCAACCCGATCTGGTCGAACGCCGTTTCGCCTACGAGCACCCGCAGTTCGATCTGGCCGCCCTGAACGCCCAGCGCCGGCTGGACGACATTCAGGGTGTCCGCGGCACCTGGTTTTGCGGCAGTTATTGCGGACACGGGTTCCACGAAGACGCGCTGCGCGCGGGCATCGCGGTCGCCCGGGCGCTGGGCGCGGACGTGCCGTGGACGACCGATGTGGCGCCGGCCGGATCGACGTCCGCGCGCGCACGGGCGCTGGAATGGGCGAGGGCGGCATGAGATCGACCATCTATCGCGGCCATGTCGTGCATCAGCGCTTGCAGCCGGTCCGGCATCATTTCCGCTATCGCGTGTTCGGCATGGTGATCGACCTGGACGAGCTCGATACGCTGCACCGACGGCTGCGCCTGTTCTCGGTCAATCGGTTCAATCTGTTTGGCTTCCATTACCGTGACCACGGCGACAAGACCGTCGAGCATCCGGCCGACTGGGCGCGCCGGCGCTTGGCGGAGCATGGCCTGGCGGATGCCGGCGCGCATATTTCGCTGCTGTGCTTCCCGCGCCTGTTCGGCTACGTGTTCAATCCGCTCAGCGTCTATTTCTGCCGCAACGACGCCGGCGCACTGGCCGCTATCATATACGAAGTGCACAACACGTTCGGCGAGCGGCACAGCTACGTGCTGCCGGCGGCGGCGGGCGCCGATGGGCGGCTGCGCCAAGCGTGCGACAAGGCGTTCTATGTCTCGCCGTTTATCGAAATGGCGGCGCGCTACGAGTTTCACCTGACGCCGCCGGACGCCCGCTTTTCGCTGTTCATCCGCGAGTACGGCGGCGCAGGCGAGATTCTCCGCGCGGCGTGGACCGGCACGCGCGCGCCGCTGACCGACCGCGAGTTGCTGCGCTGCTTCTTCGCCTATCCGCTGATGAGCCTGAAAGTCATCGCCTCGATTCACTGGCATGCGTTCCGCCTGTGGCGGAAGGGCGCCCGCTACTACGCGCACCGCATTTTCGGCCGCGGCGGACCCGTCGACCCCCTGGACAAGTCGGCGCCGCCGGCTATCGTCTCGCGGCCTGTCACGGACTCCGGGGGGAAGCCATGAGACACGAGAGGGAAATCGGCGCCAGCATTGCGCGCTTCGGCCCGCGCGCGGTCGCCGAACGGCTGCTGCGGCGCGAGTTGACCTGCGGACGTCTTTCGATCCGCTGGCCCGACGGCGCGGCGACGCGAATCGAAACTGGCGTTTCTGGCCCGATCGCCGAAATTACGCTCGAAAACCTGCGGCCGTTGTGGCGCCTGATGTTGAACGGCGCCACCGGCTTCGCGGAATCCTACATGGACGGCGATTGGGACAGCCCGGATCTCGCGGCGCTGATCGAGCTCGCCGCCGTGCATCGCCGGGCGAGGCCGGAACCGCGCGGGTCGGCGACCGTGCTGCGCGCTTTCGATCGGCTGCGCCACCACCTGCGCGACAATTCGAAGGACGGCAGCCGCCGCAACATCGCCTACCATTACGATCTCGGCAATCATTTCTACGAACAATGGCTGGACCCGACGCTGACCTATTCGTCGGCGATCTTCGCCAGCCCGGCGCAGTCGCTCGAGGAAGCGCAGCGGCACAAGTGCCGCCGCCTGCTCGACCAGATCGACGCAAGGCCGGGCCATCGGGTGCTTGAAATCGGCTGCGGCTGGGGGCATTTCGCCAGTCTCGCCGCGCGCGAGCGCGACGTGCGGGTGACCGCCATCACGCTGTCGAAGGAGCAGTTCAATTTCACCCGCGAGCGGATCTTTCGCGAAGGATTGAACGAGAAAGTCACCGTCGATCTGCGCGACTACCGCGACGTGAACGGCCAGTTCGATCGCGTCGCCTCGATCGAGATGTTCGAGGCGGTGGGCGAGAAATACTGGCCGGCGTTTTTCGGCAAACTGCGCGAGTCGCTGAAATCCGGCGGCCGCGCCGGGCTCCAGATCATCACCATCGACGACAGACTGTTCCGCGCCTATCGCCGCGGCACGGACTTCATTCAGAAATATGTTTTCCCCGGCGGCATGCTGCCGTCGCCCGAAGCGCTCAAGGCGCACGTCGTCGGCGCCGGGTTGAAGTGGCACGGCGACGACGGATTCGGCCAGCATTACGCCGACACGCTCGCCGTGTGGCGCGAACGGTTTCTCGCCGCCTGGCCGCGCATTTCCACGCTTGGCTTCGACGAACGCTTCCGCCGCATGTGGCTCTATTACCTGGCCTACTGCGAAGGCGGGTTTCGCGCCGGCAATATCGATGTGCGCCAGCTGGTGTTGGCGCGCGAATGACCGAGTCCGCGTCCGCCCTGTTCGACCGCGCATGCGGCCCGGTCGCGTCGGAAGCCAGCTTTCCGCGCAGTTTCGACATGCTCGGTTACTTTCATGGCCGCACCCGCGGCACCGGCGTGTTCGAGGATCGCTTCCGCACGGTGCGGCTGCGCATGGCGGTCGACACGTTCGGCCAATGGCAGGGCGACGCGTTCGTGCTGTCGGAGCTTTTCCGTTATGCCGACGGCCGCTCGCTGCGCCGCGACTGGCGGATCCGGAAGGCGGGCGATGGGAGCCTGCGCGCGACCGCCGCGGACATCGACGGCGAGGCGGTCGGCCGTTTTCGGGGCAACGGCATCGCCTGGCGCTATCGCATGAACGTGCAAATGAAGCAGCGCAGCACGATGCTGGCGTTCGACGATCGCATGTATCTCGAACCCGACGGCATGGTGATCAATGTCAACGACGCCACCAAATTCGGGTTCCGCGTCGGCAGGCTGATGCTCGCGTTCCGCAGGCTCGATCAGGCCGCGCTCGGCGCCGGTCCGCAGCCGATGGCTAGACCTTGGTGATCTTTCGCGCGAGCCAAAAATAAACCCGATACGGCAGAAGCCGCAGCGCCTTGAGCTGCCAGGTAAAGCGCTTCGGAAAGGTAATTTCGAACCGGTCCGATGCCATGCCGGCGATCATGCGCGCGGCGGCTCTGTCGACCGGCATCAGGAACGGCATCTTGAAGCTGTTCTTGGCGGTCAGCGGCGTCGCGACGAAGCCCGGGTTGACCAGCTGCACCTTGATGTCGTGGCGCGCGAGGTCGAGCTTGAGCGATTCGGCAAGATTGATTAGTGCCGCTTTGGTGGCGCCGTACGCTTCGCTGGTCGGCAAGCCGCGATAGCCCGCGACCGAGGCGACCAATACCACGTGGCCCCGCCGGCGCGCGATCAGCGCGGGCAGCAACGCCTCGAGCACATTTACGGCGCCCATGAGATTGACGTCGAGCTGCATGCGAAACTGCACCGCGGAAAACGTCTCCGGCGACATGGGTATGTAGGTGCCGGCGTTGAGGACGACCAGATCAGGCGCGCCGTGCGCGTCCGTGATCGCGGTCGCCGCCGCGGCGACCGCGCTCGACACGGTCACGTCGAGCGGGCAGGCGACGATCCGGCCGGCATCGTCGCCCGCTTCTTTTGCCAGTTCGGCAAGTCCGGGTCCGTTGCGGGCGCTGGCAAGGACCAGCCAACCGGCGCGCGCCAGTTGCAGGGCGAGTTCCCGGCCAATGCCGGAGCTTGCGCCGGTGATCCAGGCCGATTTCATGCTTATGACCATCGCGTTAGGTCTGCGTGCCGGCCGCGACGCGTCGAAACGTTCAGAACGGCACGAAGCGGTTGAAGTACTTGCCGATCGGGCCGGTCAATTTGATCGGCGCGTCCAATACCACCAGGCATATGCAGGCCTGGCCGGCTTCGGCAATCGGGATGTGATTGATGTCGGGCGAGGCGTGCTGGAAATCGCCGCGGCCGAACCGCTGGCTGCCGTCGGTGTAGGCGCCCGACAGCACGATCGTGAATTCGTTGCCGGTGTGCGTATGAATGGCGGACGGCTGGCCCTCCTTCACGCGCAGCAGGAACATGCTGTACGCCGGGTTGCCCGAGTCGAGCGTGGCACGCTCGACGCTCTTGCCTTGCTTGCGCCATTTCAAGGCGCCGAGATTGCCGCCGAGATATCGCCTGACCGGCGCCGGCACCAGCTTGCGCGTCGCCTCGTCGTATTGCGGTTGAGCCACAACTGGTTCCGGGCGGTCGAGGGCGGCCAAGGTGCGCGCCAGAGCATCGCCGGCGAGCGGCGCCGGCGCCGCGTCGTCGAGCGCGGCACCGCCGACCGCTTCGAGTTTGGCGATCAGCGCGTTGCAGGCCGCGCACAAGGCGACGTGGCTCGCCAGCGCGACCGCAACCGGCTCGGCCAAGGTGCCGGCCGCATACTCCATCAGCATTTCGTCGTTCGGGTGGTGTGTCGTCATTACTCACGCTCCGCAACAAATTCGCGCAGCCGGGCCAAGGCCAGTCGGATGCGCGATTTCACCGTGCCCAGCGGCAACTTCAATTCCGTCGCGATCGAGGAGTGGGACTTATCCTCGAAGAACGCCATGTGCACGATGCGCGCCTGCTCGGCCGGCAATTGCCGCACCGCTTCGCGCACGATGCCGTGATACTGGTCCGCCTCGATGCGTTCGTCGGCGGCCGGCGCGCTGTCGATTTCCTCCGGGCGGTTCTCGTCGGACACCGTCTCCGGGTAGCGTTCGCGGCGCAAGCGGTCGATCCGCTTGTTGCGGGCGATGGTGAAGATCCAGGTCGACACGGCGGCCTTGGCCGGATCGAAACTTTCGGCCCGGCGCCAGACTTGGATCATTGCCTCGTGCGCGAGATCTTCGGCGGTATCGGCATCGATGCCGGCGCGCAGGTTGAAGGCCTTGAGGCGCGGCGCGAAATGGCCGAACAGTTGCGCAAAGGCGTCGCGGTCCTGCTGCTGGGCCACGCGATTTAGCAAGCCCCGGAGATGCGCGTCCTGGGACGGCTTTACCTCACTCACTGGAGCCTCGCGACGCCACCCGGATCGCCCGTTTGCACGGGGTTTCCATCCTGTGGCGGGTTGTACCGCTGCCGTCGAAGCCTGAGCCAACGCCACGCCGATCCTCGCCCCTGGGCCGTTTCATCGAATACCGCATAGATACGGGCGGGGCAGCCGGGTGGATCACTTGGACACCATCGAAATGACATGGGCGTTCGCCGGCGCCGCCCCGGGGCGGCTGCAGGCTGGTCGGTCACCGCTCAGTTTATCCAAAACGGTCGGACCGCGGCGCGGCAAAAACGCTTCGCGGCGGCGGCCAATTCATATTGGCCTCGCGCGTCTGCGGCTTGTCCAGCCATCGGGCGGAGCCCGGCGGCTCGCGCGGTCAATCAGAACAGGCCTTCGATCTGGCCGCTGTTGTTGAGCGTAATCGCGTGCGCCGCCGGCACTTTCGGCAGGCCCGGCATGGTCATGATCTCGCCGCAGATGACGACCAGGAATTCGGCGCCGCCGGCAAGCCGGATTTCGCGCACCGGGACGATATGTCCGGTCGGCGCGCCTTTCTTGTCCGGGTCGGTCGAAAAACTGTACTGCGTCTTGGCCATGCAGATCGGGAAATTGCCGTAGCCGTCCTTCTCGTACTGCGCGAGCTGATCGAGCTCCTTCTTGTCGAAGGCAACGTCGGCGGCGCGATAGATCTGCTGCGCCACGGTGCGGATCTTGTCCGCCAGCTTCAAGTCGTCCGGATACAGCGGCTTGTAGTTCGATTTGCCGCTCTCGGCCAAGGCTGCGACCTTGCGCGCCAGCGCCTCGGTGCCCTTGCTGCCGTCCGCCCAATGGGTGCAGTCGAGCGCCTCGACGCCGAGCGTCTTGCAGAACTCCTGGACCGCGGCGAGTTCGGCATCGGTGTCGGCGATAAACCGGTTGATCGCGACCACTGCCGGCACGCCGAACTTGGCGACGTTCTCGATATGGCGGCCGAGATTGGCCAATCCAGCCTTCACCGCCGCGACGTTTTCCTTCTTCAGATCGTCCTTGGCCACACCGCCATGCATCTTGAGCGCACGCACGGTGGCGACGATGACTGCCGCCGCCGGTTTCAATCCGGCCTTGCGGCATTTGATGTCGAAGAATTTTTCGGCCCCCAGATCGGCGCCGAACCCGGCTTCGGTGACGACGTAATCGGCCAGTCTCAACGCGGTCTTGGTCGCCATCACGGAATTGCAGCCGTGCGCGATGTTGGCGAACGGACCGCCATGCACGAAGGCGGGATTGCCTTCGAGCGTTTGCACCAGATTCGGCATGATCGCGTCCTTCAGCAGCACCGCCATCGAGCCGTCGGCCTTGAGATCGCGGGCGCGCACCGCCTTGCGGCCGCGCGTCTGCGCGACGACGATGCTGCCCAGGCGCTTCTTGAGATCCGCCATATCGGTCGCCAGGCAAAAGATCGCCATGACTTCGGATGCGACCGTGATGTCGAAGCCGGTCTCGCGCGGGAAACCGTTGGCGACGCCGCCCAGCGAGACGACGATATCGCGCAGCGCGCGGTCGTTCATGTCGAGGACACGGCGCCAGGTGACGCGGCGCACGTCGATGTCGAGCTCGTTGCCCCAATAGACGTGGTTGTCGAGCATCGCCGACAAAAGATTGTGCGCGGCGCCGATGGCGTGGAAATCGCCGGTGAAGTGGAGGTTGATGTCTTCCATCGGCACGACTTGGGCGTAGCCGCCGCCGGCGGCGCCGCCCTTCATGCCGAAGCAGGGGCCGAGGCTCGGTTCGCGCAGACAGATCGCCGCCTTCTTGCCGATGCGATTGAGCCCGTCGCCCAAACCGACCGTGGTCGTCGTCTTGCCTTCGCCGGCCGGCGTCGGCGAGATTGCCGTGACCAGAATGAGTTTCCCCTCGGGCTTGTTCGCCAACGAGCCGATGAACTCGGCCGACAATTTCGCTTTGTGCGGGCCGTAGCGGAATAGATCCTTTTCCGGGATGCCCAGTTTGGCGCCGACCTGTTCGATCGGCCGCATCGTGGCTTCGCGCGCGATTTCGATGTCGGATTTGACGCTCATGAACTGCCCCCGCTTGAAAACATTATCGTTGGGAAATTTCTATCTCAAATTTGAAGTTTTTTCGACCTGAAATATTGTCAACAAATCAAATACTTATCTCTTTTCCGAGCGGGCGCGGGCGGCCATGGCGCGCCGCAGCATCTCGGCCCTCTCGCGGCGCAGGCCGTCGGCCAGGCCGATCGCGTAGCCGATCAGGAGGATCGACACCGGCACCGCGGTCAGGAACGCAATCGTCTCGAGCACGTGCGCGGTGTCGGTCGCGCCGAATACCAGCAGCGTCGCCGCGATCGCGCCGATCAGCAGTGCCCAGAACGCACGCTGTTGGGGGCTGGGGCGCAGCGGGTCCTCGGCGTTCAAGATCGCCATCGTGGCGACGCTGGTGCTCAGCGAGAGCACGAAATAGATCGCAATCAGCAGGACCGCCATGGCCGTGAGCACGAAGCGCAACCCGTCGATTCCGAGGCCGAATATTTGCGGCTGCACGATCTTGGCGACGATCACGACGGCCTGCGTCGGATCGCTCCGGATCGGATCGGCGAAACTGCCGGGCTGCGCGAGGTCGGCGTTCAAACCGGCGCCGCCCAGCACGGCGATCCAAACGGTGATCACGACGGAGGGTGCGATCACCGCGCCGGCTACGAACTCGCGCACGGTGCGTCCGCGCGAAATGCGCGCGATGAACGTGCCGACCGGCAGCGCCAGCGCGATCCACCAGCCCCAGTAGAAGCTGGTCCAGGCGCCGGGCCAGCCGGATTTCGGCGCTTCCGCGCCGGTCCAGAAGCTCAATTCGACGAGCCGACCGAGATATTCGCCGAGCGATTGGACCGCAAGATCGAGCAGGTTGCGGGTCGGTCCCAACACCAGCAGCGCCAGAGCGAAGCAGCCCATCAGGCACAGGCCGAACACCGCAAGGCGCGACAACATTCGGCCGTCGCCGACGATCAGCAGCAAAGCGCTGAACAGCGATACGAACGCGACCATCGCGATCAGCATGAACGGTACCGGCAGCGCGTCCTTGACCAGCGCCGCGATGCGCGGCAGGTCGGCGATTCCGTCGGCGCGCGCCTTGTTCGCGGTCGCCAGCGCGGTCGCCCGGGCGACGCTGTCGAACGATTGATAATCGAAGTAGTTGGCCAGCGCGGTATCGAGATGATGCACGCCCATCGCCAGCGACGTCGCCATCACGATCACGGTGCCGGCGGTGGCGACAAGATTGACCATGGCGCCCAGTTGGCCGCGGCTCCTGGCGCCTAGAAACGGATAAAGGCCCGCGCTGGGTCGCAGCGGCTGGTCGCGCCGATAGGCCGCGAAGGCCAGCGCCATGCCGACCACGGCATAGATCGCCCACGGGTGCAGTGCCCAATGAAACAGGGTGAGCCGGATCGCAACCGGCAGCGCGGCCTCGGTCTTGCCGACGCCCGCCGGCATGAACGGATTGTCGATGAAATGATGCACCGGTTCGGCGACCGCCCAGAAGAACAGGCCGATTCCCATGCCGGCGCCGAGCATGAGCGCCAGCCAGGTGACGAACGAGAAATCCGGCTTGTCGCCGTCGGGCCCGAGCCGCATCGAACCGAGCGGACCGACCATCAGCCAGAGGCAGAAGCCGAGAATCAACGCCACGATCAGGGTGAAATACGCGTTCAGGTGGCGCAGCATCGCGCCCTTCAGCCAATCCAGCCGGGGCGCCAAAGTGTCGGCGCCGATCGCAGCCGCGATCGCGAGGCAGGCCACGACGGCGAGCGCCATGAGCGTTGCTAGAATCTGGCGCCGGTGACCGCCGAAAGGGTCGTCGTTCATTGGGTCCAAGTCGGGAGGCAGAGCGAGGAGGCGGCATAGTGCGCTGTCGACGCGCGCCGGTAAAGTCCCCAGCGCGGCGAATTCATCGGCTGAGCGCGGCGCATATCGCGTCGACGAAACGCGACGTTGCGCGATTGGCACTTGCCTGGGCGCACCGCGCCGCTATGGTGCCGCGACTTTCGCTTTCGATTTCCCCGCCATTCCGACCTTCCCGCCCACATCGAACGCCCGATTGCCGACCCCGTGACCGAAAAACTCGTCGTTCCCGAGCCGAACCGAACTGTCCCGGTGACGATGTCGGACGGCGCGGTTGTGCTGTTGCGCCGCCACGGCAATCCAGCCGGCCCGCGCATCGCGTTCAGCCACGGCAACGGGCTGGCGATCGACGGCTACTGGCCGTACTGGCGCAATTTCTGCGCGGATTTCGACGTCGTCGTGTTCGACGTGCGCAATCACGGGCGCAATCCGCTGCATACCGAAGCCGGACACAATTGGCGGCAGTTCGTCGAAGATTTCGAACTGCTGTACGAGACGATCCAGGTTGAATTCGGCCGCAAGCGGACCGCCGGCGCATTTCATTCGCTGTCGTCGATCATTGCGATCGCGCAGTCGCTCGATCGCGGTCCGCGCTGGGATCCGCTGATTCTGTTCGATTCGCCGCTGTTCCCGCCGCCGGGCCACCGATTGATGACGCTCGAGGAAGAGGACATGGCTGATATGGCGGCGCTCGCACGGCGGCGTCCGGATCGCTATGCCGACCCTTCGATCCTCGCCGGGCAGTTCGCCACCGGCCGCAATTTCCAGCGCTGGGTGAAAGGCGCGCCCGAATTGATGGCCCGCGCCACGCTGCGGCGCGACGACGTGGCCGGAAATTGGACGCTCGCCTGTCCGAAACTGTACGAGTCGCAAGTGTTTGCCCGAAATGTCGACGGATTGCTTTGGCCGCGGCTGCACCGGCTGCCGATTCCGACGATGGTGATCGGCGGCGATCCCAATTTCGAACTCTGCCCGACGCCGGCGGTGCTTTGCCACGCGGCGGCGATCGAACAGGGCCTTGCCTACGCGCGCGTGCCACGCACGACGCACTTCCTGCAAATCGAGGAACCCGAGGCGTGTTACCGCTTGACGGTGGATTTCCTGCGCGCGACCGGCGCGGTCGACTGAGCGGCCGGTTCGGCGGCGAAGCCGCTCAGCAGCAGCTTGTGCATGCCTTCGACCAGCGCCTTGCGCGGCGACCAGGGAAAATGCGGGTGCGTGATCAGCAGCGTGATCAAGCCATGGCACGACGCCCACATCAACTCCGCCATGATCGCCGGATCGCCGTCGCGATAGCGGCCCTGCGCGATCATTTCGCCGATCGCCTGCTGCAGCAGCGCGAAGGTCTGCATGCCCTTGTCGGTTTCGTCGAGCGGGTCGCCCGGGGCCGGCCGATGGCCCGGTTGTCCGATGCTGCATTCGGTCGACATGAACAGCAGGCGATACTCGGCCGGGTTCGCGAGGCCATACTCGACGAACGTGTCGAGCACGAAACGCAGTTTCAGGGCCGGATCCTGCTCGCTTTGCCACTTCGAGACGAACAGCGGAAACAGCCGTTCCATCAACTGCTCGCCGAGCGCGTGCAAAAGCGTGTGCTTGTCCTGAAAATAAAGATAGATCGCGGTCGGCGAGATGCCGATGCGGGCGGCGATGTTGCGCATCGAGGTGCGGTCGAATCCTTCGGCCAGGAACAGCTCGCGCGCCGCTTCCAGAATTTGTGCGCGCCGGTCGGCGCCATGCCGGACGGCGGCGTCGGCGCCATGCGCGGCGATCGTGCGGGTCGAGGCACGGGTCATGCGGTCGGGATTTTCCAAGCGATCACGGGACCGGTCCGGGCCGGTCCAACGTTTCAACTTAACACTGTTAAGTTTACGCCGTTAAGCGAAAAAGAATCGCGTGGGCGCCTTTGCCGGTCGCAGGCGCGAGCGCGCCGCGTCCCGATGTACCGGTCGCTATTTTTCGGCCGAGGCGGTCTTGCCTTGAAACAAGCCGACCGCGGCGCGGCTATCGAACAGGCTGGCGCCATACAGTATGCCGG
Source organism: Alphaproteobacteria bacterium (assembly GCA_050186335.1). Classification (GTDB taxonomy): domain Bacteria; phylum Pseudomonadota; class Alphaproteobacteria; order Bin65; family Bin65; genus JBFWYO01. The sequence continues at coordinate 47,771 of JBFWYO010000015.1, read as the reverse complement.
CCAATGCGATCACGCCGACGCCCGCCATCATCGCCCGGCGCGGCCACGCGCGGCGCACCGCGCGTCCAGGGTGCGGCATGGTTTGCATCGGATCGACCGCCAGCGCCGCCGAGGCAAGTCCGCCCGTCGCATACTCGGCCAGAGCCTGCTCCTGCCCCAACCGATTGAAATGCTGCCAACGTTCGGTTGCGTCGGGCAACATGACCGTATCCGCGCCTTCGACGAACGGCACGAGATCCCAGCCATCGGTCGGTTCGACCCGCGTTTCGCCCCAGTTCCAGGTTCCGTCCACGTCCGGCGCGTCGATCATGTCGTCCCGGAACACGATATGTTCGAAATCATCCGCTGCCGCGTGGGCCGGCGACGTCAAAGGAATGGTCTGTTGGGGTTCGGCCCGATCGTTCATGCGTGCTATCCCACAATTCGATGCCACCCCGCAGGGGGCATTAAGCATTCGGTAACACCATTTAAAGCAACTGGTTGAGCAACGTCCAGTAAAACGAGTAAATTTTAATATTCTTTTTCTGAAATTGAAATTAAATATTTACTATATTTATACTATTTTACTTCAAAATTCATAAGTTATTTTAAGAATTATTGTAATAATAGTCAGTAATAATATATTGCCAAATAGTAAATATCTAGAATTTATATTTACTAATATTGGCCTTGCAGGCCGTTGCCGGGTCGCTCCGCTTGACGTTTCGGCTTGCGTTTCGGGGCCGCCGTCCCCTTAATCCGGCGGCCGGCGTCGCGCGCGCGGGCCCCATCGACCGTTGGAGGCGTTCGTGCCGAAGCTAAATTTCGATCCGCGCCCGCTGCGCTTGGCGGATTTGGGCGAGCGCCTGAAAGCTCAAATCGTCGGCGACGGCTCGTACGAAGTGCGCGGCGTCCAGCATCCGGCATTGGCCGGCCCGCAGGATCTGGCGTTGGCGATGGACGACGCGGCGTATCGTGCGCTGTCCGGAACGGCGGCAAAGGCTGCGGTGGTCGGTGCGGATCGGGATCTGGATCTGACCAGGTTCAAAGGCGGACTGCGGGTCGCGAACGTGCGCTACGCGCTCGGCCAGCTGCTCGATCTGTTCAATGTCCCGATCGCGCGGCCGACCGGCGTGCATCCGAGCGCCGTGGTCGATCCGACCGCCGTGGTCGAGGCCGGCGCGGCCGTCGGGCCGCTCAGTTATGTCGGTCCGCGCGCCCGAATCGGCGCAGGGACGCTGCTTCTGGCCCAGGTGACGGTCGGCGGCGATGCCGTGATCGGGGCGGATTGCCTTATTCATCCCGGTGTGCGCATCGGCGACCGCGTGCGCATCGGCGCGCGCGTCATCGTGCAGCCGAACGCGGTCATCGGCAGCGACGGTTTCAGCTATGCGACGCCGGGCGCCATGAGCATCGACGCGGTCACGGGCATCGGCGGTGCGAATACCGTCGAAGTGCAAAATTTGGAGATTTTGCGCATCAATTCCCATGGCACGGTCGTGATCGAGGACGACGTCGAAATCGGCGCCTGCGTGGCGATCGACCGCGCCACCTTGGGCGCCACGGTGATCAAGAAAAACACCAAAATCGACAATCTGAGCCAGATCGCCCACAACACCACGATCGGAGCCAATTGCCTGATCGCCGGGCAGGTCGGGGTCGCCGGCAGTACGGTGATCGGCGACCGCGTCGTGCTGGCCGGCCAGGTCGGCGTCGGCGACCATCTGCGGATCGGCGACGACGCGGTGGTGGCGGCCGGTTCGGGCGTCGGCACGAGCATCCCGGCGCGGGCCGTTTACGGCGGCTACCCCGCGGTGCCCAAGGAGACCTTCATCGAGGAAATGATGAACTTGAAGAGATTGAAAAGATTGATTAAGGACGTGGCGGAACTCAAAGCTGCGTTGGCCGGAAAGAGCGATTCCGGCCCGGCTCAGAGGTAGGGGGCCCTTGAGCGTTGGGCAACGGAGGCGATCCGGCAATGGATGAAGTTCAAGAGAAAATCTTCGATATCATCGCCAAGGAGGCGCGGTTGGACCGTGCGCTCCTCAAACCCGAAGAGAAATTGACCGATCTGAAGATCGAATCGCTCGACATGGTGCAGATTCTGTTCGGCATCGAGGACGAATTCGACATCTATGTGCCGCAGGATCAGGAAAGCTTCAAACTGGAAACGCTCAGCGACGTCGTTTCCGGCGTGAAGCGGCTGATCGCCGAGAAGCAGGCCGCATCACCGGCTAAGCCGGGCGCGGCCTGAACCTCATGAATTCATCGAACGGGCTTCGCGTCGTCGTTACCGGGATCGGGTCCATTTCGCCGCTCGGTCACAATGCGGTGGATTTCTGGGATGCCTTGAGCAACGGCCGCAGCGGCATCGGAACGACGACCTGCGTCGATCCGGCGCTGCTGAACATCAAAATCTGCGCCGAGGTCAAGAATTACGATCCGCTGACGCATTTTTCCGACCGCGAATTGCTGCTGCTGGATCGGTTTTCCCAGTTCGCGCTGATCGCGGCGAAGGAGGCGATCGCCGATTCGGGCCTCGATTTCCGCAGCGATCTCGGCATCGAGACCGCGTGCATCACGGGCACCGGTGCCGGCGGCTTCATCACGCTCGACGAATCGTTCGAGAAAATGTACCGGCAGAAGGCGCAGCGCATCCACCCGATGACCATTCCAAAACAGATGGTCAGCGCCGCTACCAGTCAGATCACCATGAAGCACGGGATTCGCGGGCCGTCCTATTCCGTTTCCAGCGCGTGCTCGTCGGCCAATCATGCGATCGGCGATGCCTACTGGATGATCCGCGCGGGTCGCGCGCGCGCGGCGGTGACCGGCGGCAGCGAAGCGAGTCTTACGTTGGGCGCCATTCGCGCCTGGGAGAGCGTGCGCGTGATGGCGCCCGACACATGCCGGCCGTTCACCAAGAACCGCAAGGGCATGGTGCTCGGCGAAGGGGCCGGCATCGTCGTACTCGAAGAACTCGAGCACGCGAAAAAACGCGGCGCGCGCATTTACGCCGAAGTCTGCGGGTTCGGCATGAGCGCCGACGCGGGCGATATCGTCGTACCGTCCGAAGACGGCGCCGCGGCGGCGATGCGCCAGGCGATCAAGACTTCGGGCCTCAACGCCGATCAGTTCGACTACATCAATGCCCACGGCACCGGCACCGGCGCCAACGACGGGTGCGAGACGCGCGCGATCAAGAAAGCTTTCGGCGAGCATGCGCGCAAACTGGCGATCTCCTCGACCAAGTCGATGCACGGCCACGCGCTCGGCGGCGCCGGCGCGATCGAAATGGTCGGCGTCGTCAAGGCGGTCGCCGAAGGCGTCATGCCGCCGACCGCGAACTACGACGTGCCGGATCCGGAATGCGATCTGGATTACGTGCCGAACACCGCGCGCCGCAAGCCGATCCACGGCGCTTTGTCGAACTCGTTCGCGTTTGGCGGCCTGAATGCCGTCGTGGCGCTGAAGAAGTTTTCGTAAAAAGGCAGTTCGCTCGGTTCATTGTCATCCCGGCCGCAGCGCAGCGAAGAGCCGGGATCCGGAAATCGCTCCGCCATTTCGATGGACCCCGGATCGGCACGCCGAGGGGCGCTTGTCCGGGGTGACGGGGATTACTGTCGTGGGACCTACCCCTTCGCCGGATTCAGCGCGTCGATCGGAAAATAATCGTACGCGGCGCCGGCCTGGATAATCAGATAGCGCGACGGTGAATTGTCCGGATTGAGCACGCGGTGCGCCTTGCGCGCCGGCACGTGGCAATGCTGGCCGGGCTTCAATTCGTGCCGCTCGAGCGGCATCCGCGTTTCCACGACGATCGTGCCCGAAAGGCAATACATGCGGTCGAAATTCGTGTGGTAGTGCCAATGCAGCGCCTGGTTCGGCGCCAATTCGAGCTCAGCGACGCGCGTCTCATCCTCGTCCACGACCGTCACTTCGCTCTGCACGTCGCCGATCCCCGGCGGCCGCGCGCACACGCCCTTCGCCATCGTCGCCTCCGACTGGTTGCGCAGCGAGGTTACTGTTTTACGTTGCCGATTGTCAGCCCGGCTCCGCGCGCCGAGGGTGTCGGTCCCGGACGCCGGCCGGACCGGCCGGCGAAAGGTCGATTACCGTCCCTCGAACTTCGGTTTGCGCTTCTCGACGAATGCCGTGACCGCTTCGATATGGTCCGCCGTGTGGTGTGCGAGCGCCTGGTTGGCGGCGGCAAGGTTGAGAAAACTCGGCAGATCCATTTTCTCGCCGTTGCGCAGCAGGCGCTTGGCCTGGCGTACCGCGCGCGGCGGCTTGCTCGCGATCACGCGGGCCAGCGCGCGCGCCTCGTTCATGAGCTGCCCGGGCTCGACCAGCTTCATCACCAACCCCTTGGCCAGCGCCTCTTCGGCTTCGACGACGCGGCCTGTGAAGGTCATTTCGGCAGCCAGCTGGTACGGCAGGCGGCGCGGCAGGAACCAGCTGCCGGCGTCGCCCGGGATGATGCCCAGGTTGATGAACACTTCGCCGAATTTCGCCGCGGTCGAGGCGATGCGGAAATCGCACATGAAGGTCAGATCGCAGCCGGCGCCCATGGCCGGGCCGTTGACCGCGGCGATGCTCGGGATGTCGAGATTGTAGATCGCGAGCGGGATCTGCTGGATGCCGGAAATATAGCTGTCCGCCACGTCCATCGGCGAGCCGCCGAACGTACCCTGGCGTTCCATCATCGCCTTGATGTCGCCGCCCGACGAAAACGCCGAGCCTGCGCCGGTCACGATCAGCGCGGAGAGGTTCGTATCGCGCTGCACGTCGGTCAGCGCGTGCAGTATGTCGTCGAGAATTTCCGGCTCGCTGATCGGGTTGCGCTTTTCGGGCAGATTGAACGTCAGCGTCGCAATGCGGTCGGATTTTTCCAGGATGATGTTCTTGTAGGCGGCCATGGTGCTCCCTCGCGGTCGGAAATGCTGCCGCGCACTATGCGGCAACGGCCGGCGTTCCGCCAGACTCCGTGGACGCGTGCTGCGCCTGCGCGGTGCGTCGCGCGAAGCCCATTCAAAGCGCTTGCATTAGCGAAGTTACTTAGCTAATTTACTTAGCAATCAAGGGGAGGGATGTTTCATGCTGGCGAGTCAGAATGCGGTTTCCCCGGCGGCGGTGCCGCCGCGCAAGAACAAGCTCGACGCGGACCTGCGCTCCTACCTCGAGACCAATCAGGACATCGTCACAATCGTCAAAAAGCCCGTGCGCATGCAGCATATCGGCGCGCTGACGGCGCAGAGCCAAGGTCCGATCGTGTTCGACAACATCGTCGAATATCCGGGCTTCAGGCTGACCGACATGCTGGTGCGCCACCGCTGGTCGCAATGCCGCGCCCTGGGTGTCGGCGAGAAACAATTCCTGCCGACGCTCGCGCAACGCCTGCGTAAGGCGCCGCGCGGCTTCGTCGACGTCAAAAGCGGCCCGGTGAAGGAAGTGATCTGGAAAGGCGACCAGATCGATCTGCGCAAGCTGCCGATCCCCGGTCATTCGCAGACGCTCAATCAGCCCTACATCACGGCCATGGGCATCCTGAAGGACCCGGAAACCGGATTCTGCAACACCTGCAATCCGGGCACCGCGCCGATCGGGCCGAACAAGGCACTGATGAGTTTCGTCACGCCGCATTCCCACGCGATCATGAAAAAATACCGCGACATGGGCAAGTTCGAGCTGCCGGTGGCATTCGTCATCGGCGTGCCGCCGGCCTACGAGATCATGGCCAATTTCTCCGGCCTGCACATGGATCTGTGGGGCGAGCTGGAAATGGTCGGTACCGTGATGGACATGGATATCGAGATGGTGCCGTGCGAGACCATCGACATGATGGTCCCGGCGAACGCCGAAATCGTCCTCGAAGGCACGCTCAACATCAAAGAATATTTCGACTACGCCGGCTCGGTTTCGCCGACCATGTACTATCTGCCAAAATCGCAGCGCCTGCCGGAGGTCACCATAACCGCGATCACCATGCGCGGCGGCAGGCCGATTTACCGCAACCACCAGACCACGCCGGACACCGATCATCAGCGCCTGCCGCGCCTGTGCCACGAGGCGACGCTGTTCAACCGCGTCAGCGAAATCGGCCTCACCGTGCACGACGTGCAGTTTCCGACCTGGGGGGCGGCGCTCTCCTGCATCATCCAGGTCGAGGCGCCGCGCGCGGGCTTCGTCAATGATGCGCTGATGACCTGCATGGGCGCGCCATGGCTGAACACCAAGATGGTCGTCGCCGTTTCGCCCGATACCGACATCAACAGCGCCGCCGACGTCTATTACGCGATGGCGACGCGCGTCGATCCGGCCACGGACATCATCGTCGTGCCGGGGACGCGCGGCTCGCTGTACGACCCCGCCGCGATGCCGATTCCCGGCCAGGCGCCATGGCGCACGGTCGGCAAGATCGGCATCGACGCGACCGCCAAGGACCGCAGCAACGCCGCCGATTTCGAACGCGCCTGGCCGCTGCACTGGGGCGAGGTGAAGCTGGAGGATTATCTGTGAAAGTCGATTGTCTCATGCTTCGACAGGCTCGGCATGAGGAGTCTTTCTGCGTGCCGGTAGATAAATCCTCATGCTGAGCCTGTCGAAGCATGAGCCCGCAACAAGATAGGAGATCGCCATGAATGCGCCCCCGCCCAAAGTGACCGTCGAAGCCGATCCGTTCATCCCGTACGTGCCGGCGGAAAAATTTCCCGCCATGCTCGACCCGATCGTCAAGCCCTACATGAAACGCATGGGGTTTCTGCCGAACGCGCTGAAGCTTTATGCGCATCGCCCGGAGATCGCGGAAGTGCTGTTCACACTCAACAGCAAGGTCATGCGCGATCCGACGTCCACCTTGCCGCAACTGCTGAAGCGCAAATGCGCGGTGATCGCCTGCGCGGTCAACGGCTGCGCCTATTGCACGGCGCATTCCTGCTCGATGCTCAAGCGCACGCCGACCGGCGATCCGATGAACAGCGAAGGCTGGGGCCTGAGCGAAGACGAGCTGCAGGGCCTGATCTCCGGCGATCACGTGCCGAAGGATGCGATGGAGAAAGCGTGCTTCGATTACGTGCGCGCCGCCTCGGAAGATGCGCCGAACGTGCCGACCGAAATTCTGATGCAGCTGAAGCAGCATCTGACGCCGCCGCAGATCGTCGAACTCGCCTGCGTCGTCGGATTCTGGAAATTCTACAACACGGTCCACGACAGTCTGCACATCCCGATCGAGAAGCACCTGCTGGGCGACACCGGCTACGTCGATCTGGTCAAAGCGTAATGGCGCGCGTCCCTCGCGCCAACGGCAGGGCGGCGGCGTTACCGGTGACGGTGACGCGCGCCACCTTGCTGGTGGACGGATCGGATGCGAAGTTCCGCCAGCTGGTGGCGGATCTGTTCACGGTTTCGGTGCGCATGCAGGCGGTGCGCGACGGGTTCGCGCGCCGGCTCGGCGTCACCGGGCCGCAATACAATATCCTGATGGCGGTTGCACACCTGGCTGAGGGCAACGCGGCCACGGTCAGCGCCGTGGCCGAGCAGCTTCACGTCAGCGGCGCATTCGTGACCGCGGAAACCGGCAAGCTCGCCGCCGCCGGCTGGCTGGAAAAATCCACCCATCCGGTCGACCGGCGCAGCGTGGTGCTCAATCTGACGCGTTCGGGCGCGCGGAAGGTCGACGCGATCATCGAACGGGTGCGCGCGGTAAACGATCGGTTCTTCGGTTCGTTGGCGGCGCGTGAGTTCGCACAATTGTCCGGATCGATCGCGAACCTGGTCGCCCAATCGGATGCGGCGGTGGCTCTGGCGACGCACGGCGAACCGGCACGGAAGCGCGCCGCGCGCCGTGCTGCCGTCTCGGCAAGCGCAGAAGTCGTGTAGAAACAGATGGTTAAGAGATTTCCGGCAGCGCCGGAAATGGCCCCCTGCAGGATTAGCACGTGTGAAATTTCACAATAACATATTAGATCGATGACAATTGTGCCGCCCGCGAAAGCGGCCGCCGGTGGGAGAACGACATGAGCGTTTCGTATTTTGTCCGTTACCAGAACCTGGGTTCCGCGGCGGCCGCGTTCGTCGATTACTACCGTCACCGCCACGCGCCGATCCTGGCCGAGTTCCCCGGCCTGCGTTCGCTCGTGCTCCACACGCCCATAGCGTCGGCCGATCCGTTTCCGACCAGTCCCGATCCAACCGAATTCCTCGCGCAGATGGTTTTCGATTCGCCTGAGGCGCTGAATCGCGCGCTGGCCTCGGAGGCTCGCCGCCGCGCGCGCGACGATTTCCCGAATTTTCCGCCGTTCGGCGGACCGGCCACGCATCTGGCCATGCGCGCGGAGAAAATTCGGTGAACCGGCCGATCATTCAGCCCGGCGCTAAGGCGGGGGAGAACGAACGCCGCATCTTGCAGCGCGATCCGAACCCGTTTCTGTTCCGCCCGTTGCCGCTTCGCTCGGTCACCGCAAAGAACCGCATCATGCTGTCGCCGATGTGCCAGTACTCGGCCATCGATGGTTTGCCGAACGATTGGCATTTCGCCCATCTGGCCGCGCGTGCGGTCGGCGGCGCCGGCATCGTCTGCGTCGAAGCCACGCATGTCGAGCCGCGCGGGCGCATCACGCCGCATTGTCTCGGCCTGTGGAACGATACGCAGCGCGATGCCTTTGCGCGGATCGTCGAGTTCGTCGCCGGGCAAGGTGCGGTTCCGGCGATTCAGCTCGGCCACGCCGGCCGCAAGGCCTCGATCTCGCCGCCGTGGGCGGGCAGCACGCCGATTGCGCCGTCCCATGGCGGCTGGGACATCATCGCCCCGTCGGCGGAGCCGAGCGGCCCCGGCGCCGCAATCCCGCACGCCATGGACAAGGGCGACATCGACGCGTCGATCGACGCCTATCGGACCGCCGCGGTGCGTGCGCGCCAGGCCGGGTTCAAGCTGATCGAGCTGCACGCGGCGCACGGCTATCTGTTCCATCAGTTCCTGTCGCCGCTGTCGAATCGCCGCACGGACGCGTATGGCGGCTCATTCGACAACCGCATTCGGCTGCTGCTCGATACCTTGGCCGCGGTGCGCGGTGAATGGCCGGCCGAGCTGCCGCTCGCCGTCCGCCTCTCGGTGACCGATTGGGTTGAGGGCGGCTGGAGCGCCGAAGAATCTGTCGCGCTGTGCAAGATCCTCAAGGCGCGCGGCGACGTCGATTTCGTCGATTGCAGTTCCGGCGGCAACGACCGGCGACAGCAGATTCCGGTGCATCCCGGCTACCAGGTGCCGTTCGCCGAACGCGTGCGGCGCGAAGCCGGCATCGCCACCGCGGCGGTGGGCCTGATTCACGCGCCCGACATGGCCGAGGAAATCGTCGCCAACGGCCGCGCCGATATCGTCGTGCTCGGAAGAACTTTACTCGGCGACCCGCACTGGCCGCTCAAGGCGGCGAAGGCCCTGCACGCGCGCAATGTTGCGTGGCCGCTGCAATACGAGCGCTCGAATATCTTTTAGGAGACGTGGATGGCGTGCCAGGCGAAACTGAATTTCGAATGCGTGGCCAAGACCGGTGCCGGGCGCAGAGTCGCATCCATAGGGCAACTGGTGATCGCCGGCTGGACCGGGCGCAACAAGCCGGCCATGGAAGCGCATATCAAGGAACTCGAGGCGCTCGGCGTGAAGCGGCCGAAATCGACGCCGATCTATTATCGCGTCGCGTCATCGTTGTTGACCACGGAAGACGAAATTCAAGTCTCCGGCGGAAAGTCCAGCGGCGAAGTGGAATTCGTGCTGTTCAGTTTGGCGGACGGGCTGTGGATCACGGTCGGCTCCGATCATACGGATCGCGAAGCGGAAACCGTCAACGTGTCGCTGTCCAAGCAAATGTGCGCCAAGCCCGTCGGCGCAACCGTCTGGCGATTCGACGAGGTGCTGCCGCACTGGGATAAATTGATGTTGCGTGCGTACGCCACGATCGGCGGGCAACGCGCGCTCTATCAAGAGGGGCCGGTCACCACCATGCTGGATCCGCGCGAACTCATGCAGGGCTACGCCAAGACCGGTCTGTCGAGCGGCACGGCGATGTTCTGCGGCACGCTTCCGGCGCATGGCGGCATCCGGCCCGCCGAGAAATTCGAGATCGAATTGGACGACCCGGTAATGGGGCGTAAGATCGCGCACGCATACCGGATCGTACCTTTGCCCGTCGAGGGCTGAGCCCGACCACGATACGAAGAGGAGACACCGCCATGGCGATGAACAAACCGCATCTGGAATTCCATAAGCTGGACCTGCGCAACGGCTGGGAAACGCCGCCGGGCTATCCGTCCGGCATCCAGCAGAAAATCCTCGCCAGCGATCTCGACGAGGCCAAGAAGAAGGGCAGCCGCACCCGCTTGCTGCGCTTTCAGCCGGGCGTCTTCACCACGGAGCCGTTCATTCACGATCACTGGGAAGAGGTCTATCTGGTGCAGGGCGATCTCTCGGTCGGCAACGACAAGAACGGCAAGGGCGGCGAAAGCTTTTCCGGGCCGACCTATGCCGTCCGCCCGCCCGGCGTCTATCACGGGCCGTTCAAATCCGAGGCCGGCTGCATGATGCTGGAAATCCACTATTACGACGAAACCAAGCCGCACACGCTGCCGAAGAAATGACGAGGGCGCGGTGAACTCGATCGAGCCGCAATCGCTGCGAGCCAAGGCGTACGAGGCGATCAAGGATCGCATCATCACGCTGCAGTACCGGCCCGGCGAATACCTGAACGAGGCGCTGGTCAGCGCGCAGCTCGGCATCGGCCGCACGCCCGTGCACCAGGCGCTCGACCGGCTGATGCACGAGGGCATGGTCGAGGTCATGCCGCGCAAAGGCGTGGTGGTGAAGCCGGTTTCGCTCGACGACGTGCTCGAACTGGTCGACGCGCGCCTGGTCAACGAGCCGTTTTGCGCGCGTCTGGCGGCGGAGCGCGTGACGGCGGAGAATCTGGCGGCGATGATCGACGTGCTCGAACGTTCCAAGGCCGCCGCCGCGCGCAGCGACCTGCGCTCGCTCATGAAGCTCGACCGCGAGTTCCATGCCTGCATTTCGGCCGCCGCGCGCAATCGCATTCTGGCCGATTTCGTGCGCACCCTGCATGATCGTTCGATGCGAATCTGGTTCATCACACTGAGCGACCACGCGCATTCGACCGAAGTGCGCACGCAGCATCACGGTATTTACGACGCGATCGCGGCGCACGACGGCGATCTCGCCGACGCGCGCTCGCGCGCGCACATCGAAGCCTTTCGCAAGCGACTCATGGCGGCAATCTGACAATGAAGACTCTAGGCACCGTTGCGGCGCTCCAGGCCGACCTCGCGCGCGGCGCAACCACCAGCGTTGCGTTGACCGAACGCGCGCTCGCCGCAGCCGCCGATCCCCAGGGCGAGGGGCCCCGTGCTTTCACCAAGCTCTATCGCGACGCCGCCTTGGCTCAAGCGCGCGCATCCGACGCCTTGCGCAAGGCGGGCATCGTCGCCTCCCCGGTCGCCGGCCTGCCGATCTCGATCAAGGATCTGTTCGATGTCGCCGGCGAAACCACCTTGGCGGGTTCCGTGGTGCGCAAGGGCGCGCCGGCGGCGGGGCAGGACGCAGCGGCCATTGCGCGCCTGCGCCAGGCCGGCGCCGTCATCGTCGGCCGCACCAACATGACCGAATTCGCCTATTCCGGTTTGGGCATCAATCCGCATTACGGCACGCCGGCAAATCTTTACGACCGCGCCGCCCGGCGCATTCCGGGCGGCTCGTCCTCGGGCGCCGCGGTGTCGGTGACCGACGGCATGGCGGTGGCCGGCATCGGCACGGACACGGGCGGCTCGGTGCGTATCCCGTCTGCGCTCAACGGCATCACGGGCTTCAAGCCGACCGCGCGGCGCGTGCCGACCAGCGGCTGCTTTCCGCTCTCGAGCACGCTCGACTCGGTCGGTCCGCTGGCGGCGAGCGTTGCCTGTTGCGCCGTGTTCGATGCGATCATGGCGGGGGCGGAACCCGTCGTCCCGCCGGCACTGCCCATCGCCGGCCTGCGCTTGGGCGCCGTTCAGAAATTCGTGCTCGACGGCGTGGACCGAACCGTCGCCGCCGCGTACCAGGCGGCGCTGCGCAAGCTCGCCGCTGCCGGTGCCCGTATCGTCGACGTCGCGTTCGACGAATTGCTGGAGATACCCAAGATCAACGCGGCCGGCGGTTTCTCTCCGCCGGAAGCGTTCGCCCTGCACCGCGCCATGCTCGCGTCCGACGAGGCCAAGTACGATCCGCGCATCGCGGCGCGCATCAAGAAGGGTGCCGCCATGACCGCTTCCGAGTATGTCGATCTGATCAGTGCCCGCGCGGATCTGATTTCGCGCGCGAACAAGGTGACCGCGCCGTTCGATGCCATGATGATGCCGAGCGTGGCCGTGGCCGCACCGCCGATCGCACCGTTGGAAGCGGACGACGAACTTTACATGAAGACCAACATGCTGATCCTGCGCAACACCGCGCTCGGCAACCTGCTGGATCGCTGTGCGATTTCGCTGCCCTGCCACGTGCCGGGCGAAGCGCCGGTCGGCTTGATGCTGATGGGCGAAACCATGGGCGATGCAAAGCTGCTGTCGGTGGCACTGGCCGTCGAAACTGCGCTGCACAAATGAATGACGAATCTTGTCATCAAGTTTTTGTTCGAGGCGAGGGCGATATGTCAAACGTGGCGTCTCGTTCGCTGACCGACTTTGCAGACGACTCGTCGATCGGGGAACGGCTACGCCAAGCTGTTGAGGCGATATATTTTTCTTCCGACGCCTTCTACAGGCGGATCGACCGCGCCACTTTGCCGTTGGTTCCTTTGCAGGCGGCGGATGTCCCGCTACATCTTCAGGAGCGTCTGGATTTTGTACGTCAAGCGAGGCTGAGGGCACGCGTAATCGTGAATGATGGGCACACATATTTTTCTTTCAGTCGACTGTCTCGCGCGGAACTGAAAACTGTCGCCCGCTGCATACTAGAACTGAGAGAAGCCTGGTGCCTTGCCAAGGGCCAAGTGTCGGGATTGGAGGAATAGATGGGCATTCTGGTCAACGGACAATGGCAGGTCGACGAGGTGTATCCGCGTGATGCGACCGGCTCGTTCATCCGCGTGCCGTCGCAGTTTCGTCATTGGATCACGCCGGACGGCGCTGCGGGCCCGAGCGGCGAGGGCGGGTTCGCGGCCGAAGCCGGCCGTTACCATCTCTATATCGCCATTGTCTGCCCGTGGGCGCATCGGACGCGGATTTTTCGCACGCTCAAGAAACTCGACGGCATCGTCTCGATGTCGGTCTGCGCGCCGTGGCGCGAGGATAAGGGCTGGGAGTTCGCGCCCGACCAGGCGGAATTCCGCGATCACCTGTTCAATGCGCGCTATATGCACGAAATCTACACCCACGCGAAACCGGACTACACGGGGCGCGTGACGGTGCCGGTGCTGTGGGACAAGCAGCGCAAGACGATCGTGAACAACGAATCGTCCGAAATCATCCGCATGTTCAATGCGGCGTTCAACCGGCTGACCGGCGACACCAAGGATTATTATCCGTCGGATTTGCGCGCCGAGATTGATGCGTGGAACGAGCGGATCTACAAGACGCTGAACAACGGGGTCTATCGCGCCGGCAATGCCGCGTCGCAGCAGGCCCACGAGGAGGCGGTGCTGGCCTTGTTCGCGACCCTCGATGCGATCGAGGCGCACTTGGCGACAAATCGTTATTTGTGCGGCGACCGGTTGACCGAGGCCGACTGGCGCCTGTTCCCGACGCTGGTGCGGTTCGATGCTTGCTACAACGGCGTGATGAAATGTAATCTTCGCCGGCTGGTCGAGTACCCGAATCTTTCGGCCTATACGCGCGAGCTGTTCCAGATGCCCGGCATCGCCGAATCGGTCAATGTCGATTACTTCAAGCTCGGTTATTATGGTAACCGCGAGCGCAACCCGTCCGGCATCGTGCCCATCGGCCCGATCGTCGACTTTACGTCACCGCATCGCCGCGAACGGCTGAAGGCGGCCTAGCGCCCCGGATTGACCGGCTTGAACTTGGCGCGGAAATCGGTCGGCGTCAGACCGGTGTGCCGCTTGAACAGCCTGCGGAACGAACGCGCGTCTTCGTAGCCGACCTTGTGGCGGATCTCGTCGACCGACAGGCGCGATTGCTCGAGCATGTGCTTGGCTGATTCGATGCGCACTTTTTGCAGATAGCCGTTCGGTGAAATTCCCGTGGTCTGCTTGAAGCGGCGCAAGAAGTTGCGTGCGCTCATGCCGGCCAGTTCGGCCATCTCGTTCAGCGTCACGGTGCGGCCGTACGACCGGCCGAGGAATTCCTGCACGCGGGCGATCTTGTCGTCGTGCTGCTGCGGGGCGGCCCGGAAGAAACTGTAGGGTAGCTGCGAGGTCTTATCGATATCGACCAGCATGACCTTGGATGCCGCGACGGCGGCTTCCGGCCCGTACTGTTTTTCCACGATATAGAGGCAGAGATTGAGGAACGATGTTGCGCCGCCCGCGGTGATCACGCTGCCGTCTTCGACCAGAATGCGATCGCCCTTGAGCCGCACGGCGGGATAGCGACGGTGGAATTCGTCGGTCAGAAACCAATGGGTGGTGGCGGCGCGCCCGTCCAGCAAGCCGGCCTCGGCCAGCATGAACGAGCCCGTGCACGGCGAGGTCAGGATGCTGCCGGCGCTGCCGCAGCGCTGCAGCCAGGGGATGAACGCATAATTTTCCTGGATCGAGCGGCCGACATCGTGGTCGATCGGCGGCGCCAGTACGATGTCCGGAATCGGCGAATCGGTCACCGTGTCGTGGGGCTCGAGCAGCACGCCGTTGTCGTATCGCACCGAACCGCGGTTGAGGCCGACCAATCGAATCTCGATCGGTCGATAATGCGCGGGTGCCAGTTCCAACATCGGGAGCACGCCGCAAATCTGCGTAAACACGTCCATCGGGCCAACAATGCCAATGGCCGTGTTGCTGCGGAATAATGGTATCGCGATTGTCGCCATGATTTTTCACCCCACACGATGGCGAAAGAACGGCATATGGTGCGGAAATAGTCAAGAGAGTATTAAAATAATGGCGTCAATAACCCTATATTTGGCTGTCAAAACCCCCTAAACATTAACGTTGGTTAAGTATATCCGGGGTTGTGAAGGCCAACCGAATTCGGGAAAAACCGCAGAATCATTTGATATTCTCACAAAACTCAGCTTAACGCGAGTTCCCGGCATGGCGTTAACCACCTGTCGAGGCTGGATCTGCGAGCAGCCGGGTCATTATTGCTAAACGGTTCGCCAATGCGACTTGTCAAACGAACAAAAATAGATATGATACTTATGTAAGTTTATTATCAAAATATCTCGAGCGATGGTCAAACAGGCTTCTCAATCCAGGGCCGCGACCGACAAGGCGGAACAGCCGCGGGACAGCCCCGCGGGCGCGCTCGCGTATGCGCCGCCGCTCAGCGTCTCGCGCCCGGCCCTGCTGGATGCCGGCCGCGACGATCGCTTCCGCGAAATGATTTACGGGCTGTTCACGGCCGGCGCGCGGTTCGGCGGCATA
This sequence comes from Alphaproteobacteria bacterium, assembly GCA_050186335.1. Classification (GTDB taxonomy): domain Bacteria; phylum Pseudomonadota; class Alphaproteobacteria; order Bin65; family Bin65; genus JBFWYO01. The sequence goes on along the minus strand of JBFWYO010000015.1, from coordinate 32,217 downwards.
CGCGAAGCGTTCGGCCGGGAAATCGGCATCACCGGCGCGCAGTATTTCGTGCTCATCGCAACGGCGCATCATGCAGCCGGCGAGGGCATCGGCATTCGTACCTTGGCCGACTACCTGCACGTCGCCTCGTCGCATGTGACGACCGAAGTCGGCAAGCTGGTGCGCGCCGGCCTGCTGGCGAAGCGCGCCAATCCGAACGACGGCCGCGGCGTGCTGGTATCGGTGACCGAGAAGGGGCGCGCGGGCCTTGCGTTGCTGGCGCCGTTCCGCCAGGCGGTCAATGACATCCTGTTCCGCGATCTGTCGCGGCACGATTTTTCCGTCATGGCCGAATTCATCGGCAAGTTCATCGCCTCGACTGAAGCCGCGGTCGATTACATCGAGACTCATCATCAACAGCGCAAGCGCGCAGCCAAAGCACGGCAATATGGTCCGGCGCGGCTCTAACCGGCGAATCCCAGGGGAGAACGAGGCATGCTGAAATCCGGCAAGGAACATCTCGAAGGCCTGCGCGACGGTCGCACGGTTTATATCGGCCGCGAAAAAGTCACCGACGTGACGTCGCACCCGGCGTTCAAGAACGCGGCGCACACGGTCGCGAACATGTACGACGCCAAGCGCGACCCGGCGAACCTCGATACCTATTCGTTCGAGGAGAACGGCGAGCGCTATTCGACCTGGTACTTGCAGGCCAAGACCAGGGACGATCTGCGCAAGCGCATGAACTGTCATAAGGCGCTGGCGGACCTCACGCACGGCATGATGGGCCGCTCGCCGGACCATGTCTCCGGCTTCGTCACCGGCATGGCGACCAATCCGGCGGCATTCGATACCGACAAGTACAAATTCGGCGCCAATCTCAGCAAATATTACGAGTTCTGCAAGCGGCGGGACATTTTTTCGACCTATGCGGTGCTGCCGCCGCAAGCCGCGCGCAATCCGGAATTTTACGTGAAGCAGAATATTCCGGTGCCGACGCTTCAAGTGGTGGCCGAGAAGGATGACGGCATCGTCATCAGCGGCATGAAGATGCTGGCGACCTCGGCGGTGTTCTGCGACGAGATCTGGATCGGCAACCTGCTGCCGTTGGCGCCCGATCAGGTCAAGCAGGCGGTCACCTGCGCGATCCCGGTCAACACGCCCGGCCTGTCGCTGTGGTCGCGGCAGTCCCTCGAATGGCCGACGCGCAATGCGTTCGATCATCCGCTCGCCTGGCGGTTCGACGAGACCGATTCGATGGTCATGTGCGACAACGTCAAGGTGCCTTGGGAGCGCGTGTTCGTGATGGACGATGCGATCAAGGCGCGCGCGATCTACATCGAGACGCCCGCGCATTGCTACGGCAACCATCAATCCAACGTGCGCTACTGGTCGAAGCTGCAATTGATCCTCGGCCTGGCCAGCAAGATCACCGCGGCCACGGGCGCCAACGAAGTGCCGGTCGTGCGCGAAACGCTCGGTCGCATCTCGGCGCTCGAAGCCATGCTCGCGGGCATGATCCATGGCCAGATCGAGGCCGCCGAGGAATGGCCGAAAGGCTATCTCACTTTCAACCGACGCATGATGTACGCGGCGCTCAATTGGTGCACGGAGAGCTATTCCGCCATCATCGACCAGTTGCGCGAGCTGTCCGGCGGCGGCGTGTTCCAGATGCCGGCCTCGATCGACGTGATGCACGATGCCAAGCTGAGCCAGGATTTCGCCAGGTATTGGCAAACCCCGCAGCTTGGGGCGGTCGACCGGATGAAGCTGTTCAAGATCGTCTGGGATATGGTCGGCTCCGAGTTCGCCGGCCGGCAGCAGCAATACGAGAAGTTCTATGCCGGCGCCTCCTTCATCGTGCGGAACCACAGCTTCCGCGAGACCGACTGGAAGTACTTTCACAAAATCGTTGACGATCTGATGGCGAGCTACGACATTCCGAGCGCGGCCGATTTGGATCGGCGAAAGAGGGAACAAGCGCAGCAATGACCGAGATCTGGGATGCACGGGCCTTTCGAACCGCGCTCGGCTGTTTCGTAACCGGGGTGACGGTGGTGACCTCGCGGGCGCCCGACGGCAGCCCCGTGGGCATGACCGTTAACTCTTTCAATTCGGTTTCGCTCGACCCGCCGCTGGTCCTGTTCAGCCTGGCCCGTTCGGCCAAAAGTCTGGCCATTTTCGAGCAGGCGCCGCATTACGCGGTTAACCTGCTCAGCGCCGAGCAGCGCGAGATGTCCAATCGCTTCGCGCGCTCGCTCGACGACAAGTGGCGCGACCTCAACCACGAGTACGGCAAGTTCGGCACGCCGCTGTTGCCGTCGACCATGGCCTGGTTCGAGTGCAAGAGCTACGCGCGGTACGACGGCGGCGATCACGTCATCTTCGTCGGCCAGGTGCTCGACATGTATTTCGACGCGGCGGCCGATCCGCTGGTTTACTACCGGGGCGGCTACGCCTCCCTGGCGCCCAAGGCCTGACCGGCGGGCCCGCCCCCGGAAAGCCCGGCGCCGACCGTCGAGGCCGGCATCCCGGCCCATACGCCTGCGCATGGCACGCGTTATTTTGTCCGTTTGGCGGGCTCGCCGTGCCCGCTATAGTGGCGGGATCGATCGACCGCCCGGCTTTCGCGCGCGGCGGTCAGCAAAAGACAAAGGGAGTCCGTCATGACTGCGCTGAAGAACGTTGCCGTGCCCTATGGCGCCTACTGGAGCACGCCGTTCAGCCGTTGGCAGCAAAGCTTTGCCCACCTGCATTCGATCAAGTTCGCCGCCCATGTCGCCAAACAGGCGCTGGCCGAACGCAAGATCGACCCGTCGGTGTTCGACCATGCCGTGCTCGGCCTGTCGGTGCCGCAGAAGCAGGCGTTCTTCGGCCTGCCTTGGTTCATGTCGATGCTCGGCAATCCGACCGTCAGCGGCGCGTCGATCGCCCAGGCCTGCGCCACCAGCGCACGCTCGCTGGCATCGGCCGCGCACGATATCGAAGTGGGCGACGCCACGGTTTCGATGGTCGCCACCTGCGACCGCACGTCCAACACGCCGATCTTGATCTATCCCGATCCCAAGGCGATGGCCGGCGCGCCCGACATGGAAAACTGGATCCTGCACGGCTTCAACAACGATCCGGTCGCCAACAACCCGCCGACCACCACGGCGGAAAACTGCGCCCGCGACTGGCAGATTTCGACCGAGGAACAGAACGACGTCACGGCGCGGCGGTACGAGCAGTATCGTGATGCGTGCGCCAATGATCACGCGTTCATGAAACGCTATATGACGCTGCCGTTCCAGGTTCCAGACGCGAAGTTCGCCAAGACGGTCGCCACGCTGAGCGGCGACGAAGGCATTCACGACACGACCCGCGACGGCTTGTCCAAGCTGAAACCCGTTCAGCCGGGCGGCACGGTCACCTACGGCACGCAGACCCATCCGGCCGACGGCAACGCGGCGCTTATCCTGACCAGCGCCGCGCGCGCCGCCGAACTGTCGAAGGATCCCAACGTCAAAATCGAAATGCTGTCGTTCGGCCAGGCGCGTTCCAAGCCCGGCTACATGCCGTTCGCGCCGGTGCCGGCGGCCAAGCAGGCGCTCGAATCGGCGGGCGTGTCGCTCCAGCAGATCGACGCGATCAAGACGCACAATCCGTTCGTGGTGAACGACATCGTGTTCCAGCGCGAAACCGGCTACGACGTCATGAAGATGAACAATTTCGGCTCGTCGCTGGTCTATGGCCATCCGCAAGGGCCGACCGGCATGCGCCTGATCATCGAGTTGATCGAGGAGCTGGTGCAGAAGGGCGGCGGCTACGGCCTGTTCACCGGCTGCGCGGCGGGCGATACCGGCATGGCCGTGGTGCTGAAAGTCACCAACGCCAAGAAGCATTGAGGCGACAGCGCCGACGGGCAAGCCTACGCCTTGCGGCGCAGTTCTTTCAGCATGTAGCCGATCAGGCGCCGGCCGGTGCGCAGCGCGGGAAACCGCGTCTTGCCGCTGAGCCGGCGTTGTTCTTCGACCGGAAACTCCGCCATCCGGTAGCCTTTGCGATAGCCGCGAACGACAATCTCAAGGTCGATCGACAATCCGTCGGGTAACGGGTCGAGCGCGAAGAACGCGGTCCGGCGCACCGCGCGGCACCCGTGCAGCACGTCCCAAACCACCGGTCCGCGCCGGCGCCACAGCAGCGCCGCCAACAGCGCCAGGCCCAGCACGAACCATTTGCGCGGGCGCAGCAGCCGGTCGTCCTCCTCGTTGCGCGCACCGTGGATCAGGCGGCTGGCGACGACAACGTCATTTCCGGCTTCGAGCGCCGCGCGAAACCGGCGCACGACGATCGGCGCGATGCTGCCCTTCGGATGGAACAGCACCACCGCGTCTGTCGCGCAACGCGCGAAGGCGCTGATATAGGCATGGTTGTAGCCGGGCTTGGCTTGCCGAAGCGTTTCGATGCCGCGCGACTGGAGATATTCCACCGTGCCGTCGGTGCTGCCGCCGTCGATCGCATAGACCTCCTCGAACGCGTCGAGCGGGAGGGCCGGCACGTCGTGGCGGCAGCCGTCGATCTCGTTCCAGGTCAGCAGGCATAAGGAGAGCCGCAATTTCGATCTGCCCGGCACGGGATCGGCGTCAGCCATGCGGCGCACCGGCGGATTCAAGATCGGCGAGCCACAGATCGAGCAACGGCATTTCGGCCGCGCCGATCAGCCCGAGCGTCACCATCGCGCCGTAGCAGCGCCGAAGATTGTCCGCCATTGCGCCCGCGCCCCGCGCGAGCGGAAGATCCTCCAGCGTGCGACGGATTCGTTCGTTATTAAGGTAACCCGGCACTTCGTCGGCGAAGTCGCGCATCAGATCGTGTTCGTTGCGCGCCTGCCGCACGGTCGGGCCGTGAAACAACACGTGCCAATCGTTTTCCCAGGCGATGCGTTGGGCCACGAAGCTGCGCCAGATATCGGTCAGGCGGAACGAACAATAGGCCGGCAGATAAAGCAGTGCGAACGCGTCGCGCCACCACGCCGTGTTCTGGCTGTTGAACGGGCACCACGTGCCGGCATCGAGCGCGACCGGATCGGCGGCAGCAAAGCGTGTGGTCGCCTTGACCAGCAACCGGAAGATCGCATCGACGTCGGGATCGTCGTCGGCCATGCCCTGTTGAATCGGGCAGTCGAGCGTGCGGCGCGGCAGGGCGCTGCGCGGCGGTAGCGCGCGATGGATCGTATCGAGCGGCAAGCCGCGCGGCCAAATCAGGGTCTCGGTAAAATACCGATAGACGTTGAGCCAGCCGGGCAGCGCCGCAACGGAACGTTCGGCGCGGCGTTCGCGCGCGGCAAAAAACGTGGGCAGCGGCGCATTGTCGTCGTCGGTTTCGACGATGAGTTCCGCACCGGCGGCGGCGGCCATCAGGTAGCCGATATTCTTGCGCGCGTAGTGCCGTTCCGGACACTGAAGGGCGAAGCGGAGGTCGCTTTGCCGTTGTTCGTCCAGGCCGACGAAGCGGCAGCCGGGCAGCGCGAAATCGCGCGGGCTGGTTGCATCACCGATCATCAGCATCTCGTAGCCGGCGCCCTGTGCGCCTGTGGCCAGGGCGCTCATCGATGCGTTCGGCGCGTGAATGGAGGTGACGACGATGGCCGTTCGCATGGGCTTTGCTTGAACCGCTGAGTTGTTTTGCGATGAAATACCCGCCGCAACATTAGACATATCAAGCTACCGGTTGCGGTCAAGTTCTGTCGCCGTGGGCGCAAGTGCGCGCGCGGCGACGGTTGATTGGAATGCGTCAACGCGCAACAATTGCGGAACTTGTCGACTGGGTGTCATGCTTATTGGCGGCGCTCGGTTCGACCGTGCGACCTAACGCACCATCGAGCGGGACATGGCGGCAATCGACGCGTACGCGAGCGGCGTCCAGGCGCCGGCAACGAGGCTCGGCCGCCTGCGCACTTTTTTGAGTGGCGCGCGCACGGCGGTATTTCGCGGCTGGGGCTATTGGCTGGCCAGCCTGACGGTCGCCATCCTGCTCGCCCGCGTGGTCTACGTCGAAACGCCCGACCGCGATATCTATCGGGACTTCATCGTCGGTGGCATGGCGTGGAACGACGATTTGAAGCTGCGCGACCTGGCATTGCCGGCCGCGTTCTGTCTCGGCTTTCTCGTCATGATTGCGATATGGTTGAGCCTCGCGGCTTCGCTCACCGCGCGCGTCGGCACGGCGGCGGCGCGGCAGTTCGATTCGGTGCTGATCGTCGCCAGCATCCCGGCGCTGGTTTGGCTGTCGGGCGGCTTGGCCAGCCGGCCGACCGGCTTCGATATGTTGCAGCTCTCCGGCGCTGCAATCGGGATTGCCGCCTTGCTGGCGCTCGGCGCCGTCGCCCGGCCCGCGCGCTTTTGGCGCGACGATCCTGTCGCGTTTCGCGACGGCGTTGCGTTCGGGCTCGCGCTCGCCCTGGCCGCGGTATTCGCGGCGCTGGCGACCCTCGTCGTCGCCGATCGCGCCCTGGTATTTCTCGATCTGCAGTTTCCGCGCGATCCGCGTATGACGATCCGGTGGACGGTTCGTCTTTTAGGCGCGATCGCGATCGCCGGCGCGCTGGCGGTGCTGCTCGCCGCACGCGATACGCAACGGCTTCGACGGGCGCTGCGTATCGCGTTGCTGATCGTCCAGTTGCCGCTGCCGGGGTTGTTCCTGCTGCTGGTGCCGAATCCGTGGATCGAGCCGGGAGCGCCGGACGCGCGGCGTTTCTTCGGGCACACGATGCAGCCGTGGCTGTTCGTCGTCATCGGCGTCGCCATGATCGCCGCGTACGCCGACTGGGCGCGTCGGGCAATGCGGTCCAGCCGCGGCTCCGACGCGCCCGGCGGCATCGTCGATCTGCGGTTCGCGCTGTCGCCGGTATGTCTGGTGGCGGTGCTCGTCTTATTGAAGACCTATCCGATCGGCATTTCGTACTTACGGCCCGACGATTACCATGTCGGCGAAATGCTGACGCCGTTTGCGTCCTGGTACGAGCATGGTCTGATACCGCTGTGGGACCACGCACCGGCGCGGGGTTTGGTCAATTATCTGCCGGGCCTGCTCGGCGAATTGCTGTTCGACGGAACGCAGGCCGGCATCGCCGCGTCCGCGCCGATCCGTACGATGCTGGTCTTGGCAATCGCATTTCCCGCCATTGCCTGGATCCTCGGCAAGGAAATCGCCTTTCTGGCGCTTTTTTTCATGCCGCCGGCCAACGGTCTGCCCGAGGTCGACACGCTCAACACGGCGATCCTGTGCGTGCTGGGCATGGGATATTACGTGCGGTGGCGCCCTTCGGTCTGGCTCGGGTGCGCGCTTGTGTGCGGGGTCGCGGCGGTGTTGTTCGCGCCGGCCCAAGGCGGCATGACGGCGCTGGCCCTCGTGCCGCTCGGCATCGTCATGCTGGTCCGCGCGGTGCGCGACGATGCGCGGCGGAGCGTTCTTGGGTTCGCGGCCCTCGCGGCTTGCCTCGTATTGCTGACGCTGCTGACGCCGTTCGGACAGATGTTCGCCGGCGCCATCCGCTATGGGCTCGAACAATCGTCGATCAATTTGGTCGCCAATGGTACGTCGTGGCTGGCGTCGTTCAACCATGCCTCGTACGGCAATCCGTTCTACTGGCAGGCGCTGCGCGCCGCTTTCGTGTTCGTCGCGATCGGGGCCGGCGTCGTTCTGTTGCACGCATGGACGACAAAGGATCCGGAGTATCGTCGCCGCGCCTGGATTTTCGCCCTGCCCATCTTCATCGTGACGTTCCTGTTCATCGCCCGGGCCGCCGGGCGAATCGATCCGGCCGGCGCGACGCGCCTCGGGATTGCCAGCATTTGGGCGCTCACGCTGCTGCTGCCGGTGCTGCTGTTTGTCGTCTGCCGTTTCCGGCGATTGGGTCCGGCGCTCGCGGTCTTCGTATTCGGCGCCGGCTTGTGGTTCCAGAACGGCGGCTTCGATCCGAGGAGCATATTCTTTCGGCCCTTCCAGGCCGACACGATGCGTCCGGGCTTGGTCGATGGCGCCAGCCTTGGGCTAGCCAAGATCGGGCGAACCTACATCGATCAAACCCATCTCGATCGCTTGCAACGCGTCAACAAGGTTCTGACCAACGTGCTGGCGAAGGACGAGACCTATCTGGATCTGACCAATCGCGGCGCGCATTATTATTATTTTCGGCGGCGCCCGCCGACGGAAACCGCGGCCGCATACAACCTCGTGCATCCGAATCAGCAGTTGCGCGCGCTTCTGGCGATGGCCGAGCGGCCCCCGCCGCTTGCGCTCGTCGATGCGGATAGGTTGGGCGCGGACGGCGGGCCGCCGGGTTTGCGCACGCATCTGCTCTACCGCTACGTGCTCAACGACTATGAGCCGTTCCTGATCGGCACGGACATTTGGATGATCCGCCGCGGGGCGCGCGAGCGCATTCAAGCGCTCGGCCCGAACGTCCGGATCGAGGTCGACGAGGCCGCTATGGTCCTGCTCGATAAAGGGTTCCGGTTCGCCAACTTGCGATCGCTGCCCGTCTCGTGGGGACGGTCGCACAACTCCTTGGCGCGCGCGGCACGGGTCGTTCGCACTCTTCCCGCCGAGGCGACGCGGGCGTTGACGGGCGCGACCCGCTTGGGGTCGGGCCGCTTCAAGGTGGACGGGCCGCGCTCCAGCGTCGAGATCGATCTCGGCGCGCAGCGCCTGGCCGGGCGCGAGGCCGGCCTGCTGAGTTTCGATTTCGCCTGTGCCGGCGACGTTCACCGCGCGGAACTGGAGATCGCCTGGCTGCTGCGCGGCGCGGCTGCGGCTCATCCGGCCGCAAACGTGCGCTTACGCGTCCACAACGGCCGCCTGATCGTGCCGCTCGATGCGGCGCCGCGCTGGCTCCTGGCCGACGATGTCGCCAGTTTGCGAGTCACCCTGCTCGGCAGCGCGCCGTGCGTCGAATTCTCGATTGCGAATGTCGCGCTGTCGCAGCGCCTGTCGGTCGACCGGTCGGGCCTGCGTTAGCGGCGAAACCGCACGTTCGTCACGCGCGCGCCAGCGCCTTGCTGTCCAGCGCGTCGAGCGTCGCCGCACCCGCGGTCGCCTGGCGCGCCAGCGCCTCGGTGTCGGCCATGATCTGCGCCGCGTAGAATTGCGCCAGCGCGCGTTTTTCGGCGATCAGCGCGCTATGCCCGTCGACTCCGGCCATGCGCAGCCACAGCCAGCCGAGCGTCAGCCGACCGGCCAGCTTCAGGTACGGCGATGCGCCGGCCAGGGCGTCGCGCGGCGCCCCTCGGTTGCGCGCGACCATATACTGGGTCGTACGGTCGAACAGGTCGAGGCAGGCGGCGACGGCGCCGTGGATCTCGCGCGTTTCCTTGCGGCCGGCGAAACGGCCGAGGTCAGCGCGAATGCGTTCGACGAACAAATTGTACAAACGTCCGTTCGCCTGCATCAGCTTGCGCGACACCAGATCGATGCCCTGGATGCCGTTGGCGCCCTCGTAAATGCCCAGGATGCGTGCGTCGCGCGCATACTGCTCCGCGCCGGTTTCCTTGATGAAGCCGTGGCCGCCGAAAATCTGAATCCCGATATTGCAGATGTCGACGGCGTTGTCGCTCAGATGCGCCTTGGCGATCGGCAGCAGCCAGGCGGCCAGATCGGCGGCGTCGCGGCGCGTTTGCTCGTCGGGTGCGGCGCGCGCGCGGTCGATCAGCCAGGCTGCCTCGTAACCGAGCGCGCGGCCGGCGTCGCTCAACGATTTCATGGTCAGGATCATGCGGCGCACGTCCGGATGCTCGATGATCGGCACCGGTTTGCCGTCATTGTCCTTGGTGCCGCCTTTTCCGGAATTGCCTTGCGGCCGCTCAAGCGCATAGCGCAGGGCATGATCGGTCGCGGCACCGGACAGGCCGATCGCCTCGAACGCGACTTCCAAGCGCATCGTATTGATCATCGTGAACATGTTGCGGATGCCGTTGAATTCGCCGTCCAGCAGCATGCCTTCCGCGTCTTCGAACTGCACGACGCAGGTCGGCGAGCCGTGCATGCCCATTTTCTCCTCGATGCGTTCGATGCGCACGTTGTTGAACGTGCCGAGCGAACCGTCGTCGTTAAGCGTCCGCTTGGGCACCAGGAACAGGCTCAGACCCTTGACGCCGGAAGGCGCGCCTTCGGTGCGCGCCAGCACGATGTGGACGATCTGCTCGACCGCGTCGTGATCGGCAAACGAGATGAAAATCTTGGTGCCGCTGATGGCGTATTTGCCGTTCGGCAGCTTGCGCGCCTTGGTCCGCGCCAGGCCGATGTCGGAACCGGCATGCGGCTCGGTCATAACGATCGTGCCGGACCACTCGCCGTCGGTCAGCTTGGGCAGATAGATCGACCTGGTCGGCGCGTCCGCGTGCACCTGCAGCACGCGCGCGGCCGCGCGGCTCGACGTGGTCAGCATGCCGAAGGCGATGCAGGCGCCGTTCAACATTTCCGATAAGGCGCTCTGCACCAGCTCGGTCATGTTCTGGCCGCCGTATTCCTCCGGCAGGTCCAGCGCCGGCCAGCCGGCCGCGCACCATTTGCGGTACAGATCGACGAAACCGTCGGGCAGGTACACCTTGCCGTTCTCGAAGCGCGCACCCTGACGGTCGCTTGCAAGATTGATCGGGGCGACCGCGCCGGCGGTGAACTTGGCCACCGCGTCGATGACGCTTTCGACCGTCGCCCGGTCGACATGGGCGTAGCCGGGCAGGGCGAGCACCGCTTCGGTGTCGATCACATGACGCAGCAGGAAGAGAATATCGTCGACGGGCGGGCGATAGTCGGTCACGGGCGCGCTTCCTCGATGGGGCGGATTTTACCCACTTTAATAGAGCGAGCCGCCCGTCTTGACAACGCGCGGCGCATGCTTCATTGCGTTTCCCCGAAAAAAAGCGCCGCGCGCAACCGGCCGTTCCCAGGAGGATTTATGGCTCTCAATACGAAGGCGTATGGATTCGTCGATCTGGACCTGGCGCCGCCCAGCCTGACCCGCGAACGGCGGCCGGACGGCAGCGAAATCGTCGGCAATCCGACCCCACCGGCGCCGTACCTGCCGCAGTTGAGCGAGAAGCTGCGCGAATGGGCGACCCGGACGCCGGATGCGGTTTTCCTGGCGGAACGCGACGCGCAGGGCGCCTGGTGCAAGGTTACCTATGCCCAAGTGCGCGAAGCCGCCGACCGCGTGTCGGAGGCGCTGTTGGCGGCCGGCCACGGCCCGGCCCGTCCGGTCGCCGCCCTGTCCGACAACGGGATCAATTTCGCGATTCTCATGATGGGCGCGATGCAGGTGGGCATTCCGTTCATGCCCGTCTCGGTCGCCTATTCGCTGATGTCGGAGAATTTCGAGAAGATCAAATTCATCTACGACAAGTTCAGGCCGAGCCTGATTTACGTCTCGTCGCTCGCCGCCTACGGCCGCGCGCTCAAATCGCTCGATCTCAAGGGGGTGCAGGTCGTCGCCGACGCGCCACACGCGGAATTTCCCGCCGCCATCGCGTTCGACCGATTGCTGGCCGCGGCGCCGACGGACAGGGTCGCGCGCGCCTATGCGACGGTCGGGCCCGACTCGATCGCAAAGATACTTTTGACGTCGGGTTCGACCGGCATGCCCAAGGGCGTCATCAACACGCAGCGCATGCTGTGCTCGAATCAGGCGGCGGTCGAGCAGGTCTGGCTTTTCGTCAAGCGGCGGCCGTCGGTGGTCGTCGATTGGCTGCCGTGGAATCATACGTTCGGCGGCAATTTCAATTTCAACCAGGTCATGTATTCGGGCGGCACGATTTATATCGATGGCGGCAAGCCGGTGCCCGGCAAGTTCGAACAAAGCCTCAAGAATTTGCGCGATGTGAATTCGACGATTCTCTATAACGTGCCCCGCGCATACGACATGCTGATCCCGATCTGGGAGAAGGATGACGCGTTCGCCCGCCACGTGTTCGGCGATCTCGATATCATCTTCTTCGCCGGCGCCGCCCTGCCGCAGAATTTGTGGGATCGCCTCGAAGCGCTGTCGATAAAAGTGCGCGGCAAGCGGATCCCGTTGCTGTCGTCGCTCGGCTCGACCGAAACCGCGCCGTGCGCCATCGCCACCTTTTGGGGCGCCGATCTGACCGGGTCGGTCGGCCTGCCGGTGCCGGGGAATTTGGCCAAGCTGGTGCCGTCGGGCGACAAGATCGAGCTGCGCCTGAAGGGCCCGAACATAACGCCCGGCTACTACAACGATCCCGAGCTGACCAAGGCCGCCTTCGACGAGGAAGGCTGGTTCAAGATCGGCGACGCGGTGCGCTGGTCCGATCCGAACAGGCCCGAAGCGGGATTGCTGTTCGACGGCCGCGTTGCCGAGAATTTCAAGCTGATGACCGGCACCTGGGTCTCGGTCGGCACCGTGCGCATCGGCTCGCTGTCCCACATCAATTCGGTCGTGCAGGACAGCGTGGTGACCGGGCACGACAAGGAGTGGGTCGGCCTGCTCGGGTTTGCCAACATTCCGGCGATCAAAGCGGCGATCCCGGCCTGCGCATCGCTGACCCCGGAGCAAATCGTCCGCCATCCGGACGTGAAACAGCGGCTGAAATCGGCGCTCGATACCTACAACGCGCACAATAAGGGCAGTTCGACGCGTATCGCCCGCGTTCTATTGATGAGCGAGCCGCCGAACATCGACGCCGGCGAGATCACGGATAAGGGCTATCTGAATCAACGCGCCGTGCTGCGCCGACGCGCGGCGCTCGTCGAACGTCTGTATGCGGATCAGCCCGGCGATGACGTGGTCGTGGCGGGGGAGTAGTCGGAACGGAGGCACCAACGGCCCATCCTTCGATACGCGCGCAAGGGCGCGCTACTCAGGATGAGGTGGTTTATGTGGGTCGGCCAAAAAAGCCCGACCTCATCCTGAGTAGCGACCCCGAGCGTAGCGAGTAGGGCGCGTATCGAAGGATGGGCTGCAGACGAGATCGGTCGGCTTATTTCTTCTTTTTATCGAATCTGATCGGCTGTTTCTTGAGAAACGCCTCGATGCCGGCGCGCGCCTCGGGGCTTTGCGACGAGATCGACGATGCAACCGATTCGGTGAAGAAGCCTTCCTCGCGCGACATGTCGGCGATGCGTGGCAGGGCCTGAATGATCATGTAATTGGAGATCGGCGCGTTGCCGGCGATGTCGTCGGCGATCTCCAGCGCCTTCTTGTAGGCCTCGCCCTTGCCGACATTGTAATGCGACAGGCCGAGCTGCTTGCCTTCTTCCGCGTTATAGCGCCTGCCGGTCAGCATCATTTCGCGCATCCGGTCCGCGCCGATGATGCGCGTGACGCGTACGCTGGCGCCGCCACCGACATAGATGCCGCGGCGGCCTTCGGGCAGCTGATAGAACGTGCTCGGCTCGGCGATGCGGACATGCGCGGACGAGCCGATTTCCAGCCCGCCGCCGATGACCCCGCCTTGAAACGCGGCGACCACCGGCCACGGTCCGAATTCGACCAGATTGAGCATGCGATGCCAGCCGGCCGAGTGCTTGACCGACGGAAAGATCGGCCGTTCCTTGTGTTCGGCCAGGTCCAGCCCGGCGCAGAAATGGTCGCCGCTGCCGGTCAGCACCATGGCGCCGATGTCTTCCTTCTGGATTTGCAGCAGGCAGTCGTAGATCTCGTCGGTCAGCGCGTCGCACACGGCGTTGCGCTTGTGCGGCCGGTTGAGCCGCAACTCGAAGATGCGGCCGTGCCACTTGGTGAGGATATTCTCGTATTTCGGCAGTTTTTTGGCCATGCGGCGTCTGGTTCCCTTTGCCCCGGTCGGTTGCGGTTCGCCATGGTCAACATTTTTCCGCTTATGTAAAGTCCGCGCACGCAACGGCGCCATGCGGTGCCGTATGTCACCAGATCGAGGAAACCATGCGCTACTTCGAAAACCGTCCCGCGATCCTGTCCCGGCCCGAGGGTTTGCGCTGGGAGGTCGACGAAAAGAGCGGGGCCGGGACCATCGTTTTCGACCGTCCGCCGATGAACGTGATCCGCTTTGCGGCGCGCGCCCAGATCGCGGCACTGATCGAGGAGATGGATAAGGATCCTGCGGTGCGCGTGATCGTCATCCGGGGTGCGGGCGGCGTCTATAGCTCCGGGGGCGACATTGCCGGGTTTCTCAAGGAGAAGCCCGATGTGATGGCTGACATGCACTGGAACATCGCCGCCGCCGAGCGGGCGAAGAAACCCGTCATCGCCGCCATGGAAAAATTCGCCATGGGGGTTTCGCTCGAACTGGCGCTGGCCTGCGATTTCCGCCTGGCGACCGCCAACACGCAGCTGGCGCTGCCGGAAATCAACCTGGGCACGATGCCGGGCAGCGGCGGGACGCAGCGCGTGGCGCATATCGCCGGGCTCGGCCGCGCCAAGGAAATGATCATGCGCGGGCGCCGGCTGTCGGCCCAAGAGGCGTTTCAGTGGGGCCTGATCAGCGAATTGGTGCCGGACGGGCAGCTGGACGAGGCGATCGCGCGCTGGGTCGCCGATCTCGCGTCGCGGCCGTCGATTCCGCTGCATACGTTGAAAAAGGTACTCAACGCGACCTACGAAGTGCCGCAATCGGCCGGCATGGAACTCGAGGGCCAGGCGTTCGAGAAAATCCGCTTCAACGAGGATTTCAAGATCGGCGTCGACGCGTTCCTGAACAAGACCAAGCCGGATTTCTCCAAGCGCTGACCGGGGATCAGGCGGCGACGACCCTGTTGCGGCCGGCCTGCTTGGCCGCATAAAGCCGGCGGTCGGCGGCGGCATACAGTGACAGCCAGGTCTTGCCGTCGCGTCCCAGCGTCGCGACGCCGAAACTCATCGTCATCGGCTTGGTGCGGTGGCCGCAATCGATATTGCCGGCGGCGACGGCTTCGCGCAGCCGTTCGGCGGTACGCGCGGCGCCGTCGCCGTCGATGCCGGGAAGCAGCAAAGCGATCTCGTCGCCGCCCAGGCGGCCGACATGATCCTCCTTGCGCGCCGAACGCTTGATCAGCGCGGCGGCTTCCGTCAGCACCGCGTCGCCTGCGCTGTGACCGAGCGAATCGTTGACTCGCTTGAACCGGTCGAGGTCGCCGATCAGCACCGAAAGCGGCGTATTGTGGCGCAAGGCGCGGCTGATCTCGGCCTCGACCAATGCGTCGAAGCCGCGCCGGTTGAGCAGCTCGGTGAGCTGGTCGACGCGCGCCAGACGGTCGTAACGCGACTGCAGCCGCTGGCCGACGACCAGCGCGAAGCCGAAATTGGTCACGATGCTGGTCAATATCCCGATCAGGGCGGGAACGATGAACGCAATACTGCCAGCCATCAGTTCCAACGGCTGGTCGCTGCTGGCGACATAGACCACGCGCCAGGCGTGAACCAATCCGGTGACCAGGAAGCCCAGGCCGGTGACGATGCGCGCACCGCGCCAGACCTCGTCCTTGACCGGGCGCAGGAATTCAATGCCGATCCAGGTGGCGCCGCCGCCGAACAGCAGCGAGAAGATGATCATGCGGATGTTGACCTGGTCGCTGACGGCCCAGAAATACAGAAACGACGCCGCCGTGATGACTGGCGCCAGCGCCAGCCAGGGCCAATGGGTCTTGCGCCCGAAGAAGTGGCGAAACGAAGCCAGCAGGTAGACGGCACCGAGCACCAGCAGGGTATTGGCGACGACCACCGAAACGAAGCCCGGCACCATGTCGCGCAACGTCAGGCCGAGCATGCCGATGGCGATCGTCAGCGTCGCGGCGGCGACATGCGGCAGGCTCTTCTCGTTGCGATGCCCGAACGCGAGCAGAACCATGCCGAGCACCGATACGGCGGCGACATAGGTCATGACCAGGGAAAGCGTGCGCGCGTCCAGCATCACGTTCGGGTCTAGCTCCGCCGGCGGGACAAGCTCCGACCGGCTAAGAAGCAAGAACTAGACTTGCGGTTAACGCAACATGAATCGGTGCGGCATTGCGCGGCGCTCCCCGCGCCGCGCCGCAACCGGTCGCACATCAGGCCGTCGGGACCGGCTCCGGGCGGCGGCGCGTTAACGCGACTTCGAGAATCGCCTTAACCATACCGTCGTATCCGGTGCAGCGGCAAAGGTGCCCGGACAGCATCTCGCGCACGGAGTTTTCGTCGGGTTCCGGCGTGCGGCGGAGGAATTCGGTCGCGGACATCAATATCCCCGCCGTGCAGAAGCCGCACTGCAGCGCGTGATGCCGCGAGAACGCGTCCTGGAGATCGTTGAGCGTCGCATCGTCGGCCAGGCTTTCGACGGTCTCGACCGAGGCACCTTCCAGTTGCACGGCGAACAGCATGCACGACCGTGTCGGCCGTCCGTCGACCAGGATCGTGCACGCGCCACAGACGCCATGCTCGCAACCCACATGCGTGCCGCGCGCGGCCAGGACATGGCGCAGGAAGTCGCTCGCCAGCAGCCGCGGCTCGGCGCGTCCCTGCACGGGCTTGCCGTTAAGCGTCAATTTGACCAGCGCGTTTTCGGCGGCCCTTATTTCGCGCATCACGCAACCTGCATCTGTTCGAGCGCCTGGGCGATGGTTTGTTCGAGCACCCGCATGCCGAGCACGCGCACAAGATTGCGGCGGTACTCCTTGGACGCATACAGATCCGTCGGCGGATCGACGTAGCTGCCGATCACGCCGGCAATGGTGCGCGCCAGTTGCGCGTCCGCCGTCTCGCCGCGGAACGCCGATATGTCCAACAGCATGGGGCGGTCGGCGACGCCGCCGAACCCGAGCCAGGCCTCGAGCAGGCGACCGTCCGAGCCCACGGTGACGCGTGCCGCGGCGGCGACCAGCGCATAATCGCCGCCACGCATGGCAAACTCGACGAAGCCGTAACCGGTGCGCGGCGTGCGGCGCGGCCAGAACAGGCCGGTGACCAACTCGTCCGGCTGGCGCACCGTGGTCAACTGGCTGACGAAGAAATCGATCGCCGGCACGCGCCGCACCGCGGCCTTGGACCTGAGCTCGATGTCGCCGCCGGCAACCAGCAGTGCGAGCGGCAGTTCCGCGGACGGGTCCGCGTGCGCGATCGAGCCGCCCAGCGTGCCGCGGCTGCGGGTCTGCATGTGGCCGACATGCGGCAGCGCGGCCGCGAGCAGCGGGATGTCCGCCAGCGCGCCCGGATGGGCCAGCGCATCGGCCTGCCGCACCATGGCACCGGTCGATGACTCGGTTTCGGTGATCTCGATCTGGTCGAGCCCCGGTACGCGGTTGATGTCCAGCAACAGCTTCGGCGTCACCAGGCGCATGTTCAGCAACGCGCCGAGCGATTGTCCGCCGGCCAGCACGCGCGCGTCGTCGCCCAGGCGGGCCAGCACGTCGAGCGCTTCCTCGACCGTGTCGGCGGCGGCATAGTCGAACCGCGCCGGCTTCATTTCTTGTCTCCGTTGCCGCGCCCGAACAGGCGCGAGAACAGGCCCGGCGAGGCCTTGCCGGGCCGCGCCTCGGCCGGCACGCGGGCGTTCAGGTTGCGGAAGAACTGACGGGCCAACAGTTTCAGAATGCCTTCGATCAGGCGATGTCCGAGCGACGCCAGGGGCCCGGTGACGCGCGCCTGATACGTGTAGACCAGCCGCGTGCGACCGTCGTCGATCGCGCTCAACTCGATGCGCGCCTCGCCCTGGCCGCCGCCGCGCTTGCCGTCGACGCGGCCGAACAGTCTGGCGCTGCGCGGTTCGTCGCGATCGCGAATGTCGATACGCGCGCCGTAGGTTCCGCCGATACCGGCGATCTTCATCGTCACTTCGGCGCGATAGCTGTGCGGCGTGGTTTCGGCGAACTCGTCGCAACCCGGGATGAGCTCCCGCAGCGTCGGCGGATCGAACAGATAGCGCCACACCGATTTCGGCGACGCGTCGAAGAATGCTTCGCCCTGGCCGCGCAGATTATACGGCCCGCCCGCAAGCGGAACTTCGTCGGCGGCCGGCGGCGCCGGGGCCGCCGTCGTCGCTTCGGGCACGTTGTTGAGCAGCGACCAGATCCGGTTCGGGGTGAACGGCGGGGTCAAATCGCGCTTCGACAGTGCGTCGGCGATGGCATTGCCGATGGTCGACGGCGCAACCATAGAGCTGCCGTCGCCCACGCCTTTGGCGCCGAATACGTTGTTGTCCGTCGGCGTCGATATATGCGCGATCTGGAGCGGCGGCATTTCCGCGGCGGTCGGGCACAGGTAATCCGCGAAGGTGCCGGACAGCAGCGTGCCGTCCGGCGCATAGGCGACTTTTTCCGACAGCGCGGCACCGATGCCGTGGGCGAAGCCGCCCCAGATCTGGCCTTCCACCAGCTTCGGATTGAGCTGATTGCCGATATCGTGAACGGTCGCGTACTTGTCGATCCGCACCTCGCCGGAGTCGCGGTCGATCTCGACCGCGGCGACGTCGACCTGGAACGCATAGTTGAGCGACGAACGCACCCGGTCGGTATTGTCCGGCGCCGGATACTTGTTCGGCGAGAACACCACCTGTTCCGACAGGCCGGCGTCCATGCCGTCCGGCAGGTTGCCGGAATCCCAGTGCAATTGGGCCGCCAGCCTGCGAATTGGCATCTCGAAATTGCGCGCGCCGCGGACATACACCTTGCCCTTGCGGAATTTTATCTTGTCCAGCGGCATGTCGAATTCGCGCTGCGCGATCACGCGCAGTTTGTGCGCGGCGCGGTCGGCGGCCAGTTTGACGGCGGGGACGACGCAGGCGGTGAACCGATTTGAATAATTCCCGGCGTTGACGGTCCACGGAAAACTGCCGGTATCCATCGGCGTTATGACGTCGACATCGTCGGGTGTCACGCCCAGCGTGTCGGCGACGACCTGCGCCACCATGGTCTCGTGGCCCTGGCCGCTCGGCGTCGAATCGATATGCACGGTGATGTTGCCGAGCGGGTCCATGCGCAGCACGGCGACGGCGGCGGCGCCGGACTTCGGCAGGCCCTGCTCGCGTTCGACCGGGGTCTGACCGAGATTGACATAGGCCAAGTTCGAGCCCGAGGTCTCGATCGCGCACGCGATGCCGATGCCGTACAGCCGCCCGTTGGCGCGCGCGCGATCGCGGCGCAGCATGATGTCCTTGATGTCGATGGTGTCGAGCGCAAGATCGAGCGCCGCCTGATAATCGCCGCCGTCGATCACCGAACCCGCCGGGCACTCGTAGGGCATGCGGCTTTTCGGGATGAAATTCTGGCGCCGTATCGTTTCGCCGTTCAGGCCCAGATCGGACGCCGCCACATCGAGCAGTCGTTCGAGCGGATAAATATACTGCGGCGCGCCGAAGCCGCGATTGAGCCCGGACGGCATCTGGTTGGTCACCACCGCCGTGTTCTCGATCGCGAAGTGCTGCACCTTGTACGCCGAGTTGAGCGTCGCGTGCATGCGATAGAGGCCGGCCGGCTCCGGCGGGCGCAGATAGGCGCCGACGTTCTCCGTCTGCTTCAGGCGCAGCGCCAGCAGGGTGCCGTCGCGCCTGAACGCGCCTTCGATTTCGGTCACGCGCTCGCTCGAGGCGGACGAGGCGGCCAGATGTTCGAGCCGATCCTCGATCCACTTGACCGGCACGCCGAAGCGCCGGCTGGCCAGCGCCATCAGCACGATATAGGGGTAGATCGCCTGCTTGATGCCGAAACTGCCGCCGCTCGCGGGGGCGGTGATCATGCGCACGCGGCTGGTCGGCGTGCGCAGCGCGTCGCACAGCACGGCATGCATGGCGAACGGGCCCTGGAAGTTCGACCAGACGGTGTAGCGGTCCGGCACCGGTTCGAAATGGGCGACGACGCCGTAGGTTTCGATCGGCGTGGAATTGACGCGCGGGTAGCGGACTTTGACGCGCGCGACGTGCTCGGCCTCGGAAAACGCGTGCTCCGGATCGCCGTAGCGGAACAGGCGATGATGCACCTTGTTGGTGCCCAGCTTGTCGTGCAGCACGGGTGCGTCGGCCGCCAGCGCGGCTTCGGGGTCGATCACCGCCGGCATCGGCTTGTAAACCACGTCGATGAGGTCGAGCGCATCCTCGGCCACATAGCGGTCTTCGGCGATCACCACCGCGACCGGCTCGCCGTAGTAGCGGACCCGGTCGACCGCGCACGGGTAGTAGGGCGCCTTGTCGGTGAACAGGTTGCCGATCGGCTTGCCCATGGCGACCACGTCCTTGCCGGTCAGCACGCCGACGACGCCGGGCAGGGCGGCCGCCCGGCTGATGTCCAGCGATACCAGCTCGGCATGGCCGTGCGGGCTGCGCAGCACCGCCGCATGCCTGAGGCCGACGACCGGCTCCAGATCGTCCATGAACCGGGCATGGCCGGTCAGCAGCGCAAAGTCTTCCTTGCGCCGGACAGCTTGGCCGACCCAATTGCCCTTATTCAGTTTCAACAGAGAACCTCTTGATCCGCCAATATCTTACATCGAGCGCCGGGACGCAATAAACGCCGCAGCGGCGCGGCTTTGCGGCGCGCCGGACGGCCCGCCCGCCCACTGTATCGGCCATTTCGTTGATGCCGCTCGCAAATTTAATGGTAGTGCCGGCATCAGTCGGCGGAAGTGACCCCGATCACGCCTGCAGTGTTCGCCCGCTAACGCATACAGGGTCTGCACGTGTTTCGGGACAATTTGGGCCACAGTTGAAACCGTTGACAGGGCGCGGCGGGGCGGCGTTGATTCGCGACTTTTTCCGAGGAGGGACGTTGAATGCCGAAGATTTCGATTGGCGATGCCGATATTTATTACGAAAGCCAGGGCGAAGGCCCGCCGCTGATGCTGGTGCCGGGCCTGGGCGGCACCGGCCGCTTCTGGCGCGAACAGGTGCCCGTCTTCAGCAAGCATTTCCGCACCATCGTGCACGATCATCGCGGCTGCGGCCAAAGCACGCCGTCGAAGATCAAATACTCGGTCGGCCAGATGGCGAGCGACGCGCTGCGCCTGATGGACGCGCTCAAGATCGACTCCGCCCATTACGTCGGCCATTCGACCGGCGGCGCCATGGGCCAGCGCATCGCGCTCGAACATCCAAGGCGGCTCAAGAGCCTCGTGCTCAGCGCCACCTGGGACAAGACCGATGAGTTTTTCCGGCGTTCGTTCGCCGCGCGCAAGCAGCTGCTGGAATGGGGCGGGCCGGCGGCCTACGCCAATATCAGCAATATTTCGCTGTTTCCGGCGCTGTACGTTTCGACGCACGCGGCGGAACTGGCGCAATCCGAGGCCGCGCAACTGGCGAATTTCCCGTTGCCCGAAATCCTGGCCAGCCGGATCGATGCCATCGTGGCGCACGACTGTGCGGCGGATCTCCCCAGGATCGACACGCCGACACTCGTCGTCTGTGCCCGCGACGACCAGGTCACGCCGTTCTATTTTTCCGAACGGCTGGCGAAAACCATCAAGGGGGCCATGCTTGCGGCACTGCCCTATGGCGGCCATTTCGTGCCGCAAGTCGATTCCGCAGGCTATAATAAGGCGGTTTTGGATTTCCTGCTGGCGCAGCCGCGCAGGTAACGACACGGGAGAGCACGTCCATGAACATCGCAACGCCGAAGCAGTCCGACGAAGCCAACAAGCCCGGCAAAGGCATCGCCCTGTGCATCACGCCGGAGGAGGGCACGTCGTACTGGCAGCCGCTGCCGTCGACCGGCTACGCCACCGTGATGGTGAGCCCGTTCACGGCGCCGTCCAATCATCTCTCGGCCGGCATCCAGGTGCTGGAGCCGGGCCGCTGGGTGCGCAACCACGCGCACGAGCGCAACGAGGAGATGCTGTTCGTCTACGAGGGCACGGGCACCGGCGTCGTCGACGGCAAGGTTTACAAGCTCGCGCCCGGTTCGCTGATCATGGTCGGCCGCCACGTCGAGCATACGTTGATAAATGAAGGCACCACCCAGATGAAGATCTTCTGGGTGTTCACGCCGCCCGGCCTGGAATGCTGGTTCGAGGCGATCGGCCGCGCGCGCAAGCCGGGCGACCCGATGCCGGCACCGTTCCCGCGCCCCGAGAATGTCGGCGATACGCAGAAGAGCCTGTTCTTCACCAAGGCGGATAAGCTGCAATACGACAACGTGGTGCCGACGCCGGTCGCGAAGTAAATTCGCGCGCGCCGCTGGTTCCCGATCGTCGCCCCGGCCGAAGCATGGCGAACGGACGGGGTATGATGCCTGCCTCAACACTGCCTGGATCCCGGATCGCCGGCGGCTGCGCCGCCTTCGTCCGGGATGACATGTTGGTATTGTCACCCCGGCCGCAGCGTCGCCGTTGTCCGGGATCACATGTTGATATTGTCACCCCGGCCGCAGCGCAGCGAAGAGCCGGGGTCCAGGCTCTTGCCGCACGCACCACCCCGGATTCCGGTTCGCGCGCACTGGCGCTCGCCCAGGATGACATTGGAATTGGCCGAGGTGGAAACGACTGACGAAGCTCTTATCCCGTCGGCAGCTCGTATTCGTCCATCACGCCGTCGACCAGGCTTTCGAGCGTGTCCCACGGCGCGTTGACGAAATTGTAGTTGCGCACCACGAACGACGGTCCGATGTAGAATTTCTCGTACTGGTCGTGGCGGCCGGCGAATTCCGATCCCAGCAGATCCCACGCGACGCGGAACAGCTTCATGCGCTCGGTCGCGGTCTGATCGAGCGTCGACCAGTATTCCTGGAACACGCGGTTGAGGCCGTCGTCCTGCGTGACGTCCGAGAATGCCGGCATCTGGAACACGCCGCCGCCGCACAGCGTCCGTATCTGATCGCAGATCGCGGCGTGGTTTTCGAGCGCGTAGTTGGCCGCCGCGTACATGTAGCGCCGGTTGACGTGGACATACCCGTTATCCATCGTCTCCATGCCCTGATGCTGGCCGGCGATCATACCGCCGTAGCAGGCTTCCATGGCCGCGAGCTTGCCGAGCGTCTCGCGCACCGCCGGAATGTCGCGCGCGCCGTTCGATCGCGTGATCTTGCTGGCCAGGCCGACCAGTAGCCGCAGCTTGGCCCAGAAGCGCACGTTGGATTGGTGGTTGCTGAAGATGTGCGCCGGGGTGCGGATATAGATGCTGCGCGCCTGCTCGACGTTGTCGTGCACGAACACGCGCTCCCAGGGCACCTTGACGTTCTCGAACACCAGCATCGAATCGGTTTCGTCGTAGGCGTAGGACAGCGGATTGTCAAATCGGTTGCGGGCATCGAGCGCGAACGGCTTGCGCGACCAAAGCGAAAGGCCTTGCGTGGCCATCGGCACGGTGCAGGTGATCGATTCCTTTATCTGGCTGGGCGCCAGCGGCAGGATGTTGCCGATGATCGCTTCGTTGGCGTAAACCGCGCCGGTCGCCAGCATCTTCATCCCGTTCAGGGTGACGCCGCTGTCGTCCTCGGCGGTCACGCGCAGAGTCGGCGGCTTGCGGTCCTTGCTTTCGTAGAGTTCCGGCGAGCGCGCGCCCTGCGGCGACAGGATCGCATAGCAGGTGAACAGGTCCTCGCGCTTCATCCGGTTGTAGTAGCTGACCACGTTGTCGGAGAAATGGTAGTTGCGGCCGGCCTTGCCGTCGTCGAATACCTCTGGCTTGAGCGACATGCCGGTGATCGAGCTGGCCACGTGATCGGGCGACCGGCCGAGCAATCCGTGGCTGAAATTGGCAATCGCCGTGTGGCATGCCGTGCGCTTGACTAGGTCGTCGCGCGATTTCGGCTGCAAATAATAAAGGCTGTATTTCTCGCCGCCGTCCTCGAACCAGGTGACGTCCTTGTTCGCCGGCTGGCGCTTCATGTCGTACATGCCGGCGTACATTTTCGCGGCCGAGGCGAAGGCGGGATGCGCGGTCACGTCCTCGATGCGTTCGCGCCCAATATAGACAGTGCGTCCGTCGCGGATGCTTTCGAGATATTCCTGGCCGGATTTCAGCATGATGCCCTCTGACGATCGGGTTATCCGTAAAGTCTAACAATTTTGCCCGCGCGCGACGAGCCGGAGTTGCGTCATTTCGCCTCGGCGGTTTTTGCGCCGGGACCGGGCGCGTAGCGCACGGCGCGCGCGGCCAGCGACGCGCGGCAGGCCGAGCAGGCGACGCTGGGGGTAAAGACCTGGCCGCAACTTTCGTGAAACAGGCGCAGCGGCGGCCCCTTGCCGCCGTCGAGCCAGGCATCGCCCCATTGCATCAACGCGAGCACGACGTCGTACAGTTCGAGGCCTTTGTCGGTAAAGCGATACTCGTAGCGATCCGGCCGGCGCTGGTAGCGCTGCCGGCGCAGCACGCCGCCCGCAACCAGGCGCTCCAGCCGGTCGGTCAGGATATTGCGCGCGATGCGCAGATTGGCCTGCATGTCGTCGAACCGGTGCACGCCGAAAAAAGCCTCGCGCAGGACCAGGAACGCCCACGGGTCGCCCATCACCTTTAACGTGCGGGCCACGGAACAGTGCCGCCCGCGCTCGTACGCGTCCGGGTTCACCGCGCGACGCCGTTGGCCGCGTGCCAGGCGCGCGAAGCCGGCACCGGGGCCCGGACGGTAGAGCACATCGCGCGCGTAGATTTTTTCGTCGCAAGCCGAACAGCGAATCTCGGCGTGGAAATGCTTGCCGCAGGTCTTGTGCGTCAGCAGCAGCGGCGGGCCGGCCTTGCCGGCGAGCCATTTGTCGCCCCAGGCGATCATGGTCAGCAGGGCGGGGTAAAGCGCCAGGCCCATCTCGGTCAGCCGGTATTCGTTGCGCGGCGGGTGGGTCCGATAGCGCTTGCGTTCGAGCACGCCCGACTTGACCAGATGGCGCAGCCGCGTCGCCAGGATGTTGCGCGCGACGCCGAGACTGTCCTGGATTTCATCGAACCGGCGCAGGTGAAAGAACACCTCGCGCAGCACCAGGTAGCTCCACGGATCGCCGACGATGGCGAGGCTGCGGGCGACCGAGCAGGCTTTCTCCTGGGCCGATTGGGTGCTTCGGGGCATGTGCCAGTCTAGCGCGCGCCGAGTAAGTTGCAAATTGCAACTTACTCGGCTAGTCTTCACCAATTACCGAATAGACCGGCCGCCGCAGGGGTCGCCGGCAAGCGATAGAGGAGGGTCTCATGAAATACAAAAACATCACGTTCGCCGAAAAAGGCGATGTGGCGACGCTGACGCTGAGCCGCCCGAAGGTGGTCAACTGCCTGAGCATGGAAATGTCGGACGAAATCGTCCATGCCGTGGATTACGTGCGCAAGTCCAAGGAGATCAAATTCCTCATCGTCAAGGGTGCCGGCGGCAATTTCTGCGCCGGCGACGATCTGAAGGAGATGTCGCTCGGCAAATGGGGCGACAGCAACGAATATTTCCACCGCGTGCGCTACTACCAGTGGATGGCCTATCAGCTCGAAGAACTTGACAAGATGGTGATCGGCGCGGTGGACGGGTTTGCGGTCGGCGGCGGCCTGGAAGTCACCATGTGCTGCGACTTCGTCATCGCCACGCAGCGCGCCAAGTGGGGCATGCCGGAAGTCAATTGGGGCATCACGCCGGGTTGGGGCGGCACCACGCGTCTGGCGCGCCTGATCGGCCGCCGGCGCGCCAAGGAGATCAACATCATCGCCTCGCTGCACCCGGCCAAGCGCGCGGTGGAATGGGGCCTGTGGAACCGCGTCGTCGCCAACAACGCGCTCGACAAGGAAGTCGATAAACTTATTGGCGTGCTGCGCGCCAAGAGCCAGCAGACGCTGCGCCAGCTCAAGTACATTCTTAACAAGAACGTCGAGACCGATTTATACACGGCGCAGGCGTTCGAAGCGCTGTCCGCCGCCTGGACCGCTTCGGTCAACGGCTGGGCCGACGTGCCGGATGCCGACAAGGGCGAAGGTCTCAAGGCGTTCCGCGAAAAGACGCATCTGCACGACAAGCGCCGCCAGATGTCGGAAAAATTCTGGACCGACTGAGCCGGCCGGATTGTGCTACAGAGATGAGGAGAGGCCCCGCGCCAAGCGCAGCGGGGCCTTTCTTTTGTCGGCGTTGATTTCCCGCGCACAAGTCAAAATAATCGCGGGCAAGGATTTGGGAGGACCTATGGCGAGCAAGAAAGGCCGCAAACCGGCCAAAGCTAAACGGCGTGCGTCGATCAAGCCGAAGGCGCTGCAAGGCAAGCGTATCGCCGTGAAGGCGAAGCCGGCGAGATCGAAAACCGCCGGGCAACGCCCCGCCGCGTCCGCGGTCAGCATTTTCGATCGCGATCTGCCGAAGAACCCCGCCAACTACGCGGCCATGACGCCGACGACATTTCTGGCGCGCACGGTCGAAGTGTATCCGAACCGCATCGCGGTCATTCACGGCGACAGGAAATACACCTACGCCGAGTTCTATGCGCGGTGCCGCCGGTTGGCGAGCGCGCTGCGCAAGCACGGCATCGGTCGAAATGTCACGGTTTCGGTCATGGCCAGCAACGTGCCGGCCAAGATGGAGGCGCATTTCGGCGTGCTGATGGCCGGCGGCGTGATCAATCCGCTCAACTACCGACTCGACGCCGACATCATCGCCTTCATCCTCAACCACGGCGAGTGCAAGGCGCTGATCACCGATCGAGAATACTCGCCGACCATCAAGGCCGCGCTGGCGAAACTCGGCCGTAAGATCCTGGTCATCGACATCGACGATCCGCTCTACACCGGCCCCGGCGAGCGGCTCGGCAAATTCGAATATGAGGATTTCCTGACGCTTGGCGATCCCGAGTTCGACTGGCAGCCGCCGGCCGACGAATGGGACGCCATGGCGCTGAGCTACACCTCGGGCACCACGGGCGACCCGAAGGGCGTCGTCTACCATCACCGCGGCACCTACATCAACGCGCTGGCCAATATCGCGGTGTGGCCGATGCCGAAGCATCCGGTCTATCTGTGGACGCTGCCGATGTTCCATGCGCTCGGATGGTGCTTCCCGTGGTCGGTCATCATCATGGCCGGCACGCATGTCTGCCTGCGCAAGGTCGAAGGCAAGGCGATCTTCGACGCCATTGCCGAGCACAAGGTCACGCATTTCTGCGGCGCGCCGATCGTGCTGTCGACCATCATCAACACGCCGCAAGCGGACAAGAAATCCTTCGGCCACAAGGTGAGCTGCTTCACCGCGGCCTCGGCGCCGCCGCCGTCGACGCTCAAGGCAATGCAGGAACTGCGCTTCGACGTGACTCACGTCTACGGCCTGACCGAAGTGTTCGGCCCGAACGCGATCTGCGCCTGGCACGAGGAATGGGATGCGCTGCCGATCGAGGAACAGGCGCGCATCAAGGCGCGCCAAGGCGTCGCTTACCCCACGCTCGAAGGCGGCGCCGACGTATTCGATCCGAAAACCATGAAGCCGGTGGCGCGCGATTCGGCGACCATGGGCGAGATCGTCATGCGCGGCAATACGATCATGAAGGGCTATCTGAAGAACCCGAAATCGACGCAGGCCGCGTTCGCCGGCGGCTGGTTCCACACCGGCGATCTGGCGGTCATGCACCCGGACGGGTATTTCGAAATCAAGGACCGGTCGAAGGATATCATCATCTCGGGCGGCGAGAATATTTCGAGCATCGAGGTCGAATCGGCGCTGTACAGCCATCCGGACATCATCGAAGCGGCCGTGGTCGCCAAGCACGACGACAAGTGGGGCGAAATTCCCGTGGCGTTCGTCAATACGCGGCCGGGCGCCGCGCCGCTCACCGAACAGGATATCATCGCGTACTGCCGCGGCCGACTGGCGCACTACAAATGCCCGAAGCGCGTGATCTTCGCCGTGCTGCCGAAAACCTCGACCGGCAAGATCCAGAAGTTCCTGCTGCGCGATCAGGTCAAGGACGCGTAGCGGCGGGCGCCGAATTCTCTGCGCGCTCGCGACCGGACCCGGATCAAGTCTGGATCAGGTCCGGATCAAGTCCGGAACGAGTCCGGGGCGACAAGAAAACAGTGCGCGCCGGAAAATGTAACTTATGTCGCAAATGTAGCGTCGCACTTGATCTTGCGATCGTCGATACCATGTGCCTCGGCGCCGGGCGAATTCGTTGCGCGGCGGCGGTTCTTTGCATCGTCAAATGCTGTTCGATACGCGCCGGCGAGCGCGCGGCGAAATCGCAACCCTAAGGTACCCTAAGCCCTAAGGTGGAAAAGCGTAACATCGGTAACATCGTCTTAGGGTAACAGCGCTGCAGCCGGGCGCCGGATCGCCAAAAAGCAAACGGCGGCTCGGGGAGGAGTCGAGCCGCCGTCTGGAGTGCCATCCTTTGGGAGGGATCAGGATGGACCTAATGAGGGGACAAAGTGCAATTAAAGACTAGACCGCAACCCTTGATGGACCGTTAACTTGTTTCGCTTACGCCGCCCGGCGCGGTTCGTTGGCGTTGGCGGCCACCTCGGCCTCGCGGCCGTGGCTGACGATGAAGCGGATCTGCGCGCGGGAAATGCCCAGGTCGCGAAGCATCGTGTCGTCCAGGCCCATCAACTCTTCGTAGGCTTTCTGGCGGGTGCGGAATTCCTTGAACGGGCGGACCACGCTCTTTGCAATGCGCGCAACGAAGGCGCCGGCTTTGACGAAGAGGTCGCGGACGGCCTCGGCGCGCGCCTTGCGGGCTTCCTGCGCGAGGGCCAGCATGTCAGGGGCGGAGCTGTTCAACGACGGGGTGGTCATGACGATACCTTTCTGTGTCTGTGAGTTCCCCCGGGGTCTCATCCCCGGCTTGGGTGGGGTGCATCGCTCTCGGTGCATCTCACGAAGACAAATATAAACTCCATTGACATAGTTTCGACGCGAAATTTCGCATCGCAGCAATGTATATGACGCATAACATGCCTCATAAAATGCCCAAAAATGCAACGAAATGGCCATAAGCCATGCATAAGACGCACCCATGTATGGGTACAATGACTTGTCCAAATCCATCGCCCGCCCTACGGTACGGCAATGAATAAGCCGGTTTTGCAGCGCGCCGCCGACCATGCCAAGGCCCGCCTGGCCGCGGTGCGGCGGGCGTTGGCCGATGCGCAGCTGGCCGGCTTCATGGTGCCCCGCGCCGACGAGCATCAGGGCGAATACGTGCCGCCCGGTGCGGAACGGCTGGCCTGGCTGACCGGGTTCGGCGGTTCGGCCGGCAGCGCCATCGTGCTGGCCGAGCGGGCCGCCGTCTTCGTTGACGGGCGCTACACGCTGCAGGTCCGGCAGCAGGTCGATGTCGGCCTGTTCGAACCGCTGCATAGCGGCGAAAATCCGCCCGCCGCCTGGCTCGAAAAACAGCTCAAACCGGGCGAAAAGTTCGGCTACGACCCCTGGCTGCATACGGTCGACGGCGCCCGGCAACTGACGCGCGCCTGCGAAGCCGCGGGCGCGATGCTCGTGCCGGTCGAGCGCAACCCGGTCGATCTCGCGTGGACCGACCGGCCGGCGCCGCCGTCGGCCCCGGTCACGGTGCAGCCGCTGGCGCTGGCCGGGCAAAGCTCGGCGGACAAACGCGCGGCCATGGCGACGAAGCTGGCCGCCGCGAAAGCCGAGGCGCTGATACTGACGCTGCCGGATTCGATCGCCTGGCTGCTCAATATCCGCGGCGGCGACGTGCCGCATACGCCGATCGCCCTGTCGTTCGCCATCCTGCACGGCGACGGCAAGGTCGAATGGTTCGTCGACGGGCGCAAACTGTCGGACGAGGTGCGCACGCATGTCGGCGCCGACGTGGCGACGGAGGCGCCGGCGGCGTTCGGCGCCGCGCTCGACCGGCTGGGCGGCCGCAAGATCATGCTCGATCCGGCGACCGCGGCGGATTGGATCGCGCGCCGCCTGCTCGCGGCGAAGGCCGAACTGGTCAAGCAGGCCGATCCGTGCCAACTGCCCAAAGCGTGCAAGAACGGGGTTGAATTATCCGGCATCCGCGCCGCGCACGTGCGCGACGGCGCGGCGCTGACGCGTTTTCTCGCCTGGCTGGCGCGCGAAGCGCCGAACGGCAAGCTCGACGAGCTGACCGCCGCCGACCGGCTCGAAGCGATCCGGCGCGAAAGCAATCTGCTGCGCGATCTCAGCTTCGATACCATCTCCGGCGCCGGGCCCAATGGCGCGGTGGTGCATTACCGCGTCAGCGCCGAAACCAACCGGACGCTCGAAGCGGGGCAGATCTATCTGGTCGATTCCGGCGCGCAATATCCGGACGGCACCACCGACGTCACGCGCGCCGTCGCCATCGGCACGCCCACGGCGGAAATGCGCGATCGCTTCACGCGCGTGCTCCAGGGCCATATCGCGCTGGCGACCGTGCGCTTCCCCGCCGGCACCACGGGCTCGCAGCTGGACGCGCTGGCGCGCCTGCCGCTGTGGAATGTCGGCCTGGATTACGATCACGGCACCGGCCACGGGGTCGGCGCGTATCTGGCCGTGCACGAAGGCCCGCAGCGCATTTCCAAGCTGCCGAACACGGTGGCGCTGCAGCCGGGCATGATCGTCTCGAACGAGCCCGGCTACTACAAGAGCGGCGAATACGGCATCCGCATCGAAAACTTGGTTGCGGTCACCGAAGTGCAGAAGGCCGGCGACGGCAAGGCGCTGCTCGGCTTCGAAACGCTGACCCTGGCGCCGATCGATCTCGCGTTGGTCGACCCGAGTTTAATGTCGGATGCGGAACGCGCGTGGTTGAACGCCTATCACGCGCGCGTGCGCCAGACGATCGGGCCGCTGGTCGATGCGGAGACGGCGAACTGGCTGAAGGACGCCACGCGCGCGATCTGAGTCGCCTAACCGGCGCGCATGCTTCGACAAACTCAGCATGAGGCGGTCTTTTACCGGCCGATCAGCTTGACCCACTCCGCTTCGGTCAGCGTGGCGACGCCCAGTTCGCGCGCCTTGGTCGCTTTCGAGCCGGCGTCCGCGCCGACGATGACGTAATCCGTGCTCTTGGACACCGAGCCCGCCACCTTGGCGCCTAACGATTCCGCGCGCGCCTTGGCCTCGTTGCGCGTCATGGTTTCCAGCGAGCCGGTGAACACGACGGTCTTGCCGGCCACCGGCGAGTCGCTGCGCGGCTGGACGAAATCGGTGACCGTGAGTTCGTCCTGCAGATCGTCGAGCACGTCGCGGTTATGCTTCTCCTCGAAGAAATCCAGGATGTCGTCGGCGACCGAGGGGCCGATGCCATCGATGTTGGTCAGGTCGTCGAACGCCTCGCCGTCGCGCCTGGCCGCCGCCATCATCGCCTTGCGCCACGCGGCGAGCGACCCGTACTGCTTGGCGAGCAGCCGTGCCGTGGCCTGGCCGACCTGCCGGATGCCGAGCGCATAGATGAAACGTTCGAGCGAAATCGTGCGCCGCGCGTCGATCGCGTCGAACAGTTTCTGCATCGATTGCTCGCCCCAGCCGTCGCGCTCCTCGAACCATTTGCGGTGCTTGTGCAGGCGAAAGATGTCGCCCGGCTGTTTCACCAGGCCGGCGGCATAGAAATCCTCGATGTGCTTGTAGCCGAGCCCCTCGATGTCGAACGCGTTGCGCGAAACGAAATGACGCAGCCGTTCGAGCGCCTGTGCCGCGCAGATCAGCCCGCCGGTGCAGCGCGTGGCGGCCTCGCCTTCCTCGCGCACCGCGTGGCTGCCGCAGACCGGACATTTCCTGGGAAAAACGTATTCTTTGGTGCCGCGCGGGCGCTTGTCCTTCACCACTTCGACGACCTGCGGGATGACGTCGCCGGCGCGCTGGATCACCACCGTATCGCCGATGCGGAAATCCTTGCGCTTGATCTCGTCCTCGTTGTGCAAGGTCGCGCGCGCCACCACGACGCCGCCGACCGTCACCGGCTCCAGCTCGGCGACCGGCGTCAGCGTGCCGGTGCGGCCGACCTGGATGGTAATATCCTTGAGTACGGTGATCGCGCGCTCGGCCGGAAATTTATGCGCGATCGCCCAGCGCGGCGCGCGGCCGGCGAAACCCAGCCGCTGCTGCCAATCGAGTCGATTCACTTTGTAGACCACGCCGTCGATATCGTATTCGAGCTTGGCGCGGTCGGCGGCGATCTTGTCGTACAGCGCCAGCGCCTGATCCATGGACCGGCACAGCTTCCAGAACGGATTGACCGCGAAGCCCCAGCCTTCGAGGCGTTCCAGGAAATGCGCGTGGCTGTCGCCGGCCGGCTCGCTGATCTCGCCCCACGAATAGGCGAAGAAATGCAGCTTGCGCCGCGCGGTGATCGACGGGTCGATCTGGCGCAGCGAGCCGGACGCCGAATTGCGCGGATTGGCGTAGACCGGCTCGCCGTCCTTTTCGCGTTGCTTGTTGAGCGCCGCGAAATCCGACTTCTTCATGTAGACTTCGCCGCGCACT
>JBFWYO010000014.1:0-61716 GCA_050186335.1 Alphaproteobacteria bacterium | reverse complement strand
GCGCCTTCTCCTCCGGCGCCTTGTCGATCTGGTCGTACGCCATGAACGTGGCGCCGCCCGTCTCCGCCAGCACCTTCGTGATCGCTGCCGTCAGCGACGTCTTGCCGTGGTCCACGTGACCAATCGTACCAACGTTGCAGTGCGGCTTCGTTCTTTCGAATTTCTCTTTCGACATGTTTCTCGATCCTCAGCACTCGGCCAGATGTTTCACGTCGCGCGGTCGGGCTTGGCGGGCCGGGACCTTATACGCGTCTGCTCAAAGCGGTGGAGCGGGTGATGGGAATCGAACCCACGTAGCCAGCTTGGAAGGCTGGAGCTCTACCATTGAGCTACACCCGCCTGATGCCGCTTCACCTCGTTCCAAATCGCACCAACGCCGCGCAGCAACCGCACTTCCGGCGCCTGGTGGAAGGGGTAGGATTCGAACCTACGTAGGCGTAAGCCAACGGGTTTACAGCCCGTCCCCTTTAGCCACTCGGGCACCCTTCCGACACCGGCCGCCGGGCAGCAGGCCGCAGCCAACTGCCGGTTCGCCGCCGGGTCGGTCCAAGTGAACCAACCCGCCTCGACGCAATGCGAACAAACGAATTAAATCGTTGATAATGCGACCAAATTTAAAGACGAAAACAGCCGCCCCCGCCCGGTCCCCATCCAATCGGAACCAAAAAGGGATGACTTGCTTTCAATTGTGGCCGCGTTCATAAGGCAACTCATGGGAAAACGCAAGCATCCCGGAGGCTTTGGCGGCCGTGGTTCGCGCCAAGGCCATGACCGGGACCGCGATCGGGGGTCAAGCGACCGCCGGTCCGATGAACGCCGTACAGACAAACCACGATCCGAGCGCCAGCGCGAGGGGCAAAGATACCCGTCCGAGCGGCGCCCTGACGACCGAAAGCCGAGCGAACGCCGAGCCCCAAGCGCGGGCCCCGATCAACCGCGCCCCTATCGTACAGGGGAAAAGCCGCGTTTCGGTGCGCCAATGCGTGGCGATCGTCCGTTTCGCGGCGAGCGACCCGAACGCGGCGAGCGGCCCGAACGAGCCGACCGGGCCAACCGGCCGGCCGGCCAGCACCGGCCGGACCGCGGCCGGGACCCACACGCCGGGCGCCAAGGCCGGCCGGATCAACCAAAGCCGGCTTTTGTCTTGCCGCGTCCAAATCAGCCGCTATCGCCGTCGGCGTCGCCAAAAGCAGAGGCTGCCGGCACTTGGCTTTATGGGCACCATGCGGTTCTGGCAGCCCTAACCAACCCCAAGCGCATATGTCATCGGCTGCTCCTGACCGCGGAGGCACAGACCGCGCTCAGTCCACGCCTGGCGGAGGCGCTGCAAGGCCGCACGCCGAAAATACCGGTCAGCGTCGTCGAGCGGCGCGATATCGAGGCCATTTTGCCGCATGCCGTACATCAGGGCATCGCCCTGGACTGCGCGCCGCTGGCCGACACCGACCTGCTCGACGCGATCTCGGCGCTGCCGGCGGACCGGGCATTGCTGGTCGTGCTCGATCAAGTGACCGATCCGCACAATGTCGGCGCCATATTGCGCTCGGCCGCCGCATTCGGCGTCGCCGCGGTGATCGTCACCGAACGCCACGCACCGCACGAAACCGGCGCCCTGGCGAAAGCCGCCGCCGGCGCGTTGGAGTTCGTGCC
The DNA here is from genome assembly GCA_050186335.1 of Alphaproteobacteria bacterium. Classification (GTDB taxonomy): domain Bacteria; phylum Pseudomonadota; class Alphaproteobacteria; order Bin65; family Bin65; genus JBFWYO01. Next base: position 60,066 of record JBFWYO010000014.1, on the reverse strand, counting down.
CATGGTCCGCGTGACCAACCTGGCCCGCGCTATGCGCGATCTGAAGGACGCCAATATATGGTGTCTCGGCCTCGACGGCGAAGCCGTTCAGACGATCGATCAAGCGGATTCGACCGGCCGCATCGCTCTCGTGCTCGGCGCCGAGGGTTCGGGTCTGCGCCGGCTGACGCGCGAGACTTGCGATCTGCTGATCCGGATTCCGATGGCCGGCGCTTCGAGCCACAAGGGCCTCGACAGTCTTAACGTTTCCAACGCTGCGGCCGTCGCGCTTTATGCTTTGAGCAAGAGGGGCAAGTAATGGTTCGTGCCCGGTCGACGCTCGCGGCTTCGCTTGGAATCCTGATGTGGTGCGCCGCGGCGATCTCGGCGCAGGAAGCTGTCGACCCCCGCGACGCGGGATTCGATCGCGTCGATGCCGACAAGGACGGCGTGATTACCGCGGAAGAGTTCGCCACAGCGCAGAGTCGCGATTTTCGGCTGCTCGATCGCGACAACGACGGCAGCATCAGCCGCGCCGAATTCGTCGAGCGCGGAGTCGGTCCGGCCGCAGCAACGCCGGATCAGCGGCTGCGCGAGGCGCGCGCATTTCGCTTTCGCCTGATGGACACCAACAACGACAATCGTGTGATGCGCGAGGAATTTCTCGCATTCGGTCGCAAACAGTTTGCCGAGATCGACGGTAACCGCGACGGGCGCATCGCGCGCGCTGAATTCCTCGCCTTTCGGCCGCGCCAAGCGTCGCCGCCGTCCGTGGCACCGCCGTCGGACGCGCCGCCGTCCGACGGCCCGCCCGGCTTGAAACCGGGGGGCGACGAGGACGAGCTGCGCCGCGTATTCCGCCTGATCGACGGCAATAACGACGGCGCGATCGTGAGCGCCGAGATGGATGCCGCGCGGCGCACGATCTTCCGCCAGCTCGACACCGATAATAACGGTACGTTGTCGCGCGCCGAGTTTGCCGTAAGCGTGCGCGGCGAAGCGGCGCCGGCGGCGGTGGATGCGCGGTACGCGGCGCTCGACCGCAATCGCGACCGCGCGATCACGCTCGACGAATTTCTCGCGGCTGGGCGCGAGCGGTTCCGCGCCGCCGACGCCAATCGCGACGGCAGACTGACTTGGGACGAATTCCGCGCCAACCCGGCGCGCTGAACCCCGATACTGAATTAAGCCGCGGACGCGATCCGGTCGGCGGTATCGACCGCATAATGGCCTTCGACCAGCGCGCGCGCGATGGCTTCCGCCGCTTCCCGCATCGGCGCCAGATAGCGCTTGACCACCTCGTCGAGCGAGAGCGCCGATAGGATGTAGTGAATGTTGATGCAGGCGATGACCTTGCTGCCGACGATGACCGGCACCGCGATGCTGCCGGTCTTCGGCGAGATGCCGCCTTCCCGCCAGCCGTAGCCGCGCGTGCGGGTCTCGCGCAGAATGCGTTCGACGACCGCGCGCTTCTTCGCCAGCGGCGCATCCGACATGTCCGAGGAAGCGATATTGTGCAGCGCGATCTCGCGTTCCGATTCCGAGCAATAGGCGAGATACGCTCGTCCCAAAGCCGTGACCAATACCGGCGCTCGGAAACCCGCCTTTTCGCGATTGATCGACAGCGGGCTGGTCGGGCCGGTGGTTTCGCGGATCACCATGGCATCCCGCTCGAACGTGGCGATATCGGTCGGCCAGACGATCTTGCGGCCGAGTTCCGCAAGGATCGGCGACGCGACTTCGGTCACCCATGCGTCGTCGTTGAAGCCGTCGGATAACGCGCGCACGCGAATCGTCAGCCGGTAGGTGTCTTTGCGGCCGCCATGCACGACGTAACCGGCCTGGATCAGCGTATCGAGCAAGCGGTAAATGGTTGCGCGCGGCAACCGCGTGGTCTTGCTGAGTTGCAAGACGGTCGCATAATTGTTCTCATTGAGCGCCTTGAGCACATCCAGGCCGCGCAACAATCCGCGCACGATTTTCGGCTGCGCCATCCGACTCTCCCTAGACTTTACATTTTGAGACAGTTTGTCCGATCCGTGGACAGGTTGCCAAGGATTTCTTGCCGCGGCGGACAGCCGGGCTAGCTTGCCGGGCGCGCATAGGCGGGCGGCGCGGGACAGGCTCGAAGCGCGCCCGATCGCTGTTATGATCGCGCCCGCCTGCATGGGAGTTGACCGCAATGACGGACGCCTATATCGCCGGTATCGCCATGACGGCGCTCGGCAAGTTTCCCGAGAAATCGGTCAAGCAGTTGACGCGCGAAGCGGTCGACGGCGCCCTCAAGGATGCGGGCTGCGCCATGGGCGACGTGAATGCGGCGTGGTTCTCCAACACCCGCCAGGCGCTGCTCGAGGGGCAGAATACGATCCGCGGACAATGCGCGCTGCGATCCATGGGCTTCGAAGGCATCCCGATCGCCAACGTGGAGAACGCCTGTGCCAGCGGCAGCACGGCGCTAATTCAAGCGCTGGCCCACATCAAGGCCGGGTTCTGCGATGTCGCGCTCGTGGTCGGCGCCGAGAAAATGTGGTTTCCAGAGCAGCGGGAAGCGATGTTCAAGGCGTTTCTCGGCGGCACCGATGTGCACGATATCGACGCCACGAAAGCGCGCCTGGCGCATATCGGCGACGGCGTGATGCCGGCCGAGTACGCGCAGAAGCCGGGCGGCCTGCATTCCTTCTTTATGGACATCTACGCCGCGATGGCGCGCTTCCATATGAAGAGCTTCGGCACCACGATGCGCCAGTTCGCGGTGGCGGCATCGAAAAACCATTTCCACTCGACGCTCAACCCGCTATCGCAATACCGGGAAGACATGAGCGTCGATCAAGTGCTTGCGGACCCGGTCATCTCCTGGCCGCTGACGCGCGCCATGTGCGCGCCGTTGAGCGACGGCGGCGCGGCGGCGGTGATCGTATCGGATCGGGTGCTGGCGAAGAAATTCGACGCCAAGCGCGCAATCAAGATCATGGGCGCGGCCCTGGTCTCCGGCATCAATCGCAAGCCGGAAGATCTCGGCCAGCATATCGGCCGAAGAGCCGCGCTGGCGGCTTACGAAATGGCCGGCGTCGGACCTAAGGATATCGATGTGGCCGAGGTCCACGACGCATCGGCCTACGCCGAGATTCAGCAGATCGAAAATCTCGGCTTCTGCAAGATGGGCGAAGGCGGCCCGTTCACCGATAGCGGCGCGACCAGACTCGGCGGTTCGATCCCGATCAACACCTCCGGCGGCCTCGTATCCAAAGGGCATCCGATCGGCGCGACGGGAATCATACAACTGCACGAACTGGTGACGCAGTTGCGCGGCGAGGCCGGATCGCGGCAGGTCGAAGGTGCGCGCATCGCCGCGGCCGAGAATGGCGGCGGTTTTTTCCAGGTCGAAGAGGCGGCGACGGTCGTGACCGTTCTGGGTCGCGCTTAGCGCTGCGGCCTACGGCGATTCGGCGGATCGATATCGAAACAGCCCCGAGCAGCCGAAAATGCCAAAAAAGGAAAAAAGCTGTTTCGGCAGAGCGTCCGCGATCGCTTCGTAAACCCCGTAATCCTGGTTACTCGGATCGGCGTTACGAGGGTCGTTGAAATCGTGGAATAGAACGAAAGCGCCGGGCGCCAGCACATGGCCGAGACGCCGGCACGTGTCGACCATCGGTTGATAGGCATGCGAGTGATCGACGAAGCAAAAGCCGAACTTGCGCCGTTCGGCCGCGCAAGCATCGAGAAACGACGTCGCGTCCGAGACGTGAAACCTGATGCGATTTGCATTGGTCCGACCGCGCAGCACCTGCTGCGCCAGCTTCGAAAACGGCTCGTGAATCTCGACCGTGTGAATTCTTCCCTCTCGACGACTGGCGGTCCGCGCGGCCAGCAGAATCCCGGTCGACAGACCGCGATAGGTGCCGAGTTCGAGCGTATCGCCTCGGCCGAAATACTCGAGCTCGTAAAGTTTTTTCGCGTCCGCCGGCAGCAGCCAGCCGTCGACACCGAGATCGATCAGTCCGGTCTCATTGACCGCGGTAAACCCGGAACGGTGGGTCTCGTCGATCGCATCGCCGGGAAACGAATAAGTCGGCCGGTACTCGCGCCGGAACCGCCAGTCGACCTTCATGTCCTCAAGCGAGAGCCATGTATTGTCGTGCCGCTGAACGACCGCCGCATCGGTAGAACCAACGCCCAACGACAATATCGTGCGCAATTGCCGGCCCCAACGCATGACCAACCTTTCGACGGCCTTGTGGCCAGCGAAACCCGGCGGATTCCGCTCGCCACCAATACGTTACCTTAGCGCGAAGCGGCGTCACTTGATAAGCGGAACATCCGAATCGACCTCGACTCGGATCTCCGCGGCACGGCGGCCTAGCCGGCCAGGATCTTGCGAACTTTCGGCAGCGCTTCGGCGCCCTTCTCGGCCATCAGCGGAATGTATTTCGGATTGATGTAGTTCTGGATCGCCGTGTAGTTCGCGCGCGCGCGGCACCGCTCGAGCCATTTTCCGACCGCCGGACGGCTCTTCGTCCACATTTCCGCCAGCGCCAGATGCTCGAGGCGGACGATGTACGGCAACATCGATACGTCGGCGAGGCTATATGCATCGCCAACCAGCCAATCGTTTCCGCCCTTGAGCACCTCGTGCATCTTCGCCACGATGTCATCGTAAAATTTCACCGCGCCGGGTACGAACGGCGCGTCGATGCCGAGCTCGACGGTTTGCCGCCTGCGCTCGCGCCGCGTCGCATCGGGCATGTCGCGCAGATTGCGTTCGAATTCTTCCTTGCTGAGCACCAAATACTGATGCCGGAACGCGATCGCCGAACTGATCGTGGCGCACGCCGCATGCAGGCCTTCGTCCGGGATCTTTGTCCAAAGCCGCATTTCCGCGCGTTGAATCGGATCCGCCGGCCGCAGCGGCCGCTCCGGATATGCGTCCTCCAGATATTCGTTTATCACCGTCGATTCGATGATCGGCCTGCCGCGATCGACCAAAGTCGGCACGACGCCGTTCGGGTTGAGCTTAAGATACGCCGGCGTCATCGATTCGCTGAGCCGCAGATTCAGATAATGTTCCTTCGGCTTAAGTCCCTTCTCGTGCAGGACGAGCCGGACCTTCTGCGAACAGACGGACATGTCGTTGTGATAGAGTTCCATTATTCCCACTTCTCCACACTCGGCGCGAAATCCCGCGGCACAGCATGCAGAAAGACATAATTGCGTTCGGGTCGCGCGCTATTTGGGTAAGACCTGGGGCAGCCACAGAACGATGATCGGAAACAGCGTGAGCAGCGCCAACAGGATCAGGTCCGCCGCAATAAACGGCGCGACTCCGCGATAAATCATGCGGATCGGAATGCTTGGCGCCATGCCATGCAAAATGAAGACGATGATGCCGATCGGCGGCACAATCATCCCGAGCTCGATCACGACCACGTTGATGATGCCCCACCAGATCGGGTCATACCCGAGCTTAATGATGATCGGCAGCACGAACGGCAAGGTGATGAGCATGGCGGCGATCTCGTCAAACACCGCGCCGAGGACCAAGTATGCCACCAGCATCACGAAGACGATCAGGACCGGGGCGATGTCCAGGCTTCCGACCGCCTGGATCAGCGCTTCGGGCACGCGCGCCAGGCTGACGAAATACGTGAACACCAGCGCGCCGATGATGATGAGGTAGATCATCGCGGTCGCACTGGCGGATTCGCGCAGGCCGCGCCAGGCGCTCGACCAGGTCATGCGACCGCGTGCGACCGCGAACACCAGCGACAGCACGGCGGCGACCGACGCAGCCTCGTTGACCGTGAAGATGCCGCTGTACAAGCCGCCGAACACGGCGATCACCAGGAACAGCACCGGCGAAGCACGCCGGATCGCAATCCACCGTTCGGGCCAGGGCACGCGTTCACCGAGCGGCGCCGATTTCGGATTGACGCGAACCATGACGGCGATAGCGCCGAGGTTCAGCGTGATGGCGAGGATGGCCGGCAGGATCGCCGCCTGGAACAGATCGAGGATGAACGTTTTCGCCACGATGCAATAGAGGATCATCACGATCGACGGCGGGATCAGCGATTTCAGCGTGCCGCCGGCCGCGATCGTGCCGGTCGAAAACGCCGGCGAGTAGCCACGCTTGAGCATTTCGGGCAGCGCCGCCTTGGCGAAGGTCGCCGCGGTCGCGGTCGACGAGCCGCACACGACGCCGAAGGCGGCGCAGCCGCCGATCGTGGCGTAGGCCAGCCCGCCGCGCCGATGCCCGAGCATCGCGGCCGCGGCATTATAAATATCCGCCGAGAATCCAGCCACGCTGACGAACGTCCCCATCAGCAGGAACAGCGGCACCGTCGCAAGATCCGCGCTCGACAGCACGCCGGAAGGCTCGTTGGCGAGCAACGTCAACGCCGGCCCCCAGCCGCCCTGCAGGGCAAAGCCGACCACGCCGACGATGATCATGGCGAAACCAATCGGAATCTGCAGCAGCATCAAGGCGAACAGGGCCAAGATGCCGAGCCCTCCGATCTCGAGCGGACTCATCTGGCTTGTCCCCGCGCAATCGACTGCATTTCAATGCTCCGTCGGATGGTCGATGAGCGGCTGATGACCGAACAGACGCCCGATCTCGAGCGCCACGACGATCCCCTGCACGAGCACAGACAACCACAAGATGACGTCGACGCCGAACCAGAACGGCGCGGTCGGCCATTTCAGCACGTAGGTCGTCTCATGCACCTCGGCCAACGATTTGCCGTACAGGAAAAACTGCCACGCCATGAGGACCATGACGACCCACACGACGATCGCCGCGATGGCGTTGAGAACCCGGCCGACCGGCTTGCTGATCGAATCGATCATGCGAAACGTAATGTGGCTGCGTTCCATGAGCCCAACCGGCAGGCAGCACGACACGGCCAGCGCGATCGCCAGCGAACCGACATCGACGACGCCGGATATCGGCTGATTGAGCGCCCAGCGCATCAGGCCGTTCGTCAACGTCATCATCGCCAGGACCAGCAAGGCAATCAGACCGACGATGGAAAGCCCGCGCGTGCCGATCAGCGCGGCGCGCTCAAGCTTCGTCAGCAGATTTTGGGATACTTCGGCCATGGCGATCCGAAAGCGATACCCTCGAAGGCAAACAAGCCCCATTCATACAATCGAAGAATGGGGCTTGCTGCGCTTCGCGTTGAATCGCGCGTGCGGTCGGCAGTTATTATTTGCCCGCCCGGATGTTGGCCAATTCCTGGCGCATCGCCGCGAGCAGGGCCTTATTGCGCGGGTCTTTGGCCTCCCAGGTGGTAACGACCGGGGAGAGCATCTTGTCCCAGGCCGCGGTCTGCGCCGCAGTCGGAATGGTCACGGTACGTTTCGGATCCTTCGCCCACTCTGCGTTGAGCTGCTTATTGCGGGTTTCCGACATGTTGCCGAACGCCAGCGACAGCTGCTCGCCGCGATTCTTCTCGATTGCCGCCTTGGCGACGGCCGGCAGGCTTTCGAATTTCGCCTTGTTCATGAAGATGCCGAGGGTGACCGAGCCGATTCGACCGAGATAATGGCTGTTGGTCACGCGCACGACGCCGAAATCATGCAGCGAAATCTGATGCGACGTGGTGCCGTCGATGACGCCGCGGCTGATCGCCTCGACCAACTGCGTGAACGGCATGCCTTCCGGCACGGCGCCGAGCGCCTTGACCGATTCGGTCGCGACCGCGCCGACGGCGCGGATCTTCTTGCCCTTCAGATCTTCCGGCTTGGTGACCTTGAAGTTGGTGTGGAACGTGTACGGCGTGGTCGTGAACAGGCCGATCATGTAGTACGGCTCGTACCCGCGCAGCATGCCTTTCTGCAACAGCCGCCAGGCGGCGACCGAGCCTTCGGTCGAAGTCTGGATGATGTTCGGCAGTTCGAACACGTCGTCGTCGAGATAGACGCCCGGCGTGTAGGACGGGATCACCCAGGCGATGTCGGCAATGCCGTCCTGGACCATCTTGGTCTGCAGGGCCGGGTTGCGGCCGAGCGCGCCGTTCGGGAACAGGTCGATCTTCAGCGTGCCCTTCGAGTCCGCTTCGACGCGCTTGGCGAACGGCTGCATGACGTTGATGAACGTCATTTCGCTGTCGGGCGTGAAAATGGCGAACTTCAAAACCGTCTGCTGCGCCGAAGCCGGCGCCGCGATGCCGGCGAGCGCCAAGGCGGCGATACCGGCCAGTAGGATACGTTTCATAGTCATGATGCGAGTTCCTCCCTCTAGATTTGTTTTGCGATTTGTTACGCGTTATATCGGCGGACGGCCCCTCGTTTGTCCATGCCGACGATTCCGTTCAACGGCGTTAGTTGCCCTGCGCGGCCTGCAGCTGCTCCGCGAATTCCGCCTTCCATGCCTTGCCGTCGCGGAACGTCGGATTTCCCTCCATCGATTTGTATGTCGCCGCGGCGATTTCATCGTCGGACTTGGTGAGGTCCAGCGGCAGGATGCGCGGCTGTTCGACATACCAAGGCGAATCGACGAAGATTTCGACGCGATTCTTCTCCGGGTCGCGGAAATACAACGACCAGGAGACGCCGTGGTCGACCGGATTGATGTCGGTCACGTCCGGCTCTTGCTTGATCGTCTTATAAAGATCGCGCAGATCCTGCAGGCTACCGGCGCGCAGCGAAATCTGGTTGACGACCAGCTCGTCGAGGCTGCCCGAGCGACCTTCGGCGAACACGATCTGATGATGCTCGTCCGGATTGCGGCTCAGAAACACGATCGGGCGGCCGCGCGCGACCCCCTTGTCGGTGACCTGAAAGCCGAGCACGCGCACGTAAAAATCGCGCATCTTCGGCAAATCCTTGACGAAGAATCCAACGTGGCTGAAGTCGAGCGATTTCGGCGGCATGGCTTGTCTCTCGGGAAAATTGGCGACGCCAGGATTGTAGCCGAAACATCGGTCGGCACCAGCCGCGTTTTCAATCGAATTGGCCTTTTTGTTCGCAGAATGGACAGATTAGCTCGCAATTTGCGCGGCGATTGTCATTCATGCGACCGCCGGTCAAACTGCGCCGCCTTTCGCGCCCCAACTCAATCGAGCCAACATGTTTCCGATCGACTACCTGTATCGCGGCCTGCGCATCAACCCGACCGGTATCGCGGTCGAAGACGGCACGCGTGCGCTGACATATACCGAACTGGTCGCGCGCGTCGAAGCGGTCGCCTGCGGAATGCAAGAGATGTTTCCCGTGCCGCACGCGCGCATCGGCATCTGCGCCTACAACACGATCGAGCACATGATCGCGATTCTGGGCGCGTACGCCGCGGGCCATACCTGGGTCGCGCTCAATCCGCGCAACGGCAAGCCGGAACTCGACGCCATCATCGGTTCGACGACCCTGTCGACGATCGTTGCCGACGAGAATTGTCTCGACTATTTCACGTTGCCGAATGTGCCGCTCGTGCTCGGGCAAACCGACGGCAAGCGCGACGGCGCGACGCTGCAACAATTCATCGACCGGCATCTCGGCCAGCGGCCGCGCGCCCACGTGCTCAACGGCACCGATCCGCAGACCATCAAGTTCACCGGGGGCTCGACCGGCCGGCCGAAAGGCGTCGTCCAATCCTACCGCGTGGTCACGACGTCGATCGCCAGCTATCTGCATCATTTCGGATTCGACCGGAACGACGCCAATTTGTGCGTGGCCCCCCTCACCCATGGCTCGTCGCATTACATGCTGCCGATCCTCGCGGTGGGCGGCCGGCATGTCTTGCTCCACGGCGCGCGCGCGCCGCAGATTCTCGACGCCTTCGAACATAAGAAATGCACCACCGCGTTCATGCCGCCGACGCTGATCTACAATTTGATGGCGGAGCAGAATCTCGGATCGCGCGACCTGCGCCACCTCAAGCACCTTCACTACGGCGCGGCGCCGATGCCGCCGGAGCGCATCGTCGAGGCCCGCCGCGCGTTCAACAATTCGATCGAGGTGATCTACGGACAGACCGAAGCGCCGATGATGATCACTGCGATGACAGCTCGCGAATTCGACGACGAGCGCAATCTCGCCTCGGTCGGCCGCGCTACGCTCCTAATGGACGTCGAAATCATGAACCAGGAGGGGCGCATTCTGCCCGCCGGCGAGATGGGCGAAATCGTCTGCCGGGGCGATCTGGTGATGAACGGGTATCTCGACATGCCCGAGGAAACCGCCAAGACGATCGTCGACGGATGGCTGCACACCGGCGATGCCGGCTACATCGACGAGCGCGGCTATGTGTTCATTAAGGACCGCATTCGCGACGTCATCATCACCGGCGGCTTCAACGTCTATCCGACCGATGTCGAGGCGGTGCTCGTCAAACACCCGTCGGTCTATGAATGCATCGTGTTCAGCGTGCCCGACGACCATTGGGGCGAGCGCGTCGAGGCGGCCGTGCAGCTTCACGCGGGCGCCGGATTCGACGAAGCGGCGATCCTTGGCTTTCTGAAGGAGCGCATCGGCTCGGTCAAGACGCCGAAGAAACTGCACGTGGTCGAGACCTTGCCGCGCAGCGCCGTGGGCAAAGTCCTGCGGCGCGAAGCGCGGCGCCTCTTCGGCCCGCCGACGAAATAACCGCGATGTTCACGCGTGCGGGATTTCGGCCAAACTTGTCTAAAGAGTGAACATCGGCCGCGCGTCGCATTGTCTTGGGCGCCGAATCTGCAATGCTGAGCTCAGGCAGGCCGAACGGCCGCAGCTATTATTGGAGGAACCACATGAATCGCCACCCCGGCCGCCCGGTCACCGAAGACGATATCCGCACGTACGAACGCGACGGCGTTGTCTGTCTGCGCGGCATGTTCGACAAGGAATGGTGCGATCGCATGCTAACCGCGAGCCTGCGGGTGATGGAGTCCGGCGCGGGTCGCGTGCGCACGGTGCAGAAACCGGGCGAACAGGCGAAATTCTATTCCAACGTTTTCATGTGCGCGTATGACAAGGACTTCAAGGATTTCCGCGACGTCTCGCCGGTCGCCGAAATCGCCGCTCGGCTGATGCGCGTCAAGCAGACGCGGTTCTGGTACGATCAAATGTTCATCAAGGAACCCGGCACCTCGGCGCCGACCCAGTGGCACCATGATCTGCCCTATTGGCCGTTCCGCGGCGAACATTTGGTGTCGCTCTGGTGCGCGTTCTCGAAGGTCAATCCCGAGTCGAGCGGCGTGGAATACATCAAGGGCTCGCACAAATGGGGCAAGTTCTATCGTGCGGTGACGCCGGACGAGGACCCCGCGTTCAGCGATCCGGCTCTCGAAGTGTGTCCGAACTTCCAGGATATGCGCGACGATCCGAAACTTGATTTCGTCTCGTTCGAACTGGAGCCCGGCGATATTGTCTGCCACCACCCGCTGACCTTGCATGGCGCCGGTGGCAACAAATCCTCGACGCAACGGCGCGTCGGGTTGTCGATCCGGTTCCTCGGCGACGACGTGCAGTGGGATCCACGGCCCTACACGGTTAAGATTCCGATCCCGCCGAAAGTTCCGGCCGGCGCGTTTCCTGCCGACGATGCTGTGTTTCCGATCATCTGGGACGAAAACAAGCAAGCCGCCTGAACTCGCGTCTCCGAGAGCGAGTCCCTCGAGCGCGAGACGCGAAAACGAGACGAGCCCCGGCGCACAGCGGCGCATGCGGGGCTCGCGTCTCGTGTCGAGACTTTGGACTTCATGTCGGCCCGTGCTTTGTCGGACCCATCTGCGATGCAAGTGGCCGCACAAACGACCGCTTATGATCGCGTCAAATCATTTGGATTGTGAGGCGGTCTGCAACCGGCAGCCGCGCGGCACAGCCGGTTACGCAAACCGTGGCCCCGTGTTTCGACGGAGCCGCATGGGATGACCCGGTGGAATCATGCCTGAGCACCTCCCTGCTGGTGGTTAAGCCTGGACTGCCTTGAGCGAAGCTCGGCCTCGCTGCGGGCACGAAAAAAGCCTGCGCCCATCGTCCGACCGAGTCAATTTCTCTTTTTTCGCGACACGCGGGAACGCTAAGCGCCGTGCTGCGAGGCAAGCAGGCGATCGACGATCTTGCGCGCCTCGATCAGCGCCGCATCCGCGTTGATCGGCAGCATGCGATCGTTGGGATTGCGGTCGATGATGCGCTGCTGGGCGACGATGATGTCGATATCCTCCTGCAGGATGCCGGTATTTTCGGCCCGTGCGCGTTCGGTGAATGCCGGATCGTCGAGCAGGAAATTGCGCGACCAGCCCATCCAGAAATGCGTCGTGGTTTCGGTCTCCGGCGTGATCGGATTGACCACCATGACGACGATCTTGTTGGTGGCGTCCTCGAAGCGCGCCTCCACGGAGATGTGCGCGGGCGGACGCCACTCGGTGATCGAAACGCGGTCGATCTTGTCGCGAAAATTGCCCCAACCGCGCACGAACGGCCCCGGCGTGACCTGATGCATGACGCGCTGGTTCAGCACGCGATCGCCTTCGACCCAGGTCTTCAACGGAATCTCCGCTGTCTCCGGATTGCCGATCGAATTCGCATGAATGAAACTGGTATGGCTGAGATCGAGCAGATTGTCGGCGAACAACTGCCAATTGGCCGGCACATGAAAATACAGATGAAAGCCGCGCCATTCCGGGTCGTCGAACCATTTGAATGGCGGGATCAACGCTTCGTCGGCGCGCTCGGCGTCGCCGATCCAGATCCACGCCCAGCCCCAACGCTCGACCAGGGGGTAGGTCCGCACCCTGGCGCGCGGCGGAATGCTAGCCTGGCCGGGGATGCGCACGCAGCGCCCGTCGGCGGCGAACGTCAATCCGTGATAGGCGCACTCGATCAGCCCGTTCTTGAGCTTCCCCTTGGATAGCGGCGCGAATCGATGCGGACAGCGATCTTCCATCGCCACGGGCGCCCCGTCGCCGGCGCGATAGAACACGATGGGCTCGCCGCAGATCGTGCGCGCGAGCGGCGTGCCGCCTATTTCGGCCGGCAACGCCGCCGCATACCACTGATTCCGCAGGAACATGCCCCACCTCTCGTCAAAGCCCGACGAATCTATCCGATCGCGCAACGTTGCGCGCCACCGACGTCGTTGCTGTCCATTGCGTAAACTTTTGCGGCAGCCTCATTGCGGACTGTCGACCGCTCTCGCACCATTCCACTAAAGGGAGCCGAACATGAATTCTATCCTGGCACCGGCCGCGCAGGGCGCTGTGGCGCGCCAACTGGTGCAACGCTCGCGTGACTTGATCCCGGCCCTGCGTGCGCGGGCGCGCGAGGCCGAGAAATTGCGCCGGCTGCATCCGGACACCGTTGCCGACTTCATCGATGCCGGAATTCTGCGGGTTTGGCAGCCGCGAAAATACGGGGGCCATGAAGTCGATCTGTTGACCGGCCTGGAAACCATGCAGGAAGTCGCGCGCGGCTGCACGTCCTCGGCCTGGTGCTTGACCGTCTATCAGCAGCATAACTGGATCGTTTCGCTGTTTCCCGGCGAAGCGCAGGACGAATGCCTGGGCGCCGACAACAACGCCCGCGTAACCGCCGTGCTGCAGCCCCGCGGCCAGGCGCGCAAAGTTGCCGGCGGCTATCGGCTGACCGGCGTCTGGCCGTTCGGCTCGGGCAGCGATCACAGCACCTGGATCATGCTGGGCGGGCTGGTGGTCGATGATTCCGGCCGCGAGATCAAGACCGAGCGCACCGTCTACGGCATGCCTGCGGTCAACGCGCGGCTCTGCCTGATACCGAGCGGCGAGGTGAAGAATCGCGGCGATTGGGACACCGCCGGTCTGGCCGCAACCGGCAGCCACACGCTGGAAGTCAACGACCTGTTCGTGCCCGAGCATCGGACCTTGTTCATCCCCGATGCGATCGAAAAAAAGGCGCCCGGACAGCAGATCAACGGCTCGAGCATTTTCCGCACGCCCTACTACGCCTTCCTCAATACCGCACTCGGCGGCTTGGCGCCGGGCATCGCGCAGGGCGCGCTGGACGCGTTCCTCGAGAACATCGACACGCGCATGGTGCCGCCGATCAACCTGCCGCAATCGAAGCTGATCCGGACGCACCGCCAGATTGCCGAGGTGGCCACGCGGATCGAAACCGCGAAATTGCTGTTCGCCGCCAATTCCGAGCGGATCATGCGGGCGGGCGAGACCGATACCGATATGCCGCTATTGGAGCGCGCGCGCTGCCGGCTGAATACGGCCTGGGCCGTGCATCAATGCTACCAGGCGGTGGAAACGATCTTTCTAGCCGCCGGCGGTTCGACCTTGTCGATGAAACACCCGATTCAACGAGCCATGCGTGACATGCACGGCGTCAAGGCGCACTATTTCATGGATCTGGAAACCGCCCAGGAATTGTTCGGCATGATCCAGCTGGGCCGCGCACCTTTTACCTACGTGTTCTAGGAATCAGACGGGCGGCTTGCCGGATTGTTTCGAGATCGCGCGACGCAGTCGGCGCGGCAGCCAGACCGCCGCATTGTAAATGGCGTCGACCACACGATAGCGCAGCGGTAAGCCGCTAAAGCTAAAAATGAAATTGTCTTCCGGCGCCGCCATTATCCGCGCCGCAACGTCGTTATCGCTCACGCTCGCCAGCATGCGGCTCCGCCGGTCTCGGTCGGCCAAATCGGGCGGCAGTTTTCTCAGCGTGACGAAAAACTCCATGTCCGCGATGGCGGTGGTCTGAAACGAGTCGAGTTCCAGATCGATCAACCCGTGACGCATCATTGCGGTCAGGTTTTCGAGAAACGAATACGGCGTGAAAACGCTGCAATGCACTTCGACCGCTTGACCCGAGTTAAGATTTGCCATGGCAATGGCGAAGGCCGAGTCCGCGCCGTTGAGCGGCGCGAGGTCGATGGTCGGATCGCCGGCCCAAACCTGCGCCGGCTTGCCGAAGCCCGCATGATTTGCGATTGCGTCGTAAATCACGCCCGGCGTCGCGCGCTTCAGCTTGAATGCGTAAATGTCGAGCATCCGGTCGAACGTCGTGGTGCGCCGCCGGCGATCGAAGATGAAGCGTTTGTCCGGCAGCGCCAACGCCAGCTTCCCGCCCGGGCGCAGTACGGCGCCCACGTCGCGCAACCACTCGATCGGATTGGGTACATGCTCGAACACGTGCGAGGCAACGGCATAGTCGAAAGGTGCAGCGGCGCCGACGGATTCGACGACGCTGCGGTCACCCTGCACAAAATCGATCGCGACGATGTTTTCGGACGCAATAGACAGATCTCGCGCATACCGCGCGCGCAATGCGTCCGCATCCATCAAATCGACGTAGGCGATATCGCCGTCGGCGCGGGTGACGATCGGTCGGTCGAGCGGGCCGAATTCGAGGCCTTTGGCGGATCGCGTGTCGATCCCCCGCAAGATCTTTTGTTTGCGAGTCATGGATTGCTTATATCCGGCCGCCTTCGGTCTGCACAATGCTTGCTTGGCCGGCCGATCGTTTGTCAGGCAGCCTGATATTGTTGGGCGATTTCGTCGGCCGGGCCGATCGCGCGAATCTCGCCGTGATCGAGCCAAACCAGGGTTTGGCAAACGCTGCGCAGCAATTCCAGCGAATGGCTCGCAAAGACCAGAATTTGCGCTTTCTCGACGAATCCCATCATGCGCTGCTTGGCCTTTTCGACGAACTTATAGTCCCCGGCCGACAGCCATTCGTCGAGCACCAGGATTTCCGGCTCGAAGCCGGTCGAGATGGCGAAGGCGAGCCGCGTGATCATGCCTGCCGAGTAGGTTCTAATCGGCATCGAAAGATAGTCGCCCAGTTCGGTGAATTCGGCGATCTCCGGCGTGCGGGCGCGAATTTCGGCTTTCGATCGGCCGAGAATGAGTCCGCGCAGGTAGATGTTGTCGTAACCGGTGGCTTCGAAATCCATGCCCACGGTGGGATGAATGTGCGACGAAACCCGGCCCGAGCGCTCGATCGTACCGGCAACGGGGGCATAGATGCCAGCGATGACGCGCAGCAAGGTCGTCTTTCCGGCACCGTTGTGCCCGACCAGTCCGATCCGATTGCCCTCGCGAATCGACAGCGATACGTTTCGCAGCGCCTGCACGCACACCCGATTCGCCGCGTCATGCCCCAGCGCGCCGCCGGTGCTCATACTCGCGATCACGCGCTTCAACGAGCGCTGCCCGCTCCCGTAAATGGGAAACTCGATGGTGACGTTGCTGAGCTCGATGCCGATCATGTTGTCTCAAAGCCAGTAGGCAATTCGATTTCGAAAGCGGGCGAAGAACACGAAGGTCGCCGTGCCGCCGCACACCAGGCATCCCAGCCCGACGATCCAGCTAAGCATATCGGGAACCTGGCCGAGCAGCGGCGCCCGGAACAATTCGATCATATGATAGAATGGATTCCATACGACGAGTTCCTGGCGACCGGCCAATTGCTCGGGCCGCCACATCACCGGCGACAGGAAGAAGAGGAACTGCAGGACGCTGGTGACGATCATCGGCACATCGCGAAACCGCGTCGACAGGCAGCCGAACAGCAGGCCGACCCAAACGCAATTGAGGATGACGATCAAGAGTCCCGGCAGCGCCAAGAGTGCGAGCGGCGAAGGCCACAATCCCATGATCAATGCAACGACGACGTAAACGGCGGCATTGTGAAAGAACAGCAGCAGATTACGCCACACGAAGCGGTATACATACGTCGTCAGCGGCAGATCGACCTGCTTGATATAGACTTCGGCAAAGGTGAAGGCTTGGCAACCGTCGCTGACGGAGGCCGAAATGAACTGCCAGATCAGCAGGCCGAGGGTCAGGAACGGCAGATAGGTCTGCATATTGGCGCCGAATAAGGTGCCGAATGTCAGGCCCACGGCGGCGATCATCATGCCCATGCTGAGCGTTATCCAGAATGGTCCGAGGATCGAGCGGCGGTAACGCTGGCGAATGTCCTGCCAGCCCATGGTTCCCCATATGCGCCAGGCGGCGAAACCGCCTTTGATGTCGCGCCAGCCCGCGATCAGTCGTTTCGGCCAGGGTGAACTCGTCGCTGCATTCATCGGCTGCAATGGACTTTCGCCGCGTGCCGACACTGATTTGCCGGGATTCGATGGACGCGGTGGCATTTCGACCGGGAGCGAAACGGCCGGCATGACCGACGCCTTGTCCCGCTTTCAACCACGTTCGGACGCGCAGGGTCAAGCGCCGATCCGGCCCGGCCATGCGCCCGGCAATGCAGCGCACAATCGCAATTCTGCGCATCGCGCACGTCGGTGTATGATGTCGGCGATGACAATCGCCCGCCCGCTCAACGTCCTCATGTTATCGCGCTACGAACATCGCGGCGCCAGCAGCCGACTGCGCTTCGAGGCGTTTCGTCGTGCCTTGGCCGAGCAGGAGATCGTTTGCGACTCGCTGCCGTTTTTCGACGACCGCTATGTCGATCATTTGTATGCGACCGGCAACACGCTTTGGCCGTCGGCGCCGCGCTATTACTTGCGCCGCCTGGGTGCGCTCTTGCGGGCCAACCGATACGATTTGATCTGGCTGGAAAAAGAAGCTCTGCCCTGGCTGCCGTGGGGCCTGGAACAGGCGCTATATCAACGCATCCCCTACGTCGTCGATTACGACGACGCCTGGCACCTGCGGTACGCACGTCACCCGAACGCGCTCACGCGCCGCCTGTTGCGCGGCAAGATCGAACATATCATGCGCGGCGCCAACGCGGTTATCGCCGGCAACGATCACCTAGCAACGATTGCCGCCGAGGCCGGCGCGGGACGCATCGAAGTCATCCCTACCTGCGTCGACACCGACCGCTATCGAACGGCTGGCGAGCCGGACGACGGCAGATTCACGATCGGCTGGATCGGTTCGCCGACCACAACGTTCTACCTCGCGACGGTGGCGGATGCGCTCGAGACGATGGGCCGCGCCGGCGCCCGACTGCATCTCATCGGCGCACGACCGATCCATTTGCCGTCGATCGAAACGCGCATCATTCCGTGGAGCGAAGCAACCGAGGCGGCCGAACTTGCGAAGTGCCAAGTCGGCATCATGCCGTTGCTCGACGGGCCGTGGGAACGCGGTAAGTGCAGTTACAAGATCATCCAGTATATGGCCGCGGGTCTACCAGCCGTGGCATCGCCGGTCGGCGGCAATCGCCAAGTCGTCGTCGATGGCACCACCGGTTTTCTGGCCGCCGACCGCGACGCCTGGGTGGCGGCGCTGACCAGGCTGCGCGACGATCCTGCGGCGCGGCGGCGCATGGGCGACGCCGCGCGCGCGCGCGCGGTCGAATCGTACGATTACCGCCGCTACGTCGATCGGATCGCAGACGTATTGCGCGGCGCTGCCCACCGGCGTCCGAAACTGCCAACCCCGCGCGCAGAATCCAAAACCGGCACCTCCCGGGTGCTTCACGTCATCACCGGCCTGGGCACCGGCGGCGCCGAGACGGTGCTGCGCGCGATGGCCTCCGACGCGCACCGCAAGGGCCGCGAGGTGGCGGTGGTGTCGCTGTTGCCAGGCGGCGACAATGCCCACCGGCTGCGCGTCGATGGCGTCGAAACCTACGATCTGGGCATGACGGCCGGCCTGCCGTCGCTGCGCGCCTTAGTCCGCCTTGCCCGAATTATCCGGCGTTTCAGGCCCGCGACGATCCAAAGCTGGATGTATCATGCCGATTTGGCCGCCCTGCTCGGCGTCGTCGCGTCTGGACGCCGCCGCCGAACCCGGCTGTACTGGGGCATCCGCTGCTCGGACATGAATCTGACCCGCTATTCGCGCATTCTCGCGTGGACAGTCCGGACCTGCGCACGTTGGTCGACCGCGCCCGATGCCGTGGTCGCGAACTCGCATGCCGGCGTCCGCGTACATCGTCGGTTGGGTTACACGCCACGCGAATGGATTGTCATTCACAACGGCGTCGATACTGCGGCGTTCGCGCCGGACGCCGCCGCGCGAGCAGCAGCACGCCTTGAACTCGGCATTGCCGACGACCGCGTGGTTGCGATCACGGTCGCGCGCGTCGATCCGATGAAAAATTACGATGCAATCGTCGAGTTGCTTCGCGCTCGGCCGGATCTCCTGGGCATCGCCGTCGGGCGCGGAACGGAAGGACTGCCGACGCTGGAAAATCTGATCCGGCTCGGCCGGCGCGACGACGTCGCCCGACTGCTCAACGCGGCCGACATTTTCGTGTCCACGTCGGCATTCGGCGAAGGATTTTCGAACGTCGTTGCCGAAGCGATGGCATGTGGCTTGCCGGTTGTCGCAACCGACGTCGGCGACGCCGCAATTCAACTCGGCGCGGCCGGTCGCATCGTGCCGCCGCTTGACGCGGTCGCCTTGCGCGATTCGGTCGTCGCGCTCGCCGCCGACGCGGCCGGCCGTCGCGAACTCGGCGCCGCAGCCCGGGCCCGGATTGTCGCATTGTTTTCCCAGGAGCGTTGCTTTGCGGCGTTCGATGCGCTCCATACCGACGGCCCGGGCGCTGTCGTGCGCGCGGTCGCCAGCGTGTCCGACAGCGGCCAGAACGCCAACCACGCGGCGGCCCCAAACGCGGCCTGACGCGGCATCAATCCGCGTGGCGTTGAAAACCCCGCAAAAATGCTTATAAATCGCGCCGGCAACTCAGAACCATTGCTGGCGTAGCTCAGTTGGTAGAGCAACTGATTTGTAATCAGTAGGTCGCAGGTTCGACTCCTGTCGCCAGCACCAGAAACCGGTCGTAGTTCGGCGCCGCTGCCCGACCCGAAATCCAAGACGGTCCGACTGCCGATGGAGGCGTACTTTGGCGACTTCACTGACGACGACGGTCTGCGACTCACCACTCGGAGTGTCACTTGGCGGACGCACTGTGGCCTTATTGCAACGCAGATTGTTGCATTGCAGCAAGAAAAAAAACGCGGGGCGAAGGCGCAGCCCCCTTGACGTATACTGATTTGCGCCTTGATAAAGAGTGAAACTTTTGTTGCACCGCAGCAAGAGAAAATAAGCGCCTGAATTCCATGCCCAAGCCAATTTCTCGACGCCGTTTCGTGGCCAACTCCCTGGCCGCCACTTTTGCCGTGGCGATGGTCGGCGGCCGGTCTTTGCGGCCGGCGGAGGCCATTAAACTGTCACCCGACGGCCAACGCTTCAGCGAGGCATGGCTGGTCGAATACGCCGAGCAATTGGCCAAAAAGGACTTTGTATCGGTCCGCGAGAAGCTGCCTCCGGCGCTGGAAAGCCTCAATTACGACAAGCACCGCGAGATCCGGTTCCGGGCAGATCAGTCGCTGTGGCGCGAACAGGGCCTGTCGTTCCAAACCCAGTTCTTCCACCTCGGCTCCGTGTTCAAGAAGCCGGTCCACATTTACGATGTCGTGGATGGCCAGGCTTACGAAGTGCTATACGAGGCCGGGCTGTTCGACTATGGCAGCAACAAGTTCGATCCGGCCTTGCCGGGCAAGCTCGGGTTTGCCGGCTTTCGCGCGCACTACCCGATCAACCGGCCGGACTATTTCGACGAGGTCGCGGTCTTCCTCGGCGCCAGCTATTTCCGCTCGCTTGCGCGCGGCCAACAGTATGGGCTATCGGCGCGCGGCCTGGCGATCAATACCGCCCAGCAGGAAGGCGAGGAATTCCCTGAGTTTCGCGATTTCTGGCTCGAACGCCCGCCGCAGGGGGCAACCAAGCTGACGGTCCATGCGCTGCTCGACAGCCCGAGCGCGACCGGAGCCTACAAGTTCACCATCTCGCCGGGCAAGACGACCGAAATGGAAGTGCGCGCAACCCTGTTCATACGAAAGAAGATTGCGCGTCTCGGCATCGCCCCGCTAACCAGCATGTATTTCGTCGGCGGCACGACAGCCGTGCGACCGGACGATTTTCGGCCGCAAGTACACGATTCGCAGGGCCTGTCCGTATGGACTGGCAAGGGAGAATGGATTTGGCGGCCGCTCGGCAACCCGCGGCGCCTTCGCCTCAGCCTTTTTGCCGACGAAAGTCCGCGCGGTTTCGGGCTCCTGCAGCGCGACCGGGATTTCCGCAATTACCAGGACCTGGAAGCGCATTACGAGCGGCGGCCGAGCCTATGGGTCGAGCCGATCGATGCTTTGGGCAAGGGCTGGATCCAACTGGTCGAAATTCCCACCGATGCCGAAATACACGACAATATCGTCGCGTTCTGGACCCCCGAGCAGGCGGTCGAAGCCGGTCAGCGGATGCGCCTGGCCTATCGGTTGCACTGGTGCGACGAGTCGCCCCATCGTCCGAACATCGCCGAGACCACATCTAGCAGAACGGGCCGCGCCTCGTTCGGCGGCAAAAAGATCGACGGCGCGGCGCGAAAATTCGTGGTCGATTTCAAGGGCGGCAAGCTTGGCTCGCTGCCCGCCGACGCCAAGCCGCAACCGATGATTTCCGTCACCAACGCGAAAGTCATCTACTCGGTCGCGCAAAAGCTGACCGGAACCGACGGCTGGCGGCTGACATTCGATCTCGCCGCCGACGGAACGAAACCGGTCGAGCTTCGTTGCGCTCTCGTGCTGAACGACGAAACTTTGTCCGAGACTTGGAGCTACCAATGGAGTCCGTAAGCAACCCGGCCACCAGCATCGAGATCGACGCCGACAGCGCCGCCGAGGCCGCTTCGACGGTGGCGGTACGCGATACGTTGCGGGCCTATTTCGCCGGTTTCGGTATCGCCGACCGCGCCTGTCTTGCCTCGCTCGCCGAACGCTTCATTCAAGCGGCGCGCGAAGCTGGCGATGTCAACCAAGCTCCGGCGCTGGCCGAAGTTGCGGTGGGCGATTGGTTCCGCGCCATGCTCGGCGCGCGCGTCGAGCGAGCTGAGTTGGCCGCCGATATCGGCCGCCTGGCCGCATTGAAGAGCGGCGTGTTCGGACGACAGCCGGAACGCTTTCTGGCCGAAGGACAGAACGCCGATCTGACCGGCCTACTGCGGCGCAAGGTGCCGACGCCGCCGACGGTTTCGTTGATGACGCCGATGCCGACGCAATCGTTGGCATGCCTGTCATTCGTGCCCAATGCGAGGCGCGCGCTCGCGCTTCTGCAAATACGTCGCGCATAACGCGCCGCGACGGCCCACAGGGCGATAGCAAACATGGTCGCGGTCCGAGATTCGGCCGAGTACAAGCGCACCGCTATCTTGCGCCGCGGCGCGCTGTCGTTCCTGACCGTCGCAACCACTCTCTTCACGACGCTTCAGCTCGCGACGGTCCTGATCGGCGACGAGATCGACACGCTCGATCTGGTCATGCTCGTCCTGTTCGCGCTGTGCTTTTCGTGGATCACGTTTTCCTTCTGGACCACGCTGGCCGGCTTCGTTGCCATGCACTTGCGGCGCAGCGCTAGCCCCGGGCTGTGCTGGCCGACCGACGCCGAAACGGCGAAACCGCTGGCGACCGAAACCGCCATCGTCATGCCGATCTACAACGAAGACACCGCCAAGGTGTTCGCGAACGTGCAGGCGATTTACGAAAGCCTGGAAAAGACCGGCCATGCCGGCGCGTTCGATTTCTATATCTTGAGCGACACCACCAACCCGGACATCTGGGTCGCCGAGGAACTCGCGTGGCACGCATTGTGCGACCGCGTACAGGGCCATGGCCGGATTTTCTATCGCAAGCGGCGCTTCAACACCGCGCGCAAGGCTGGCAACATCGCCGATTTCTGCCGCCGGTGGGGCGGTCGCTACGAACACATGATTGTGCTCGATGCCGACAGTTTGATGGACGGCCGCACGTTGGTGACGATGGCGCGGCTGATGGAGGTAAATCCCGGCGTCGGGCTGGTGCAAGTCCCGCCGATGATCGTCGGCCGCAGCACGCTGTTCGGCCGCATGGTGCAATTCGCGAGCCGCGCCTACGGCCCGGTGTTCGCGGCCGGCCAGGCGTTCTGGCAACTCGGCGAGGGCAATTACTGGGGCCACAACGCGATCATCCGGACCCAGGCATTTATCGACCATTGCGGCCTGCCGGAGCTGCCCGGCAGGGCGCCGCTCGGCGGGCACATTTTAAGCCATGATTTCGTCGAGGCCGCGCTGCTGCGCCGGGCCGGCTGGAAAGTTTGGCTCGTGCCGGAGTTGACCGGCAGCTACGAGGATTGCCCGCCGACGCTGATCGATTTCGCCAAGCGCGATCAGCGCTGGTGCCAGGGCAACATGCAGCATGCGCGCGTGGTGCTGGCACGCGGATTTCATTGGGTCAGCCGTTTGCACCTGATGAACGGCATCATGTCGTACGTCTCGTCGGTCTTATGGCTGGCGTTTCTCGCCGTCGGCATGGCGACGGTGATCCGTTCGAACCTGATTGACCCGGTCTATTTCGGTCCGCAGAAGAGCCTGTTCCCGGCCTGGCCGACGTTCAACGCGCAACTGGCGCAGAGCCTGTTCGGCGTGGCGCTGGTGCTGCTGTTCGTGCCGCGCCTGCTCGGCATCGTGAACATGCTCCTCGACCGTCGCGTCAAACGGACGTCCGGCGGCGCCTTTCGGATCGTCGGAAGCGCGCTGCTCGAGATGATCTACTCGACCCTGCTCGCGCCGATCATGATGCTGTTCCAGTCGTCGTTCGTGATTAAGACCTTCGCCGGCCTGAATGTAGGCTGGAACACGCAACGCCGGACCGAGAACGGCATGAGTTGGCTCGATGCGGTGCGCCAGCATTTCCTGCACACCTTGTTCGGCGCCGCGATTGCCGGGGTGGCTTGGTATTTCTCGCCCGATCTGCTGGCTTGGTTATCGCCGGTCGTCGCCGGGCTTCTGTTGAGTGCGCCGATCTCCTATTACACGGCGCGCGTCGATCTTGGCGTTCGCCTGCGCCGCCTCGGTCTGTTCCTGATCCCGGAAGAAACCGTGCCGCCATCGGTGGTCCGCCGCGCCCGGGAACTCGAAATCGCGTTGGCGCCGGCCTCGCAGCCGGTCGATGCGGTGGCCCGCCTCGAGGGCGATCCGCTCGCCCGCGCGGTGCACGTCCTGTTGGTGCGCGCCACGCCCGAGGCCGCGCCACCCGATCCCATCCTGCCCAAGGCGCGCGAGAAACACGCCGCCCATGCGCCGCTGACGCCGCCGGAAAAACTGGCGCTGCTGTGGGATGTCGATTCGCTGACGCGATTGCCCGCGACCGTCGTCTAAGACTTCCGGGGCGCCTTCAATGGCGCTGGATCGAGTGAAACGCCTCGCGCAGCGCATCGAAGACGTGCGCGGCGCCGATCCGATCGGTGAAATCGTACCACCCAGCCGCGCCGTCGATCACCGCGCGGGATATCGCCCCTTCCGGCAAGCTCTGCGTCCATTTCATCAGCGCTTCGGAATTGGTCAACGCCAGCATCGGCACGGCGACGGCCAGCACGACGAACATGCGCTTTATGTTGCCTACGCGCATGCCGGGCACGAAGTTCATGTGCGCGTAGTTTGCCGGCATATTGCACGGCCAATCCGGCGCCTGTGTGTCGATCTGTTCGGGCGGGCGCTTGTCCATCGCGGTCAGAACCGGAAATAGATGAACGGCGCGGCGGCGCCGGTGCCGAACGCCTCGATGGCGACGACCAGCGCGCCGGCCGCCGTGCCCTGAACCAGCGCCGGCCACCGGCCCCATGTGCGTTCGCTGCGCGCCAGCATGTCGGACGGCGTGAAATGAATCGCCAGTCCGAATGCGATCAAGCCGATCACCAATCCGCCGGCATGCTGGACCGGCAAGCCCACGTTGCCGAAGGCAGCGAGGAACTGCCACGCCTTATCGAACGAATCGGCGCGGAAGAAGATCCAGCACAGCACAACGAAATGAAACACGACGAAGATCGCCAGCGCACGGCCGAGCCGCGTACCGGGCAGGCGGAAACCGAGTGCGCGTTCGATCGCCAGCCCGACGCCGTGCAGGAACCCCCAGAAGATGAAATTCCATGCCGCCCCGTGCCAGATGCCGCCCAGGATCATGGTCAGAAACAGGTTGCGGTAGGTCTTGAACCTGCCGCCGCGGTTGCCGCCCAGCGGGCGATAAAGATAGTCGCGCAGCCAGCTCGACAGGGAAATATGCCAACGGCGCCAGAAATCCTGCAGCGTGGCGGCGCGGTAGGGTTGGTTGAAATTGCGCTGGAAATGGTAGCCGAACAGGGCCGCCAGGCCGATCGCCATATCGCTGTAGGCGGAAAAGTCGCAGTAGATCTGCACGGCGTAGCCGTAGGCCGCCAACAGCAAGTCCACTGGGCCGTAGCGCGAGGGATCGAAGAACACCTTGTCCACGAGACCGATCGCGATCTCGTTGGCGATGACCGATTTCTCGAACAGCCCCCACAGGATCAGCACCAGCGCCATGCCGACCAGAATCCTCGATGGATCGGGCTTGCGATCGAGCTGCGGCATGAAGTCGGCGGCGCGCACGATCGGGCCCGCGACCAGATGCGGGAAGAATGAATTGTACAGCATCACGTCAGTCAGCTTGTAGGCGTGCGGGACGTCGCGCCGGTAGCAGTCGACGATGTAGGAAATGCCCTGGAACGTGAAAAACGAGATGCCGACCGGCAGGATGATTTCCCAGATCGGCAATTCCCGCTGAATGCCGAAAGATACCAACACGTCGTTGAGCGATTGAATGAAGAATTCGCAGTACTTGAAGTACGACAGGAACAGCAGGTTGGCGGCAACGCCGAGCGCCACCCCCCACTTCCGCGTGCGCTCGTCATGCGCCTCGAACACCCACTTGCCGCCGGCGTAATTGACCACCGTGCTGGCCAGCAGCAGGAACGCGAAGCGCCAGTCCCAGAAGGCGTAGAAAAAATAGCTCGCCGCGATCAGAAAGTATTTGCGCGTTTCGTGCCGGTTGCGGATCGCCCAGCTGACCGGAAACACGAACAGGAAGAACAGCAGGAAGCTGAGGGTTGGGAAAATCATGGCTGGCGCGTACCGTGTCGTGCCATCGCGTCAACGCCGCCGGTAGCGCGCCAGGATGAGCTTGAACATATCCTCGCCGGTCATCGCGTAGCCTTCGATGCGCATGTGGATGCGGTCGAAATGCGCCAGCGGCGGGTCCATCCGCGCCCACTTGTCGGTGCCGCACTCGCCCTTCATCAGCTGCTGCCAATCGTAGAACAGGTAACCGTTACGCGCCGAGATCGCCCGCTGCACGTCGCGCACCATGGCGAGCGCGGGCGGCGCGTGGAAGCGGCATAGGCTGCGATCCTGATCGCGCAGCAGGCTGGCGTAATTGATGATCTCGTCCTTGCTCAGCGAAGCGCAGCTGAATCCGTCAAGTTCGTCGCGCTTCTTGAAACAATAACCCGGCAACCGGCTCGCGTCGGGCGGCCCGACCACGACGATCGCGGCGTCCGGCGCGCCTCGGCGCAGCAGCGCCATTCGCGCGTTGAAATCCCGGATGTATGTCTCCGGATCGAAAGCCGGCGCGAAGCCCTCGTTGGTGCCGAACGCGACGACGATCATCGCCGGCTTGAGGTGGCGCAGTTGCCAACCGACGATGTCCGGATCCCAGCGATCGACGATGTTGATGGTCGTTCCGCCGAACCCATGCGCCAGGTAGACGATCCCGGGCTTGTTGTTGCTGACCCCCCAGGACAGCAATTCGATCAATCCGTCGCCCGCCGGCCAGACCTCGACCTCTCGACCGGGTTTACGCAGGCGGACGAGCGTGCGGTCGAAACCGGACTTGGCGGCGGCGGTTCGGATGCGCTGCACGACCCGACCGTCGACCGCGACCACAATGGTGCCGGCCTTCGGCCGCTTCAGATACTCGATTTCGACCATATCGAATGCCGGCGTCTCGTCCTTGACGGCGAGGGTTATCTTGTCGGCGGGTCGGCGGCCGCGCAGATTGTAGCCCGCAAGGCCGAACGGGCCGGCGGTATCCGGCTTGATGCTGGAGACCACCAGCCAGCCGCGCGTCTGCGTCACTTTCACTTGATAA
Organism: Alphaproteobacteria bacterium; assembly: GCA_050186335.1. Taxonomy (GTDB): domain Bacteria; phylum Pseudomonadota; class Alphaproteobacteria; order Bin65; family Bin65; genus JBFWYO01. The sequence continues at coordinate 33,233 of JBFWYO010000014.1, read as the reverse complement.
GGCCGATAATACGGATACGGATCGCCGGGCGCGAGCATGCCGCGCCCGGCATTGCCGAAGCGCTCCTGTAACAATTCCCGCAAGCGCCCGCTGATATGGTCGCCGGCCGTGTGACTGTCGCCGATCTGCAAAATCGTCACGCGCCCGACCGAGCGAGGATTGTTCTCGAGCCGCGCCAGGGTCTGGTAGAAGCCGTTCAGGCCGGGCGCCAGGCGCGTGTAGGCATCGGAGTTTCGGCTCGATTCCGCCCGAGCAGAAGTCGGCGACAGTATCAAAGCCATCGCCACAGCGGCGACGACCAGCGCGGCGAAGCTAGAGTGGCGGCGCTTGAAGTAATTTGAACAGGTCGATATCCGGTCGCAACAGTTTGAGGATTTCCCCGGCAATAAGATCATAACCCCGGTCCGTGAGATGAATGCCGTCATTGGCGCGGATCAATTGTTGACGTCCGTCGGCGCCCGCCTTGTATGCGGCATATTCGCCCTTCTCGTCGACCGTCATACCCCAAGACGGAACGTACAGCACGCCGTACGTCTTGGCTTTGGTCTCGAACAGGTCATTCAGGCGCTTGGCGGTTTCGGACAAGTCCGCCTTGCGCATGACCGGCAGACCGACCCAGACCGTCTTCAGCTCTTTCGCCTGGGTATAGGCCATGAACGCATCGACTCGCTCCAGATACGCGTCGTTCCATTCCTTCGTGCCGTAGGGGTGCCGCGTGCGCGGGCCGGCAACCACCCACTGCCGATCGTTGGTGCCGATGAACATGACCACGGCATGAACCGGCTGCTTGGCGACGATCGCCTGCAACTGGGGAATCCAGGTCATGCTGGTAAAACCGCTCGAATTGATCGCCTCCCGCAGTACCTTGACACCCGTTTCCTGGAACGTTGCGCGGTACACGGCGCCCCAAATGCCATCCGCCTGGGAGTCGCCGATCACGGCGATGGTATACGGCTTCGGCGCGGGCGCCTTGCTGGTCTGCGCGTTCGCCGCTGCGGCGAACAGCATCGGCAGCGCGCATGCGGCGATGCGGCCGAGGGGGAAGACGATGAGCGCGAGACTGAATTTGCGACGCACGGGGGATATCGGACGGTGAAAAAGCCGACAATTTCTTAGCATACGAACGGATCATGGCGAAAAATTGTTAACGGCGCCGCCGCATGGTCAATAATCCGCAAAACTTCGCCAGGCCCCCGCCATCACCCCTTGGCCTCACCCCGTGGCCTCACCCCTTGACCCGACCCTTGGCCCGACCCCTTGGCCCGACCGGGGTGCCCCGATCGGTCGGCGGGCGCGGCGTCAGATCAACTGCGGCCGATCAAGATCCTTGGCCACGATCCGCGCGGCGGCCAGGAGCTGCCCGTCGCCCCACCGCGGGCCTACCAATTGCAGACCCATCGGCAGGCCTGCAGGCCCGGTAAACACGGGCAGCGTCAGGCACGGCGTGTGCAGAATCGTCCACAAGCGGTTCAGCAGCGGATTGCCGGTCGGATCCAGCCCGACCGGGGCTTCGCCGGGCGCCGCCGCGGTGATCAGCAGATCATAGTCCGCAAACAGAGCATCGATCGCGGCGCGGCTCGCTTCGGCGTGGCGCAGCCCGGCGGCGTAGCGTTCCGGCGCGATGGCCACACCCTCGTCGATCGCAGCCCGTAGGCGCGGCGTCAGCAACTCGGCGTGGCGCGCACGCTCGTGCGCCAATGCGCGCGAAATTTCGTACAGCATCACGGTCCACTGCGTTTCGGCTAGGCCGGCCAGCCGCTTGGGCGGTGTCAGCTCGCGAACGGCATGTCCGGCCCGTTTCAGTCGCTCGGCCGCGTCTTCGATCTTGCGCGCATAGGCCGGATCGACTTCCGACCATTCTGCCGGCCGGTAAAGACCGATCCTCAATTGCGCCGATACCTGCGCGCCGAACCCGGCGACATCGCGCAACGACGCGGCGGCGGTAAATAGCGCGATATCGTCGATGCTGCGGGCGTACGTGCCGACGGTATCGAGGGTGGCCTCGCCAGTCAGCGCCAATCCGGCGCGCGAAATGGTGCCGAAGGTCGGCTTGAATCCGACGATGCCGCAATACGATGCCGGCCGGATCGTCGAGCCGGCGGTTTGCGTCGCGAACGCGAGCGGCACCATGAAGTCGGCGACCGCTGCCGCCGAACCGCTGGAGGAGCCGCCCGGCGTGTGGCCGAGGTGATGCGGATTGCGCGTCTTGTCGGGCGCAAAGGTGGCGAATTCGGTCGTCACGGTCTTACCCAGGATGACCGCCCCGGCGGCCCGCACGGCGGCCACGCAGGCGGCGTCCGCGGCCGGCCGATGGCCCTTGTAAATGGGTGATCCATATTGCGTCGGCTGGTCGAACGTCGCGAACACGTCCTTGACGCCGACCGGCATGCCCCGCAATGCGCCGGTACGCGGCGACTTGTCGGCCGCGCGCGCCATCGCCAGCGCCATGTCGCGATCCAGATAGGCCCAGGCGCGCACGTCGCCCTCGCGCTGCCCGATGCGATCGAGGCAGGCTTCGACATAGCGCTCCGCGGTCAGTTCGCCGGCTTCCAGTCGGCGCATCGCCTGCGTCGCGCTCAATTCGTTGAGGGGCTGCATCGATCCTCTTTTTGCTTAGATGTTGGCGGCGGCATCATGCCAGATGCAGCAGCGCGGGTCCAAGCCGCCGGCGGACGCATACCTCATCGGCGCGGTGCGCACGGCGACTTCCGTTTGCCCGCTCGGCTTCGTAGAGTGACACGCTGGCGGCTCGCGCCGGACCGGCAAATTTGGGGAGGACGAGCGTGAAGTTTGGCATGGGTCAACCGGTTCCGCGGGTCGAGGATCAGCGCCTGCTGACCGGCGGCGGCCGTTACACCGACGACATCAACTTGCCGTTCCAGGCGCGCGCGGTACTGCTGCGCTCGCCCCATGCGCATGCGCGCATCGTTTCGATCGATACGTCAGCGGCCAAACAAATGCCGGACGTCATCGCCATCTTTACGGCGAAAGACATCGGCGACCAGCTCGCGCCGCTGCCGTGCCTGGTGGCGCAGCGTTTCGCGCTCAAGCGCCCGGGCGGATCGCCCATGTATATGCCGCACCGACGCGCGTTGGCGGACGAAGTCGTGCGTCACGTCGGCGACGGCGTTGCTTTCGTTCTGGCGGAGACCCTGAACGCCGCCAAGGACGCCGCCGAACGCATCGAGGTCGAGTACGAGGAACTTCCCGCGGTGACATCAACCGACCATGCGACCGACGCGGACGCGCCGCGCGTCTGGCCGGACGCGCCGAACAACATTTGTTACGTGCATCAGATCGGCGACAAAGCGGCAACCGATGCCGCGTTCGCCAAGGCGCACCACGTCACCAGGCTCGACCACACAATCACGCGCATTGCGGGCGTGCCCATGGAGCCGCGGTCGGCGGTCGCCGCCTACGACGTTCACGAGCAAAGATATACGATCTATTCCGGCTGCCAGGGCCCGCACGATTTTCGCGCCTTCATGGCCGGCGTGCTGCGAATTCCGGAAACGCAGCTGCGCGTGGTCAGCCCGGACATGGGCGGCGCCTTCGGCATCCGCAGCAGCACGCACCCGGAGCAGGTGCTGGCGCTATGGGCAGCGAAGCAGATCGGTCGGCCGGTGAAATGGATTGCGGATCGCAGCGAGTCGTTCGTCTGCGACGAACATTGCCGGGACAATATCTGGAGCGTCGAACTGGCGCTGTCCAAGGACGGTGAGTTTCTCGGCCTGCGCGCCAAGGAGACCTACGGCCTGGGCGCGTACCTTTCGCTGTTTGGACCGCTGCCGTCGTTCGGCAATATCGGCGGGCTTGCCGGGGTTTACCGCACCCCGACCATTTACGCGGACGTGACCGGAGTCTTTTCGCACACCACGCCGACCGGCCCCTATCGCGGCGCCGGCCGCCCGGAAGCGACGTTCGCGGTCGAACGCCTGATCGACGCGGCCGCGCGCGAGATGGGCATCGACCGCATCGAGCTGCGCCGGCGCAACATGATTCCGCCCAGCGCCATGCCATTCAAGACCGGCCTGACCTTTGTCTACGATTCGGGTGCGTTCGAACAGAACATGGACATGGCGATGGAACTCGCCGACGTGGCCGGTTTCGCCGCGCGCCGCGCCGATGCGGCCAAGCGCGGTAAACTGCGCGGCCTCGGCGTCGTCAACGCGATCGAACAGTCGGCCGGCGGTTTCGACGAGAGCGCATTGATCAAGTTCGATCAATCCGGCGGCTGTACGGTCATGATGGGCACGCATTCCCACGGCCAGGGACACGAGACCGTGTTCAAGCAATTGCTGTCGGAACGCTTCGGCATTCCGTTCGAGCAGATCCGCTACGTACAGGGCGATACCGACGTGACGCCTTACGGACACGGCACGTTCGGCTCGCGCTCGTCCGGCCTCGGCGGGGCCGCGCTGTCGCGCGCTGCCGATCGGATCATCGAGAAATGCAGGATTATCGCCGCGCATCGGCTCGAAGCGGCGCAGACCGATATCGAATTCCGCGACGGCAATTTCGTCGTCGTAGGCACGGATCGTAAGGTTTCGTTGACCGATGCGGTGCAGACCGCGTTCAAACCGATGCTGCTGCCGAAGGGCGTGGAAACCGGGATGATCGCCGCCGCTTCGTTCACGCCGCTCGCGCCGACGTTCCCAAACGGCTGCCACGTGTGCGAGGTGGAGATCGATCCGGAAACCGGCGTCGTCGAAATTCCGCGTTACGTGGTCGTCGACGACGTCGGCACGGTGATGAACCCGCTGCTGATGAAAGGCCAGATGCACGGCGGCGTGATTCAGGGCATCGGCCAGATCCTTTCGGAGAATATCGTCTTTGACCAAGCCAGCGGGCAGCTGCTGTCCGGGTCGTTCATGGACTACGCAATGCCGCGGGCCGACGAGATGCCCGGCGTGGAAGTCACCAGCAACCCGATTCCGACGCCGACCAATCCGCTGGGCATCAAGGGTGCCGGCGAGGCCGGTTGTGTGGGCGCCATGGCGTGCACGATGAATGCCATTATCGACGCCCTCGCCCCGCTCGGCATTCATCAAGTCGAGATGCCGGCCAGTCCGCACAATTTGTGGCGGCTGATCGACCGTAAGCGTCGGGCGGCTTAGGGTGCGCAGGCACTTTGTTGTGCGGGCAGCTCGTGTGCTAGTCTCAACGACGATCCGAACGCGGACCGAACATTGGAGGCGCAGGCGATGCGTTGGAACATCCTGACACGCGGCTTGGCCGTTGCGGCCATGACGGTCGTGCTGGCTGTGCCGGGCACCCTGCACGCCGAAAAGGCGCTGCCGGTCGACGAGGCGACCAAGGATCAAGCCCTGGTGCAGATGCGCGCCGCATTGATCGATGCCGTGCAGGCCAAAGACCTGCGCAAGGTCATGTCGTTCATGGCGCCAACCATTGAACTGAGTTTCGGCGGCCTGTCCGGTCCCGCGGCCTTCGCCCAATTGGTCCGCCAGGATCCGAAACTATGGGGCGAATTGTTGACCGTACTCAAACGCGGTGGGCGGTTCGACCCGGACGGCAATTTCGTCGCCCCATATGCCTTCGATTACCCGTGCCGGGCGGTCGATTGCGGCGTGGGCGGCGACGAATTCAATATCGCCATCGTCGTCGAACACAACGCCAATCTGCACGTCGAGCCCGATCGGATTTCGCGCATCATCACCCCGCTCTCGTACGATATCGTGCGCGTACTCGATTGGGGCGGCGAGGACAAGGACGATGCCAAGACCGGCTGGATCAAAGTACGCACCGCGGATGGCAAGGAGGGCTTCGTGCGGCGCGCGGCGGTTTACGCGGCACTCGATTACCGCGCCGGGTTTCAGAAGATCGACGGCCAGTGGAAGATGATCTTCTTCGTGGTCGGCGATTGATCGCCGGCAGTTGCGACATCCGCTCGATAAGGCTCTGAATTGGTGGCGCCGCAAGCGCGGCGACGCGCCGGACTTGCCGCTGCGATTCCAGGGCGACGATGCCTGGCCCGAGTCCGCGCGCGGCGAGCTATTCGGGCTCGAACCCAACCGGCCCCGCGCCTGGATATCGCACGGTTCCGAGGCGCACGATTTCGGCCCGGCGGTCGACCGGTCGGCGAGTTGCGGATTGGAACTCGGTCACTTTCCGGAGCTGCTCGCGCAAACCGCGTATCGGACCGATCCGACACGCTTTGTCGCCATCCCGGAATGCTTTGCGCTGCCGGGATCCGGAATCGCCTTCGGGCGGACCGGCGCCTTGTACGATCCCGCCACCCAGGCCGCCCGATGGCTATCGCCGAAATTGGCGAACATCGCCGAGTTTGCGCAATCCGAAAGCAGCTGCGTCGCAAGAGGCAGCGTTCTGAAAACGGCCACCATTTATCGGGGCTGTTATTTGCTGCTGCAGCACAGCGGCTATCGAAACTTCGGTCATTGGATGATGGATTGCCTGCCCGGCGCGTATGTCCTGGCGGATGAGATCCGCGCGGGTCGCCTGCGCGTACTGTGCGCGCCGCTTGCTCCCTGGCATCGCCAGACCTTGGCCGCGATCGGTCTGCCGGCCGAGTGCGTTGTCGAGTGCGGCACCGGTATGGTTCGTGCGGATCGGCTGATCGTTCCATCGCTGCTCGGCATGGGCGGATTCGCCCATCCTTCGAACCTGCTCGCGGAATGTTATGGCGCCATCCGGCGGCGCCATGAGGCGGTCCCGCAGGCGCCGGAGCGGCTTTATGTCAGCCGGGACGATATCGCGTCCAGCCGACACATGCGTAACGAGGCACAACTCATCGATGAACTGACGCGCCGGGGCTTTACCGTGATACGGCCGGCGGGCATGCCGATCGCCGACCAGATCCGCGCGTTTGCCGCCGCGAAAATCATCGTCGGCCCGCACGGATCCGGGATGTTCAACGCGGTATACGCTGCACCGGGTGCGCGCGTGATCGAGATTTCGCCCGCTATCGCCAATCCGAGGCTATGGATCGCGCGGCTGTGCGGACTCATGGGCCACCGCTACGCGGGCGTCGTCGTGGCAGTCGCCGAGCATGACCGCGAGGAACGGCGCTTGGGCGACGTCATCCGACGCAACCTAAATTTTCGCTACGACGCGGACATCGCTGCGGTCGTGCGCGCGATCGAAACGATCGGGTAACGCAGCCCTTCTTCGCCCAACGATGTCCAGCGGTCACATCTGCCGCGCGAAGGCTCGCGTCGCTTCGATGACCCGCTCGGCTTCGTCGGTCATGTCGGGCCAAATCGGCAGGCGAACCAGCCCGGCGGCGGTCGCTTCGGTGACCGCAAGCGAACCGGAAACGCGCCCCCAGCGGCGGCCGGCGGCCGAATCGTGCAGCGGCTGAAAATGGGTCCGGCAGTCGATGCCCGCATCCGCCATGTAGCCGATAAATCGATCGCGAATCCGAATGTTCGGCCAAACCAAGTAATAGAGATGCGCGTTGTGCGCGCACTCGGCGGGCACGTGCGGGCATCCGATCGCGCCCGTTTTTTCGATCGCTTCGAAACCGTCCGCGTAGCGTCGCCAGATGTCGAGTCTGCGATCCGTCAGTTCCGCAATCCGGTCCAGTTGCGCCGATAGCAACGCCGCTTCGAGCTCGCTCGGCGCGCCGGCGGAACCGAAATCCCGCCAGGTAAAGTTTCGGACTTCGCCGCGGACGAATTGCGCGCGGTCCGTGCCGCAGTCGCGCAGCATTTCGGCACGATTCACATCCGCGGCGTCATTGACGAGCAGTGCGCCGCCTGTGCCGCCCGAAATATTCTTCTGCGACCCGAAGCTGAGAACGCCGACTTTGCCGAACGTCCCCAGGATTTGCCCTTTGTAGCGCGCCATCACGGCCTGGGCGGCATCCTCGATGATGAGCAAGCGATGCCGGGCGGCGATTCGCTGAATTGCCGACATGTCGCATCCCACTCCGGCGTAATGCACCGGCAGGACGGCCCGCGTTCGCGGGGTAATCGCCGCCTCGATCTGGGTTTCGTCGAGATTGCGCGTATCGGCGCGTATATCGGCAAAAACCGGCACCGCACCAAGCGCAACGACGGCAGCGGCGGTCGCGCTGTAGGTCAGTGACGGCATGACCACTTCGTCGCCGGGGCCGAGCGCAGCCAGCACCGCGGCCAGTTCAAGCGCATGCGTGCCCGAGTGCGTCAGCAGGACCTGTGCGGCGCCGGTCTCGCGTGTCAGCCGCGCTTCGCAGAGTCGGCTGAACAGGCCGTACGGACCCACCGCCTTCGAATCCAATGCCCTAAGTACCGCTTCGCGTTCGGCCGCGCCGATACTCGGAACGCTAAAGGAAATGAACGGATTGGACATGGCTCTCCGCGTGACAGACTGCCGCAAAATCGACCCTGCTGGACCAAGACATATCGCACACACATGCGGGTTGCCGCGAGTCCGGGGATGGCCGGCAGTAACAGGCTCGCCGATCCTTGTCACAGGACTTGACCGCCCGGCGGCACCCTCACATCATGCGACGTCTCGGCATTGAACGGGCCAACGGCGTTGTCAAGAATCGTCATTTACGGCACAGGCGGCATGGCGCAAGTGCTTCATGCTCTGCTGCAGGATGATTCCACTAGAAACGTCATCGCGTTTACCGTCGAACGGCAATACATCTCCGCCGAGACCCTGTTCGGGCTGCCGGTTTTCCCGTTCGAAGACATTGTCTCGCATTGTCCGCCGGAAGGTTGTGCCATGCTGGTGGCGGTCGGTCAGGTCGATCGCAATCGCGTGCGCGCGCGTATCTCGGCTGCGGCTCGCGGGCTCGGTTACGAAATTGCCTCCTATATCGACCCTTTGGTGCGCCGTCATGCGTCCACCAGAATCGGGCAAGGCTGCCTGATCTTCGACGGCGTATCATTGCAGCCGCACGTCACGATTGGCGACAACGTGGTGATCCGTCCGTTGGCCTATATCGGCCATCATGCGAGAATCGAAGATTATTGTTTCATCGCGCCGCACGCCACACTGCTCGGATTCTGTCGTATCGGCGCGTTCAGCTTTATCGGCGCACACGCGACGATTTCGAATCGCGTTGCGCTCGGTGAGCGCGGCATCGTTGGAGCCGGCGCCGTGGTGCTGGCTAACATACCGGCCGATCGCGTCGTACGCGGGCCAGGTGCCACCAAGATCAAATAGGGCGGCAAAAAAACGGCCCGGACCGGAATTCGTGCATTACCACGCCGGCGTGCCCGTTCATTACAGGCCGTGTCATTTGCCAAGCCTGCCATCGCCCGCACGGCGCGATTTCCTTCGCATGAGCCACCACCCTGCGGCCAAGACCAAGGCGCCGATCGCGGCGACCAGAAATATGTCGCTGACAATGCGCGTGATCAGCCATTCGACCGCGTAGACGACGACCTTCAATAAATCGACCAATTGTGCGCCCCGCCATCGGCGCCGACCGGTTCGGTGCCACGCACAAGGTACAGGAGGTCCGACATCGGCGGAAGCGAATTGGGCCGCATGCGTCCGCCGCGCGGCGTATATCGGTTCGCCCGCCACCGTGTCCTACGTAGAGCGTTCGATGCAATGCAATAGCGCGCGCGCCTCGTGCGATGCGTCTTTCCAGACTTCGCCTTTTCCGGGATGCGGCGGCACGATGCCGGATGGACGCACGCGACGCTGCCACACGCCGAACTTGTCTAATCCATGCCGGAACGTGCCGCCGCGCCGATGATCGAGGATAAAGCGATCGAGGTAACGCCACTGTGCCCGCAGGTAGGATAGATATTCGGGTCTTTTGCCGGCGGCATAGCAATCAAATAGCGCACGCAGGCCCTCCCACTGAACCCACCAGTTCTTGACTAGCGGCGCGGTGCCGGCGGTGCGCTCGGTTTCGTGAATCGAGCCGATTTCCCGAAATCCGCCGCGAAACGAGTCCCAGTAGACCTGAACCGCGCGCGCCACCATGCGCAAGGCTGCATCTTCACAGGCCGCCGACGACGTGCCGGAGCGGCCGAGGCGCTGGAGGCGATGGGCGCCCTGGAGCAGATACCCGGTACGCTCCTCGGGCTGCATCGGCGTCCAATCGGCGTGAAACAGATAGGGCAACGCACCGTTCGCCTGCAAGAGCCGCGTTACCAGCAGGTTCGTCAACTCAGTCAACCGCGGCAGCGCGTGGTCGCACTCGCCGGTGCCCGCGAGGGCCGCCAGCGGTTCCAGCATATCGGTATGGACATTGGCGTCCTTGATGCCCAACGGATTGCCGAGCGAATCGCGCGTCGAATTCCAAATCGCCGGGTCGGGCGCGCGAATAACCGCACCCTCCTGTGTCATCAGGCCGAAGTAACCGCCGTTTACCGGATCGTAGGCGTGGCGGTCGAGCCAGTCGGCGGCTTCGAGCGCAAGATCGAGCGGCTCGCGTTCGCCGGTCAACGTGTGAACGGCGATGCAGGCGACAATGGCATACGCGAAGCCGTGCGTGTGCTTGGTCGCACCCTCAAGCGGATTACCAAGTCGGTCCGTGCGGTGATACCAGCCGCCGTGCCGGGCGTCCCACATGCAGTCGGCAAGGCACCGGAAGCCGTGCAGTGCCGCTTCGCGCAAATGCGTAACGGCGGGATAGCGCCGAGCGGCCTCGGCAGCGCACAAAGTCTGGCGCGCCTGAAATTCGAGCAGCTTGTGATGGTCGCCGCACGGGTTCCAGTCCAAGTCGAAGCCGCTCAGGAAGCCGCCATGCTCGCGGTCCAGGCAACGCGGGAACCAGGGATCGAGGACATGACGCCAAAGAACCCGCTCGAAATCCCGAGGCGACATGTCCATCCTTCAAAGACGTTATGTCTTGCCAAGCAATTTGACAGCCTGACGCGTTTTTTTCACTGTCAAAAGTCGGGGCAAGGCAATGATCGCGCCGAGAACGCTGGCCCTTCGATCGAAGCCCGTCAGAATGGCTGCTGCCGCGTCAAGCCGGCGGCGCCCAGTCGACCGGCGCGCGGCAGTTGCGGCGCGGGCTCCAGCGGGACAAAGCATGCAGGGCAGACTTGCAAGCGGTTCGGAATCCGGTCAAAGCCAGACCCAATTGGGAATGATGTCACTGGTCGGTCTCCGAAAATCTCGGTCAGCGCCGTGCCTTGTTCCATGCCGACTTGCGGCGCTTTGACCCGCCACCTTGATTCCTGGTGGTAACCGAACCGTTGTAACATTCGACCCGGGCGTCGTGGCCGATCCTGGGTCCGGCGAAAACGGCAAAACGCAGGAACGCCGATAGTGTAGAGGCGACGATGATCAAGATCGAACTTATGCAAGCGGCCGGCGGCGACGCACTCGCGTGCGAGATTGTGGAACGCAAAGGACTCGGGCATCCCGACTCGATATGCGATGCGCTGGCCGAAAATCTCAGCGTCACGCTGGCCCGACACTATATCGAACGCTTCGGCCGCATCATGCACCACAACGTCGACAAGGCGCTGCTGTGGGGCGGCACATCGAAGCCCGCCTACGGCCGCGGCGAAATCGCCAAGCCGATGACGATTTACCTGGCCGGCCGCGCGACCTCCGAGTTCCGCGGCGCCAGCGTGCCGATCGGCGATATCGTCGTGGACGCGACACGCCGCTGGTTCAAGGAGCATCTACCGACGGTCGACGCGGAGCGGCACATCGAAACCCATTGCCTGATCCGTCCCGGTTCGGCCGATCTCGTCGAGCTGTTCGAACGCAACCAGCGCGAAAACATCCTACTGTCGAACGATACGTCGATCGGCGTCGGCTTCGCGCCGTTCAGCCGGTTGGAAACGGCGGTCGACCGTATCGAACGCACGCTCAACAGCCGGGCGACCAAAACCACGCAGCCGATGGTCGGGCCGGACATCAAAGTGATGGGGGTTCGCACCGGCACGCAGGCGCACTTTACAGTCGCCTGCGCGATGATTGGCCGCCATCTGCGCGATCAGACTCACTACCTGGAGGCCCGTCAGGCGGTCGTCGCCTTGGTGCAGCAAGTGGCCGAGGAAGCCGGGTTCTCGGGCGCGTCCGTCGCCGTCAACGCTGCCGACGATCCGGCGCGCGGGAGCGTGTATCTGACCGTTACCGGCACTTCGGCGGAATCCGGCGACGATGGTCAGGCCGGCCGCGGCAATCGCGCCAACGGCCTGATCACCCCGTTCCGTCCGATGACGATCGAATCGGTCGCCGGCAAGAACCCGGTCACCCATGTCGGCAAGATTTACAATATCGCCGCCGGTTTGATTGCCGAACGGATCGCCGCCGAATTGCCGGAAGTGGCGGAAGTCGAATGCTATCTGGTGAGCCGCATCGGCGCGCCGATCGAACGCCCGGAAACCGTCAGTATACTGCTTCGTCCGCAGCGCAATCGTTCGATCGAAAAGTTGCGGCCGAAGATCGGCGCCATCGTCGCGGAGGAATTGGACCGGCTGCGCGCGATGCCGATGGCTATCGTCGACGACGTCATCGGCATCGATCGCTGGCCGTTGCGGCAGCGGGCGCCCCACCCGCCCGATTCGGTGCTTTCCGCTCAGCACCGCGCGTTGCTCGACGAAATTGTCGCCGATATGCGCGAAATCGCATCCGCGACCGGCCGCGCGAGGTTATCGGAGCGCACTCTGACGGCCATGGCGAAAGTGCCGCGCGAAGCTTTCGTGCCGAACTACGAGGAGCAGTACGCCTACGAAAATCGCCCGCTGCCGATCGGCTTTGGCCAGACCATTTCGCAGCCGCTGATCGTGGCGCTGATGACCGACCTGCTCGATCTGAAAGGCGGCGAAACCGTGCTCGAAATCGGCACCGGCTCGGGCTACCAGGCAGCCATCCTGTCGACGCTCGCGCGCCGGGTTTACAGCATTGAGGTGATCCAGGCGCTCGCCGACGAGGCGCGCAAACGGTTGCGGCGCCTCGGATACGGGAACGTCGAGGTGCGCGCCGGCGACGGTGCCAAGGGCTGGCCCGAAGCCGCGCCATTCGATGCCATCATCGTGACCGCCGCCGCGCCCGAGATCCCGCCTGCGCTGTTACAGCAACTCAAGCCGGGCGGCCGGTTGATCGTGCCGGTCGGCCTGCCGCATCGCGGACAGGTTTTGACGCTGGTCAGCAAGGATGCCGGCGGTTACGTGCGCGAACGGCCGGTCCTGCCGGTTGCCTTTGTGCCGCTCATACCCGAGCCTTGATCGCCCCTCAAACCGGTTCAATGCGGCTCCCGCGGTGCCGTGGCTGCGGGATTTTGATTCAGCCGGCTGGGATCACTGGATAGCGTTTGCGTCGCGCAATTTCGTGACCGGGGACGTGCTTACGAGGAGGGAGTCAGCATCCCCTTGATGATCTTGCGGGTCGGCGTCATCGGCATCTCGGCGATGATCTCGAGACGTTCCGGCCATTTCAGCTTGGCGACCCCTTGCTCGCCGAGGTAATGCGTCACTTCATCAAGCGTAAGGGATTGCTGCGGCTTCAGAACAACGAACAGACACGCGCGCTCTCCGAGCACCGGATCCGGCATCGGCACGATGGCGGACTGCAAAATCTTGGGATGATTGTCGAGCAATGCCTCGACATCGACCGGGTTGATCTTAACACCGCCCCTGTTGATGATCTCCTTGAGACGGCGGGTCATCCGTACGTAACCGCGACCGTCAATGACCCCGACATCGCCGGTGCGGAACCATCCGCCCCGGAAACAAGCTTTCGTAGCGGCTTCGTTGCCGAGGTATTGGGCAACCACTGACGGGCCGCGTATTTCGATCTCTCCTTCCTCGCCGGATGGAAGCGGCTGACCGTTTTCCGCAACGATTCTAACCTCCATGCCCGGCGTCGGCCGACCGAGCGTGCTGAAACGGTCGCTTTCGGAATCCTCGAGTCGCCCCGAGATCCCCATGAACAACTCCGTCATACCCCAAAGCACCAGCACCTTGCTGTTCTTCGCCGCGCGCTGAAACGCCTCGGCGACCGGCGGTGGGCACGGCGCGCCCGAAATGCCGACAATGCGGAGGCTCGAGAAATCGCCGCGCTCGAGCAGCCCTGCCTTCCAGCAAGCGGCGACGTGCGCCGGCGCGGTAAAGAGCACCGTCGGTCTGAATTGCTCGATTGCGCGACAATACACATCCGGTTTGAACGCTGGAAACAGCGCCTGCGTCGCGCCGACGAATAGGGTCAAATTGATGCAGCAGATTCCAAACCCGTGCGTGAACGGCGGCCCCGAAACGATGACGTCGTCCTGCCGAAGTCCATACATCGGGGCGCACAGGCGATTATTGGCCAACATGTTGCAATAGCCGTGAACCACCGCCTTGGGACTCGCCGAGGTGCCGGACGAGAAGCAAATGAAGGCCGGGTCCGCCGCGACCGGCGGATCGTCGATCGGCTCAGCCTGCCCCCCGGCAAGCAATTCGCCGAAGGTGTGGGCGTCGGGATGTTTTTCACCGACGACAATGACGTGCGCTAGCAGCGGCAAGCGCTCCTTCAACGCGCAGAACATTACCGCAGGACTGTAGTCGTCCGAACGCGCGCCACAGATGACGGCGCGCGCCTGCGCGTGCCGCAGGAGCGGCTCCGCTTCGTTGCTACGATACGGCATGTGCAAGGTCGTCAGCACGCCGCCCATCATCGTGATTCCAAGATACGCGACGACGAATTCGATCATATTTGGAAGCTGAACGGCGACGACGTCACCCTTGCGCAGCCCGAGGCCGATGAGTGTGTTCGCAAACCGCCCGGCCCGGTCGAACGCTTCGGCGTATGTAATCGCCCCCCACTCGTCGACAAACGCCCGCTTTTGCGGCGTCTTGTGTGCCCAATGAGCAAGCCAACGCGTCACGGTATCGCCGTTCCACATGCCGGAACGGATCATGTCGGCGGCAAATTCCGGCTCGTAGCTGAGCGCATCGTGCAAAGCGTTCCGCATGGAATTATCCGGCATGTTCTTTCCCCGCCCCTAGCGTCGCACGCACATGCCCCCGCATCCCTTGCGCTATCGAAGCCCCTTGCGCAAACGCGCGACGATTTCGACCAGATCCCTCAAGTCGTCCACCGGCACCGGTTTCAGGAGGCCGTCCAACCAACGCCTATGACCTTCGGCCATCTTCGAGAAGAGTGTGCTTCCTTGCGGTGTGAGCGCGACGATGGACGAGCGGCCGTCTTTGGCCTGGCGCGCGACCAACCCGTCGCGCACCAGGCGGCCGATCAGCCCGGTAATGTTGCCCTTCGAAAGCCGAAGCGAACCGGACAGCGCGGTCATCGTCATCCCTTCGGGTACGCGGCTCAAAGCCGCCAAGACATCCAATCGCGGGAGCGTTTCGTCGAACTCATCGGAGAGATATTGACGCAAGGATCGCTCGATCTCCTGCACCGCGAACAAGAGTTGGAGCCAGGCTCTCAAACGCAGCTTACCGGCGGCCGCACCCGCGCCGGCGATTTCGCCGGTATCCGATTTTCGAGCGCGCGCACGTGTGATCATCCCCAAATACTTTACCGAAAGCCGCACGTTCGCGAAGGAATTGCCAATCCTGCCTGCCGCAAAACGCTTGCCATGTTGTTAGATGAATAATCCGCATGTCGTGGCGGATGCAGATCCTGAAATCCTCCGGATCCGATCGCAGAATACGCGGATCAGCGCGTGCGGAACCGGCGCCAGTATTCGCTGGGCTTCATGCGTTTGCCGAAGCCGAGCTTGGTATCGAGCCACAACGCTGTGCGCTTGAACGGCGACGATGCGAGGCGCTGCCAGAATCGGTAATAAACCCGGCTGCCCCAGCGCGAGATATCCTTGTTATAGGGGCAGACGCGCATACAGATGCCGCATTCGGTGCCCTGGTTGACCCAGAACTTGAAGCAGCGCTCGGCATCGATCTGCCATTTCCGGATTCCCTTGGTCAGGGACTGGTTCGGAATCTCGTCGGTCGGCGCCCCGTGCGAAATCGCCTTGGGCGGACAGGATTCCGCGCATTGCCGGCAGGTCGTATCGCAAAACTCTCTGACCCCAAAGCGGAGCGGTTTGTCGTGAGCGAGCGGCAGATCAGTGTGAATGCGCCCGATGCGCACGCGCGGGCCGAAATCCTTGGTTATCAGCAGCCCGTTGCGCCCGTATTCGCCCAAGCCGGCTTGAATCGCATAAGGGATCGCCTGGCTGGTGTCGTTGACCGACGCAATCGCGCGATAGCCGAGATTGAGGATGTAGGTCGCGATCGTCTGGACCAGTTCGCAATCTTTCGAATAGCCGTGTCCCACCGCAACCCCGGCCGTGGCCGACGGGTAGCACTTCACCGCGTCGTAATGCATCGAGGTAACGATGACGATGACGTTCGGCAAATCCTCGGGAATGCCGTACGGCTTCTCGCTCAACGTCTTGATCGAGAAGTTATTCGTGAAGTGCCAGCGCGGATCATAGGCCGTGACGCCGACGCCGTCGGCGCCGAACAAACGGCACACACGCTTGATCTCTTCGCTCATTTCCTCGGGCGATTCGACCGCAATCTTCTCCGGGTTCGGCCCGGAATATGGGCGAATATAATCGCCGAAGGCATCGACGCGATCATGTGACAAGCTTCGTTGGATGACCAAATTGGTGCCCATCCAGCCGGCATTGCGAAGCGCGAAATCCTTGACCCCGTAGCCGTCGGCTTTGCGCACACCGAGGCCGGGCATGAACAACCCCTTGAACCAGTCGATCGCCTTCTTCGTACGGATGCGCTCGTCCCACTGGGCCCGCGAATAGATATCGTTGCCCTGGTGGAAGCGCTCGAAATGGTCGAGCACCTCGAAACCACAATCGGAATCGCTAGCCCGCTGATGCTGGCCCTTCAAGCGATAGGGACCTTCGGTCTTGGGCTGATTGTCGATCGTCAGCCGTTCCGGTCGAATACCCTCTGCATTCGCCATATCGCGTTCTCCGTGGTGTTCTCCGTCGCGCGCGGGTTAAGTTCAGTTCACGACCGAGTCTCGGACGAACATTCATCCGATTTGAACGGGTCTTCGAAACATTGTGCCCGTGCCCCAAGTTCTTCGCATCGGCGCAATCGCGCGCCAATTCGACGAGGGCCTGAGGCACACAGGACAATCTCTCGCGGCCGTCGGATCATAGGCGACGACCATTTTCAGGCACCGCCAAGCTCCGATAAATGTTTATACATAAACTATAAAAAAGTAAACATCGGCACGGCGCCGGGTCGCGCGCCGCCGCCTGCTTTTCGATGGGTAATGAGCAGCCGGATAGGGATTCCGGGGAACCACCCACGCGTCAAGCCTGGCCCAGGAAATCGAACAGCACCGCGGCAAGTTCCTCGGCGCGATTGTCCAACGTCAGGCCCAACCCGTCCGGCTCCTCGAACGTCACCAGCTTCGACCGCGGGACGATCTGCAGCAACGCAGGGCCCTGGCGTCCGATCCCGTCGTCCTCGGCGGGCGTGGCGATTTCGACGATCAGGGTGCGGCACGACAGGCGGCGCAGGTCCGCCTCCAAATCGTACGCGAAATTCGCCTCGTACATGCGCCGGGCGCCGTCGTACGACTGCAGCATGTCGACGATTTGCGCTCGCACGTCGGCTGTCGCGGCGCTCACAACACCGGCGCGAAGCAGATCGCCGCTCCACCACAGATTCGTCGCGCGCTTGTACGCATCCGCCCATTGCAAGATCGGCCGCATGTTCGGATCGACGCCGTCGAGCGCAAAATAGTGGCTCGTGACGGCCAGCATGTGCGCATTGCGCAGTGTCCGGTCCGCAACGACGCTGTGGCTTTGTCCGACGAAGACGAAATTGCCGGTCCGCCCCGGCCAATGCGCCGCAACCGCGGCACCAATCTTGTTGCCGGTGTGAATGCCATAAATATGCGCGCGGTCGATTTCCAACGCATCGAGCACATGCACGCAGCTTGCCGCCAGATCCTGAAACGTAATCTTGGCCGGCAACGGATCCGAGTTGCCGGTGCCGAGCGCGTCGACCGCAACGACCCGGTATCGCCGCGCGAGTATCGCCATCAACCGCTTGAAGATGTGATGCGTCTGACCGGCGCCTGGCAGCAGCATCAGCGCCGGCCCCTCGCCCGCACACTGGTAGTGAATTTGACCCATCGGCGTGTCGGCGTATCCGCGACGCATCGCAAACTCCTTATCCGGCGCACAGCGCCCTGACGAAGCCAAGCCAGAGCCTACCGGCACAGCGAATTCGCGCGCAATCGCAATGGTCCGGGAAATTCGAAGGGTCTCAAAGCTTCGCGGACGAAACTGTTCGGCGCACGCGGGTTCGAACCTCGGACCGGCCGATCAAGGTCCGAGGCAAGCGGCTTTCGGAAATCCCATGCGGCACCCGAAGCTTCCTGTCGGAAGGATCACTCTCTACTTAATTGCAATACTTTGGATGATGACACTGATGGACGGATCGGGCCGGTGGACGTCGATCGAACGTCCTACGTTTGCCGCCATGTGGATTACCGACGGCCTGACTTTGCTGATCGTGGGCAAGTGCGTCGACAATACTCAAGCTGCTACGAGCAATCCATGCGTGCGTCGCTACGACGATCATTTGCGTGCTGCTGCCGATCGCGATTGGCGTCATCGCGAGCGCACTTTTGCGCTCCCGTTACAGTGCGCACAGGCGGAGATGGTTGTTTTAGATCGTTGCCGCTCCGGGCCCACCTTAGCAACGTGCGTCTCGTTACGCCAATTTCTGCCGCCCCATCCAGCCGGCGATGACGTCGACCGCCTGGCCCAGCTTGTCGGGCTGGCCGAAGTAGTAATGATTGGCGCCCTTGATCATGTGGCGCTCCTTGTTCGAATGCGGCACGGCGTTGAACAGACGTTCGCCATGGTGCGGCAGGCAGCCGTCGTCGGCGCTGTTCTCGACCACCAGCAGTGGCACCGAAATCCGTGCGGCGCTGCCCGGCCCGTCGGCATTCGACAGGTCGTAACTCCATTGCGAGAGCCACGAGCGCAGCGTGCAGAAGCGCGCAAGCCCGGCCGGCGCATCATTGACCATCTTGGGCACGCCCATGTAGCACCAGTTGGGCTTGCGGTCGTTCGGATCGAGCGTGGTATCGAGCCAATGCGGGTCGGCCATCGTACCGTGCACGACGAAGCAATGCTCGAAATTGTCCTCGCCGCGCTGCTTGGCGGCCGCCAGCATATCCTGCGCCCAGGCAGTGATGCGCCGGTTGCGCGCGACCTGCGCCTCGCGATAGCGCGCCACGAACGCGCGGTCGTAGGGTGGCCGGTGCGGGCTGTCCGGATGGTAGAGACTGAGCGCCGGGTCGCGCTTGAACGCATCGCGCTCGTCGATCACCGAGGGGTCCATCCATTCGGTCAGCGTCTTGGCCCGGCTGGTGTGCGCGGCCAGCAGCATGACCGCATCGGCCGTCTGCAGCTTGGCCTGGGTCAGGTCCGGCGCATCGCCGTTGGGCGTCGCCCGCACAGTCGGCTTTTCCGCCTGCGATTGATAGAACAGCGACAGCGAACCGCCGCCCGACCAGCCGCCGAGAATGACCTTCTCGTAGCCGAACTTCTCGCGCGCGTGACGCACGCAGGCGCCGAGATCGAGCGCCACCTTTTCCATGATCAGCGCGGTATCGTTGCGCGGATACCGGCTGTTGCACGAAATCACATGGAACCCGGCCTTGGCGAGGCCGGCCAGCATCGGCAGGTACTGCGTGCCGCCGATCGGATGCATGAACACGACGACGCTTTTCGAGTCGTGCCCGACCGGCTTCAGCCGGTGCGCTTCCAGCACCACCGAGCCGAGCTCGCCGGCGTACGTCTCCTTGATGTTCGAGGTTTCTTTGAAGACGATCAGGAACGGTTCGCGCACATAATCGAACGTGCGCCGCGCGTTGATATCGGGCATGTCGGACTGACTCTAGGCTGGGGGTTTGACTAACCGGCGGCGCGCAGCTTGAGTTTGGGCACCTTGATGTGGCGCGTGTCCTGGTCCCACTTCTTCATGGCGGCGTCGACGTGGGACTGCTCGTCCGCCATGATGGCATCGTACTTGGCAGCGCGGGCGGTGACTTCGACCTGGATGCCGTTCGGATCCCACGCATAGATCGATTCCACGAACCCGTGGTCGATCGGGCCGTGGCATTCTATGCCGTACTGATCGAAGCGCTGCTTGAAGGCCTTCATCTGTTCGAGCGTGTCGACCTCGAACGCGATATGCAGGTTGAAGCCGTTCTTCTTCTTGAAGCGGTCCTCGGTCGCCGAATCGGGCAGGTCGAAGAACGCAACGAAACGGCCGTCGCCCATCTCGAAGAACAGATGCATGTAGTGCATCGGCGCGCCGGTGCCCGGATCCTTGTCGAACGCGAGTGCCGCAGCCAGCGGCAGGCCCATGACTTCCTCGTAGAACCATCGCGTCTCGGTGGCGTCCCGGCACCGGAAAGCCGTGTGATGGACGCCGGTGATCTTGGGCACGGCTGATGGGGCGGGCGCGGCGGTGGCGGACATGCAAAGCTCCTCTGGCAACAGCTCCATCATGCGACCCGATGTCGAAACTGTCCAGTCCGAGCAATAAGCGTGCTCGACTACATGACAAGTTCTCTAGTCTGCACCCGCCCACCAACCGTTAACCAATAGCTTCGAAAATTCAACGCCCGTTGAAAACCGTTCGCAATAGCGCTCGAATTATTTCGCGGCAAATTACGACTCCGAACGGACTCCCGCTACTCGACACAAACGCTTCGCGCTTGGGACCGTTCGAAATGCGATTGATCGAAACGATCGACTTAGAAAGTTGGGTTGAAATGTCGCAGCCAAGTTGTATCGTTTGATTCGGTCCGTCGTTCGATTAGGGTTCGGCGCGAGGAGAAAATAATGCAATTCGTACTTCTATCGCTCGGCGACCATTTGCCGGATCCGCACACCGGCCGCCATGAATTGGATCAAGCCGGGCGGCACCGACAGATCGTCGAGTTGGGCGTCTCTGCCGAGCAATGGGGCTTCGACGCCGTGTGGCTCGGCGAGCATCATTTTTCCGACTATATCCTCACGGTCCCGCAGATCGCCTTAGCGGCGATCGGCGAACGCACGAAGCGCATTCGCTTAGGCACCGGCTTGACCCTTTTGCCGCATCACGATGCGGTGCGCATCGCCGAGGACATCGCGACGCTTGACTGTCTGACCGGCGGTCGCGCCGAAGTTTGCGTGGGCGTTGGGATCGATCCGCACTGCTACGACCATTTCGGACAGGACATTGCCGAGAGCAAGGCGATGCTGGAGGAAAAGGTCGAGCTCATGCGCCGGTTGTGGACGGAGCAGAACCTCAACTGGAGCGGCAAATACCGTGCGCCGCTGAGCGGCGTTACTCTGACGCCCAAGCCGGTGCAGCGGAATCCGCACCCTCCGATCTGGTACGGCGGCGGCTCGTCGGAGGAATCGGTCGACCGGGCCGCGCGGCTCGGGCTGCCGATCCTGCTGCCGGGCATTTTCCTGCCGCCGGAGCGGTTCGTACCGTTTGCCAAGCTCTATCGCGAAAAGTGGCGTGCGTATGGGCGCCCGCCGGAATTGGCGCGCGTCGGCACTGTCACGCACGCCCATATTCGCGATGACGGCACCGACATCCAGGCTTATTGGGCACCGTATTTCGATGCCTATCATGGTTGGCTTTGCCGTATGACCGGCCGTGAAGGCCCGCCGGACGGGTTCCGCATTTCGCGCCGTGGGCCACTGATATTCGGTACGCCGGCCGAGGCGGCCGCGCGCATCGGCGAGTACCGCGAAATGCTCGGACTCGATCTCTTAATTTGCGCCTTCGATAGCGCGGGCTTGCCGGCGGCAGTAGCGCAGCGCTCGGCCAAACTCTTCGGTACGCAGGTCATTCCGGCGGTCCGCGCCGCCGAGCGGCCCGTGCCGGCCAGAGTTGCCGTCAATTAGGATCTCCGGACAATGGCATTCTACGAATTGAAGGCTGAATTGGCCGGCATGATCGCGAAAATCGAGAAAGGCATCGGCGATGCGATCTCCGTCGACGACACGGTGATGATCCTTGAGTCGATGAAAATGGAGATTCCGGTCCTATCGCCACGACGAGGCCGCCTGCATGAAATTTCCGTTGTCGAGGGCCAGGCGGTGCAGGAAGGCGATGCCCTGGCCCTGCTGGAACTCGCCTGATGGCGCGCGAGCGCCAGTTCAAGGAATTTGAAGCCCGCCGCGCCGCGGCGTTGGCGATGGGCGGGCCGGAAAAGGTCGCGCGCCAGAGGTCGCTGGGCCGGCTCACCGTGCGCGAGCGCGTCGATCGCCTGTGTGATGCGGGCAGTTTCGCCGAGACCGGTTTATTTGCCGCTTCTTTCAGGCCGGAAATGCGCGACCGCACACCGGCGGATGGGCTTGTCACCGGTATCGGCCGGATCGACGGGCGGGACGTTGCGATCAGCGCAGGCGACGCAACCGTGCTCGGCGCATCCAACAGCCGGGTCCAGGTGGTCAAGAACCACAAGCTGATCAAGCTGGCAGAGCATGTCGGCATCCCGCTCGTTTTCCTGTCGGAGAACGGTGGCGGGCGGTTGCCGGACGCAATGGGCGCGGAAGGCATGGCCGGGCTCGGCCGCCAGGTCGATTACCGCCGCACGCGCCAGTCGCCGTGGGTCAGCGCGGTGCTCGGCCAGTGCTTCGGCAACGCGGCGTTTCAGGCCTGCATCAGCGAATATGTCGTCATGCGGCGCGACGCGGTGATGGCGGTCGCCAGCCCGCGCGTCACCGCCGTCGCCGTATCCGAGAAGTCGACGGGCACGGCGGTCGGCAGCGCCGATATGCATCTGGAGGAGACCGGTTTCGTCGACCATGCGGTCGACGGCGACGAGGAGGCGCTCGATCACGTGCGCCGCTTCTTGTCGTACTTGCCGAGCAATGCCGGCCAAATGCCGCCGACGGCCCCCGTGCCGGCGGGCGCAGACGTCGTGGCCGGGCGCGTGCTCGATCTGGTGCCGGAGGATCGCACGCGCGTCTACGACATGCGCAAGGTGGTGGAAGCCATTTTCGATCCGGGCAGCGTGTTCGTGCTCCGCGAGCGATTCGGGCGGGCCTTGCTCACCGCCTTGGCACGGCTAGATGGCCGCACGGTCGGCATCGTTGCGAATAATCCGCTGATTAAGGGCGGCGCGATGGATGCCGCCGGCTGCGACAAGGCGATGCGATTCTTGATCATGTGCGATTCGTTTAATATCCCGCTGATCTTCATGGCCGACACGCCGGGCTTCCTGATCGGCGAGGCGGCCGAACGCCAACGCGTGGCCGGCAAGATCATGAACTTCCAGCAGGCCATGGAATTCGCGACCGTACCCAAGCTGGCGCTGATCCTGCGCAAGAGCTATGGGCAGGCGTGGCTCAGCATGGGCGGCCTGCACGGCGACGACATCGCCGCCTGGTACACCGCAGAAGTCGGCTTCGTCGATCCGGCCGTCGGCGTCAGCGTCGTCTATGGCCTCACCCGCGAACAGGATCCGGAACGCTGGGAGCAGTTGCGCGCGGAACTGGCCCGCGGCACATCGGCGTACGATTTGGCGGCGCCGTTCTACGCGGACCGCATCATCGACCCGCGCGACACGCGCGCCCATTTGATCCGTCAACTGGACATTCATCAGCGGCGCCGCACCAGCGGCATTGGCGAGCGGCGGCTCGCCAACTGGCCGAGCACATACTAGGTAGACGACCGGCATTTTCCGAGAGTGGGTTTCGGAACCGGAAAAAGCGATCTGCACCGCCGCTCGGCGGATGCAAACGAAGGAGGAAACGATGCGTAAAGTGTTTCGTGGAGCCGTCGCGGCGGGCGCGATGCTGCTGGCAACACCGCTGGCGGCGGAGAATGTAAAGCTGACCACCCAGGGTATCACCGACACCGAGATCCTGATCGGCACCCACGCCGACCTGAGCGGGCCGCTTTCAAGCCCCAGCTCCGAAGGGCGCGACGGCATGCTGTTGCGCATCGACGAGATCAACGCGGCGGGCGGCATCAACGGCCGCAAGTTGCGCCTGATCGTCGAGGACACCGGCTACGATACCAAGCGAGCCGTGCTGGCGACGCAGAAGCTGGTCGACCGCGACAAGGTGTTCGCCCTGGTCTTTCCGTTCGGCACCAATCCGACCCTGGCCTCGTTGCAGATCACTCGCGAGAAAGGCATTCCCCTGATGTTCGCCGGCACGGGTGCCACGGCGCTGCATACGCCTCCCAGCAAGCTGAGTTTCGGCTATTTCCTGCCCGACGAGTTCTTCATGCGGCTGGGCGTGGATTACGCCATCCGCGAGCTCAAACCCAAGCGCGTCGGTGCCATCTATCAGGGCGACGACTACGGCGAGGCCATGATGGCCGGGGCCAAGGCGGCGCTGGCGAAGCACAAGATGCAATTGGTCGAATCCGTCAGCTACAAGCCGGGCGCCACCGATTTCTCCGCGCAGGTCGCGCGCTTGAAGGCGGCGAACGTCGATCTGGTGCTGCTCGGCACCGCCCTGCGCGAAACCGTGGGCGTCGCGCGCGAGCGGCAGAAGCTGGGTTGGGACGCCAAAATGCTCGGCGGCTTCCCGGTTTACACCAGCCTCTCCCTCGCGCTCGGCAAGGAAGCGATGGAGGGCGTCTACGCGGTAGGCCAGAACAAGATTTTCTATGCCGACACAGCGACACCGCAAGTCAAGGATTGGTACGCGCGGTTCCGCGCCAAGTTCAACCGCGAGGGCGGCCCGACCGGCGCCGCAGGGTACAACTCCGTGGCCATTTTCGCCGAAGCGGCGAAAGCGGCCGGCCGCAATCTCACGGCGGACAGCTTGATCGAGGGTATGTACAAAGTGAAATACACGGACATTTTCGACACCCCCGAGACGACATTCACGCCGCAGCGGCACATGCCGCCCCTGCGTGCCTTTGTCGCCCAGGTCCGCAACAATCGCTGGGAAATTCTGACCCCGTTCCTAAGCGAATAGGCGCGATCCCGGACCGACCGCCATGCTCTCCGATATTGCCCAGACAATTGTCGGCGGCGTGGCGGTCGGCTGCGTTTATGGTCTGACCGCGCTCGGTTTCGTCCTCATTTACAAGGCGACCGAAGTCCTCAATTTCGCGCAGGGTGAGTTGATGATGCTCGCCGCGTTCGCAGCACTCATCATCGTAACGTTCTTCAAGCTGCCGTTCTGGTTGTCGGCCATTTGCGCGATCGCCGTGGTTTCCTGCGCCGGCGCGGCCATCAATCGATTCGTGCTGCGCCGCCTGGTAGGGGAACCCGTCTTCGCCATTCTGATGGCGACCATCGGCCTCGGTTACTTGTTGCGAAGCGGCATGTCGATGGTGCCAGGCTGGGGAGCCGAGACATTTTCGTTGAATTCGCCGTTTACCGGTAAATTCGTCCGCCTCGGTTCGATCGCCATCGCACAAGATCATCTGCTGGCGATTGCGGCGACCCTGCTCGCCTGCGCCGGACTGTTCCTGTTCTTCCGCTATACAAGAACCGGCATCGCCATGCAGGCCGTATCCCAGAATCAATTGGCCGCGGCATTCGTCGGCGTTCGCGTCGAGCGCATGTTTTCCTTGGTGTGGGCCTTGGGCGCGGCAACCGCCGCGCTGGCCGGTATCTTGCTCGCGCCGCTGACCTTCGTGCATGTGAACATGGGGCTGATCGGGTTGAACGCCCTGCCGGCGGCCGTGCTCGGCGGCTTCGGCAGCATACCGGGCGCAATTCTGGGCGGCCTCATCGTCGGTCTGTCGGAAGTTTTCGCCGGCCGCTATGGGCCGGAGGGACTGAAGGACATCATTCCATACGTTCTTCTGCTGGCGGTGCTGCTACTGCGCCCGCAAGGCTTGTTCGGTATTTCGTTGAAAAGGCGGGTCTGATGCGTTTTCAGAAGAAAACGACTTATCGCGCCGATATCCGCTTATTCGAGTACCCACGCGACTCGCTTTGGTATCTGGCGCTGCTGGTTGGATTGCTCGTGGCGCCGATGCTCTCCGACGACTACACGTTGCAGCAATTCGTTTTCGTGTTCATTTACGGCATTGCCGGCGTTGGGCTGATGCTGTTGTCCGGATTCACCGGCCTGCTTTCGCTCGGACACGCGGCTTTCCTGGCGGTTGGCGGATATACCGCGGCGATCCTGCAGCCGTTCGGCGTCGATTTCGCGCTCGTGCTGATCATTGCCGCCGTGTTGACGGCCGCTTGCGGTATAGCGGTCGGCCTGCCCGCGCTGCGCCTTTACGGCATATATCTGGCGATGGCGACTCTGGCCTTCGCCTTCATCGCCGAACAGATCATTGGCCGCTGGGAAGGGCTGACGCGCGGCCACAAAGGTATTTTCGTCAAGGCGCCGGTCTTCTTCGGCGTGACCCTCGATACAACCTGGAAATTCTATCTGCTCGCTCTGGCCCTGGTCGTACTCGGCACCTTGGCGGCGCGCAATCTGCTGCGCACCCCGACCGGCCGCGCCATGATCGCCATCCGCGACAGCGAAGCGGCGGCGCGCAGCATGGGCATCAACGTGGCCGGCGTAAAGACGCTGTCTTTTTCGATCAGCGCCGCCTACGCCGGCGTTGCCGGAGCACTATTGGCCCACGCGTTCCGCTTCGTCACACCGGCGCAGTTCACCGTCGGCGTGTCGATCGAGCTGTTGATCCTGGTGTTCATCGGCGGCATCGGTTCGCTGCGCGGCGCCCATCTCGGCGCTTTGTTCGTCGTTTTGCTGCCGCAATTCGTTGCCGTGCTGAAGGATAGGCTGCCGCCAGATATCGCCGGCATCAACGGCCTGCAGGCGGCGATATTCGGTCTCGTGCTGCTGCTGTTTATCCTGTTCGAGCCGGGCGGTCTGAACGCCTTGTGGCTGCGCTTGCGATTCTATCTGGAATCCTTTCCGCTCTATCGCAAAGGCACGTTTGTCCGCCAACGCGCGTTCTCCAAAGGAGAACGCTGGTGAGCGACCCGGTGCTCGAAGTGCGCGATTTGTCCGTTGCGTTCGGCGGCATCCGGGCCGTGGACGGCATCAGCTTCGACGTCATGCCGGGTGAAATCTTCTCGATCATCGGCCCAAACGGCGCCGGCAAGACCTCGGTGATCAATCTGATCAGTCGCGTCTATGACGCGCAGACCGGTAGCGTCCGCTTGATGGGACAGGAAATCGGCCGCCGGCCAGCCCATATCGTCGCGCGCCGGGGCGTCGCCCGTACATTCCAGAACATCGAATTGTTCGAGCGCGCAACCGTGCTGCAGAATTTATTGCTCGGCTGTTACGGCAGCCGGCGAACGACATTGTGGGAAGAGTTCGCATTCCTGCCGCGCGCGTTTCGGCAGGAGGAGGAAAGCCGGCGGCGCGTCGAGGAGGTCATCGACTTCCTGGAGATCCAGCAGTATCGCGACCAGCTTGCCGGCAGCCTGCCCTACGGCGTGCGCAAGGTGGTGGAACTGGCGCGCGCGCTGGTGCCGCAGCCGAAGCTGTTGCTGCTCGACGAACCTTCGTCCGGCCTCAACGTCGAGGAAACCGACGACATGATCTTCTGGATCCGCGACATCCGCGACCAGCTCGGCGTAACCGTCGTCATGATCGAGCATGATATGCGCCTGGTGGGCGCGGTGTCCGATCGCGTCATGGCGATGGCGCAGGGTCGCCTGCTCAAGCTCGGCGCGCCGCGCGAGGTGCAGACCGATCCCACCGTGATCGAAGCGTATCTTGGCCGGAAGCAGCGCCATGAAGCTGCTTGAGCTGAGCAATGTTGAGGCGTTCTACGGCCCGGTCATGGCGATCCGGGGCGTCAGCCTTTCCGTCGAGTCCGGCAGCATCGTCGCCGTGCTCGGCGCCAACGGCGCCGGCAAGACCACTGTGCTGCGCGCCGTTTCCGGCGCCGTCGAACCGCGCAAGGGCACCATAACTTTCGGCGGCAAGGACATCACCGGACTCGAGCCGGCCGACATCGTCGAAGGCGGCATCGCCCATGTACCGGAGGGACGCGAGGTGTTCCCGCATCTTACGGTGCGCGAAAACCTGATCATGGGCGCATACAGCCGGCGCGATCGGGCCGCCATCGCCGCCGATATCGATGCGATCTACGGCCATTTTCCCGTTTTGCGAAAACGCGAGCGGCAGCACGCCGGCACCCTTTCGGGCGGCGAGCAGCAGATGCTGGCGATCGGCCGCGCCCTTCTCTCGCGTCCCAAGCTGCTGCTATTGGATGAGCCCAGCCTGGGGCTCTCGCCGCTGCTCACCGAAGAGATCTTCGGCATCGTGCGCAACCTCAACCGCGAGCAGGGGCTGACGGTCCTGCTCGTCGAGCAGAATGCCAACCTGGCGCTCGATATCGCCCATTTCGGCTACATCCTCGAAGTCGGCCGCGTGGTGATGGAAGGAACCACCGAGCGCCTGCTGGCCAACGAGGACGTGCGCGAATTCTATCTGGGTATGCGCGACGAGGGCGTACGCGGCGAAAAGCGCTGGAAGCGGACCAAGAAATGGCGCTGAAGACCGAACGTTTTGCCGCCACCGTGCCGTCCCTGTTCTGGGCCTCCGTTCTGGCGCGCGGCGAGGCGACTGCACTTTGCGAGAAAAAGCTCGGCGTGTGGCAGGAGATTTCCTGGTCCGCCTACGGCCTCACGGCCCGCCATGTCGGCATGGCGCTACGCGCAGCCGGGATCCGGCGCGGCGACTGCGTTGCCGTGCTGAGCGACCCGAAATCCGAATGGTTCTTCTGCGACATGGGCGCGCAAGGCGTCGGCGCCACCACCGTCGGCATCTACACCACAAACCCGGCCGATCAAGTGGAATACCTGTTGAACGATTGCCGGCCCCGTATCGCCTTCGTCGAGGACGACGAACAACTCGACAAGTTCTTGGAAGTCCGTGCGCGCTGCCCTTCGCTCGAAAAACTGGTCGTGTTCGACATGCGCGGCCTCGAAAAGCTCGACGATGCCATGGTGATGTCGTTCGCGGATTTTCTCGCCAGCGGCGCCGCGGCCGACGACGCCACCAAGGGCGTCTGGGAGCGCGAATTGGAACTGGCCGAGCCGGATGACCGCGCCATCCTCGTCTACACGTCCGGGACAACCGGGCCGCCGAAGGGGGCCATGCTGAGCCACCGCAACGTGCTGCACGGGATCGAGGCGTTCGACGATGTGTTTCCCGCGATGCCGGGCGACGAATTGCTCTGTTCGCTGCCGCTGAGCCACATCGCCGAGCGGTTCAACTCGATGTACCGCCAACTGCGCACCGGCGCGATCGTCAATATCGTAGAGAACAAGTATACGTTCGCGCAGGATCTGCGCGAAGTGGCGCCCCACTACATCGCCAGCGTGCCGCGCACCTGGGAGAAATTCTATTCCGCCATTCGTCTCGCGATCGACGACGCCACTCCCCTGGAACGGCGCGCGTGGGACTGGGCGCTCAGGATCGGCGGCCGGGTGGTCGATCTTCGTCTCGCCGGCGCGCCGATCCCTGCTTGGCTGCGCGGTCAGCGTTGGCTGGCGGAAATCCTGGTGTTCCGGAACATCAAAGTGAGTCTCGGGCTTGGCCGCGCGCGCAATCTGATTTCCGCTGCGGCGCCGATCGCACCCGACCTCTTGCGCTGGTACGTGATCCTGGGGCTCGAGATCGTCGAGGGTTACGGCCAGACCGAGAGCGGCGGCGCCTCCACCATGTACCAGCCGCACAATCGCAAGTTGGGAACGGTGGGCAAACCGCTGCACGGCGTCGAGATCAGGATCTCGGAGCAAGGCGAGATCCTCAT
This sequence comes from Alphaproteobacteria bacterium, assembly GCA_050186335.1. Taxonomy (GTDB): domain Bacteria; phylum Pseudomonadota; class Alphaproteobacteria; order Bin65; family Bin65; genus JBFWYO01. The sequence continues at coordinate 3,627 of JBFWYO010000014.1, read as the reverse complement.
TCGCGGCCCGGGCATCTTTATGGGCTATCTGAACCAACCAGAGAAAACGGCGGAGACAATCGACGCCGAGGGTTGGCTGCATTCCGGCGATGTCGGCCACATCGACGACGAAGGCTATCTGGTGATCACCGACCGCATGAAGGATATCATCATCACGGCCGGCGGGAAGAACATTACGCCGAGCGAAATCGAGAACGAGCTCAAGTTCAGCCCCTACATCGCCGACGCCATCGTCATCGGCGACCGACGCAAATACCTGACTTCTCTCATCATGATCGACCACGAGAATGTCGTCAAATTCGCGCAGGACCGAAGCGTGCCGTTCACTAATTTTGCGAGCTTGACCCAAGCGCGCGCGGTCATCGACCTGATCGCAGGCGAAGTCGACAAGGTCAACCGGAAGTTCAACCAAGTGGAGCAGATCAAGAAATTCCGTTTGATCGAAACGCAATTGACCGCCGAAGACGAGGAGATGACGCCGACGCTGAAACTCAAACGGAAGCTCGTCAGCGAGAAGTATGCCAAGGTAATCGAAACGATGTACGGCGACTCGTAGTCGAGCGATCGAAGGCGCGATTTTATTCGATTGGCCCAATTAGCCTTCGGGCCGCAGGCGGCGTCGAGCAGGTGCTTCTGTCCGTCCGTGAACAATCCGACGCCGATGTCGCGGTCACTGGGGCAAAGCGGATCGTCCCAAGAGGCGGTGTCCCGATCTGCCGCATGCTGGGTATCGGCCCATTGTCGCGGTCGTCGAGAAACCGCTGGTCCACGTGGCGTCCGATCCGGACCGCAGAGTCCAGCCCACGGATCAAATCTTTAAATCAGGATGCGGCCCTTGGTCGCCATCTGTATCGATGTGACGCGGCAGAACGACAATATTACGCGCTTCAATAAGCTAGCCACCGGCATTTTTCTGCGGCGTGGTCGATACGCGTATTCGGCTTCCGTGCACGAATGCTTCTAGGCATTGGCTAGTGGCTCAAAGGCGACCTCCAACACTGTTCGCCATTCATGTGTCGCGCTGCACCGCGCGATCGAGGAAATCGAGCCGATCCTGCCCCCAGAAGCGCTCGCCCTTATAGATGTACGTTGGGGTTCCGAAGACTGCGGAGGTAACGGCTTCGGCGCGGCTCGCCTCCCAGGCGAAAATCACGTCCGGGGAGTTTTCGGCGACAACCAACGCCGCTCCGTCCAAGCCGACACCATCGGCCACACGGCGTCGTACCGCCGGATCGAGAGTATCCTGTTCCTCCGCCCAAAGCGCCCGAAGCAACGCATGTGAAAGATTGAGCGCGTTGAATCCAGCACGATCGGCGGCAATCACCATGCGGGCGGACTGAGTCGGATCTGTCGGGTAATACCGCGGACGAAGATTAAGCGGCATGCCCAGATGCTTCCGCCAACGGTCGAGTTCGAGTTCGTGGTAGTCCTGTCGCGCCTGGGGCCGTGTTCGAAGCGGAATGCCGCCGTTTTCGGAAATGATGGTGACCGGCCTCAACACCACACTTAGTGAATGTCGTCGAACGATCTCGTGGAAGCGTGGACCGCCGAGATAGGCCCAGGGAGAGGACAATGAATGAAAATATGTAATGGTTCGCATCATAGATTCCAAGCTCCCAATTCATTCGGCGGGCGAATTTGGCGGCATTGCCGCCGTCAATTCTGGAACTGAATATTCGAGATATCTCGCGTAGTGCTGGTCCGCATCTTCGAGAAAAAGGTCTCGGCAAACGCCATCGACGATTCGACCCAATCCGAATTTCATCCCGTTCACGCCGGCAACGACTGGACCCATGCTCGGCCAGCTGCCGCTTCCACACAGACGAATATGCCTTAGCCATGGCGCCGCCCCCGGATTACGTTCCATCAGTTCGAAAGTCGAACCAAGATAAGGCTGACGCTTCAGGACGGTATCGTCCTCGCCCGGCGGCGGCGTGAATCGGTCGCGCCACAATGCGACGTGCTCGCTGACCCGGCGCAACTCGGCCCGTTGACCAATGTTCTGATCGAAACCGGTTCCGAAAATGATGAGATCAAACGAAAACCGACCCTGATCGGTTTCGATCTCGACCTTGTCGTCTATCGCGCGCGTGCTGCGCCAAGCTTGCCCGAGGCGCAATCGGAACCCTGGGTGAGTTATCGCCTTTTCGAAAGTGTCCGGTGGCGGCGGCACCTGAAGCGAGTAAATGTGCCGGCTGAACCGCCAACGGCGCAGATCGTCGAGCGCACCGAAATACCGGAAAAACCCAGTGTATTCGATACCGCGCATGAAATTGATTCGGGGCAACTCACGGCGGCGCGCAAAGAGATGCACTTCCGTAGCTCCGGCATCGAGAGCCGCAAGCGCGTTGTCGAAAGCCGATGCACCGGCGCCCAGCACGCCGACGCGACCGCCTTTAATACGCGCCCAATCGATATTCTCGTCCGAACTATGCGCCCAAAGGGAGCGCGGAAGATGCTCCCAAAGCCCTTTCGGCAAGCTCGGTCCACCGCTGCCTTCAAGACCCGTCTGCAGCACAACTTTGCGCGTCAGTACAGTTTCGTCGCGGCCGTTGCGGCGAAGCGCGAGCCGGATTTGACCACCATCAGGTCCGATGTCGACGATCTCCGTATCGTTCTGCACGGCAATATCGGTCGCACGACGGAACCAGTTGAGGTACTCCATCCACATTCCTCGCGGTATGCGGACGAGGTTTCGCCATGCGTCGCAGCCGAATTGCGCCTCGTACCACGCCCGAAAAGTGAGGTTCGGCAAGTCTCCGTCCGGACCGGTCAGTTCCTTGACCGTGCGCAGCGTTTCCATGCGCGCATACGTGAGCCACGGCCCCTCGCGTCCGACGGGTCGTCGATCGACGACAAGGACGTTGCGGACATGTTGACGTTTGAGGGCAAAGGCGGTGCCCAATCCGCCCTGCCCCGCGCCGACGACGACGACGTCATAGACATGCGCTCCGTCCGGGCGACACGTCGGTAGCACCCAATCGGTCGCGGGATACGATAGGAATTCAAGATCCCGGATGATTTGCCGTTCGAGTGCAGCTAGTCCTTTCGCCGTCTCCATACACCAAATGCCGCCGCTGGAAATGCTGTGCCAAAGGGGCAATTCTAGACACTATGTGCTCGAACTGCTACATTGCTTCAGCACGGTGCGAGCAAAGCACGTCGTCAATTAGAACAATCCTTAGGCGAGGGAAGCATTATGGACGAGATTGCTCGGCGCGAATTTATTGCGATGCTGGTCGCGATTGCGGGCGCTTCGACCATCGGGTCTGCCGCCGCTCAAAATACGCCCAAGCGTGGTGGGACGCTGACCTATCTCGTTTGGCCCGAGCCGCCCATGCTGACCAGCGCACTCAGCACGTCCGGACCCATCAGCCAGATCTCGCCGAAGATGTTCGATGGTCTGGTGACTTATGATTTCGCTTTCAATCTCAAGCCGCAACTCGCCGAATCCTGGCAAGTCAGCGACGACGGCATGACCATCCGGTTTAATCTGCGCCGCGGCGTGAAGTGGGACGACGGCAAGAATTTCACGTCCGACGATGTCGCATTTTCGATTCTGAAGGTTTGGAAGATCGCTCATGCACGAGGGCGCTCGACTTTCGCAAACGTTACTTCGGTCGAGAC
>JBFWYO010000013.1:0-65681 GCA_050186335.1 Alphaproteobacteria bacterium | reverse complement strand
CGGTTTTCGCCATGCGCATTTTGAAATCCGGCGTCGGGCCCATCAGGATGCTGCGCTCGAAGCAATCGGCGCCGTAATCCTCGCTGACCACGTGAATGTTGATCAGGTTGAGGATCAGCTTCTGGAACTCGGGATCCTGCTGACGGAAATTCTCCGGGGTGACGTTCGGGATTTTGGCGATGCCGTAGGTCTGGGAGGATTGGGTTTCGGTCATGGTCTGCCTCGTCAGTAGAATGCGCGTTGCTGGGCGGCGATGTCGGTGACGACGTTCTTCACCTGGGTGAAGGCGAGCATCGTCTCGAATGCGTCTTCGCGGCCGAAGCCGCTGCCCTTGGTGCCGCCGAACGCGGCGCCCGAGGGGAACAAATTGTAGCAATTGATCCACACGCGGCCGGCCGCCACCGCGCGCGCAGTGCGCAGCGCGCGGCCGAAATTCTCGGTCCAGATGCCGGCGGCCAGGCCGAAATCCAGCGCGTTGACCTGCGAGAGCATGTCGACCTCGTTGTCCCAGATATGGAATGTCGCGACCGGCCCGAAGATTTCCTCGGTGGCGACGCGCATCGTGGGCGAAACTTCGTCGAACAGGGTCGGCTGCAGGAACAGGCCGTTCGGAAAGCCGTCCACTTTAAGTCGCCCGCCGCCGGCCAACAGCTTGGCGCCCTCGCGCTTGCCGATCTCGATGTACTCCAGCACCTTGTCCATGTGCTCGCGGTAGACCAGCGTGCCCATCGTGGAATCCTTGTCGAACGGATCGCCGATCTTGAGGCGCGGAATCGCCTCGATCAGGCGCTGCTGCAGTTTCTTCGCGATGCTCTTGTGCGCGAAGATGCGCGAACCCGCGGTGCAGACCTGGCCCTGGTTCATATAGGCGCCGAGCAGCACGCCCTGCGTGGCGCGGTCGAGATCGGCGTCCTCGAACACAATCTGCGCGTTCTTGCCGCCGAGCTCCAGCGTCAACTGCTTGAGCGTGGCACCGGCCGCCGCCATCACGCGCTTGCCGGTTTCAACCGAGCCGGTGAGCGAAATCTTGCGCACTCTCGGATGGGCCACGATGGCCGCACCGGTCGGTTCGCCGTTGCCGGTCACGACATTGAGCACGCCCGGCGGCAGGATTTCGCCGATCAGCCGCGCGAATTCCAAGGTGGTGATCGGCGTCGGCTCGGACGGCTTGTAGACCACCGCATTGCCGGTCGCCAATGCCGGCGCGATCTTGCCCGCGAACATGTTGATCGGAAAATTCCACGCGCCCAGGATGCCGATGACGCCCAGCGGTTCGCGGAAATCCAGCGACAGGATATCGCCGCCGGCCGGCAGCGTGTGGCCTTCGAGCGCCCGGCACACGCCGGCGTAGTAGAGGATGCGATCCGCCGCTGTATGCACGTTGGCGACCGATTCGCGCCACGGCTTGCCCGTGTTGGCGGTTTCCAGCCAGGCGAAACGGTCGACGTCGGCAACCAGCCGGTCAGCCACTTTCATCAGCAGCGACTGCCGTTTACGCGGGCCGGCCGCGTGCCAGGCGGGCCACGCCGCATCGGCCGCCTGCACGGCGGCATCGACATCGGCCGCGTTTGCATCCGGCACGCGCGTCAGCACGTCGCCGGTGATCGGGCTGATCGTCTCGAGCTGCGCGGAGGCTTTCGCCCCGGCGAACTTGTTGCCGACATAGATGCCGTAATCCTGCGGGATCGGATAGGCCACGATGATTACCCTTTTAAAAGACGCACGGTTAAGCGGCTTACGGATCGACCAGCGCGTAACCCTTGGCGGTCGGCGTGCCGTCCTGTTTCTGCGCCGCGAGCGAAATTCTTACTTGCGGGCCGATATCTTCGACCGTGGCGGTCATGCGCAGCGCATCGCCCGGATGCACGGGTGCGGTGAAAGTAACGTCGAGCACCTTCAGCCGATCGCCGACTTTTTCGCGCAACAGCCGCGCGAAATGGGCGGTCGTCATCGGCCCCTGCTGCACGACGGTGCGGAAACCCGCGCGCTTGGCGAAACTCTCATCGACATGCAGCGGATTGGGATCCGCGGTACCCTTGGAAAACAGCGCGAGCCGCTCCGGCGTCGAGACCGGGCAAACGCTATCGAACAATACGGTGCCTTTGGCCAATTCGGTCATCGTCAGCTCCGCTTCGCTAGGCGCGTGACTTCGCGCAATACGACCTTGCCGTCGCGCACGCGCTTGTATTCGAAGCTGACGTCCGCGAACCAGACCTTGCCGGCCTTGCCTTCCTTCTCGGTCAGCTTGTCGACCGTGGCGATGACCTCCATCTCGTCGTCCCAGCCGATCGGCGCCAGCCACTCGTAGCGCTGGCCGCCGTGCAACGCCTTTTCGCGCGGGATATCGAGATCGCGGAACAGGTCGACGTCATGCTCTTCGCCGCGCAGGAAAATAAGATAGGTCGGCGGCACCTCGACGGGCGGCGCATCGATGCCCATGCCGCGCAGCATGGTGGCGGCAACGGCACGATCCGGTTTCAACCGGTAAGGGGCATAGACCTTGCCCTGCAGGTGCATGTTCATGATCCCTCCCCGTGGCTTTTCGTGCCGTCCGATAAGGCGCCCATCGTACCCGCGCGGGCGTTGCGGTCAAGAATATTTTTTACGTTTACGTAAAAGGAAAAAATATAAGATAACGCATTATATTTAAACGTCTTTTCTATTTCTCAACTAACCCGCCGGCGATCAAGCCGAAATACGCCTCGACCAGTTCGGCGATCGGCGCCTCTTTCTTCGGGTCGTACCAGCGCGCCAGCCAGTTGCACATGCCGAGGATGCCGAAGGCCAGCATCTTGGGGTCGCCGATCGAGCGGAACGCGCCCTGGCGCTGCCCGTCCTCGATCAGCCTGGTCCACAGATGTTCGTAATCCTTCCAGATACGGCGCATGGCGGCGCCGACATCGGGCGTGTCCTCCATATGTCCGTCGCGCAGGCTGACGGTCATCTCGAGACAGTATTTGTCGAACTGCTCCAGATGCGCGCGTACCGCTTGGTGCAGCTTTTGCGCCGGCGAGAGCGACTTGTCGTCGACGACTTGCTGCAAGCCTTCGATCAATGCCACGCTGCGCGGCTGGATGATCGAGAGCAGAATTTCGGCGCGGTTTCTGAAGTAGTAGTAGATTCCCTCGCGTGCGATGCCGACGGCGCGCGCGATATCGTCCAACGACGTATTCGCGTAGCCTTGCGTATCGAACAACTGGATCGCGCATTGCAGAATCTCGTCGCGCCGGCGCATCGACTTGTTCGTGGTGCCGGTATGTTTCGGCGCATTGTGCTGCGCCCGCGCCTCGCGGGACGTTTTGGCGGCGCGGGTCGCGCGCGCCGCCATCAGCTCGGCTGACGCAGGCGGAAGCGCTGGATCTTGCCGGTCGCGGTTTTCGGCAATTCGCCGACGAATTCGACCCAGCGCGGCACCTTCGCGCCCGGCAGCTGATTGCGCACGTGTTCCTTGATTTCGGCTTCGAGCGCCGCCTTGTCGGGATGCGCCGCGGGATCGCGCAGAATGACGAACGCTTTCGGTTTGATCAGCTGTTCGGAATCTTCATGGCCGACCACCGCCGCCTCGCTGACCGCCGGGTGCGAAACGATGGCGCCTTCGACTTCCGCCGGCGAAACCCAGATCGCACCGACGCGCAGCATGTCGTCGCCGCGGCCGACCATGAACAGGTTGCCGTGCTCGTCCTCGTATACCTTGTCGCCGGTGACGACGCCGCCGCGGCCCATCGTGGCCGCGGTCTTCTCCGGCTTGTTCCAATACAGCGTTGCGGCCGAAGGACCGATCATGTGCAGGTTGCCGATCTCGCCGCGCTTCACCGGCTTGAAATCGTCGTCGACGATCTCGTAGCGGAAGCCTTCGATCACCTTGCCGCAGCTGCCCGGCACCGCCTTGCCCGGCTGGTTGACCAGGAACATGTGCGTCATCTCGGTGGTGCCGACGCCGTCGAGCAGCTCGACGCCGGTATAGTCCTTCCAGCGATGCAGCAGCGCCGCCGGCAGGATTTCGCCGGCCGAGATCAGCCGCTTGAAGCGCGCGCAGGCGGCGCGCGCCTTGTCCTGACCGATCTCCTTCTCGGCCAATTGCAGCATCCCGGCGAACAGCGTCGGCACGCCCATGCCGACGGTCGGCGGGTGCTTGATCCACTGATCCCAGATACGCCTGGGCGTGATCGGGGTCGGGCTGCACAGCGTGGACGCCGCGGCGCGCAGCGGGAAATACACCTGGCCGCCGAGCCCGAAGGCGAAGAACATTTTCGGCGGCGACGAAACGATGTCGCCGGCCTTGATGTCGAAGCCGTTGAACCCGGAAAGCTCGGTCGCCCAGTACAGATGATCGTGCGTATGCACGACGCCTTTCGGGTCGCCCGTGCTGCCCGACGAGTAAAGCCAGAACGCGGGATCGTCCGGGTGGCGCGGGAACGTCTCCAGATCGGTCGGCTGCTGCGCTGCCAGCGGCTCGACGCGCTCGTAGCCCTTGGCGTCGGCGCCGAGCACGCCGAAATAACGCACTGTCTTGATATTTGGCCGAATCTCGTCGATCAACTTGACCAGCGAGGTATCGATGAAGCACGCCTTCGCCTCACTGTCGTTCAGGTAATAAAGATAATCGCGCGGCCTCAGATACGTGTTCAGCGGCAACGGCACGACGCCGATCTTGATCGCGCCGGTGAACATGCCGACGAATTCCGGCCCGTCCATCAGGCTCATGATCATGCGGTCGCCCGGCTTCAGGCCGATCGATTTCAGATAGTTGCCGTAACGGCAGGCCAGCGCGTACTGCTCGCCGAAGCTCGTGTTGCGGTCGTCGCCGATCAGGTACGGCCGATTGATGTTTTCCGGCTTCAGCGCGTTGCCGTACAGGTAATCGACCACGTTGCCGTCGAGCCCGGCGCGGCCGGCGATATTCCGTGCTGCCATTCGACCTTCTCCCATGCCCGCGAACGTCGCGGATCGTACAAATTTTACAGGAACGTAAAGGACGCGATTGCGGGGGACAAGCGGTCAGATTCCGCATCGTCATTCGTTCAGTGTCACCCCGGCCGCAGCGCAGCGGAGAGCCGGGTTCCAGAGTCGTCCCGTCCGCACCATCCTGGACCCCGGATCGGCGCGCCGCTGCGCGTCACTTGTCCGGGGTGACAAGCGGGAAAGATGGCCGGCGGAATCCCATACTCGACCGCCGCCAAATCCGTTAGAAAAAGATCCCGAGGAGCTCGCCCCATGGCCGATAAATCGACCGCTAGCCGTTACGACCAAACCTATCGCCGCTCGATCGAGGATCCAGAGGGATTCTGGAGCGAGGCGGCCGCCGCCATCGACTGGCATAGCCCGTACACGCGCGTGCTCGACGACAGCCGCAAGCCGTTCTACCGCTGGTTCAGCGGCGCCACCTGCAATACCTGCTACAACGCGCTCGACCGCCACATCGCCAAGGGCCGCGGCGCGCAGGCGGCGCTGATCTACGACAGCCCGGTCACGAATACCAAAAAGACCTACACCTATCGCCAACTGCGCGACGAAGTGGCGACATTTGCCGGCGTGCTGGCCGGCCTGGGCGTGCGCCACGGCGACCGCGTGGTGATCTACATGCCGATGGTGCCGGAGACGGTCGTCGCCATGCTGGCCTGCGCGCGGCTCGGCGCCATTCATTCCGTGGTGTTCGGCGGATTCGCCGCCAACGAATTGGCCGTGCGCATCGACCACGCCACGCCCAAGGTGATGGTGGTCGGCTCGTGCGGCATCGAACCCAACCGCATCGTCGAATACAAGCCGCTCGTGGATCAGGCGCTGGCCACGACGACGCACCAGCCCGAGGCGCTCGTGGTGTTTCAGCGCCCGCAATGCGAAGCCGCGCTGACCGAAGGCCGCGACCACGACTGGCACGCGCTGATGGCGAAAGCCGTGCCGCACGATTGCGTGCCGGTACCGGCCACCGATCCGCTCTATATTCTTTACACGTCCGGCACCACCGGCCAACCCAAAGGTGTCGTGCGCGATAACGGCGGCACGATGGTGGCGCTGTACTGGACGATGAAGAATTTCTACGGCGTCGATCCGGGCGAAGTGTACTGGGCGGCCTCCGATCTCGGCTGGCAGGTCGGCCACTGCTACACCGTGTACGGCCCGCTGCTGCACGGCAATACGTCGATCCTGTTTGAGGGCAAGCCGGTCGGCACGCCGGATGCCGGCACTTATTGGCGCATCCTGTCGGAATACAAGGCGCCGATGCTGTTCACCGCGCCGACCGCGTTTCGCGCGATCAAACAGATCGATCCGAACGGCACGTTCATCAAGAACTACGATCTCTCGCATTTCCGAACGCTGTTCCTGGCCGGCGAGCGCGCCGACCCGGATACCATCCAATGGGCGGAAAGACATCTCGGCGTCCCCGTTTTGGATCACTGGTGGCAGACCGAAACCGGCGGACCCGCGATCGGCAACAGCGTCGGCCTCGGGCGGCTGCCGGTCAAATACGGCTCGCCGACCAAGCCGATTCCGGGCTGGAATTTCGACATCCTCGACGAGCAAGGCAAATCCCTGCCGGCCAATGCGACCGGCGAGCTGGTCATCAAGCTGCCGATGCCGCCGGGCAGCCTGCTGACGCTGTGGAACGCCGACGACCGCTACAAGCAGACGTATTTGGACGATTATCCCGGCTACTACAAAACCGCCGACGCCGCGTTCCGCGACGAGGACGGTTATCTGTACGTGATGGGCCGCACCGACGACATCATCAACGTCGCCGGCCATCGGCTGTCCACCGGTGCGATGGAAGAAGTGCTCGCCTCGCACCAGGACGTCGCCGAGTGCGCGGTGATCGGCGCCGCCGATGCGCTCAAGGGCCAGGTGCCGCTCGGCTTGTTGGTGCTCAAGGCCGGCGTCAATCGGCCGCCCGAGGAAATCGTCAAGGACGTGGTCGGCTTGGTGCGCGAGAGGATCGGCCCGGTCGCCGCGTTCAGATCCGCCGTCGTGGTCAAGCGGCTGCCGAAGACGCGCTCGGGCAAGATCGTGCGTGCGACCATGCAGAAGATCGCCGACAGCGAAGCCTACAAGACCCCCGCCACGATCGACGATCCCGCAACGCTGACCGAAATTCGCGATGCGCTGCGCACGATCGGCTATGCCGGCAAATAAGTTCTTGCGCGTCCTGTGCTACGCATGTCCTCAGCCTGCCGCAGGATTGAAAAGCGCGTGCGCTGGAGCTCATGCTTCGACAGGCTCAGCATGAGGGCCGGTATTTTGGCCGCGCGCGACCAGGGCCCTCATCCTGAGCTTGTCGAAGGATGAGCCTGTCGAAGGATGAGACCATTGGAGACATCATGTCGCTCGAGAACAAAGTCGTCATCGTCACCGGCGCGGCGCAAGGCATAGGCCAGGCGTGCGCGGAGCGCTTCGCGCGCGAGGGCTGCAAGGTCGTGCTGTCCGACGTCGACGGCGTCAAGGGCAAGATAACCGCCGATGCGATCCGCGCCGCCGGCGCGGATGCCGCTTTCATCGCCTGCGATGTCGGCGACAAGGCACAGGTCGAAGCCTTGATCGCGGGCGCCGTCGCGCGCTACGGCGCGCTCGACGTGCTGGTCAACAACGCGGGGATCATCTTCACCTGCGATTTCCTCGACCTGCCGGAAGAACAGTTCGACCGGGTGCTGCGGGTCAACCTGAAAGGCGCGTTCCTGTGCAGCCAGGCCGGCGCGCGGCAGATGATCAAGCAAGGCAGGGGCGGCGCGATCGTCAATCTGTCGTCGGTGAACGCGGTGTTGGCGATCCCGAATCAGGTGCCCTACAACGTCAGCAAGGGCGGCGTGAACCAGTTGACGCACGTAACCGCGCTGGCGCTGGCCCCGCATAATATCCGCGTGAATGCGGTCGGCCCGGGTACGATCGCAACCGAGATGGCGAAGCACGCGGTCTTGGCCGACGACGCCGCGCGCCGGCGCATCATGTCGCGTACGCCGATGGGCCGGCTCGGCCAGCCGGAAGAAATCGCCTCGGTCGTCGCGTTCCTGGCGAGCGACGAAGCCAGCTATATCACCGGACAGACGATCTACGTCGACGGCGGGCGCTTGCCGCTGAATTACGTGGTGCCGGTGAAAGACTGATTTTCGCGCAAAAGCAAAAGGCGCCGTGAAGCGCCTTTTGTCGTGGGCCACAAAACAAGAATTCGGAATTACGCCTGCGGCGGTTCGCTCGCGGCCGGCGTTGCGGCCGGCTGCTGGATGCCCTGGCGCTTTTTCGCGCGCGCCACGGCGGCTTCCAGTTCCGGATACGAGCACAGGCCGATCTCGCGGGGATCGCGCGGCCGGATGTTGGTGGCGTTCCAGTGCGAGCGGTCGCGCACGGCGGCGATCGTCGACTTGGTGGTGCCGAGCAGCTTGCTGATCTGCGCGTCGCTCAATTCCGGGTGATGGCGCACGATCCAGGCGATCGCGTCCGGCTTGTCCTGGCGCTTTGAGATCGGCGTGTAGCGGGCGCCCTTGGAGCGCGACGGCGGCAGCGGGATATCCTGCTTCAGCATGACCAGCTTGGCGTTCGGATCCGCTTCGCAGCGCTTGATCTCCTCCAGCGTCAGCTGGTGGTTGCCGACCGGATCCAGGCCGGTCATCACGACGCCCGAATCGTTGTCGGCGACGGCCTGGATCTCCAGCTCGTGCAGGCCGCAGAACTCGGCGATCTGCTTGAACGTGAGCGCGGTGTTTTCGACCAGCCAGACGGCAGTCGCTTTGGGCATCATAGGACGATCCATGTGTCCTCCTTGGCCCTGGGCGGGCGCAGTGGGGGGGCCGGGCATCCGTCGAATTGAGTGCCGGGCCGGAAAAGGGTGCCGATAATATAGGTGGGTTCCCGGTACTTGCCAGGGCGCCTGTCCGCGCGCCCATCCGGCCAACGGCGGCGCCGCGAGAAACGCCGCGTTTCCGCCGTTTTCGGCGGCCGGAATCGACAATTGGGCGCGACCACCTGGGCCATGGCGGAGGGTTCTAGTATGGTGCCGCCCCGGCCCGGAAAGCCGCGCGTGTCTTAACGGCTCGCCCGGCGGCTGGCAAGCGCAAAGGAGCAGGCAGGCATGGCCATGGACCCCGAGGAACTGGACCCCAAAAAGAAGAAACTGCGCAAGATCGAGCTGATCGACCTCGCCCCCCTGTCGGTCGACGAGCTGCGCGACTATATCGGCGAGATGGAAACCGAGATCGCGCGCGTCAAAGCCGCGATCCAATCCAAGACCAGCCACCGCACCGGCGCCGAAGCCTTTTTCAAACGCTGAGCCCTTTCGAATTCCGCCATGTCCTACGACGAACTCAAGAAACTGCTCGGCCGCAAGGAAGAAGAGGCGCATCTGCGCGCTTACCGCGAGACCGGCTTCTGGGGACGCCAAGCCGCAGGCTGTCTGTTCTTCAGCTTGGAGTCGCGCCGCTTCGGTTTCGCCAAGCGCAGCCGGTTCGTGCTCGATCCCGGCACGCACGGCACGGTCGGCGGCGCGGTCAACGAAGGCGAGCCGCCCGAGCAGACCGTGTTGCGGGAGGTCGTCGAGGAAGTCGGCTACGACGGCCCGCACGAATTACGCTGGCTCGATCTGTTTCAGTCCGGCAGTTTTCGCTATTCGACGTACCTGATGCTGGTGCCGCAGGAATTCGCCCCCGCGCTCAACTGGGAGAACGACGGGTTCCTCTGGGTCCCGCACGCCACCTGGCCCGATCCGGTGCATCCCGGCCTGGCGGTGACGCTGGCCAAACCCAACGTGCGCGAAATTCTCGATGCGCTGGCGGGCCTGCGCTAGCGCGCGCCGGCCACCCCCTTCGATACGCGCGTCGTCGCTGCGCGCCGCCGCGCACTCGGGGTGAGGCCGTTAGAGACAGCCAATCCCACCCCAACGACCTCATCCCGAGTAGCGCAGCCGAGTGCCCGCGAAGGCTGCGCGTATCGATGGATGGGCCGCACGCGATAGCCTCAACCGTTCTTCCTTTCCGAATAAATCTTCACCAGGCCCGAGTGATCGAGCTCGCCGAAGCCGAGCGCGACCATTTTTTCGTAGAGCTTGCGATTGAGCTTCAGCGCCGGCAGGTCGACGCCCAACTGCTCGGCCAATTCGGACGCCTGGCGCACGTCTTTCAACTGCGTGGTCGCTTTGCCGCCCGGCGTGAAATTGCCGTCGACCATGCGCTTGCCGTGAAGTTCCAGAATCCGCGACGTGGCGAAGCCGCCCATCAGCGCCTCGCGCACCTTGCCGGGATCGACCCCGGCGCGCTGCGCGAGCGTCAGCGCCTCGGCCACCGCGCCGATGGTCAGCCCGACGATGACCTGGTTCGCCGTCTTGGCGACCTGCCCGGCCCCGACGTCGCCGACCAGCGTGACCCGCTGGCCCATGGCTTCGAATGCCGGCTTCGCGCGGGCGAACGCCGCCGCGCTGCCGCCGACCATGATCGACAGCGTGCCCGCCTCGGCGCCCACCTGACCGCCCGACACCGGCGCATCCAGATATTCCGCGCCCAGCGCCCGCGCCTCCGTGGCCAGCGCGCGCGTGTTGGTGACCTGCGTGGTGCCCATGTCGATAACCAGCGCGCCCTCTTTAATTCCGGCGAACACGCCGTCGGCCCCGCGCATCACCGCTTCGCAGGCCGGCGTATCGAGCACGCAGACGATGGTGATGTCCGAGGCGGCGGCGACGTGCTTCGGGCTTGCGGCCACGCGCATGCCGTCCTGCGCCAGTTCGTCGGCCACCGCGCGCGTGCGGTTGTAGACCGTCACCTCGGCGCCGGCCGCCTTCAGCCGCCGGCTCATCGGCTTGCCCATCAGGCCCAGGCCGATGAAACCGATTTTCTGCCCCTTCAAGGCACCCTCGCTCATTGCGCCGCCTCCTCCGCCACGACGCACACCTCGCAGACTTCGTCCTTGACCGACTGCTTGCCGGTTTGCGCCATCGCGGCGAAGGTGGCGTCGCGCCTGGCGTAGCTGAACGGCCGCGCTTGCGCCTTGACGTCGCCGCGCAGCGCGCAGCCGATCGCTTCGACCAGCGAATCGACGACCGGCACGGAGACGCGCGCGGCGATTTTTGCCGCAACCGGCGACATGCAGGTGCAGCCGAGCAGGATCGATGCGGCGCCGTGCTGCCGCACCGCCTGTTCGCACGCCTGCACGACGCGATCGAGCATCGTCGCATCGCCGCCCTGCATGCGCGCCACGTAATGCGCATCGCCCGCGGTTCCGCGCACGATCGATTCCAGTTCCGCCTGCTGGCCGACATGCAGCACCGCCGCGCACCGCGATTCGAGCCCGGCCTCGCGCAGCAATTGCCGATACAGAAACGCCGTCGATTCCGGCCAGACCGTCACGATGGCGAATTTCCCGCCAAGCGACGCGGCTTTGCGCAGCCCCGCCTCGCCGCTGCCGAGCACCGGCACGCCCGCCCCCGCGCGCAGCGCCGCCAGGCCGTAATCGCCCATGCTGTTGATGACCAGCGCCTCATTGCCGTCGGCCGCCGCGCGCAGGCCGGCATCGATATAGCCGACCTCGAGCAGCTTCAATTCCAGCGCATCGCGCGGGAACACGTTGAGCGCCGACAGATAAACCTGCGCCCGGTCGGACGGCGACAGAACCGCCGAAACCTCCGCCGGCACCGCCGAAGGCTTGCCGCGATAGGTCGCGGTGCCGATCAATCCGAGCTTCATCGATCGCTCCTCGAAATGCGCATGTGCGAGCATAAACGCATTGGCTTCGCTCCCGCCACAAGCCTGCGACAGCCGCGCGAAGTCGCGGCCCGCCTGGCTTTGTTACAAATGTTACGGATTTCGACCTTAGGGCTTAGGGTGCCTTAGGGTCGAATTCCAGCCATGCGGGGCGATTGCGGACGAGCGCGAATTGCAGCGGACAAGATTCGAGCATCGGCGATCGGGCCTCCGTTAAAGCGAACTTGCGTTGTTGCGGTCGCACATAGAACGCGCGGCGCGGCTTTCAAGCGCGACGTTACGCTTGTTACGAGAATCGGGATCGAACCAGCGACGCTCGCCTGTTCATCCCGCCCCTTGGCGCCGAGGGAACACAGGCTCTTGCCCTGGCTTGTCGAAATGATCCTGAGATTCCGCATGCCGAATCTGTCAAAGCATGAGGACCACCCGAGCCTCACCCATCGACAGGCTCAGGGTGAGGCGGTCGGCATCGGCAATCGCCCGTAACGGTGCTTGCGGTTTCGAACTTCCGCCGTTCATATTGCCTTCCCCACCCGTCACCCCGCGAGCCGCCATGCAAAACGAGAAGATCGTGCTCAAGCGACGCCCGACCGCAACGCCGGCGGCGACGGATTTCGAGCGCCTGACCGGCGAGGTGCCTGTGCCCGCCGCGGGGCAAATCCTGGTCGAAACCCTTTACTTGTCGCTCGATCCGTACATGGGTTCGGCGCTCAAGGGCCGGCATATGTCGGGCAAGATCGAATTCGGCGACACCATGCCGGGCGAAACCATCGCGCGCGTCGTTGCGACCAAGCATCCCGATTTCGCGATCGGCGACATCGTGCAGAACCGCAGCGGCTGGCAGCGTTACGCCGTGGCGGCACCGCCCCAGCCGGGCCTGAGCGGCATGGCGCTCGCCGTGTCGAGCGCCGCGATCAAGATCGAGCGCGACGCGCGCGTGCCGTTGTCGGCCTATCTGGGCGCGTACGGCATGCCGGGCCTGACCGCCTATGCCGGCGCGGTACATTTGTTGGCGCCCAAGCCGGGACAGACTTTCGCCGTGTCGGCGGCATCCGGTGCCGTGGGTTCGGCCGCGGGACAGATCGCGCGCATCATGGGCGCGCGCGCCGTCGGCATCGCCGGGTCCGACGAGAAATGCAGATACGTCGTCGAGCAGTTCGGCTTCGACGCGTGCGTGAACTACAAGAATCCGGATTGGGGCGCGGCGCTCGCCGTGGCATGCCCGGACGGCATCGATGCGTTCTTCGACACGGTCGGCGGCCCGATCATCGAAACCGTGATGAAGCATCTGGCGATGCGCGGGAAGATCATCCTGTGCGGCAACATGCAGCAATACAACAGCGCCGAGATCCTGCCCGGCCCCAGCCTTACGCCCATCGTCGGCAAGCGGGCGCAGATCAACGGGCTGGTGGTCTACGATTATTGGGACCAGTTGCCGCTGTACCGCAAATATGCCGCCGGCTGGATCGCGGACGGCCGGCTGAAGTTCAAGGAAGACGTGGCCGACGGCCTGGCCGACGCGCCCGAAGCCTTCGCGCGGCTGATGGCGGGGCGGAATTTCGGCAAGGCCGTGGTGCGCGTGGCCGGGTGAAGCCGGGCGGCTTCCGCCGCTTTCCCATCGCGCGCGGGTCTCGGGGACCGGCCTCGACAAACCCCCGCGCCTCGGTCAGGTTTCCCGCATGCACGCGGTCTTCAACGTCGCCCTGCCGGTCTTTGCGATCATGCTGTGCGGCTATCTGGCCGGGCGTACCAAGATTCTCGGCGCCGGCGTTTCCGAAGCGCTCAACGGCTTCACCTATTATTTCGCGCTGCCGGCCTTGTTCTTCGTCTCGCTCGCCGGCACGCCGATCCAGCAGATCCTCAACTGGAATTTCATCGGCGCCACGCTGCTGGCGATCCTCGCCGTATTCGCCGCCGCGGTGGCGATCGCGCGCGTTCTGTTTCCCGCCCGCGTCGATGCGCTCAGTCTGCACGCGCTGGCCGGCGTGTTCTCGAACACCGGCTACATGGGCATTCCGCTGTTCGTCGCCGCGTTCGGCGCCAAGGGCACGGTGCCGATCATCGTCGTCTCGATCGTGCAATCGACGACGATTTTCCTGATCGCGGTGGCGCTGGCCGAACTGGGTGCGAGCAAGAGCACCAGCCGGATCGGCGTGATCAAGGACATGCTGCGCGGCGTGGCGCTGAACCCGCTGCTGGTCTCCTCGGCCGCCGGCATCGCGCTCAGCCTGACCGATACGCAGATGCCGAAAGCGTTCGAGACGTTCTTCAAGCTGCTGGGCGACGCCGCCGGGCCGGCGGCGCTGTTCGCCATGGGCCTGTTCCTGGTCGGCAAGCGCATCGGCAAGGCGTGGTTCGAGATCGGCTGGATCTCGCTGATCAAGCTCCTGATCATGCCGGCCGCCGCCTTCGTCGCCGCGCGTTACGTCTTCGGGCTGCCGGAGGCCGACGTGCGCGACCTGACCATCGCCTGCGCGCTGCCGACCGCGACCCTGGTCTTTGTGCTGGCGCAGAAATTCAACATCTTCACCGCCCGCGCCTCCGGCGCAATCTTGGTCACCACGATCGTCTCGGTGGTCACGGTATCGGCGCTGATGATCGTATTCGGGGTGGGGTGAAAGCCAAATCCGACCGAACCCGCGTTGGATTGACCATTTGCGCGCCGGCCCGGTTACGCCTGCGCCAGAAACGCCCTCGTCTCGGCAATCGCCTCGGCCAGTCCCACGCGCCTGATCTCGACGCCGGGCGGGAACGCGCCGCCCAGGCGCGACGGCAGGCGCGGATCGAGCATCACGAACACGCCGCGGTCGGTCGCGCGGCGGATCAACCGCCCGTACGCCTGCTTCAGCCGCAGGCGGGTCAGCATGTCGTCGTAGGAACTGTTCGGCGTCGCGGCATCGAACGATTTCTTGCGCGCCCGGTGCAGGATATCCGGCCGCGGCCACGGCACCTTGTCGAACACGATCAGCCGCAGCGAAGCGCCGGGCACGTCGACGCCGTCGCGCACGGCATCGGTACCGAGCAGACAGGAATCTTCCTCGGCGCGGAAGATGTCGATCAGCGTAGAGACGTCGTAGCCGTCGGCGTGCTGGGCGAGCAGTTGCAGCCCGGCCTGTTCGAGCGGGCCGGAAATCTTCTGGTGCACCGTGCGCAGGCGCGCGATCGAGGTGAACAGGCCGAGCGCCCCGCCGCCCGCGGCCAGGAACAATTCGCGGTAAGCGGACGCAAGCTGTTCGCCGTCGTCGCCGCGCACGTCGCGCACAACATAGACTCGGGTACGGCCGACATAATCGAACGGCGACGGCACCGCGGCGCGAATCGCGGGCGCGGGCAGATGCACGGCGCCGGTGCGCCGTTCCGCCACGATCCAATCCTGCTCCACATCGCCCGTCCCGTCGCGCAGCGTGGCCGAGGTGACGACCACGCCGTGCGCGGGTGCGGCGACGAATTCGGCGAACGGCCGCGTCGGATCGATCCAGTGGCGGTGCAGGCCGATATCCGCATCGTGGCCGAATTGCCGCTCGACGCCGAACCAGTCGACGAAATCGGGCGGCGTCTGTTCGGCCAGCGAGGCCAGCATCTGGCGCCACGCGCCGACGGTTTCGCGGCCGCGCCGCACAAGCGCGCGGCTCATCGCATCCAGGCGCACGCGCGTGGCGGTGTCGAGTTCGTCGGCCTCGTCGTCCAGGCGCGCGGTCAGGCGCGCGGCGAGATCCAGCATCGGCCGGCCGATCCGGTCGAGCGCCTCGTCGAGTGCCTCGGTTGCGGCCAACAGACCGTCGAGCGGCGGCTGCGTCTCGGCCTCCAGCCCGTACGGGCTGTCGGTCGATTTCGCGCGCGCATAGACTTGCTGCCGCGCGAACGACAGGAACCGCTCGGCCGCGCCCATCGGGCGGTTGTCGTTGAGCCGCGCCAGCCAGCCCTCGCCGGGGAGTTCGGCGGCCGCGCGTTCGATGGCGCGCAGCGCGTCCATCGAGGGCGCATCGTCCAGCACCAGATCGCCCAGGCGGGAGGCCAACCCGCGCGCGCGGCTCTTGCGGCCGGCGGCCTCGGCGCCGCGCAGCCAGCGGCGCAGCTCGGCCGCCTCCTGGCCGGTCAGATGGCCGGAGAACGCCGAATCGGCGGCGGAGAACACGTGATGGCCTTCGTCGAACACGAACCGGCTGGCCACCCCGCCGTCGCCCATGTTGCCGAGCGCCGCCTGCACCATGACCAAAGCGTGGTTGGCGACGACGATATCGGCGCGCTTGGCCCGTCGCACGTTGTGCTCGATGAAGCAGCGCGTGTAATGCGCGCACGAGGCGTAGATGCACTCGCCGCGGTGGTCGGTCATGCTCATGGCCTGGCCGCGGCCGACCAGATCGAGCAGCCAGCCCGGCAGATCACCGCCGACCATGGCGCCGTCTCTGCTCGCCTCGGCCCAGCGCGCGATCAGACCCAGCCCGATCGCCTCCTGGCTGTTGAGCCGCGCCGCGCGCGTCTGTTCCTCGAGGTTGAGCAGGCACAGGAAATTCTCGCGCCCCTTGCGCACGACGACCTTGCGGCGCTTTTCCGACGGATCGTCGAACAGGCGGTCGAGCTCCTGATCGATCTGGTGCTGCAGATTGCGGGTATAAGTGCTGATCCACACCGCGCCGAGATTCTTTTCCGCCCACACGCTGGCCGGCGCGATGTACCCCAACGTCTTGCCGACGCCGGTGCCGGCTTCGGCGATCACGAAGCGCGGCTCGCCGGCGCGTTCGCGCGGCTGGAACGCCATCGCGACGGCGCTGGCGTAATCCGCTTGCTGCGGCCGCGCTTCCGCATCGGGGCCGAGCAGCCGGGCCAGGCGCGCGCGCACTTCGTCCAAATCGATCGGCACGTTGCCGGGCGGCGGCTCGGGCGCGCGCTCGGCCCACTCGGGCAGGCGCGACCAGATCTCCAGGCCGGACATGGCGCGGGCAATCGAATCTGACGGCGGCTCGACTTTCAGTGCGCGGCACACATCGGCCGCCCAGGCCCATTGCCCGGCCGCCATGGCGCGCGCGATCGGTCGCACGCTGCGCTCGTGCTCGCGCAGCGGGTCGGCAAGTTCGGCCAACAGATGATCCGCGATCCGCGGCAGCAGATGGACGTCGTCGCGATGATCGGCCGGCACGCCCATGCCGAGCGCGGCGGCAAGGCCGCGCTCGGTCGGCAGACAGAATTGCGCGGGCCGCACGAAGGCGAATAACTCCAATACATCGCGGCCGGGTACGCGGCGCAGGTTCAGGCGTCGGGCGATCGACGGCGTGTGGCACAGGATCGGCGGCGTCTTGGTCTTGCGCAAGCGGTCCGCGGCATCCGGCAGGCGCAGCGACTCCGCCGTGCCGTCCTCGTTCCGCCACACCGCACCGCGCGTGCCGACCAGCAAGGCCGGACCGGGACTGAGCAACGCGTCGGCTGGAGATGTGGTCTGCGAGTCGGTCACCGAACAAGTATAGGACAAGAACGGGACGGCAACAGGGTCCCTGGCGCCTCGGTATTTTCCCGTATAAAACACGGCAGCGAAGCCGGTTTCCTCACCCCCTGACCGGCGACTCAAGGCTGCCGGAGGCGCGTTGCCGGACGATCGCAGACGAGCGGATTTCGAGGTCGTCGTGGCCTTGACGCGCGGCGACATTGCCGCGTGGAACGAATTCGTGCGCGTCTATTCCTCGACCATTTTCGGCGCCGTGACCCATACGCTGCGCAAATCCGGGCGCGGCATCGACGACAGCAACGACGTGGCGCAGGACGTGTTCGTGCGCCTGTGCAAGGACGGCTATCGGCTGCTCAAGCAGTACGATCCCAAGCGCGCCGGACTGAAAACCTGGCTCGGCGTGGTCGCGACCACGACGACCATCGATTTCCTGCGCCGCCAGAAGGCGGCCGCCGTGCCGCTGCACGAGATCGAGGAGGATGTCGGCTCGGTCGACCCGGAGATGCGCGACCCGGTCAAGATCCCGCCCGGTCTGCTGACCGACCGGCAGGCGCTGGTGCTGCGCCTGCTGTACGACCGCGACATGGACGCCGCCGAGGTCGCGCAAATCCTCGCCATCGACGCCCAGACGGTCCGCAGCACGCATCATAAGGCATTGGTAAAATTGAGAAAATATTTCGTCGGCGGGAACCAAGGGAGCGATCCGCGGTGAAGCCGCCCGAAACGCGGATGAATGGGGGATGAACGGCAATGCGCTGCCGTATATTTCGGCAAACGGGGACATGATGTGACTCGATCCGAGATGCTCACGGAACAAGACCGTGCGCTTTGGCGCCGGTACAGGAATGCCAAGTGGTTCCGTGGCGGAACCGCGCAGGGCGTGGCCGCGCCGACGTGGCCGGCCGCCGACGGGATCGATGCGCTGCTGGTTGCGGGCGCACTCGAAGGCCGGCTGACCGACGATGGCCATGCCGAGCTGGAGCGCCGCCTGGCCGCCTCGCCCGATCTGCTCGACGCGTTGATCGCCGCGCGCGCCGGCTTGCCGGAAGAAACGGCGCCGCAAGCGGTGACGGCATTCGCGCGCAACTGCGTGGCCGATCCGATCACCGAGCCGCCGACGCCAATGGCGAACGCCGGCGCCGCCCGGCCGCCGCGCTGGCTGCCGTGGTTCGGCTGGTCCGCAGCCTCGGCCGTGTCGATCGCGCTGCTCGTCGTCGGCGGCCTGTGGATCGCCGGCAGCATCGGCCCGAGCGGCGAAACCCATGACGTCGCCATGAACGGCACCGACCCGCTCAACGAGATGATCGAAGCGCTCGACGAGGGCACGCAGACCGATCCGATGAACGTGCTGTTCTTCTCGGCCGATCTGGACTGAGCGTTTTCGCTCCTATTTCTTTTGCAATTTGACGCCGAGCGCCTTGGCCAGAATCGCCGTGTAGCGGTCGGGCCGGGTCACGTACGGATAATGGCCGCCGATCTTCAAGCGCACGTGCGTCGCCCCCGGATAGCGCGCGACCACATCGTCCTGCACCCTTCGGTCGAGCAACGGATCGTCCGCGCTGTCGATCACGACGATCTGCTTGCCGGGAAGATCGAGCTTCGGCACCTCGCCGCCCTTCTTGATGATCAGCACGCGCGCCTTGAGCGCGGCCGGCGAGAGTTTCTTCGAACCGCTCTCGATCAGCAGCCGCTTGAGCTGCGCGAAGATCGGCTCCGGCGCCTTCCAGGTCTTGACCGACGCCAGAATGAAATCCCGATGCGCTGTGGCCGGCAGTTTTTCCAGCTCGGCATAGGTCTGGCGCGTCAGCGTGGACAAGGCGGGGTTGCTCAGCGAGTTGCCGATGAATGCCGTCGTCACGCGCTGCGGGTGGCGCGCGGCGTAGAACTGCACCAAGTAGCCGCCGAGCGACGAGCCGACCAGGCTGGCCTTCGCGATGCCGAGCTTGTCGCACAAGGCGGCCAAGCCGTCGGCTAGGCGCGCGATGTCGTCGGTGATCGGATAGGTGACCGAGACGCAGCGCACGCTGTCGCCCAGTGCATGCATCTGGTTCCAGAAGATTTCGGCCGTGCCGAGCGTGCCGGGCAGCATCAGCAGCACGGGCGCGCTCGCGGATTTCGGCTTGGTTTCGATGACCTGCCAGCTCATGCCGGCGACTTTGACGGTGCGCGGCTTGAAGCGGCGGCGGAAGGCGGAAAGTTGCATGTATGAATGACCGTGACGGAGTGTGAAGGGAACGAACCGGCTAGAGCAGATCGCCCGCCGCCGGTTTGGGCCGATCGCCGAGCAGCGAGGCGGCCAGATGCACGAAGATCACGACGATGGCGATCGGCAACGCAATGGTGAACCACGACATCGGAACGCCGACGGTTTCGGCGGCGCGGGCGGCCGAGCGGGCGACGAAGCCGCGCGTCAGATCGCCGCCCGGACCGACCACGCAGAACCAAAGGATCGGCCCCAGAAACAGCAGGGTCGCGAACGCGCGCAGGGCGCCGCCGAGGATGCGCCAGCGCCCGCTTTCGAACTTCTCCAGCTGCAGCATGACCGGATCGACGCGCATGCGGAACGCGATGGCGGCGCCGAGCAATCCGGCCCACACCATCGCGTAACGCGCACCTTCTTCCGTCCAGCCGGGCGAGCTTTGCACCACGTAACGCGCGATCACCTGGATGCCGATCAGCACCACCATCAGCACGACGCCGACCACGGCCACCCAGCGGCAGCCGCGGTCGAGCGCCCTGCTTGCGCCGACGATCGCGCGTTTAAGCATCGCTGCGGCCTATTTGGCCTTGGCCGCCGCGTCGAGGAACAGCTTGGCCTCGGCTTCGCTCAGGATCGCCGTGTAGGCCGGCTTCGACAGATCCTGGAATTTCTGCCGTGCCGCCGGGGACAGTTCGGTGATCTTGATGCCGGCCTTTTCCAACTGCACGTAGGCCGCCTTGTCGCTGTTGGCGACCCAGGCGCGATTCGCCGCCGTCGCCTTGACGACCGCAGCGTCGAACTGCTTCTTCTTGTCGGCCGCCAGCTTCTTGTACCAGTCCTCCGACACCAGCACCGAGCGCAACGGCTGCAGCACCTTGGCCGAAGTGTAGTATTTCAGGATCGTCTGGTGACCGAAGATGAACGGCACGAACGGCGGGTTGAGATAGCCGTCGGCGGTGCCGGTCTGCAAGGCGGTCGCGACTTCCGGCATGGCGATGACGACGCCGTTCGCACCCCAGGCTTCGAACAGCTTCAATTGGTTCTGGTCGAGCGCGCGCAGACGGAGGCCTTTGAGGTCTTCCGGTTTGGTGATTTCGCGCTTGGTGTTGAAGATGCCGACGCTGCCGCCGACCGCCATCAGCGCCACCAGGCGCACGCCTTTGGGCGTCATGCCGGCGTTGATCTTCTCCAGCAGCTTGCCCTGGGCTTCCGCCTTGTCGAGATGCTCGATGGTTTCGAACACGTAGGGCAGGCCGAAGCCGAACGCCAGCTTGTTGATCTGGCCGGCGCGGCCGAAATCCGCCTGGTTGATCTCGAGCAGGCCCTGCGATGTCTGGTCGAGCCGTTCCGCCTCGCCGCCGATCGAATTGACCGGCAGCACCTTGATCTGCCAGCCCGACGCCTTGAGCGCCTCGACCAGCGCGTCGGCGAACACGTAGCTGCCCGACGTCGCCTTGTCCGGCCGCGAATCGAGCGCCAGCTTGACTTCCTGGGCGGACGCGGCGGTGCCGGCCACCAGCACGCCCAAAGCCGCGACGCGGCCGAGACGGGCGATTAAACTAGATACAGAATACATCGTAAACCTCCTGGTTAGAGCAATCCGAACAAACGCGGCAGATACAGGCTGATCTCGGGCACGTAGGTAATCACGGTCAGCAGCAGCACCGCCTCGACGGCGGCGAACGGCAGAATAGCGCGGCACAGCGACCAGTACTCGACCTTGGTCACCGCCGAGACGACGAGCAGCGAACCGCCGACCGGCGGCGTGATCATGCCGATCGTCAGGTTGACGCACAGCACGATGCCGAGATGCACCGGATCGGCGCCGAGCGCCAGCGCCGGCTTGGCCAGCAGCGGCACCAGCAGCGCGAGCGCAATGGGCGGCTCGAGGAACGTGCCGGCGATCAGGAACGTAACGTTCATGATCAGCAGGTACATCGGCAGATCGAGCTTCAGCTCAGTGACGAATCCGGCCAGCCGCTGCGGCAGCTGCTCGTGGCCGGCCAGCCACTCGAAACAGGACACCGCGCCGAGAATGATGAAAATGGCGCCGGTCAGCGCCGCCGTGTATTCGAGCGACTGGACCAGCCCCTGCCACGTCAGTCCGCCGTAATAAAGCCCGACCGCGATCGCCGCGACCACCGCGAGCGCCGCGGCCTCGGTCGGCGTCACCACGCCGAACACCATGCCGCCCAGGACGATCACCGGCAGCGACAGCGCGGGCAGCGCGCGCAGGAAGGCCGGGCCGAGCCGCGGCAGTTCGTCGTCCGGCCCGCCGCCCGGGTGATTGTCGCGGCGCGCGTAGTAGAAATTGGCGCCGAACAGCACCAGCGCCAGCAACAGGCCGGGCAGAATGCCGGCCACGAACAGCGCCGGCACCGACGGCCCCATCATGGCGCTGTAAAAAATCATGATGATCGAGGGCGGAATGATCGGGCCGATCACCGAGGCCGCGCTGATCAGCGTCGAGGCGTAGACGTTGCTGTAACCCTTGTCGCGCATCGCGGGCACGACCGTGCTGCCGAGCGCCGCCGCATCGGCGGTCGCGGAGCCGGAAATGCCGGAGAGAAACACGGAGGCGGTGACCGTGACGTAGCCGAGGCCGCCTTTCAGCTTGCCCATCAGCGCGAGCGGGAAATCGATCAGCGCCTTGGTGATGCCGGCGCGCGTCATGATTTCGCCGGTCAGGATGAACAGCGGCATCGCCATCAGCGCGAAGACGTCGATCTGGCTGAAGATGCGCTGCGGAATGACCGCCAGATACCGCCCATTGTCGCTGGCGAAGAAGGCGAGCACGGACCCGGCGCCGACCGCATAGGCCATTGCCGTGCCGACCACGAGCAGCAGCACGGAAAACCCGGCGACGCCCCACCAGATCATGCCGCACCGCGCGATCGCGCAACCGTGCGCCCGTGCAGGGCGCGCGGGACCGCAACCGGTCGATGCCGGCGGAACTGCCTCAAGTCGATCCCTCCGCTGCCGGCGCCGGCGCCAATCGCCCGACCCTCGCCCCGGTTTCGGTTAATGATACCAAAGGGCCGCAGCTTTCCAATCGGATTTTTCCGATCGGAAAATTTGTTGTTGGACCGGAACGCGCGCGCTATCGTCGCGTGGATGGCGGAAAACGACAAGCTTTCGTCGAAAGCGGCCCGCGGCCGCGCCTTGGGCGCGCGGCTGCGCCGGCTTCGCCGCAGCCGCGGCTGGACGTTGGCGCAGGTCGCCAAACGCTCGGGGCTGGCGATCTCGACCGTCTCCAAGATCGAGCGCGGCCTGCTGGCGCCGGCCTACTACAAGCTGACCGAACTGGCGCGCGCGCTGGACATCGACGCCGGCGACCTGCTCGAGCCAGCGCGGCGACGCGGCTTTGTCAACGGCGCGGTCGTCACGCGGCACGGCGAAGGGCCGCATTACACGACCCAGCACTACACGTATCATATTCTGGCCGCCGAGGTGCATGACCGGCGGATGATGCCGACGCTCGGCCGGCTGCACGCGCGCGACATCGGGTCGTTCGACGAAATGTCGCGCCACGAGGGCGAGGAATTCCTGTTCGTCCTGCAAGGTTCGGTCGACGTACATGTCGACGGCAAGCCGCCGGTGCGCCTGAAACGCTACGACAGCATCTATCACGATTCGTCGGTCGATCACGCGTACGTCTCGGTCGGCAAGCATCCCGCCCGCGTCATTCTGGTGTGGAGCGGCCCCGACCGCGCAAGCAAGCTGCGCGGCCGCGGCATCGTCGACGCCATGCCGGATGCGATCGGCCCGCGCACCGGACCGCGGCGCGGAACGTCCCGCGCGCGGCGGACCAAGACCGCGCGCGCGTGAAGAGCGCCAATTCCGCCAAGTTTCAGTGGCGCCGCGCTAAATACGCATTACAATGCAAGTTCATGCGGCCGCGGCACGTTTGCGCGACATGCATGAAGGGCGCGCCCTGCACGTTCAATGCCCCGCTTGGCGCTCGCCCCGATCGCGACGACGATGGTGGGAAAGCAAGTCGCATCTTGCGGAACGAAATCGATGTCCCGGAAGACGATACGACATCCCCATCTTGGAGCGGACCCGCTCCGGGGCGTAAACGCGTTCCGAGAAACGCAGTAGGAGAGTGTCATGGCTAAAGGTCAGCAACGTTCGAACCGCGAGAAGAAGAAGCCGAAGAAGGACGCCAAGACGGCGCCGGTTGCCGCCGCGCCGAAGAAGAAGTAGCTTCCGCCGAACTTTCGGGCACCCGCGATTGCGCGACGCCGCAATCGCGGGCTTTCGCCAACGCCCCCGCCCCGTCGCGCAGGGCTGCAAACCGCCCGCGCCAGTTGACGCGCCCGGCCGCGAACCCTAGCTTGCCCGGCCTTTTGCACCTCCGTTCGAGCCGCGCCCCGCCGATGACCGATCTTCGCACCGTTGCCCTAGCCAGCAAGGCTTGGCCGTTCCAGGAGGCCGCGCGCCTGCTGCAGGCACGCCTGCAGAACCGGACGCCGGACAAAGGGTACGTGCTGTTCGAAACCGGCTATGGCCCGTCGGGCCTGCCGCATATCGGCACGTTCGGCGAAGTCGTGCGGACCACCATGGTGCGCCAGGCGTTTCAGGTTTTATCCGACATTCCGACGCGGCTGTTCGCGTTCTCCGACGATATGGACGGGCTGCGCAAGGTGCCGGACAACGTGCCCAACAAGGACATGCTGACCCAGCACCTGGGCAAGCCGCTGACCTCGATTCCCGACCCGTTCGGCACGCACGAGAGTTTCGGCCATCACAACAATGCGCGGCTGCGCGCCTTTTTGGATACTTTCGGCTTCCAGTACGAATTCCAGAGTTCGACCGACTGCTACAAGTCGGGCCGGTTCGACGCCACGCTGCTCAAAGTCCTCGAAAAATACGACGCGGTCATCAACGTCATCCTGCCGACGCTCGGCCAGGATCGGCGCAAGACCTACAGCCCGTTCCTGCCGGTCGATCCGACCACGGGTCGCGTGTTGCAGGTGCCCGTGGTCGAACGAAATCTCGCCGCCGGCACGATTGTCTACGAGAACGAGGCCGGGCGGAAGGTCGAGACCAAGGTCACCGGCGGGCACTGCAAGCTGCAGTGGAAGTGCGACTGGGCCATGCGCTGGGTCGCGCTCAACGTCGATTACGAAATGTCGGGCAAGGATTTGATCGAATCGGTCAAGCTGTCGAGCCAGATCTGCCGCGTGCTCGGCGGCGCTCCGCCGGAGAATTTCACCTACGAACTGTTTCTCGACGACAAGGGCGAGAAGATTTCCAAATCGAAAGGCAACGGGCTGTCGGTCGAGGACTGGCTGCGCTATGCGCCGCCCGAAAGCCTGTCGCTGTACATGTATCAGCAGCCGCGCCGGGCCAAACGCCTGTTCTTCGACGTGATCCCGAAGCATGTCGACGAGTATCTGGCGTATCTCGGCAAGTATCCGCAGCAGAACGACGCCGAGCGGCTCGACAATCCGGCGTGGCATATCCACAACGGCAAGCCGCCCGCGGGCGACGACAAGCTCGGGTTCGCCATTCTTCTGAACCTGGCCAGCGTCAGCAACGCCGAGGATGCGGCCATGCTGTGGGGCTACATCGCGCGCTATGTGAAAGGCGCGACGCCGGAAAATTCGCCGCAACTCGCCAAGCTGGTCGATTACGCGGTCAATTATTACAAGGATTTCGTCAAGCCGGCGAAGCAGTACCGGCCGCCGACCGAGCAGGAACGCGCGGCGCTGGAGGAATTGGCGAAATTTCTCGCCGCCGCCCCGACCGGCATTTCGGCCGAGGATTTGCAGACGGAAATTTACGAGATCGGCAAGCGCCACAAATTCGAGAACCTGCGCGACTGGTTCAAGGCGCTATACGAAGTGCTGCTCGGGCAAAGCCAGGGGCCCCGAATGGGCTCGTTCGTCGCGCTTTACGGGCTGGCCGAGACAGGCACACTGATCCGCCGCGCGCTCGCCGGCGAGGATCTGTCCCAAGGATAACTACGCGGCACCTCGCCTGGGGCCCATCCCCTCATCCTGAGCCTGTCGAAGGACGATACGCGCTGTGCGCTACTCAGGATGAGGTCGTAAATGGCGGCAGACCTCATGCTGAGTAGCGCGCTCTTGCGCGCGTATCGAAGGATGGGCCGCGGGCTCGGTGTCCAACCTATTGATCCCCAATCCTTTTTAGCAGGTACCCGAAAATAATGGTGCACTGCACAAAATCCGCTTGACCGCGGCTCGGAATCGCCTATATTCAAGGCATATTGCAGTGCAACATAAATGTTGCGACGCACTGCCGACCGTGCTTCGCCGCTTCGCAAACCAGGGGCTCCGCCCCGTTCAAAGATCAGAGGATATCGCCATGGCTACCCCGAATTTCCCCGACGTCGCCGCGCTGAGCAAGGGCGTGGAACAGGTCGAAGCCAGCGTCAAAGCCGGCCGTGAGACCTTCGTGAAGGCCGTCAAGGCCAGCCAGGACGCCGCCAAGAAGGCGTACAAGACCAGCGCCGACGCGATCACCAAGGGCTACGACCAATCCCTCGCCACGGCGAAGGAACAGGTTGCCAAGAGCTTCCCGGAAGCGACCGTCAAGTTCGACGAGGCGGCCGGCTACAGCAAGGACGCGATCGACGCGGTGTTCGCGGCGGGCGCGATTGCCTCGAAGGGCATCGAAACGCTCGGCGCGGAAGTGACCGCGGTCGGCGAGAAGAGCCTGGACGCGAGCTTCGCCACGGCGAAGGCGTTGTTCGGCTGCAAGACCTTCAAGGACGTGACCGACCTGCAGGCCGAGTTCGTGCGCAGCCAGCTCGACGCCATGTTCGCCAACACGACCAAGCTGTCGGAAATGGCGATGAAGGTTGCGAGCGAGACGTTCGAGCCGATCCAGACGCGCGTCACCAAGACAATGGAAAAGTTCACGAAGCCCATGTCTGCCTGAAGTCGGGGCCGCCTAACCGCGGCACTTCGGCTTCCCTGAGACGGCCCGGCGGTTCCCTCCCCCGCCGGGCCGTTTCCGTTTTTGGGTTTGCACGGCGGCGCCGCGGCGGCCGCCGGCGAAGTGCCCGGCCATTGTGTTTTTCGTCCCGGATAAGGTCCGGGCAGCTTGCCTATCGCGGATTCTCAGCCCCGTTGCACCCGCACGCCAATATGCGACTATTGGCTGAACGGGGGACGAGGGAGCCGGTTGCCGCATGGACGTCCAGGATTTCATCAGGAAATGGCGCGGCGCGGACGACCTGAAAGAGCGCGCCGATTCGCAGCAGCAGTTTCTCGATCTATGCGCCGTGCTCGAAGTGCCGAAGCCGCGCGATCCCGGCTACCCGGCCAAGGACTACAATTTCGAACGCACCGTCAAAAAGCAGGACGGGACGCCCGGCCAGGTCGACGTGTGGAAACGCGGCTGCTTTGCCTGGGAATTTAAAGGCCCGAAGAAAAGCCTGGTCGCGGCCTATTCGCAGGTCAAAACCTATGCGGACGCGCTCGATAACCCGCCGTTGTTGATCGTCTCGGACATGCGGGAAATCCAGGTGCATACGAACTTCAACGATACGGTGAAGCGCGTTTACGCCTACAAGCTGGCGGACCTGAACGACTTCCAGGTGCGCCAAAAGCTCGCTTGGGCGTTCACCGATCCCGACAAGCTAAAGCCCGATGTCACCCGCGAAGGCGTCACCGAAGAGGCCGCCGCCTCGATCGGCGCGCTCGCCACCAAATTGCGCTCGCGCAAACACGAAGCACGGCGCGTCGCCCATTTCCTCAACAAACTCGTATTCTGCATGTTCGCTGAGGATATCGGCCTGCTGCCCGGCTTGATCTTCTCGGAAGTAATGGAAGAAACCTCGAAGCAGCCCGATCTGTTCGAGCCGATGGTGAAGAATCTTTTCCGCGCCATGCGCGACAAGGGCGGCTTGTTCGGCACCACGCCGATCCCCTGGTTCAACGGTGGCCTGTTCGACGACGACGAAGTGCTGCCGATTGGCCAACTCGAAATCAACGACATTCTGAAAGCCGCCCTGCTCGATTGGAGCGCCATCGAACCGTCGATCTTCGGCACACTGTTCGAGCGCGGCCTCGATCCGGACCGGCGCAAGGAAATGGCCAGCCTGTTCGACGCCAAGGCCGATACGATTCAAACCTCCGCCACGCGCGATCTGTTCGACGGCAAGGCCGACAAGGCGGTCGGCGTGCACTACACCGACCCGGAAAAGATCATGAAGATCGTCGAGCCCGTGGTGCTGCGGCCGCTGCGGCTCGAATGGGATGAGGTAAAAAAGGCAGTTGCGAAGCATCGCGCCGCCAAGGAAAAAGCCAAATCCCCGGCCGCCAAAACGAAGGCCGAGAACGAGGCGCGCGATGCCTATCTGAAGTTTCGTGCCCGGCTCGGCGCATACCGCGTGCTCGACCCGGCCTGCGGCTCGGGCAATTTCCTCTACATGGCGCTGATGCATTTGAAGGATTTGGACCGCGCCATACTGGACGAGGCCAAGACTTTGGCGCTGCCGGCCGACAACGAGCGCGTCACCCCGGATGCCGTCATGGGGATCGAAATCAACCCCTACGCGGCCGAACTCGCACAGGTGACGATCTGGATCGGCGAGATTCAGTGGAAAATGAAGTTTGGCGGCGGCGTCAAGCGCAGCCCTATTCTCGGGAGACTCGCGAATATCGCGTGCCGCGATGCGCTTTTAAAGTCGGACGGGAAAGAGGCTTCGTGGCCGAAGGCGGACGCGATTATCGGCAATCCGCCGTTCTTGGGCGCTAAGAAGCTTTTCAGTAGGTTGGGAAAAGAATACGTGGGACGCCTGAGATTGGCCTATGAAGGTCGAGTGACCGGCTTTTCTGATTTAGTAGGCTATTGGTTCGAAAAAGCGCGCAAGCAGATAGCTAATGGCTTGTCCTCTCACGCGGGTCTGGTCGCAACTAACTCGATTCGTGGCGGAACAAATAGATATTTACTAACACGCCTCGTCAACGATCTGACTATTTTTGATGCATGGGCGGATGAACCTTGGGTCGTCGAGGGAGCTTCCGTCAGAGTATCAATTGTCGCTTTTACATCTAAGGAGCGAAGCAAGGAGCTTGGCACCAAATTGAATGGCGCTAAAGTCAATGGTATTGCCGACGATCTCACCAGCTTGAATGTCGACGAATTGCAAAGCGCGAGTGCAGTTAGTCTTAAGGAGAACTCTCATGTCGCATTTCTCGGCATTCAAAAAACGGGTCCTTTTGATATTGAAGGTGATTTAGCTCGCAAATGGCTAGTGCAGCCGATAAATCCAAACGGTCGGCCGAACGCTGACGTTTTAAAGCCTTACTGGAACGGTTTGGATGTCGTGCGACGACCGCGTGATCGGTGGATCGTAGATTTCGGAGTAGATCGAAATCAAAGTTCAGCCTCCGAATACGAAGAGCCATTCGAATTTTTGAAAAAATTTGTTCAGCCTACTAGGGTTGGCAAAAGAGAAGAGCGGGCAAACACTCATTGGTGGCTGCACTATTGGGCGCGCCCAGAAATGCGTGCCGCTATATCCATACTCGAAAGATTTATCGTGACTCCGGAAGTCTCAAAATACCGACTTTTCGTTTGGATGAGACCTCCGGTCTTGCCAGACAAGAACTTGATTGTAATGACGCGCGAAGATGACTGTTTCTTCGGATTGTTACATTCAAAGATTCATACTTCCTGGTCGCTAAAGTACGGCACAAGTCTTGAGGACAGACCCAGATACACGTCATCCACGACCTTCGAAACTTTCCCTTTCCCAGAAGGGCTCACGCCGAACAAGCCGGCAAGTCAGTACGAAAACGACCCGCGCGCCCGGCGCATCGCGGCGGCTGCGGCAAAGCTCAACGAACTGCGCGAGAACTGGCTCAATCCGGCCGATCTGGTGCGGCGCGAGCCCGAGGTAGTGCCCGGCTATCCCGACCGCATCCTGCCGGTCTCCGACAAGGCGGCTGCGGAACTCAAAAAGCGCACGCTGACCAATCTCTACAATCAGCGGCCGACATGGCTTGCCAACGCGCACAAGGAATTGGACGACGCGGTCGCCGCCGCCTATGGCTGGCCGGCCGATCTGGTTGACGATGAAATATTGGCGCGTCTGCTAAAGCTCAACTTGGAGCGTGCCGCGGCCGGGCGCTAAGCGGGCGGCGCGGCGACCGGCTCATCGAGCGCATCGCGCCCCGGCGATCCCAGGCCGTGCGTCGAAAGCCGCTCGGGCCGGAGGTCTGCGACTACTTGCCCTTGCTTCCGTCCGGCTTCGGTTGGGCCGCCCGGTCGCGCTCGTCGAGCAACTTCTTGAGCGTCTGTAGCGCAACATCCAGCGCGAAGTCCTCCGGATCCTGCCCCGGCGACGGCATCGGCAGTATTCTCAAGTCGTCTTGCGGGTTGTCCGCACTCGACGTCGTTGTCCCAGGCCGAGTGGCCATGAACGATCTCCCGTTTGGTTTTGATGTTGTCGAAGGTGGCCTTCGGGGCCGTGCCGATCTTTTCGGCATATGCCGGATCGACTAGGCGCCCGGTTTCGACGAAGCGCGCCACCGTGCGCTCGATCGCCGTGTCGATCGGCAGATCGACGCGGTGAATTTAGGTCGGGTATCCCGCGTCGCGCAAGTCCCGCTATTTCGCGGCACCATTGCGCACGCCTCTACGCGATCCGCGCCACGATCTTGCCGAACACGTCGCGCGCGCGCAGACGTTCCATCGCCTGCGGAAATTCGTCGAGCTTGATGACCGTATCGATCACGGGCGCGATGCCGGCGGCCATCTTATCGAGGCTGTCGCGCACGTTTTTGACACTGGAACCGAACGAGCCGAAGATTTTCAGCTGTTGCTGGAAGATTTGATAAAGATTGGTCTGCGCCGAGATGCCCGTGGTCGACCCGCAGGTGACCAGGCGCCCGCCGCGCTTGAGCGAGAGCAGCGAGCCGGCCCAGGTATCCGGCCCGGTATGCTCGAACACCACGTCGACGCCCTTCTTGCCGGTCAATCGCCGCGCCATGCTCTCGAATCGGTCTTCGCGATAATTGATCACATGATCGGCGCCGAGCGCCTTGGCTTTGGCGATCTTGTCGTTGCTGCCGACGGTGGTGATGACCGTGCAGCCGATCGCCTTGGCCATCTTGATCGCGGTCGAGCCGATGCCGCTGCCGCCGGCCTGCACCAAAATCGTCTCGCCGGGTTCCAATTTGGCGTTATCGAACAGCATGTGCTGCACGGTGGCGAAAGTGACGGTCGTGCACGCGGCCTGCTCGGCCGTAACGCCGTTCGGCACCTTGACCACACGATGCGCCGGCACCTTGAGGAATTCGCGCGCCATGCCATCGATGTGGAAACCCATGATGCCGCGAATGTCTTCACACAAATTCTCGAAGCCTTTGCGGCACCAGCCGCACGTGCCGCAGAACACGCCGGGGTAGATCACCGCCAGATCGCCGACCGCGAGGCCCTTCGCATCGGGACCGAGCGCTTCGACGATGCCCGACGCCTCGACACCGACGACGAGCGGCAACTGCCGCTTGGCGAACGCCATGCCGCGCAGGCCGAACAGGTCGATATGGTTCAGCGACACCGCCTGCATGCGCAGCAGCACTTCGTCCGCCACGGGCGCATCGGGCCGCGGGACGTTGCCGAATTCGAGATGCTCTTCGCTGATCAGGCGCAACGCACGCATGGTCATCGCTTGATACCCAAGCTGGCGGACAGGCCGCCGTCGATGGTGAGTTCGGCGCCGGTGACGTATGCGGCCGCCGGCGACAGGAGGTAGGCGACCATGCCCGCGATTTCCTCGGGCTTGGCGTAGCGGCCGAGCGGCACCTGCGGCTCCAGCTTGGCGCGGAAATCCTTATACGATTCCAGCATCTCGGTATCGACATAGCCGGGCGCGACGACATTGGCCGTGATGTTGCGCCGCGCCGCTTCGACCGCCAGCGTCTTCACGTAGCCCAGCAGCGCCGCCTTGGTCGCGGCATAGACCGCATTGCCCTGGTTGCCGCGCAGCGCGGTGACCGAGCCGATCGCCACCATGCGCCCCTGCCGCCTGCGGCTCATGCCGCGGAACAGCGCGCGCGACAGGCGCACGAACGACCAGAAATTCACCTGCATGGCGCGCTGGCCCTGCTTTACGTCGACGGTTGCCGTCAGCGTGTCGTACGGCATGCCGGCATTGTGCACGAAGCCGAAATAGCCGGCCTCGTGGGCTTCAATTTCGGCAGCGAGCGTTTCGACCGCATCGGCATCCGACAGGTCGCAGCGAAGCGCGCGGAACTTGCCGGTCGGACTGGCGGCGATCAGTTCGGCCACCAGCCCATCGGCGGCGTCGCGCGACGAATTGTAGGTTAGGTCGAGGTCGAAACCGGCGGCGGCCAGCGCGCGGCTGATCGCCCCGCCGATGCCCTTGGCGCCGCCGGTGACCAGCACGCGCGATCGAATTTCAGGGCTCGGCACCGATCACCAGGCTGACATTCTGGCCGCCGAAGCCGAACGAGTTGGACAGCACGAAATCGACTTTCTGCTTGCGCGCGACATTGGGCACCACATCGAGCGGCAGCGCGGGGTCCGGCACGTCGTAATTGATCGTCGGCGGCAGCACGCCGCTGCGCAAGGTGAGCACGGAGAACGCGGCCTCGACGGCGCCGGCCGCGGTCAGCGTATGGCCGACCATGGATTTGTTCGAGCTGACGGGAACCTTCTGCGCGTACGCGCCGAACACGCTGGAGATGCCGAAATACTCCATCTTGTCGTTTTCCGGCGTGCTGGTGCCGTGGGCGTTGATGTAGCCGATATCTTCCGGCTGCAGCCCGGCGTCGTCGAGCGCGCCCTGGATCGACCGGATGATCGCCTTGCCGTTCGGATTGCTGCGCGTGCGATGAAACGTATCCGCCGCCTCGCCGCAACCGCGCACATACGCCAGGATCGTCGCGCCGCGCGCCCGCGCATGTTCGGGATCTTCCAGGATCAGCGCGGCGGCACCTTCCGCCATGACGAAGCCGTCGCGGTTCTTCGAGAACGGCTTGGAGGCTTTTTCCGGCTGCTCGTTCTTGCTGGACAGCGCCGACAGCAGCGTAAAGCGGATCACCGCCTCTTCCTGGATCGAGCCGTCGGTGCCGACCGCCAGCGCCGCCTTGGCCTCGCCGCGGCGGATCGCCTCGACGCCAAGTTGAATGGTGGTTGCGCCCGAGGCGCACGCGGTCGTCAGCGTAATCGGCGAGCCCTGCACGCGGAACTTTTCGACCAGCTTATCGGCGATCGTGGCGTTGACGAAATCGACGAGAAAATGTCGCGTATCCTCGTTCGGCACCATCGGCGTGCCGGGCAGCGTGTAGGGATTGCCGTCGCCCGCCGAACGCAGACGCATCAGCGCCAGGCGGCTGTGCCAATCGTGTTCGATCGGCGGCGCGGCCAGGAACAGATCGCCCGGGAACTGCGCCTCGCGGTCGAAGCCGCTTTGCGCCATCGCCTCGGCCACCGCAAGTTCGGCCATTTCGTAAGTCAGCGCCGGCGGCGTGACCGGCTCGCCGACGTCCAGAAAATCGACCGAGCCGGCGATCGTCGTGCGCAAGCCGGCGGTGCCGAAGCGCTTGATGCGGTGGATGCCCGATTCGCCCGCGGTCAGCCGCTGCCAGTTGACGTCGCGGCCGATGCCGAGCGACGTGACGATGCCCAATCCGGTGATGGCGACGGGCTTGCCGGCGGGTTTAGACATCGATCGACTCCATCAGCGCCATGCCCTCGCCGACAAGGCAGCCCCAGCTGGTGGCCAGGATCTGGCGAATCGGGGCGGCTGCCGCGCGCTGTTCCAGCGGTTCCTCCGGCGACAGGGCGGCGAACATTTCGCCTTTCTGCAGGCAGGATAATCCGACGATCAGATTGAGCAAGAGCGTCGCTTCGAGACTGTGACCGAACGCGCGCGCCGTCCCGCGGACCGGCGCGCCGCGCTCTGCCTGCACGGTGCGCTCGAGGAACAGGCGCTCTTCGGCGGTGATCCCGCCGGCGCCGCAGGCGCCGCTGAGCACGGCCAAGCCGTCGCCGGTCTGCGGGCCGATTTCCTGCCATTGGCCGGCGGCGATTGCGGTCGCCCCGCCGGTGCCCCGCCGCGAACGGCCGCTTTTCACCGCGCGCAGACGCGCCAGCGGTGCAGCGCCGCGCTTTTCGGCATGGGCGCGCGATTCGACGACGAGAAACGCGCCGGCGCTGCCGAAGGCGATCCCCGCCGGCGGGCGGCGCCACAAATTCGTCACCTCGCCGCGCAACGGAAGATCGCCGGCATTGAACAGCCACATCATGTCCGGCCGCGCCGCATTGTAGGCGGCGCCGATCAGGAACAGATCGCCCTGCCCGGCCTTGATGCGCTCGAAACCGATGCGCAGCGCATCAACCCCGGCCGCTTCCTCGCCCATGAACGTCCGGCTTGAGCCGGATACGCCGTGCACGAGCGAAATATTGCCGGCAAACAGATTGGGCAACTGGGCGAGAAACAGCGTCGGCCGCAAACCGTCCGCCAACTGCTGGTTGAGAACGGCCTGCCGGTCGGTGGCGACGATCAACTGTTCGATGATCTTCCGGTCCAATTCCCAATCGCGCTCGCCGCCGCCCGAGGCCGCCACCAGGTGCGTGCGCAGCAGCAACTCCTCGTTGCCCTTGATGCCGGCCATTTCGAGCGCGGCGCCGGCCGCGTAGCAGCCGTACAGCATCAGCGGGCCCATCGCGCGCTGATCCCCCGGCTTGGGCACCTGCCTGGCGATATCGTGCGGCGCGACCGGATAGAACGGAAACGGCGCGCAGGTTTGCCGGTCGATCCGGGCGTCGATCGCGGCCGGATCGTTGAGCGCCGGCCACCACGCGTCGGGCGTTTCGCCGTGCGCCGACAGCAAACCATATCCCGTGATGACGACGTCCTTGTCGGCCATGCTCGATCCTAACCGGTCCATCCGAACTTGCGCGCGAATTCCTGGACTTTCGCCTTGAGGTCGGGCGTCGGGAACGGCGCCGTGCGAAAGCGCAATTCGGCGTCTGCGATCGGTTTGCCGTCGCGCGTGATCGAGCCGCTCGTGGCCGCGAAGCCGGAACCGTCATGCACCAGTTTGCCGTACACGGTCAGCACCGCACCCGGCTCGACGAAAGTCCGCAGCTTGGCTTTCTCGACCTGAATCAGGAACGGCATGCGTTCGAAGCCGAGCAGATCCAGCAGCATGTAGCCCGATGTCTGCGCCATCGATTCGATCAGCAACGTGCCGGGCATCAGCGGATGGCCCGGGAAATGCCCCTCGAAGACGGTCGACTGCATCGGCACGGTGGCCAGGCATTCGATCGTCTTGGCTTCGCGGTCCAGTTTGACGATACGATCGAGCAGTTGGAAATATTCGAGTTGCATCCGATCCGAGTCCCGGGCCGTGCCGGGCTCAGGCCGCCGCGGCCTTGGCGGCGACCAATTCCTCGATCCGGCGCACCAGATTGCGCATGACGAAGAATTCGTCGGCCGAGGCCTTGCCCTCGTTGACTTCTTCCATCCATTTTTCGACCGGCATCTTGATGCCGAACTTCTTGTCGATCGCGAAGGTGACGTCGAGAAAATCCAGGCTGTCGATGCCAAGATCGTTAATGGCGTGCGCGTCCGCGGTAATCGTGCCGCGATCGATCGAACTGACCTCGGCGATAATATCGGCGACGGTATTGAACGTTTCTTGGTTCAACTCACCCATGACGGGCCTCCGGCAACATGAAAGTCGGCGCAGTGTGACGACGGAACGCGGGCCCGGCCGCTGGTGCGGCGACCGACCGGCGCTGGACTTAGTGAATCGGCGCGCATCCTAATGAAAGCCCCGGACCGGCTCAAGCTTTGGTTTGCGCCTGCGAAATGACGTCAACCTTATGAAATCACTTCGTTTTCTTCGGCCAGCGGCGATGCAGCCAGAGCCATTGCTCGGGCGCTTCGCGGACCCAGGCTTCGCAGACCGCGTTGATATCGGCCATGATCCGCGCGACCTTGGCGTCCTCGTCGCCCTCCGTCGGCAGCTTGAGCGGCGGCGTGACGGTGATGCGAAAGCGCCCGGGACCGGTTCGATGCACGCAGGCGCCGTAGATCGGCGCGCCGTAGCGCAAGGCAAGCTTGGCCACCGTCGGCGCGGTCATCGCGGGGCGGCCGAAGAACGGCACCGGGATGCCGCGATTGTGCTTCTGGTCGACCAGCATGCCGACGCGCCCGCCCTCCTCAAGAACGCGCGCGGCCGCGACCGCGCCTTCCAACCCCTTGGGCAGCAGGTCGCCGAGTCCGGACCGGATCCGGTGGATCAGCCGCGCGACGTACGGATTGTTCGGCGTCCGGAACACCACCGCGGTGTAGACGCCGAACTTGCCGGCGCCGAACGGCAGCAGTTCGAAATTCGCCACATGCGGCGCGAACATCAAGGCCGGGCCTTCGCCGATCAACAGGCGGATGAAGTTTTCCGCGCCGACCACTTCGAGCCGGTCGGTCGCCAGCCTGGCCGGTTCGCCCCGCTCGGCCATTTCGATCAGGCGCTTGAGGCCGACCCGGTCGGAGGCATCGAACAGCCCGTCGTCCCACAAATCGTCCAGATGCATGTATTCGCCGGCCAAACGGCCCAGATTGTCCCACACACCGCGCAGGATGCGCGCGCGTTCGGCCGCGGACTTCTCCGGATAGGCCAGGCGCAGATTTTCGCGCGCGACGTTGCTGACCGGCAGCATGGGCCCAATCGTGCGCAATACCGAAGCGCAGGCGGGCGCCGTGATCGAGAGCGGCAGAGCGCGCATGACGCCGTAGACGGCATAGGCCGGAACCGCCTGTGCCAGATACCAGAGCTTGTGCCAGATGTTGCGTGGACGCTTCATAATTCCGCCGGGTTACGCACGCGGCGCGCCGATCGGTGCATTTGCAACGAATTGCGCTTCGCCGCGTTGTCGATTCGACGACCGGCCGCGTGCCGCGCGGCTTGTGTAGCATCGCCGCACCGGCCACGCCACGCCGTCGCACGATTCCCAATCCCTATTCACGGAATTGGCCTGGTGTATTATGGTTTGCACGAGGCGTTCGAACGCGCATTCCCGCGGATAGTCGAAGCCCGAACAACTGGGAGGATGACGCATTATGAAGCTTAACCGTCGTAAATTTTTGGCTGGCGCCAGTGTCGGCGTGGCCGGCGCCGCGATTGCCGCACCCGCGATCGCGCAGGCCAATCCGGAAGTCAAATGGCGCCTGACATCGAGCTTTCCGAAAAGTCTGGACACGCTGTTCGGCGGCGCGGAAGTGATCGCCAAACGCGTGGCCGCACTGACCGACAACAAGTTCCAGATTCGGGCCTTCGCGGCCGGCGAGATCGTCCCGGGCCTGCAAGTGCTCGATGCCGTGCAGAACGGCACGGTCGAATTCGGCCACACCGCCAGTTACTATTATTTCGGCAAGGATCCGACCTTCGCGTTCTCGACCGCCATTCCGTTCGGCATGAACACGCGCCAATTGAATGCCTGGCTGCTGCACGGCGGCGGCAACGCTTTGCTGAACGAGTTCTATAAGACATACAACGTCCATCACCTGCCGGCCGGCCATACCAACGCGCAGATGGGTGGCTGGTTCCGCAAGGAAATCAAGACGGTCGACGACCTCAAGGGCCTCAAGTTCCGGATCGGCGGTTTTGCCGGCCAGGTGCTGTCGAAGCTCGGGGTCGTGCCGCAGCAGATCGCCGGCGGCGACATCTATCCGGCGCTGGAAAAGGGCACCATCGACGCGGCGGAATGGGTCGGGCCGTACGACGACGAGAAGCTCGGCTTCAACAAGGTCGCCAAGTACTACTACTATCCCGGCTGGTGGGAAGGCAGCGCGCACCTGGCGGCGATGATCAACACCAAGTCGTGGGGCGAGCTGCCGCCGGCGTATAGATCGGCGCTCGAGGTGGCGTGTTACGAAGCGCTGTCGTGGATGTCCGCCAAATACGACGCCCAGAACCCGGCGGCGCTGCGCCGACTGGTCGCCGGCGGCGCCGAACTGCGGCCGTTCCCGCGGCCTGTGCTCGAGGC
This sequence comes from Alphaproteobacteria bacterium, assembly GCA_050186335.1. Taxonomy (GTDB): domain Bacteria; phylum Pseudomonadota; class Alphaproteobacteria; order Bin65; family Bin65; genus JBFWYO01. Next base: position 28,366 of record JBFWYO010000013.1, on the reverse strand, counting down.
CTGCTACAAGTCGGCGATGGCGCTTTACGCCGAAACCACCGCCAAGAACGCCGCCTTCAAGAAGGTTTACGATCATTACACGGCGTTCCAGGCGGAACAGAATTTGTGGTTCCGCGTGGCCGAAAACACGTTCGATCAGTTCATGTTCAGTCAGGCGGCGCGGCGTTAAGCGGCGTCGTTAACCAGCGTACCCGGATCCGCCCGGGCACGCTCCCACCCGGCAACGAAAAAGCCCCGCACGAGCGGGGCTTTTTTGTGTCGCTGCGAATGGCCCGGCGATCGTGCGGCCGGCGCTACTTGAAGCTCGGCGGCGGCAGCTCCTCCGGATTATCCGGCGGCGCGATGTTGATTTCGATCTTGGTCGGATCCTTGGTCGGGCCTCTATCCAGTCCGCTCAAGACCAGGTTCGGGAACGCGATAATGATGGCCACCATGATCAACTGGATGCAGACGAACGGCACCGCGCCCCAGTAGATCTGCCCGGTCGTGATCTTGGCGATGTTCCGACCGGTCACCTTATCGACGTAATCCTTTTCGGGCGCCACGCTGCGCAGATAGAACAGCGAAAAGCCGAACGGCGGATGCATGAACGACGTCTGCATGTTCACCGCCAGCAGCACGCCGAACCAGATCAGGTCGATACCCAGTTTGTCGGCGACCGGCGCCAGCAGCGGCACGATGATGAACGCCAACTCGAAGAAATCGAGGAAGAAGGCGAGCACGAACACCAGGATGTTGACGGCGATCAGGAAGCCGATTTTGCCACCCGGCAAACCGGTCATCAGTTCCTCGACCCAGACGTCGCCGTTGACCGCGCGGAACACCAAGCCGAACACGGTGGCGCCGATCAGAATGAACAGCACGAACGACGACAGTTTGGCGGTCGTGTCCATCGCCTGGCGGGTCAACTTCCAGTTCAGGCGTCGATTGATCAGCGCCAGGATCAAGGCGCCCGCCGCGCCCATGGCGCCGCCTTCGGTCGGCGTGGCGATGCCGAGGAAGATCGTGCCGAGGACAAGGAAGATCAGCACCAACGGCGGAACCAGCGACACCACGACCCGCGTTGCCAATTTTGCACCGCGCAAGGTGCGCGCCTCGATCGGCAATGCCGGCGCGCGACTCGGCTTGAACACCGTGATCATCAAGATGTAACCGGTATACAGGCCGGTCAACACCAGGCCGGGCCACAAGGCGCCGGCGTACATGTCGCCGACCGACCGGCCGAGCTGATCGGCCATCACGATCAGCACAAGGCTCGGCGGGATGATCTGCGCCAGCGTGCCGGACGCCGCGATGACGCCGGACGCGAGCCTGCGGTCATAGCCGTACCGCAGCATGATCGGCAGGGAGATCAGGCCCATCGAGATCACGGAGGCAGCAACCACGCCGGTCGTCGCCGCCAACAAGGCGCCGACGAATATCACCGCATAGGCCAGACCGCCGCGGATCGGCCCGAACAATTGGCCAATCGTATCGAGCAGATCCTCGGCCATGCCGCTTCGTTCGAGAATCAATCCCATGAAGGTGAAGAATGGGATCGCGAGCAGCGTGTCGTTGCGCATGATCCCGAACACGCGTTCGGGCAACGCCTGCAGGAGCGACATGTTGAGCAGGCCGAGCTCGATGCCGATCAGCGCGAAGGCCAACCCATTCGCCGCCAGCGCGAACGCAACCGGGTAGCCGAGCAGCAGAAAAACCACCAGGGCGCCGAACATGATCGGCGCCATGTTGTGAATGATGAATTGGGTCAAGCGGCACCTCCGGTGGCGTCCGGTTCGGCGCCGTGCGCGCGCTTGCCCGACGGATCGGGAATCAGTCCCATCAAAAAGGCGAGGCGCTTGATGATTTCGGAAATGCCCTGCAGCGAGAGCAGAAAGAACCCGAGCGGAATCAAAGCCTTCACCGGCCAGCGGACCAGGCCGCCCGAGTCGGTCGAGCGCTCCCAATCGGCCGGATTGGCAAGCCCCTTGAACAACAGCGTGAAGCCGTCCGATGCATCGTAAGCGGCCGGATGCACCAGCGATTTGAGGAATACCGGCCAGGACAGGTACATAATGATCAAAGCCATCGGCAGCAGGAAGAACAGCGTGCCGAGGATGTCGACCCATGTCTGCATGCGCTTCGAATAGCGCCCGAAGATGATGTCGATGCGGATATGTTCGTTGCGCAGGAACGTATAGCCCGAGCACAACAGGAACACGGCGGCGAACAAGTACCACTGGAGTTCCAGCCATAAATTCGAGCTGGTGTGCAGGGTATAGCGGACCGTCGCATTGACCGCGCTGACGATGACCGCGATCAGAACGCACCAATAGACGAGTTTGCCGATCCGTTCATTGATCGAATCAATGATCCGGGAAATGCCCAACAACAGCTTCAACGCGCCCCCCTGTCGCTTGGTGCGTGGAGCAAGGTGGTCCCCGGCCCCGTTTTCTTTTGAATATGCCATGCGGCTGGGCGACATGCCAGCCGCAGATATCGGGGGTTTAGCTCACCGCACGACCAGATCGAGCGCGTGCCGCGAAAGCGGTTCGCAGCCGCTTTCGGTCACCGTCACGGTCCAGCCCGGACACATGGCCAGCCCGGCTTGGCTGTCCATCAAAATCATGTGCAGGAAGAACACCATGCCCGGCTCGGCGATGACCGGGTTGCCGGCATAGAACATCGGCCAATCCATCCAATTCGGCGCGTAGGTGGTGCCCAAACTATAGCCGCACGCATTGAACCGGTGCGCCTGCATGCCGGCACGGTCGCAGATAGTTGCATACGCATCGAACACCTCGCCGATCGGCCGGCCGGGCCGCAGCGCGGCCTGACACGCCGCCATCGCCTCCAGGCATACCGCATGCATGGCGCGGTGACGCGGATCGACCGCGCCAACCGGTATCGTGCGCATCAGGCAGGCATGGTAATGGCGATACGCGCCGGCGAACTCGAGCGTGATCTGGTCCTGCGCCGAGAGATGCCGGCGTCCGGTGAAATAGCGGCACAGCAGCGCATCGCGGCCGGAGCCGACGATGAATTCGTTGGCCGGGTCGTCGCCGCCGCCGCGATAGATCGCACCATGCATCGCGGCAAGGATGTCGCCTTCGAAGGCGCCCGCGCGAATTTGGCTATGCGCCGCATCGAGCGCCGCATCGGCCAGCGCCGCCGCTTCGCGCACGTAGGCCATTTCCGCCGGGCTCTTGCGCACCCGCAACCGGCTGACCAGATCGGACGCGTCGACCAGCGTCGCGAAGCCGTTGAATGCCGCGTCCAGGCGCCTGCCGTTGGCGTGGGTGAGCCCGTAGGCATCGTTCTCGACGCCGAGTTGCTTCCCGGCGCAGCCGAAGCCGCGCAAAATCTCGCGCAACTCGCGCGCGGGTTCGGCGGCGGCGCTGTCGATCCACACGCGGATATCTTCAAGCGTCGAGGTATGCCGCGCCTGGCGCAGATCCGGCGTGCGGGTCAGCAGCATCAGCCGCCCGTCCGCGCCGAGATACAGACACTGAAAGAACACGTAGCCGAACGTGTCGTAGCCGGTCAGGTAATACATGCTTTCCTGCCGGAACATCAGCAAGCCGTCGAGCCCGCGCGCGTTCAGCGCAGCGATCGCGCGGGCCTGGCGCGCGGCGAATTCTTCGCGACTGAAATGCAGCGCCATTGCGAGGCTCGCCGTTCGGCTACCGCGCCGACGCCGCGCGAAATCGATCGCCGCGGGCGACATGGGACGCGGCGACGAGCGCGGGTTCGGCGGTGGAGGCAATGCGCATGGTACTGTGCTCCGCGGTCGGCAGGGCGTTTGCAGCGCGAGGATACCGGCCGGATGCCGCGACCGCCAGAAATTCGCGCGCGCTACGTCTTTTCCGAGCGCGAACTATCGCGACCGCGCGTTCGTGCGTTACCGCCCGGTCGCACGACCGCCCAAACGGAACGGGGCAGCTCGGCGGCTGCCCCGTTCGGTTTTGCGCCGTTAAATCCGGTTCAGCAGGGGCTGTAATCGGTCGTCGTGGTTCGGCTGCGCGTGCCGAGGTTGATCGAGCGCGTCACGGTCGGGCAGCCCGGCTGCACCGTAGTGATCGTGCCATGGTTCTGCGTCACGTCCTTGATGGCCTTGTCGCCCGGCAGGTTCGGGTTGATCGGCGGCAGCGTATTGCCCGGCAGCCCCGGGAGGTCCGTGCTGTTGGCCGGCACCACCAGCGCCAAGCCGGTGCTTTGAATCAGCTGCGTCTTCTGCGTATCGGCCGGGCGGAACGGATCCGAACATTTCTGGCCCGGTCCGGCGATGGTGACCGCAAAACCCTGACGGCGGATTTCGCAATCCTTGCCGCCGGCGCTGACCACGACCCAGCTCGCGCGACGCGCCGCATCGTTCTCGTAACCGACGCCGGCCAGCAGAATGGTCGACATGATGCCGTCCGTCTGGCCGACCACGATGGTGCCGCGAATGCCGATCGAACCGTTCGGCAGCTTGATGTTCATGTTCTCAGGCTGCGTACGGGCGATCTTGCCCGAGACGAAACGGAACGAGCCCTTGACCACGCTGGCGGTCATCTTGCCGGCACCGGTCGCAGGATCGAATACGTATTCGTCGATCACCAAGGTCGAGTTCGGCCCGATGGTGAACGTGGTTTCGTCGAGCAGCATGACCTGCAGGCCCGAGTCCGGACCGGTGTTGATCTTATCGCCGAGCACGATCTGGTCGCCGCTCAGCACTTTCTTGCCGGTCGTCGCGGTCGGCGTCTGATACGACACCAGCTGGACGTTGCCGCGCACCGCACCGGCGACACCGGCCTTGTCGCCGACGGCAGCGAACGCGGTCGCAGCATAAACCGTCGCCATCAACATCGACGCGACGGCGCCGAACTTACGGATGGAACGGATTGACATGATCGCCTCCTGAAGCGGACGGCCGGGCACGTCGTGTGCCTAGCCGATCCAACATATATTAAATGCATTATCTGGCCGATGGGCGGAAGAGTCTGTGATCAGGGTCACTGGCGATATCTCCGCAACCAATTGATTTACCAACATTATTTAAGATCCGCGCGGGCCAGGGGACAGACAGGCCGTCATTGCCAGCGCACGCACCGGATGCCATGATTTCACTTTCGGCCGCGGATCGGCAAGGGAGAAGGCACATGCAACGCATGGCGCGACGTCATTTCTTATTGGCCGCGGGCGCGGCCGCCGCGCTGGCTTCGACCAAGGCTGGTTTGGCCCAGGCGGCGAAGCTCGCGCCCAAGGCGAGCGACGTTTTGATCGTCGTCGATATCCAGAACTGCTTCACCGCCGGCGGCAGTTTGGCCGTGCCGAAGGCCGAGGAAATCATCCCGCTGGTCAACCGCATCGCGAAGGGATTCCAAAACGTCGTGCTGACGCAGGATTGGCACACGCCCGGCCACATTTCGTTCGCTTCGACCCACGCCAACAGGAAGCCCTTCGATACGATCGATTTGCCGTACGGCAAACAAGTGTTGTGGCCGGATCATTGCGTGCAAGGCACGCCGGGCGCCGATATCCACAAGGACATCAGCATCCCGCATGCGCAATTGGTGATTCGCAAGGGATACCGCAAAGGTGTCGACAGCTATTCCGCGTTCTTCGAGGCCGACCGCAAGACCTCGACCGGGCTGGGCGGCTATCTGAAGCAGCGCGGCATCAACCGCGTGTTCTGCGTCGGCCTGGCGACCGATTTCTGCGTCGCCTGGACCGCCATGGACGCGCGCCGCGAAGGCTTTGCAGCCTACGTCATCGAGGATGCGGCGCGCGGCATCGACGCCCAGGGCTCGCTGGCGGCCGCATGGAAAGCCATGGCGGCGCAAGGCGTCAAAAAGATTCAAGCTGCGGATTTGGCCGTTTGACGGCGTTGGAACGATCTGGCGAGCCGGAATGCCAGGCGAGACCGGTTGCGGCCTCGGCGGGCTTGATGTAGCGCAATTCGGCTCAAGCCGGACTGTGCGACAAATACTTCGATTGCAGCGACGTTGCGACTCGGCAGAACGTCCGGAGCGCTGATGCATTGTCCGGCACGCCCGATCCAGCGAATCGCCGCGTTCAAGGCGGCAATATCGCCGACTCTTGATGTCGGCAAATGCGGAAGGTCGCAGTGGATTCACCCAAAACCAAAACGGATCGTGCAACGATCGAGGCGGCGCTCGGATTGAACCGCGCAGCGAACCATTGGTATTCGCCGCGACGCCAATCTTTTTGGATCGCAGCCGCCGCGCTTCTTGTGTTGGCAGGCGGACTATTTTGGCTGGTCGGCGGATCGACCTCGGCGCCGCAAACCTTCGTGACGCAGCCGACGAACCGAAGCTCAATTGTCGTATACGTTTCGGCGACAGGCACGGTCCAGCCGACCAACAAGGTCGACATTTCGAGCGAACTTTCCGGCACCATCCGCAAGGTGCTTGTCGAATACAATTCGCAGGTCAAGATCGGCCAAGTGCTGGCGGAGCTCGACACCGACAAGTTGAACTCGGCGGTCGCCAGTTCGCGTGCAAAGCTCGCCGCATCCAAGGCCAAGCTCGCGGAAGGCCGGGCCACGCTGATCGAAAAGAAGCTGGCGTACGAGCGCAAGCTGGCGCTGGCGGCGACCAGGGTTTCGTCTGCCCAGGACGTCGATATTGCCAAGGCCGATTACGACCGGGCCATCGCCGGGATTGCATCCGCGGAGGCGGACGTCGCGATCGCCGAAGCGGACCTGCAATTGAACGAGACCAACCTCGTCAAAGCCAAGATCGTCTCGCCGATCAACGGCGTCGTGCTCGCACGCAACGTCGAGCCGGGCCAAACCGTCGCGTCGTCGTTTCAGGCACCGATCCTGTTCACCATCGCCGAGGATCTGCGGCAGATGGAGATCCAAGTCGACGTTGACGAAGCCGACGTCGGCGTGGTGAAGGAAGGCCAGAAGGCGCAATTTTCCGTCGACGCATTCCCGGAGCGAAAATTCGAGGCGCGCATCCGTCAGTTGCGGTTCGGCTCGGCGGTGGTGCAGGGCGTCGTCACCTACAAGGCGGTCCTGCAGACGGACAATGCCGAGTTGCTGCTGCGCCCCGGCATGACGGCGACGGCGGAAATTACGGTGCTGGAAGTCGTCGATGCACTGACCGTGCCGAATGCGGCTTTGCGCTTCGCACCACCGGTTGCGTCGGCAAACGATAACAAGGGATTGCTGGATCAGCTGTTCATGCGGCGGGGACCGTTCCGCCCGGCCAGCCAGAAGACAAATGACGGACCGAACCGCCGGGTGTGGATTCTGAAGGACGGCGTGCCAGTCGCCGTCACGGTGGTGACGGGCGCCACCGACGGGCAACGCACGGAAATCGTCAAAGGCGATCTGAAGGTGGGCCAGGCCGTGATCGTCGACACCACGGTCGCCAAGCGAAAATGAACGCCACCGCGCAAACGGCCGCAGAGCCGGCCACCTCGTTCATCGAATTCGGCGGCGTGACCAAGCTTTACGGCTCCGGCGAATCGACGGTCTACGCTCTCAACGGCGTGGACATGAAAATCGCCGCCGGTGAATTCGTCGCGATCATGGGCCCGTCCGGCTCCGGCAAGTCGACGGCGATGAACATGATCGGCTGTCTCGATACGCCGACCGACGGCAATTACTGGTTCAGCGGAATCGACGCGGGACACCTGGAACGCCGGCAGCGCGCGCTGTTGCGGCGGCATTACATCGGATTCGTCTTTCAAGGCTTCAATCTTCTGCCGCGCACTTCCGCGATCGAGAACGTCGAACTGCCGCTGATTTACCGCGGCCTGCCATTGCATCGGCGACGCACCCTGGCGATGGAGGCGCTCGAACGCGTCGGCCTGAAGGGCCGCGAGCATCACCCGCCGGGAAAGCTATCGGGCGGCCAGCAACAGCGCGTGGCGATTGCCCGCGCGATCGTGACGGACCCGGCCATACTCCTGGCCGACGAGCCGACCGGCAATCTCGACACCAAGACCAGCCGCGAGATCATGGACCTGCTCACCGGGCTCAATCGCGACCAGGCGATCACCGTGATCATGGTCACCCACGAACCCGACATGGCGAAGTACGCGCGGCGCATCATCCGCTTCGTCGACGGCAAGATCGATTCCGACCTGGCGAACCCGGAAGGCCCCGATGCTGTTTGAAGCCATCAAGCTTGCCCGGCAGGCCATATTGCGTAACGCGTTGCGCTCGTTCCTGACCATCCTCGGGATCGTGATCGGCGTCGGCGCCGTGATCGCGATGGTCACCGTCGGCAACGGCACGACGGCCAAGGTTGCCGCGGATCTGGCCAAACTCGGCAGCAACCTGTTGACCGTCCGGCCCGGCCAGTTCGGCCCCGGCCGCGCGAGCGCAGAGGCGAAGCAGTTCAACGTCCGGGACATCGAGGCGCTGCGCAGCCAGATCAGCGGCCTTCGCGCCATCGCACCGGTTTCGCAGAAATCCGTGACGGTCATCTACGGATCGGAAAATCGTAGCGGACCGGTGGCCGGCACCGACAACGGCTATTTCATCACGCACGACTGGACGCTCAAGGCTGGCCGCCAGTTTCTCGACGCCGAATTGCGCGGCGGTCGCAGCGTCTGCGTCGTCGGGGAGACGGTGCGCAGCAAGCTGTTCGGCAGCGAAGACGGCCTGGGCCGCGTGATCCGCGTCAACAAGGTGTCCTGCGAAGTCGTCGGCGTGTTGGGATCCAAAGGCCAATCCAGCTTCGGCAGCGATCAGGACGATATCGTGCTGATGCCGCTCCGGACCTTCCAACGCCGCATCGCGGGCAGCACCGAAATCGGCACCATCTTCCTCTCCGCGGCCGACGGGATCGAGACGGCGAAAGTGCAGGCCGATATCGAACGCCTGATGCGCGAACGCCGCGGCATCATCGGGGGCAAGGAAGACGATTTCTCCGTGCGCGACATGAAACAGATCGCCGATACCTTGACCGGCACGACGACGCTGCTGACGACGTTGCTGGCGGCCGTCGCCGGCGTCAGCCTGCTGGTCGGCGGCATCGGCATCATGAACATCATGCTGGTGTCGGTCACCGAGCGGACGCGCGAGATCGGCGTGCGCCTCGCGATCGGTGCGCTCGAGCAGGACGTGCTGATGCAATTCCTCATCGAAGCGGTCGTACTCTCGCTGTTCGGCGGAATGATCGGCATCGCGCTCGGGCTTGGGCTGTCGGCCCTGGCGACCAGCGCCATGCAGCTGCCGTTCGTGCTCGACCCCGTGATCGTCGTCGTGGCGTTCCTGTTCTCCGCCGCGGTCGGCGTCGTGTTCGGCTATTTCCCCGCGCGCCGCGCCGCCCGCCTCGATCCGATCCAGGCGCTGCGCCACGAATGATGCAACGGTAGTTTCGTCAAGCCGGCCGGGCGCCGCGTGATCGTGCGCGCGCGACTGGCAAATAATGCATTCCTGCCCTACTGTTTCGGGGCACTTCGGACGCGGGGGCGGCCGATCTGCCGGATCGTTCCCGGCGCGCCATTTCTTATATTCCATCCATCGGAAACGTTCGATTTCCCATGAATCCGAAAAAATGGATCGAGACCGCATGGCCGGACCTGATTCTGGTCGTTCTGTTGTCGTGCCTGACGGTCAACCGGATCGCGCCTGCGTTTCTGAACGCCGACGCCATTATGATATCGATCATGTCTTTGCAGAAATTGACGTTGTTCTATTGGGAACAGAACCGTCTGGCGAATCTGCTGCCGCTGCTGGCTTTCCCGCTGCGCGATCCCGCGCTGAACCTGTATGCCTGCATGCTGATACCGTGTTTCGCCCTGTACGGCTTGTTCTGGTTTTGCGCCGACCGCGTCGCGCCGAAGGCGGTGCAGAACGGCGAACGCGTTGCCATCCGGCGGCTGATCTTTCTCGGCCTGGCATGCAGCTTCTTTCTGATCGTCAAGCCGATCGTCGTCTACGACGTCGCAATCCTGCACGTCGAATACGCGCTACCGTTCCTGCTGCTCGGCATTGCCTTTTTCAATTTCGTCTCGCGCCCGCCGCCGGCTTTCGCGGCATTTGCCGTCTCGGGTGCGCTGCTTTCCGTCGCCATGGGCGTCAATTTCAGCATCGTCCTTCCGGCGTTGGCGCTGAGCGTCGGCCGATGCCTGCTGAACCGCAAGATCGACCGCGCGTCGATTGTCTTTGCCGGCTTGACGGTCGCGGCTTTCGTCGTCTGGATGGTGATCGCGCGTTTCCATCCGGGGCCCAAGGGCACTTATACCGACCTCGATCTTCTGGCGATCTACACCAAACTGCCGCTGGTGTTCGCGCGGATTGTCGACGTTTTGCACATCTGGACTCTCATTCTGGTTGTCGTGAGCGTAGCGGTGTCTTGGCTCGTGATCGCGCGGCGTATGCCGGACGACCGACGGCCCGCGGGCATCGTTCGCCTGCCGGCCGTGCTCGTGTTGATTGCGTTTGCCTGCGGCTGGTTGCTGTTGCTGGCGGCCAGCGCCTGGATCGCCGTCAATTCCTATCATTTCCGCTATGCCACGCCGATCCTGTTCGTGCTGCTGGTCCTGCTCTCGTTTGGCCTGTGCTTCGTCGCGATGGCACTCGATCGCCGCAGCCGCCATATCGCGAACGGCGTGCTCGTCGTCGGCCTTGTCGCGTTCCTGGCCGGCCCGTTCGTGCCGGTTCGCGAGTATCCGCAGTTCAAGCGGTACGCAAACCTATTCCCCGCGCCGGTGCATCTGTTCGCGGGCGATTATTGGCGCGTTTGGCCGCAAGTGATGGCGACGCTGTTACAAGGCAAGGAAAGCTTCGGCTTCGCCTTCCGGGCGGTAGCCGTACGAAAGAAAATCATTCGCCACGTCGCCGCCGACACGCAGAACGTATTCTACGTCGGGTGCTTGGGCGCGCCGGTCGAACAATGCCGTGCGCAGGTCAAAGCCATTCTCGCCACCGCGAAGCTGGTCGACGCCAAGAAGCTTACCGACGACGCGTCGTTGCTGACGCTGTCGAAGTAAGCCGCCTGGAACGGCGCGGTGTCGCATGCCGCCGCCGTGCACAATTCTTCGACGGCACCCGCCGGCCGAAACAACCGCCAGCCAGGCCGCGTCAGGCGCCGGTGTGTTTAGTGCCGCTACTCGGCACGGGAGCATCTAGAATGGCGGCCAAGGCCGAGGTTTCGATCATGTATACGTTGCCGAAGCCGCCTTGGTCCGAGACGAACACAATCTGCCCGCCGTCCGGGCTGAAGCGGGGATGGACGTGGGTCGCCTGCACGCGGAACGAACTGCCGTGGCGCACAATGGCCGATGGGCCCGAGACGGAACCGTCGCGACAGCGCCAGACGTAAAGATGCGGATCGGCCCGCGTGCCGTCGCCGACGATCATGCTCAGATCGTTCGAATGAATGTGCGTCGACCGTGACGCGAACGGCATTTCGACAAGCCCTTGATTGTCATAGCCGACGACCCCGAAAATGCTCCGGCCGTCGGCGGTGGCGCCGTGGAAGCCGACGCGCCGCCCGTCGGCCAGCCAATATTCATGGCCGATACGTTCGCCGTCGCGGCGCGGCCGGATCATCCAGTGGCGGCCGGACTCCAGATCGAGCCCCCAGATTCGATTGTCGACACCGTCCCACGGCCCCTCGTGGCAGAACATCGCGATATGCGGGATCGTCGGCGATGCATTGACGTGGCCGATCCAGTAATCCTCCTCGAAGACGACGTTCGAATCGCCCGTTGCGACATCGATCCGCACGATGATCGAGCGCGGCCGCGCGCTCCAATACTCGCGAAACCCGACATAGCCCTTCAGCAGATCGACTTTGAACTCGCGCGACAAATCGGCGTAGTGGCCGGTGCACAGATAACGGCCGTCGGCCGTCACCGACGTCATATTGTTCAGGAAACCGTCCGGGGTGCGATAGATCCTGCGCTCGGCGAGCGTTTCCAGATCCAGGGCCACCAGATCCGCGCCATGCCAGAAATAGACTTCGGGCTTGGCGGGATTCAGGCTGGCGAACAGGAATGAGCTCTCGCGCGCCGGATCGGCCGGCGCGAGGTCCGTCAGTTGAGTGATTGCGCCATCGTCGAGCGCGATGCTGAACAGATTTGCGCCGCCCGGCCGCTCGGAAGCGAACAGCAGTTTGCTGCCGCCCGCATACCACCCGGAGTTGGTAAAATACAAATGATGGCTATTCGCGCCGCGGTCGGTCAACTGCCGGATCGGGACGCCGGTTACCGGATCGGCAAAGAGGCGCCATTCGCGCTCGCTAACTTCGCCCTTGCTCATCTAGGCGACGTCCAACGGCGGTGGAGAATCGTCGGCAACCGACATCCTGCGCCAAGCACCCATCGGTTGGAGCCAGGGTTAGCTAGATTCTCAACATGCATTACAAAATTTATCATGCCGGCGCGGGCTTCGTCGACTGTCGAACGTCATCGTAATTTGGTTTCCCACATTGCGGACTTCATGCAGTATTTCGGACGGGGGAGGCCGAATGACATGCCGGGATCGATGAATCAGGGGCGGCGGCGCGGCGCATTTCGTGCGCGGGCGGGGTCGTTGGCATGGCGTTAGCGAAATGAAATCCAGCGGCAACTCAAATCCGCCGCGCTTGTGCGTGTACACCGCCATGATCGGCCGTTACGAACCGCTCAACGAACAGCCCGTCGCGCGGCAATCCGGCCTGCCCTTTATCTGCCTGACCGACGACCCGGATCTGCGCAGCGACACATGGCAAATCCGCATGGTATCGCCGAAGTTCGGCATGGACCCGATTCGTAGCCAACGCGATTTCAAGCTGCGGCCGCATCTTCATCTCAACGATTTCGATGCCTCGCTCTACATCGATAATTCCGTAATCCTGAAGCAGCCGCCGGAGAAGATTTTCGAACGCCATTTTCCCGCATCCGGCGTCGCGCTTCCCGAACACAGTTATCGCGCATCGGTGCTCGATGAATTTCTCCAGGTCGCGACATCGGGATTGGACGACCAGGCTCGCGTCTTCGAACAGCTCAATCACTATATGATCGACTGCGCGGACGTCCTGGAGGAGAGGCCTTATTGGGCCGGCATTCTGTTGCGCGATCACCGAAGCGAGCAGACGCGCGATGCGATGGAAATCTGGTATGCGCATGTCATGCGTTATTCGCGCCGCGATCAATTGTCGGTGAATGCCATGTTTCGCCGGTCGAAGCTGGTGCCCGACGTCATGAAGATCGACAATTTCTCGTCATGGTTTCACTCCTGGCCGCATACCGAAGGGCGGAAACGCGACAGCGGTCGACATACACCGATGGCCGCGCTGAGCCCGCCTGTCGCGCGGGTCAAACAGCTCGAACGGGAGCTTGTGGAACTCGAGCGCAAGCACAATGAAGTCGTCGCCTCTCGGGGCTGGCAGACGGCAACTGCGTTTCACCAATACGCGCAACGCCATCCGCGCATCGCGCGCTGGGCCATGCGGGCATTCAAGCTCATTTCCTAGCGCCGATACGGGCGAGCGCCGGCGCAATGGCGTCATAGAGTTGCCGCCCGATAATTTCAGGCGCACCGGTGGCGCGCAACGCGTGCATGGCCGCTTCGGCTTGACGCCAGAGCGGGCCGCGGAATTCCGCTGCCATGCGTCGAATGACGTCGCGCACCGAGTCGACCGAGCCACCATCGGCGAAATACGGATAATCGTTCGGCAGGAACAGGCGCGCCTCCGCGTCGTCGGCATCGACCAGAATCGGGCAGCCGCAATGTGCCGCGACGAACCCCTTGGTGAATGGCTTGAATCCGTCATAGGCCTGCCGCGCCCTGACGGCATAATGGGCATTGAAATTCGTCAACTGGGCCATCCACGCCACGTTGTCGGCCCGCGCCGTATCCGTGCGCACGAAAGTCACGGTGTCCGAAAGCGCTTCGAAATGCCGCGCATTGAATATTTCGCCGAAATAAGCCATGCGAAAACGGTCGTCCGGCACGCGGACCGCGCCGATGCGCAGATCGACGTGATGCCCAACATAGGCGACGCGCTGCCGCGCGGCATACGGCGCGAACGCGCGCATTTGCATTTTCGACGCGGCAAGCAGAATGTCCGCCCGGGCGAGCACTTCGTCCGGCACCGTACCGTCCAGCGGGTCCGCGCAGACGATGTTACCGCGCCGCCGCAATCGTTCGATTGCCTTCGCCGAGGTGGCGAGCAAGACGTTCTTGCCTAGGATCAAGAGCGCGTCGCGAAACTCGGTGCCTTGTGTCGTGCGCGTCGCGATGCCGTGCCGCTCCAGGTACGGAGCGACCAATTGCCGAAGCTGCTCGCCGCGCAGCAGGGCGGATCCCGAGTTCGGATGGATGATCGACGGCGCTATAAAGACGACTTCGGAGACCATTGGCCTGTCCTGTTTCGACCTCCTTGCCGACTCGGCTCGGTGCCAACGGCCAGCTGGCGCGGCGACAGTGTAACGGCAAGGCGCTTAGCGCAACATCCCGCTCGCGATAGCCTTGGCACGGCGAACACCGACATGCCTTTGGGCACAAATTGACAGCTCGCATCGACGTACCCCGATCGCCCGAACTTTTCCACCCTCGGCGCAAGACTTGACTGCGTCGGCAAATTGCCGAGGATCAATTTGGCAACAAACGTTGGGACGAAGAGACTGCCAAGCCATCCACACCGAATGCATACGATCTCATGAAAGGGGCGAACGGGCTCGGACGGCGCCCGGAACCTTGGTTTCCGGCGCTGCCGAGATCTTGCCGTCTCAGCCTTGCGCGAACTCGGGATTGCAGACTTGCTCAAATGGAGGGTGGGATACCGAATGAAAATCGCCGGAAATTATGCCGCCTTGACAGCTGCCGCGTTCGTAGCCGCAACCTTGATGAGCGCAGACCGAGCCTACGGGTTCGGTTCGATCAATAGCTTCGGTCAGCACGCGGAACACGAAAAGATCACCCGCATCGCACTTGGTTGCCATGTACGCAATGAGGCCTTCGTCAAGGAGGGTTTGTGCTTCCAGCCTAGATCACTGAATGAAATCGCCGGCACGACCGGGACATTCGGCGCCGTATCCGCGCCGGACAATCCGTTGACCCGCGAATTCGAGAAATCCGAAGCCCATTGCGACAATTCAAGATTGCTCGAATGCCGGAATTATATGCTGCAAAAAATGAACCGCGCGGTCGCGGCGGCGCGTCCGCTGCTGCATTGGGACAACGCCGATCCGGGCCGCAACGGCCGCATCAACGACGCCGAGATTCCGACCACGGTCCCGTGCACCTTTCTCCGCCAGCCGGGCCGCGCGAAATGCAATGTGCTGGAGGAACTCGGTTCGGTTTTGCACGCGGCGCAGGATTTTTATTCACATAGCAATTGGGCCGACGAAGCGGCGCCCGGCCCCATCACGATCAACAACCCGCGCGGGCTGAATCGCGCTGGAATCGCGCCATTCTTGAATATCCGGCTTCCGGATGCGCCGATACCCGATGGCTTGATCACTGGGTGCTTCATTCGACGCGGGCCGACCGACATGAAAGGCAATGCCGACTGCACCGTTCCGTCGCACGAAGACCTGAATAAGGATACCGGTGCGATCGACCCGGACCGATTTAATCTGCCTGGCGACCCGACCCTGACCGCCGCAACGACCGCGCGCGGCCGAATCGGCACCAATTTTCATAAAGCCGTCGCCGGCGCGGTACTGGACACGCGCGACAAGATCAGGATGTTCCGGGAGCGTTTGATAGCGACATATGGCGCGGAGAAAGGCGCATTGATGTTCTGTGCGATTGCCAACGATAACCCGAACGTTACCTGCCGCGGAGGTAACACGCCGAGCGCCGAGCCCAACGTACCGGCTCGCGGCTGTCAGGCGCCGTTCAAATGGGTCGGCGGCTACCTGTGTGCGGCATACGGCGTGGCCAAACCGTTCTGCGACGAACATAAGGGTCGCTTCGTTCCGCCGGCATTTCAAAACGCGCCGTCACGATGCGAGCTGGACGTCTTGAGATCCAATTAGGCCGAGGCAGAACCGCAGATAACGGATTCCGGCGAAGAAGACACGTGCGGTGCGGAAGATCCGCGGCGAACTTGGCCGCTCCCGTCGCGATCTCGCCGTCAAAACGGACGACGCTCGATGCGCACCGTGACCCAAACTTTCGGGGCAACGACAACGTCGCGCACGCTGCGCAACAATCATATCGGTTGCAGGTTGTTGGCCAAGTTGGCCGCTTCCCCCCGCACGACCTTGCCATTCGCGTTGCGGGGAATGCCGCCCACGATGTAGATCGCCTGCGGGACGAACGGAGTCGGAATCAACCTAGCGCAATTCTCTCTGATTGCCTGCGCCACGGCGCGATGATCTGCGTCCGGCGACACGCAAACGAGCGCAGCCACCTCCGGCAATCCGCTCGCATCGTCCCGCACGAAGGCGACGCAATCCTGCACGCCGGCCGTCTTCGCAATCGCGATGTCGATCTCCACAGCGTTTATCTTTGTGCCGCCGACGTTGAAATCATCGCTCACGCGTCCCGTCACATGCAGATTTTTGTCGGCATCGAGATAGCCGCTGTCCCCGGGATAAAACCAGCCATTCCGGAAGATCTGCGCGGATAAAACGTCATCACCGATATATCGGGTGACCTGCCTTATGCACCGTACGCGGATGACGCCGATGCTGCCGCGCGGCAACGCTTTGTCGTCATGATCGACGATTTCGACCGCTGTATCGTCCAGCGCGGCACCGACCATGCCCAATTGCCGCCCAGGCTCGGTGACGAGATGGATGCAGGACAATCCGGCCTCGCTGGATCCGTAGGTGAGCAGGATCGAATCGAACACGCTCAAGATCTTTTCAACCAGCGTGCTCGACATCGGCCCGCCGGCAATCACGACCCGGCTGCCGTGCATGCGCTTTGGTTGCGCAAACCCCTCAATGAGTCTGTTAACATGTATCGGCGATCCGTAGACAATGGCCGGCATTGCGTCGAACAGGAACTTCGGGTTTTCGTTGGAAATCAGCGCCCCTCCGGTCAACCACGGTCCGAATGTGCCGTTGATCGACGCGGGCGAGAGCGGTGGGAACAGGCTCAACATCGTGCGCGTGGCGGCCTGATAATGCTTGATCTGCTGGACGCTCTCCAGAGATGCAATTCGGTAGCTGCGCGCCAGGAATTTTGGCGTGCCGGTCGTGCCCGACGATTGCGCGATCATCCACGTATCATCGGGCGATTGATAACCGCCCAACGCCGCGATCATCCGACGCTGTGCAATCCGGTCTTTGGGCGCGAACCATTCCGGACGCACCGGAATTACGTTGCTTGCAGGGGGAAATTGCCGGACTCCCTTGAATTGAACCAGATGCGTGATCTCAAGGTCGGCCCTTCCGAGCGCGGCAGACGTGGCATCGACCCATTTGCATCCGATCAATCCGACGGCCAGGGCCAGATACCGTGCAACCCCGCCGTCGGTCGTATCGATTGCAACGCACGCGGAACGATTCACGCCGCGCCGATGCAGCGCCTCGGCGCAATCCAGAATGTTATGCTCGACTTCCGCGTAATCGATCCGGCGGGCCGGCGTGACGATCGCAGTGGCCGCCGGCATTTTCGCGCATATGGCCAGAACGCGATAGGCCAAATTGTATTGCTGGGCTACGGCCAAGCCGCGCCTCCGTTGTGTTGAGCCCGATCATCGAGACGGCTTACCTCTCGCATTATTTCTTTTCGACTGCAACACGGCGTGCGGCTTTCCGATGATCCGCACCAAGAACCGGCGAATCGGGCAGCGGTCCGGAAGAACATGGACTAATGCGCTTTGACTCGTCGATCCGGGTTCATGTGACCTAGCTCGACTCCGTTGCCAGGGTCTCGCACTTACCGACCCCGGACGCGCGACATTGCCGCGTTTCCGGGCGAAACGCCGGTCGATCTCGATCGTATCCGGTCAATCCACCTTTACGAACTTGCCGCCCTTGAGCTGCGCCATCACCAATCCGCGCGTGTCCTGTCCGATATGATTGTCCGCGGAGTAATTGAACGGCCCGTTGATTGCGGGGATTTCCTTCGCCCGCTCCATGGCGTCGCGCAAGCCCTGACGCGAGCCGTCGGAATTGTTCGCGGCCCATTCGGTGAGAATGCCGGTATCCCAGCCGAACGTGTGGAACAGGATCGCGGGCCGGCCGAGCGCCTTTGACAGCTGCTCGAAGATGCGCGCGGTCTCGCCGCCCATTTCGGCCGCAAGCGCGCCGACCGAGATGACCGAATAGTAACCCTCCGCCTCCGCAGGCCCGCCGATCGCCTGGAAAAACGCCCGGTTGATCGCCGCCTGCGACAGGATCATCGGCGTCTTGATCTCGAGCTGCTTGACCTGCTTAAAGACGAAAATCGCCGGATTCGCCGTGGCGCCGTTGTAGATGAGATCGGGCTTGGCGGCGCGGATCTTGATCAACTGCGACGAAAAATTCGTGTCGGTCAGGGCGAAGGTTTCCTGCGCGACCACTTCGATCCCGGCTTTGCCCGCGAATTCCGTGATCCATTGCTTGTCGGCCTGGCCGATTGCGTCGGTCGCATGCAGCGACGCGATCCGTTTGTAATTCTTGGCCTTGGCGAATTGCAGCACCGCGGCGACATAGTCGGACCCGCCGGGCGCAATCTTGAAGAACCAGGAGGACGGCGGCCGACCGAGCGAATCGACGCCGCCGCCGCTGATCACCGGAACCTTGAACTCGTCGGAAACGGCCTTGATGCCGAGCGCCGTCTGGCTCGCGAGCGCAATCCAGATCACGCTGGTATCCGACTTGCTGGCAAGCCGGCGGAATGCGTTGACCGCGTTCGCCGGCGTGCTTTCGTCGTCGAGCAGTTCGAAAGCGATCTTGCGGCCCTTGGTGCCGCCGCGTTCGTTCCAGGATTTCGCGTAAACCTGGAAGCCTTCCGCCCAATCCTTGCCGAACGCGGACGCGGGACCGGACAGCGACGCAACCGCGCCGATCTTGAAGTCGTCGGCCGCCCGCGCGCGGCCGGGCATGGCGAACCATCCGGCCAGCGCCGCCGCCGCGGAACCCGCCAGCACGCGCCGACGGGAAATCGAAAAGTCACCGGTTCCAATCATCGCTGTCCTCCCTGCTTTTGTTATCGTTCGATACTCAGCGTGCGCTGCCCCATACCTCGTCGGCGACGCGTACGACGAGATCCAGCTTGCGGCGTTCGTCGTCGAAAGTGAGCGGATTGCCCATGAAATGGCTGGCAAAGCCGCATTGCGGGCTCAACGCCAGTTGCCCGATCGGCGCGTATTTCGCCGCTTCGTCGATGCGGCGGCGTATATCGTCCGCGGTTTCGAGGGCGGGCGACTTGCTGGTCACCAGGCCGAGCACCGCGGTTTTGCCCTTGGGCAGCATTTTCAGCGGGGTGAAATCCCCGGCGCGCGGCGAATCGTACTCCATGAAGAAGGCGTCGACGTTGACGGTATTGAACAGCACATCGGAAATGTAGTCGTAGCCGCCCTCGCCGAGCCAATGACCGCGATTGTTGCCGCGGCACAGATGCATGGCCATGACCATGTTCTTGGGACGATCCTTGATCGATTCGTTGATCACATCGGCGTAGGTGCCGAGCAGCTTTTCGGGATCGTCGCCGCGGCGCGCCAGTTGCACGCGGAACTTCGGATCGCACATCAGCGCGAAGATACACTCGTCGATCTGCACATACGTGCAACCCGCGGCCGCCAGGTCCGCGATTTCTTCGCGGTAGGCGCGCGCGAGATCGGCCCAGAATTCGCCGAGATCCGGATAGACCTTGGGATCGATCGCCAGCCGCCCGCCGAAGAAATGCACGACCGGCGGCGACGGCATCGTCACCTTGGGCGTGCGCTTGGTGTTGGCACGCAGGAACTTGTAGGCGTCGAGATTGTACGAGCGCGACCGCTTGATCTTGCCGTCGACGTGGGCAACCGGTGCGGGCAGCTTGTGGCCCGAAGGATCGGCGAAGTCGATCGCGAATTCGGCAAAATCGATGAACGTGCCGTCGAGCTCGAGCACGAAATCCTGCCACCACGAGCGGCGGCGGAATTCGCCGTCGGTGATCGCCTCGAGCCCGACCGCCTCCTGAAGGCGGATCGCATCGAGACTCGCTTCGTTCTCCAGCGCTTCGAGTTCCTTGAACCGGCGGCTGCCGCGCACGCGCGTGTGGTGATCGCCTTCGGCCTTTTCGCGCGCCGCCCTGAGAGCGGCCGGCCGCAGCAGGCTGCCGACGTGATCGGCGCGGAACGGTGGCCTGACATGCCCGTGGGCGGCGCCGTGGGTATGAGCGTGGGTGTGCATTAATGGTGCTCCTATGGCCTTAACTCTACGCGGCGACCGGAAATGAGGTGAAGCCACGGTAGCGCGGATGCATGCGCGGGACCGGTGTGCCGTCCGCACGCAGATTGGGATGGTCGCAGATCAGCGTGCGGAGCGCAATTTTCGCTTCGACCCGCGCAAGATTGGCGCCGAGGCAGGCATGGATGCCGTAGCCGAAGGCGAGGTGACGATTGGGTTGACGGCCGACGTCGAGATTTTCGGCGCCGGCAAACTGGTCCGTGTCGCGATTGGCCGCTCCGTTCGAAATCCAGATGAAGGTGTCGGCCGGGATCGTGACGCCGTGAAAATCGATGGCTTTCGTGGTTCTGCGGCCGCCGAGCTGGTTCGGACTGTCGAAGCGCAGGAATTCCTCGACGGCGGTCTCGAACAAATCGGGATTCCGGCGCAGCCGCGCGAGCTGATCGGGAAACCGGAACAACACGGCAAGCGCATTGCCGAGCAGATTCATCGTCGTCTCGTGCCCGGCGTTGAGCAGGAAGGCCGCGTTGTGGATGAGATCGAGTTCGTCGAGCGGCTCGCTGCCGTCGTCCTGGACCAGCAGCGACATCAGATCGTCGCGCGGTTCCCGCCTGCGGCGCTCGGCGAGCGTGCGGAAATACGCCTTGAACTCCTCGACCACGCCGCTGCCCTCTTCGATCACGGCGGCGGCGGGCGACGGGACCATCGGCTTGGTGACCCCGGCCGACCAGCGCCGAAACAGCGCCTGGTCCTCGCGCGGCACGCCCAGCATCTTGGCGATCACCGAAATCGGCAGCAGATAGGCGAACTCGGTGATCAGATCCATCCGCCCTTTCGCGAGCGCTTCGTCCAGCAGCTCGCGCACCGCGTGCTCGACATACACCTCCCAGGTCTTGAGCGCGCGCGGCGTGAACGCGTGCGCCAGCCGCCGGCGGATATGCGTGTGGCGCGGCGGATCGACGAAGACCATCAGGTGCAGATAATGCTCGAGCAACGGCGTCTGGCCGTAGACCGGCGTCAAAGTGCGCGTATTGTCCGAGCTCATGTCGGGATCGCGCAGCACGCGGGCCACGTCGTCGTAACGGGTGACAAGATACGAGCCATCGGCGTTCCGGTGCACCGGATCGTCCTGGCGGAGCCGCGCATAGGTCGCATAAGGCGACGCGAGGAAGCGCTGATCGAGCTTGAAAATGTCGAATGTGTGGGGGTCCGCCGCCCATGCATCGGACCGGTCGTCCGAGCGGCCATTCGCAAGCGATGTTTCGTTAGGCATCATCCCTCCCGAAGCAAGATATCAAGGATGAAACGCGAACTTACGCAAACGGTTGACAGTACTTCACTGCCCGAATTCCCGGCGGCGAGGCGCGATGAATTGCCATTCTGCCGGGCGGTTGAAGCGGATTCGATTTAGTTAACGTGGCCTAGGTCTGATTTAGCCCCCACGCAACGTTACTGCTTGGCCTGGAGAAATTCTAGAGGCTGGATTTATCCGCCTTCGTTCCGGGTGGCCATTGCCGATTGCGGCGCCGACGGAACCGCACTACGGGTGAATGACGCAACGCCGACGCGCGGCGCTTGGCCGACACACGTCGCGAACTTGGAATCACAACTGGGACTGCATCGCGGATTGCGAGGTCTGCAATTTTTCGAATCACCGGCAGCCGCCCGCGATGCGCCGAGTGGTCAACAACGAACGGCGTAAGGAGAAAATGGTGCCCAGGGCCGGAATCGAACCAGCGACACGCGGATTTTCAAAGCGCCGGGCATGCGCTTTTAGCTCTTCTTCGTCGTCAACGAACCTTGGCGAGTTTCTTTACTCAATTGGTCCGAGACATTGTTAATCAGATCGCGCGTTACAATGAGCTTGTGATCGGTCGACAATGGACCTCCAGTCGCAATCTCCTCTTGCAGGATTTCAAATTCTGTCGCGGACGCAATCAACCAGCAACAAGAATATAGACAATTGTATATCGCCGGAAATATTAACGAATCTTTGTCCGATATCTCACGTCCTACATATTTTCCGTTGTCTAGAGACCCAGAAAATTTCATCATGCGCGCGCCGTTCGGATGACACGTATCGCAAATTTGATCCCAAAAATCTTCTGCACCGGGCTGGGTCGATTTAATAAATTCAACAACAATTTTTCCAATTCGGGGTGGATCGTGCAGTGTAAGCGCATTCTTCATCGATTTTATCGACGAAAAAAAGGCATAAGAGTCTACTAGCCCGCCGATTGCTCCCCAATCTTTTTGATCAGACATTTTTTGAGCGCGCGTTAGAAAAGAGTGGAATGTCGCGACTGTCTCGAGTAGCGCCCTTGCAGAAGCAGCGGCAGCGATGGGATATCTACCGTTCCACGACCCAACTGATCCGGCGGCAAGATCACTTACTCGATGTAACACTGCTTGTCGGTAAGCCTGCATGCAGCCCGTTATCAAAATATTACCGGCTCCGTCAGTTATATCTACGATTTCAATCAGCTCCTCTTCAATCGCTCGCAGCCCCGCATGCATGGTTTGAAGAAACGGCCAATGACCAGGTGGAATGCGATTGTTGTCGAACCAGATCATTATAGGTGCCCCTGAACGACGTATAAAATTGCTACGCCAAATTTCACAGTACCGCGATCAATGCACCAATTACGGGAAGGCATAGGCCAAGCAAGAATAACAGGATCGCACCTGCTGGAATATACCAGTAGCACCAACGATATAGCCGATGACTCGAATTGTGGGCGCCTTTGACAAACGCGTGGTGCCGAAGCGGGTAGCTCAGTGCACCGAGTGAAACACCGATCGCGAATACTAGAATTCCACCCAATACCCAGATTCTAATGGAACTTGCCGTTGGAATTGCCCAAATCGCTTGCAAGAATGCAAGTAGAGCCACTGCGCCAGCTCCATTTATCGCTATGAACGCCTTTTGACCTTCGAGGACATATTTTTCCTTTTGTTCAGATAGCATTCTTCGGTGTGCTGCTTCGAGTTCGGCGTTCACCCTTTCGCGTGCGGCATCGTCTTCCCGTGTCACGAATTCGCCCCTTTTTGTTGATCCTGCACAATTCTAACTTATCCTTACTGTCAAGGGTACGAACGCAAGAAATGGGTCGAGCGCATTGAAAAAATGGTGCCCAGGGCCGGAACGCTCGCTTTACTATCCCTCATCAGGATTCGATGGCGGGCCTGTGCAGTTTCTCGGAGGGTTCGTTCATAAAGCGCGGGCGCCCAATTCAGGATAACGACGTATGCGGATCAATACCTCGTTTGATTTCAGGACCGATGCGTCTGGAAAAGACCCCGATAAGTACAGCCCTACTCTACGGCAATATCACAGGTTTCTGTGGAGCAAGCCGCTGCCGAGCGGGCGGCCCTTTGACCTAAATGACGCCAAGCCTGGCGCGTACCTCCATCATCAATCCGAATTAGGCGAGTTCGTCCTATCCAGCGACTCGGTCATCCAAACTTTCACACGATGGAAATCGATGAAAAGCATCATTGGGCACTTTCCCGAAGACGAGAACGAAGCCTTCCGAACGATTGGCTACACTATTGGCGGCATGATGGTTTTTCCGAGCAATAGAATCGGGGGGCAAAGTACGATAAACGGCGCGCGTGGGCTTAACAGGCAGATCGCTGACCGCTTCGATCTCACGTTGGAGTGCATTCGCCGCCACTATCAGGACCGAAACAGCCCGCTTGGTGAAACCCTGTCGCGCTATCGCGATTTCTTCTCATTGTTCGACGATTTCAACGGCTATGTGGATTTCTTCATGCTTCAGGACCTCGTCACCACGGATTGCTCAGCCGTCAACTTTTTCATGGCGTTCGATGACTTCAATACTCCGTCGGTGCCAAAGGATCGCGATGCTTACAAAGATTATCGGCGTCGCAGCATCGAGTTCGTAGAAGCTCGAAATCGCCGGATAGACCGACAAGCTGCTGATTTATGCTGACCTAGTTGACGGCAAGCGCCGTCACCTTACCGTTGTTCACATTGACCGAGACGTCGACCTTGCCCGCCTTACAAAGATGGTGCTTGTCGGTTTTTGTGATTTTGTCGCCCATATCTTGTCCGGTTCATGGCAACCATCCTTTATTCCACCCTTTGTCGAAGCGAAATATTCCGACTGGTCCGTGCTGAAATCATTCTTCGGCGGTGATCAAAACGCCATGCGCCGAGCGATGCGCAGCAAATTGCATAATGGGAAAGTGGTGCCCAGGGCCGGAATCGAACCAGCGACACACGGGTCTTCAATCCGTACCCGACGTACAATCTTTAACCGCCTCGGGGCTGGTGCTGAATTTCCATGGCTGCACGTAACTGTCAACGTCCACTGAAGTCAGAGCTGAGGCGTCCTTTCTCCGTGTCGGCCTCAGCCATGGCGGATCGCCTTTTGCCGCGGGCCTTGACCTTCAACGACGATGACCAGCCGGCATGATGATCCTACAAGGCCGGACTTCTATTCATTATTTATCATATTGATTAATAGAAATATCCTTCGAGGCAATTTGACTAATTACAGTAAGTATATCCGCATTTTGAATTGATAGGTATACGGTTCGTACGGACTATCTCAGGATGCATCTCGCATAATTTGGAAATGAAGAACGCTGCCGCATTTGATGGACTAAAAGAAGTTACAAACTTGTATCGAATAAGCCGTGGCCCCTAACGCGTGGGAACACACTCCCTGCCAATAGGCGCGCAAAGCAGCTACCCGACGGTGTGGTCCGCCGCTACTTTTTCTTCTGTAAGCCCGGCGGCAAATTCGTCGCCGGGTCGCGATTCGGCAATCCTTGCGAATTGGGGTTGTTTGGGTTCTGCAGACCAAGCGGGACAAAGCCTGACGGGGTTGTTACTGGCGGAAATCCGGTTTGTGGAGATGTAGGCGGATTACTCGGGGGGCCACCCGGTGGCTCGGCAGGAGGAACGCCCGGAGGAACACTGCCAGGGGCATTGTTATTGGTTCCGAGGGTCGGATGCACATTCTGCAACCCGCCAAACAAGGTGTTTAAATTCGAGTTGGGATCGGTAAGCGCTTCCAAAACTCGTTCACCTGCCTTGCTTGGTTCCGGCAAATCACGGCCGTTCGTTATCAGATACCAGCCGGCTTGAACGATGACGCATTTTTGGATGAGGTTACAAACTTCCGCTGATCCTTCCAGGACTACAAATGTAAGTAGCCCATTCAAAAGCAATCCATGCACAATCGTCCCACGAATGCCAATCGTGGCGACCGGAGTATTGATCTTATAGGCATCTTTCTGCGCGGATCCAGAAATGAATCTGAACGCTCCAGTCACGGCGGTGACAACAACTTCACCGTTCCTTTTTTGTGGATTGTAAATCCAGCGCGATAGTACCACGCTTGCATCTGGCCCCAATGTCAGGACGCTTTCGTCGCGGAAAAGTAATTGCGCCGAACTTTTGGTCCCCGTCATGATGCGCTGGTCCTGAAACACTTGGTCGCCGACAACGATCCGTTTCGAGTCCGCACCATCGGTTCCAGTGACAACATTCGTCACAATTGACGCGGTGCCAATCGGTGTTGCCGCAATCGCCGGAGCAAACGAAGTGATCGCCAGCCCGAAGGCAAATACTACCGACCGCGTTTCCATCACATCCTCCATATCAACCGCGCGCCCGCTATATGGTTCAAATAGCGATGAGCGCTATCGTTTGAACTATTGTAATCAAACTGATAGCCAATGCTGATGTCAGTCTGCTTGAACACTATGCCCGAAAAAATCAGTTGCACGCCCGGCGATACAAGCATATCGCGGCGATGCTTGCTGCCATCCGAGGTACTCTCGAAATAATGACGATATTCAACGGATACATAGGATCCGAGAGTCAAATTTTCGACGATCGGTACATAATGGTCTGCGCGCATGCCGACTTGGTGAAAACGCAACGGGTATTGCTCGCCAGTTACCAAGCTTCCAGCCGCGCCCGTCCCTCGTACAGTGTTATACCGGTAATAGGGTGCAAATACCGCGATATCACCTGCAGCGATAATCTGATTGGCTAAAAACCGCGCGACTATTTCAAATTGGATTGAGTCGCGGTCCGAAATTTGATTATCGACAAAGCCATAAGCTCCGCGCACCGACACACTTTTTAGGTATTCAAGACCGCGAAACTCGAAGACTGCTCCCGGCGATAATTCCGTGACCAGAATGCGACCGTTTAACCAAGACAGGCTCGGCGAGAAGAAAGGTTGAATGGAAAGCTCTGTCGTTAGGTCGAGGATCGGCCCACTGCGAACACTAATAATGCCATAATCCAAACTTTGATGGCGCGCGTGAGAATTCGCGAACAAGTCGGTCTCTGTGCGCCAACGCATATTCTCGATGCGGCGCTGATCAATCAACTGGGCGCGACCAAAAGTTACATAGTCGTATGTCTTGGAATCCTGCCTTCCGGAATTGTGACCGGGATTTGATTCGAA
Source organism: Alphaproteobacteria bacterium (assembly GCA_050186335.1). Lineage (GTDB taxonomy): Bacteria > Pseudomonadota > Alphaproteobacteria > Bin65 > Bin65 > JBFWYO01. The sequence goes on along the minus strand of JBFWYO010000013.1, from coordinate 1,700 downwards.
TTGTGGCCCAATCGCGAAAACAAGCGATGTCGCATCAGGCTCAAGCAATCGCCTTAGCCTTTGCATACCCAGCCGAGCGTCTTCGTTTTTCGGATCAACTGCCAAAACCCGCTCGTATGCCGCAAGCGCCTTACGTAACTCGCCTTGCTCGATCGCCGCTTTAGCATAATTCAGGTTGAATGCGCTATTTGTTGGGTCCCGAAGCACTTGTTCGAAAAGTCGATTCAACGCATCGTCAGCCGCACAACTCGGATGTACGAAAATCCGCGCGCTCAAAAAAATGAACGAGAAGATTGTCGCCGTCAGAAGGCGTAATGCCAACCGGTGAGGAGTGCGCCGATCTTCTTGCATAAAAACTGCTCTTTCGCCCGAGGCTCGATAACAATGTCGCCGCGGATCATTTCTTAATTTTGAATAAGAATAACACAGTTCACAATCAGATATGAGTCGAATGGCATTCGCCAGTTCCCCATCGAGATTCTGATGATATAATTAAAATAGATCTAATGTCGGACAAAATCGCCAGATAATTCCGATGTTTGCGGCTTGACGCGCTTTTCGGAATGTCGAAATGGCAATTGTCATTTGACCAATATTGAGGGAATTGGCTGAGGCCAATTAAGGCGACTTAGGAGTCCGGCAATCCGCCATGAGGTGCGGGGCCAAGAATTGCGCGGCGTGCGGATCGATCTTGATTCGGGTGCATTCGCTGGCAGCTGCTCTGTCTGGTGGCTGCCGACGCATTTTTCGCGGCTTTCCGCGACACCTGGTTCGAGTTGAGCGAGGGCATCGGCATTGATTCGGGCGAGGTCAGATTCGGCAAGTCCGGTCGCGCGCATCGCGATCCCACTGTCACAGACTTCGTCGTGAATACCGCCACGCGAGCGCAATCGGCCACCCAGCGCGATTATATTCTTGTCATCGAAGCGGATTGTAGTTGTGCCCTGGCGGTATTGGGCACAGCCGCTCGGAGGAGTATCGACTTAGGGGATTCGAATCGTTGTTCCGGCATTATTCCGGCTGAGGGATGGCTGCTACCGCGGTCGCGGTCGACTTATCGGGGTACAGCATCGAACTCGAGTCAGACACGCCTAGTTCGGCATCGCGGATTGCGAGGTCTGCAATTTTTCGAATCACCGGCAGCCGCCCGCGATGCGCCGAGTGGTCAACAACAAACGGCGTAAGGAGAAAATGGTGCCCAGGGCCGGAATCGAACCAGCGACACGCGGATTTTCAATCCGCTGCTCTACCAACTGAGCTACCTGGGCACGGAATGCCTTGAAACGGGCGCCGGTTTATAGGCGATAACGCCGCCCGTGTCCATGCTCGATGCGGCCGCGTAGTGGCCTGATTTGAAATCCTTTTCGGACACTTTGTCAGTGCAGGCGGCGGCCCGCGCCGGGCGCCATCGGGGCCGGCGGGGCGTTCGGGTCCTGCGGCCCGTCCTCGTCGGGTTCGTCCTCGGCCGGCACGCGGTATTGGCCGTTCAGCCAGCGCGCCAGATCGGCATCGGCGCAGCGTTGCGAGCAGAACGGCGAGAATTTCGCCGCCGAGGCGGCTTTACACAGCGGGCAGCGCCCGATCTTTTTCTTCGTCATGACAGACCTCGATGGCAAGTAATTATAGCACGACCTGCCAGGCTTCCGAAACGCGGCCAGCTGTGATGCGCAGTTCGAGATCGGAAGAGCACACGTCTGAAC